>JAQVHL010000045.1 GCA_028696185.1 Halothiobacillaceae bacterium
TGTACAACCATCAATTGCCTCAGTCAGCTCTTAAAAGCAAAACGCCTATGCAGGCCATGAAAGACTGGTATGCTTCCCATCCTCAGCTATTCCACCGAAGACCGTACAATCGTCCGGGATGCGACAGCTAACCTGCCGATCAACCGGACCGCCAACAAGCTGCGCTTGTTGGTTCCTTCCGCGCGGCGCGCTCCGGCGGCCGGTTATCTAGCACGTTAGTTGGCGTCTAGTATCAATATAACTGTCCGGGATCCAGCACTTGTAGCAGTGCTCCGCTATAATATCCCTCGTTTGGACACCTCGAAAAACAACAGCTAAAGTGGATTTCGAGGTTTTAAGCCGTTTATTTGGAGTCGGCTTCATGGAAGAACTGGTTTTTCGACGCCGTCAGGCAAACAAGGCCCTGTTAGGGATGACCTTGATAATTAGCCTGCTGCCGCTGTGGCTCACTCTCGCCGCCTGGCTGATACAGGGCAAGGCACTTGCCACCCTGCCCGGTCTGATACTCGAAGGGCTGGCCGAGAAGCCGCAGATGCCCGTGTTTTTTGTTTTGGCAACCGTCGGTCTGTTGATCAGCCTGCCGCTGATGTTGCGTTATCAACGGGATGCACGGCTGCGGCTCGATACCCAAGGTATCACGCTGGAATCAGGGCTCGGGGGCTGGCTGGGCCGACAGCTGGAAAAGAGCTGGCCGTTGGCCTGGAATCAGATCGAACAGGCCGTGCTGCATGCCGGCCCGCAGCGGCGAGAAGCCTTGCTATCGCTGTTGAGTACCGACGGCAACCGACGTCAGGTCCACATAACCCATTGGCAATCCGAGAGGACCACCCATGAGACCATCCCGCTGCAATGGTCGGCGCTGACGATGGATGATCTGGGGCGGCTTCGGGCTTCCCACCCCCTGTTGCGCCGGTTCGAACAGGTCGGCGTGCCGGTCACGATTTCCGAAACCCCACCGCGTACAAAACTCGGACCGGCGCAAAGCAGCGATCTGACCCAAGTTCCCGAGGCGGCTTTTGTGATTGTGCTCATGGCCATGCTGGCAACCTACGCCTTGGTGGACAGCACCGCATTCGCTTCCTGGGGATATGTGCAATCCGCGCCATGGCCATGGCTTGGCGCCAGCGCCGTAGGACTGGCTCTGCTGGTCTACCCCTTGCTGGCCCGTAGCCGTCTGCACAAGATCGAAGCGACCGCCCTGGTGCTCCTGCTGGCCCTGTGTACCTTGATCGCCGCCTATCCGGCAGCGCTTCGGATCAATGCCTTCACCGATGCCGATGGGCCGATCAAGGTCGAATATCAGCTCGAAAACGGCGGTCGTCTAGTGCCTTTGGCGCATGATGACGCCCCCGTGCTGATCGCACCCATTGATGCAGGATTCTGGAGCGCCCAGAAGATCGGCAACCACTGGGAATTGGAGCTCTCCCAAGGCGCGCTGGGCTTCTGGCAATATCGGCGTAATCAGATTCTGGAACAGGTGCGCGATTATTATGGCACTCACTAGCCGCCTGTTCATTGACGCACTGGCCGTCCAATTCAGTCCGCACCGCCCAGGCAAGGAAATGGACCATGGCCGCAGCACGTATTCACTTGCCAGTGAATCGCCCCTTGCCGCCAAAATCAATGGGTTCAGAGTCATTGATTTTGTGTCGTTCAATTCCGGCACCTTGCCCCCCTTGTGGGGCGGCTCATCCAGTCCGATGGTTTTGTTCACCAAGGCTTCCGAAACCCGCTTGGCGTACAGCGGCGAATCCTGGGCGATGTTATCGTGAATATGACGAAGCTGGGTCAAGGCGTGGTCGGTCCACTTCACCCTGCCTGAATATCTCGCAGCACCTGTTCAGCGGGTGTGGTTCTGTCCTCTTCGGCATCTTTCTGGCCACGTCGGATGTTCTCCAGCACATCGAGCCGGTACATGATCTCTTCCATGTCGGCGGTATCCGGCTGGCGCTGGATGGTTGAGGGCTTCTTGTTTGGGCGTGTGCAGTTGCATGAGTCATTTCTCCTTTAGCCGCTGACGGTATTCTGGGTTTGCTGGGTGAACCGCCCCGGTTTGTGGACCCGCTCGGTTTTGTACAGGCCGTTGATGGTTTCGGACAGGGCATTGTCGTTGCGCTCCCCCACGCTTCCGACGGAGGGTTCGATACCGGCTTCGACGAGCCGCCCGCCGTAGCGGATCGATAGGTGCTGCGCTCCCCGGTCGCGCCCTTCTGCCTTGTGCGGCGCCCTGACAATAAGAATATGCAAGCCGGCGCAGGGGGCGGGTGTGCGGGCGGGGGCGGCTTGGTGGGGCTATTGCCCCGCCTGAAGGCGGTGCAGATGGGCGGCGAGTACGCTGTCCAGCGTTGTGGTGTGCAGGGCGAACCAGTCCGGCAGGGTGTCGCGCAGCCAGGCGCGCGCCATCATCGGGCGTCCGGCGAGGATGCGTTCGTTGAAGCGGCGCATGTCGGCCAGGATGCGGCCGTGTTCGGCGCAGTGCTCCTGTGTGGCCGGTGCGGCGTTTTTGACCATCAGGGCTTCTTCAGCGGCGAAGTGTTCGCGGGTGTGGGCGTACAGGGCGTCGAACAGGGCGGGGAAGGCGGTGCCGTCGGCGTCGATTGTGCGCTTGACGAGTTCGATGAACTCCGCATGCGTCCGGTCGATGGTGGCATGGCCCAGGGTATAGCGCGGGTCGGCGGGGTCGAGGTTTTTCATCAGAACTGTTTCACCCGGATGTTGAGGATTTTGATGCGGTAGGCGATCTGGCGCGGGGTCATGTCGAGCAGGCGCGCGGCTTTGGCCTGAACCCAGCCGGCCTGTTCCAGCGCGGCGATGACCCGCTCGCGTTCGTCCATGTCCGGATCGTCGAGATCGAGGCCGGGACGGGTCAGGGTGAGTGGGGCGCCCTTGCCCATGCCGTCCTCGACGCCGGTCATCAGCATCTGGTCACGGTCGATGACGCCGTTTTCGCTCATCACCGCCGCGCGTTCGAGGCAGTTTTCCAGTTCGCGCACGTTACCGGGCCAGTCGTGGTGCAGGAGAATGCGCAGGGCGCTGTCGGTGATGGAGAGTTCGCGGCCCTGGGCGCGGCCGATCTTGCCGACCAGGAAGCGGGCGATTTCGGGGATGTCCTCCAGACGCTCGCGCAGGGCGGGGACGTGGATGGGCATGACGTTGAGACGGTAGTAGAGATCCTCGCGGAATTTGCCGGCCTCGACATCGGTTTCCAGGTCGCGGTGGGTGGCGGCGATCAGGCGTACATCGACCTTGATGGTGCGGGTGCCGCCGACCCGTTCGAGCTCGCCTTCCTGCAGCACGCGCAACAGCTTGGCCTGGAAGGCGGGTGAGACTTCACCGATCTCGTCGAGGAACAGGGTGCCGCCGTCGGCCTGTTCGAAGCGGCCTTTGCGCTGGGCGACGGCGCCGGTGAAGGCACCTTTTTCGTGGCCGAACAGCTCCGATTCGAGCAGGTTTTCCGGTAGGGCGGCGCAGTTGAGCTTGACGAATACGGCGCTGGCGCGGGGCGAGTTGTAGTGGATGGCGTGGGCGATGAGCTCCTTGCCGGTGCCCGTCTCGCCACGGATGAGCACGGTGGTGTTCCATTTGGCGACCTGACGGACCTGCTCGAACACATGCTGCATCTGTTCGGTGTGACCAACGATATTGGAGAACCCGAACTGACCGCGCACGGTGCGGCGCAGGTTATCGCGCTCTTCGGTGAGGTCGCGCCGTTCGCGCTGGACCTGCCAGGACAGGCGCACGCTCTGGCCGATCAGGTTGGCGACCATCTCCAGCAGGCGGGCGCGGTCATCGAGCAGGCTGTCGGCCGGGGTGTCCGGCTGGGCGGCGAAAACGCCGACGATGTCGCCGCCGACACGGATGGGCACGCCGATGAAGGGCAGGCCGAAGTCGTACAGTCCAAGCTTGCCGAGAAAGCGTTTTTCGTCGGATACCCGTTCCAGCACTACTGGGCGGCCCCGGTCGATAATCATGCCGACCACGCCTTCGCCGCGCTCGTAACGGATTTTTTCGGCGCGTGCGGCGGGCATGCCATGCACGGCGTTCACGGCCATGTCGCCGTCCGGAGTGGCCAGAGTGACCAGTCCGCGCGTGTAGCCGCCTTCATCGAGTGCGCGCAGCATTTCGGTGAGGGTTTCCTGAAGGTCCAGCGAGCGGGAAAGGATCTGTCCCACGCGGTAGAGCGTCTCCAGTGCCTCGTCGAGAAAGCCCAGGCGGGCTTCGCCGCCGTTCGCGTCGCGCCGGCCGGGATGCGGGCTCCAGTGTGTCGTCATGCGGCCTGCTCCAGCGAAGGGATGGGAAAGCCGATGTGGATGCGGCAACCCGGTGCGGGGGCCGGGTCGATCTCGATGCTCGCGCCGTGACGCATCGCCACGTCCTGCGCCAGCGCGAGCCCCATGCCCGCGTGCCGGCCGCGTCCGCGCCGGGTGGTGAAGAAAGGCTCGAACACCCGGGTGCGCAGGGCTTCGGGAATGCCTGCGCCTGTGTCGCCGATGGACACCCGCACGCGCCCGTCGGCGCGCGCGCTAGTCACGCTCAGCACGCGGTGCGCGTCGCGGGTTTCCTGCATCGCATCGAGTGCGTTCTGGATGATCTGCTTGAACAGGTTGCGTAACTGGGTAGGGCGCCCGCGCACCGGGGGCAGGTCGGCGCCGGGCTGCCAGTCCACCGTGACCCCGGCGGCGAGCATCGGTTCGGTCAGAAGCCCCAGTACCTCGCGCAGCAAGAGATTGATGTTCTGCGGCGCTTCGGCCTCGACGATTTCCTCCGGCATGGCCTCGCGCAGCATGGACAGCGCGCGGTTGCCGGCCTCGACCGCCTGGCGCAGCACGCCATCGAGTGCGCTCACATCGACCTGCGCGCCGCGCCGCCCGAGCAGGGTGGCGGCGGCGGTAATGAGATTCATCGGGCCCTGCAACTGGAAGATTGCCCCTGCCATCGCCTCGCGCAGTTGCTGGACCCGCTCGCCTTCGGCCAGCAGGGCACGCAGTGCGTTCATGCGTTCGGCTTCCTGCTGGCGCTTGCGGTCGGTGATCTCGTGCATCACCAGCAACAGGTAGGCGCGCGGATTGGGGGCAAAGAAGGCGTCCGCGCTACCGTCCTCTTCCTGGAACCAGCTTCCCGAGCAGGAGAACCAGCGTGTGATTTCGCCACGGGCATCCGGTATCCCGATTTCGCGCCCGACAAAACCGCTGCCACTGCGCCGGGCGTCGTCGAATTCCGCCCCCATCTGCGCCTGTACCGCATCGAGTAGATACAGCGCGGGTTCCGGTGCGCTGAAGCCGCCAGCGAGTTTTTTGTACTCGATATTATCCAGCACCACCCGGCGCTGTTCGTCGAGCAGCGCGAGTGAGACTGGGGCAGAGTCCACCACTGCTTCGATCAGCGCCATCTGGTTCTGCACCTCGCGGCTTAGCCTGTGTTCGGCTGTCACGTCGCGGTGCATGCCCAGAAAAAAGGCGGTATCGCCGTCCCTGCCCTGCACGGGCGAGATGGTCAGTTCCGCCAGGTAGCGCGAGCCGTCCTTGCGCCGGTTGATGAGCCGCCCGGTCCAGGGCGTCCGTTCGCGCAGCTTCTGCCACATCTCGTCGTACACCTGCCGGGGGGTGGTCTTGAACGAGAGAATGGACTCGTTCCGGCCGATGACCTCGTCGGCGCCATAACCCGTGATCTGGCAGAACGCGGGGTTGGCGTAGAGGATGTTTGCGTGCGCATCGGTGATCGAGATGGCCACCGAGGATTGCTCCACGGTGGTGAAGAACACGTCGGGCGGCAGGCGGCTCGATGGCATGATGATCTCCCCGGCAGATCCGGTCGGATGAGGATGACGGGGAGTAAGCAAAAGCCGGGCCGAGGAGGGGCTTTCTCTGCACCCTCTTGCGAGGGGGGCAAAACGATGGTTTTCCTGACAGATGGCGCCGAACTGAGCGAAGGGGGCTTCCTACCCCCCTTGGAGGCGCCATGGACGGGGTTGTGGAGACCGGGTGAAAGGGCCATGGATGGCCCTTTCAGTCCCAGCGCGACAGGATGTCGCGTTGGGACGGCCCGGTCGGAGCAGCCCCGGCCAGGGCTTGCCCGAAGGGCGCCTCCGTGGGGGTGCCCTTTCTTTGGTACCTTTCTTTGGGCAAGCAAAGAAAGGTACTCGCCCGCGCGCGATTCAAGCCGTTCGAAGTGCGCCGCTTGAGGCGGGCGAAACAGCGCGCAAGCCTGTCCTGATCGCTTTCTGAAAAACGCATCCTTGATTTTCAGCCTATCCGCTTGCTTTCAGCAGCCAGTTAAAGCCGCTTTCAAGAACCGTTGGAGCCCTTTTTCGCCCGCCATGAGGCTTAGCCTTTCAAACAGGCGCCAACGCAAGCGGGCGAGTCACTTTTCTTGCTTGTGCAAGAAAAGTAACCAAAAGAACACACCCCCACGGGACCGCCCTTCGGGCAAGCCCTGGCCTGACCTGCTCCAGCCGGGCCGTCCCAACGCGACGTCCTGTCGCGCTGGGACTAAATGGGCCATCCCTGGCCCATTTACCCGGCTTCCACAGGCCAGTCCATGGCGGTCCCAAGGGGGCCCTTCCCTTCGCGCACGCCCGTCCAGCAAACCTTCATTTTGTAAAACCCCTCTGTGATCTCGGTGGCTACGGATCAAGCCTCAGGTCATCGGGCTTGTCGCGTTTGCGACAAGACGCCGGGGGCGGGGTGGGGCTTGTCGGACATGCGCGGCGCGGATGTCCGCGGTGGCAGAGGCGATGCGTCCCGTTTAATCGCACGCCGCTGCGGGATGCCGCATACCCATACGCTTCGTGCGCCAATATGGCACGGCCCATGCTCCGGGATGGGGCGTGACGAGGGCCATCCGCCCTTTGCGGAAAATGACCATGAACGAATTCCTGCTCATCCTGCTGGGCACGGCGCTGGTGAACAATGTCGTGCTGGTGAAGTTCCTCGGCCTGTGCCCGTTTCTCGGGGTGTCGAAGAATATCGACAGTGCCATCGGCATGGCCCTGGCCACCACCTTTGTGCTGACTCTGGCTTCGGCTTCCGCCTGGATGCTGGAGCACTGGCTGCTGGCACCGTTCGACCTGCAATACCTGCGTACCCTGACTTTCATCCTGGTCATCGCCGCCGCCGTGCAATTCACCGAGATGGTCATCCGCAAGAGCGCTCCCGCGCTGTATCAGGTGCTCGGTATCTATCTGCCCCTGATTACCACCAACTGCGCGGTGCTGGGTGTGGCCCTGCTGATCGCCATCGAGGGCGGCGGCTTCCTGCACAGCCTGCTCTACGGTTTTGGTTCGGCGCTGGGGTTTTCGCTGGCGCTGATTCTGTTTGCCGGGCTGCGCGAACGGCTGGCGCTCGTGGAGGCGCCCGCGTTGTTCGCCGGCGCTCCGTTGGGCTTCGTGACCGCCGGGCTGCTGTCCCTGGCGTTCATGGGCTTTGCTGGACTTAACATCAAGTAAAGGAAACGCCGATGGTCGCTGTACTGAGTCTGACGGGACTGGGCCTGCTGCTCGGGCTTGGGCTTGGCGTGGCCGCGAAATTCCTGCGCGTGGAGCAGGAGGACGGACGGATTGCCGAGGTGGAGGCCCTGTTGCCCGGCTCGCAATGCGGGCAGTGCGGCTTTCCCGGTTGCGCGCCGGCCGCCGCCGCGCTGGTGGCGGGCGCGGCGCCGGTCACGCTGTGCCCGCCGGGCGGGCGCGATCTGGTCGAGAAGCTGGCGGCCCTGCTCGGGGTGGAGGCGGACACTGCCGGCATGGCCGAGACAGTGCCGATGCTGGCGATCATCGAGGAAACCCAATGCATCGGCTGCACCAAGTGCTTCAAGGTCTGCCCCACCGATGCCGTGATCGGTGCGACCCGCCAGGTGCACAACGTGTTGCGTGAAGCCTGCACCGGCTGCGGCAAATGTGTGGATGTGTGCCCGACCCTGGCGATTTCTCTGGAGCCGGTCCCGGCCACCCTGCAAAGCTGGACCTGGCACAAGCCGCCGCGCGAACTGCCGGTGCTCAATGCGCCCCTGAGTACGGCGGGCGCATCATGCTGAACCGCGACTGGCTGACCCGCCTGCGTCTGCGCTGGGGCGTGCACCCGCTGGGGCGCAAGGAGCAGGGCAATCGGGAAGGCATCCTCACGCTACCCCTGCCGTCGCGCCTGCATGTGCCGATGCTCCAGCACACCGGTCAGCCGGCCAAGCCGCGGGTCACCGTCGGCCAGCGGGTGCGCAAGGGCGAGATGATTGCCGCGCGCCAGGGCAATATCAGTGCGCCGGTGCATGCGCCGACCTCCGGTACGGTAATCGCCATTGGCGACTATCCGGCGCCGCATCCTTCCGGTCTGCCCGTGCTGACCGTGAGTATCGATTGCGACGGGCTGGAGGAGTGGGTGGACCTCGACCCGCCGTCCGACCCGTTCGCCCTGGCGCCGGAGGCGCTGGCGGCGAAGGTGGCCGAGGCCGGAATTGTCGGCCTGGGCGGGGCAACCTTTCCTTCGGCGGTGAAGATGGCGCTGGGGCTGCGCACGCAGGTTCGCACGCTTCTGGTCAACGGCTCCGAGTGCGAGCCGTATTTGAGTTGCGATGACCGCCTGATGCGCGAGCGCGCCGCTGCGATTGTCGACGGCATGAATCTGATCCGCCACGCGGTGGGGGCGGAAACGATCCTGTGCGGCATCGAGGACAACAAGCCGGAAGCGCTGGCCGCCATGCGCGAAGCGGCCGCGCCTTTCCCGCATATCGCCCTGCGCCGCCTGCCCACCCGTTACCCGATGGGTTCCGACCGTCAGCTCATCCAGGTGCTGACCGGGCGCGAGGTGCCTTCCGACGGGCGCAGCGCCGATGTGGGCGTGCTGGTGCACAACGTTGCGACCTGCTACGCAGTACACGAGGCGCTGCGCTACGGTCGGCCGCTGATCTCGCGCATCGTCACGGTCGCGGGAGGGGCGGTGCGTGCACCGCGCAATGTCGAGGCGCTGATTGGCACGCCGGCGCGGTATCTCGTCGAGCAGTGCGGGGGGCTCTCGGGGGAGAGCGCCCGGTTGGTGATGGGCGGGCCGATGATGGGGCTGGAGCTGGCTTCGCTGGATGTGCCGGTCATCAAAGGCAGCAGCGGCATTCTCGCTCTGGACGCCTCAGAGCTGCCCTCTGCTACGCCCTCGCCGTGTATCCGTTGCGGCCAGTGCGTCACGGCCTGTCCGATGAACCTGATGCCCTTCGAAATGTCGGCGCGCATCCGTACTGGGGCACTGGACGAGGCAGTGGGCATGGGGCTCAAGGACTGCCTGACCTGCGGCGCCTGCAGCTATGTCTGCCCGGCGCATATCCCGCTGTCGCATTATTTCAATTACGCGCGCGGCGAGCTGACCCGACGTGAGCGCAATACCCTGCGCCAGGAGTCGATCCGCAAGCTCGTGGCGGAGCGCAGCGAGCGCCTGGAGCGCGATGCGCGTGAGAAGGCCGAAGCCGCCGCGCGGCGCAAGGCCGAGCGAGAACGGGCCAAGGCCGAGGCCGATGCGGCCCGCGCCGCCAAAGCGGCTGCGAAGGCGGCCGAGGAGTCTTCTGCATGAAATACGCCGCGCATGCCCCTCACGCGCATGCCCGCGCCAGCATTGGCCGGCTCATGCTGTGGGTAATGATCGCCCTGACCCCCGCTACCCTGTACGCCTTCTGGCTGTACGGCTGGCCAGCGATTTTTTTATGGGCTGTCACCGTGCTGTCCGCCGCCGGGGCCGAGTTTTTTGTCCTGCGCCTGATGCAGCGCGACGCCGCGCGGGGGCTTGCCGATGGTACCGCCGTGCTTACCGGCTGGCTGCTCGCTCTCACCCTGCCGCCCTGGGCGCCGTGGTGGGTGGGTGTGATCGGCAGCGTATTCGCCATCGTGGTGGTCAAGCAGGTGTTCGGCGGCACCGGGCAGAATCTGTTCAATCCGGCCATGGCCGCGCGGGTCATGCTGCTGATTTCCTTTCCGGTGGAGTTGACCACCTGGGTTGGTCCTTCGCCGCTTTTCGGCGCAGGCGCGCTGTCGTTTGTCGAGGGCGCGCGGGTCACCTTTCTGGGGCAGATGCCCTTGGGTTTCGACGCGCTGACCAGCGCCACGACCCTCGGGCACGTCAAGACCGAGCTCACGCGCGGTATCGATGTGCCCGCCGCGCTTGCAAGCCACGGGCAGGGCCTGGGGGCGTCACTCATCGGCCTGCATGCCGGCAGTCTGGGCGAGACCGCCGCCGTGTTGCTGCTTGCAGGCGGGGTGCTGCTCATCGCCCTGCGCGTCATCCGTTGGCACATCCCGGTCGCAATGCTCGCCGGAGTACTGCTGCCCGCCATGCTCATGCATGCCCACGATCCGGCGCGCTATCTCGATGCCGGAACGCACCTGCTGGCCGGCGGGCTGATCCTGGGGGCCTTCTTCATTGCCAGCGACCCCGCCACCTCGCCGGGCACGGCGCGCGGTCAACTGTTGTTCGGCTTTGGCTGCGGGCTGCTGGTATGGGTGATCCGTACCTGGGGCGGCTATCCGGAGGCGGTGGCCTTCGCCGTGCTGCTGATGAACGCCTTCACGCCGGTCATCGACCGTTACCTGCGCCCGCGCATCTACGGCCATCCGGCCCGGTTTGCCCGGAGGACTCGCCCATGAACCTCGCCGCCCTGCGCGACCGGCTCGATTACCAGATTGTCCTGCTCGGTGCCACCGCACTTCTGGCTGCCGCGCTGCTCGCGGGCGCCAATGCGCTCACCCGTCCGGCCATTGCCGCCGCCGAAGCGCGCGATTTGACCGAATCACTGGCCCAGGTTCTGCCGGTGGGGTCGTTCGATAACGATCTCGCGACCGAAGCGCTCAGCCTGGATACCGCGCAGGGGCCGGTTACCGTCTGGCGTGCGCGCAAGGAGGGGGCGACGACAGCGGTCGTCCTGCGCCTCGCGCAGCCGGGGTATTCCGGGCTGATCCATATCGTGGTCGGTATCGCGCCGGACGGGCAGGTTCTGGGCGTGCGCGTGCTCAAGCACACCGAAACCCCCGGCCTGGGCGACAAGATCGAAACCGCCAAGGGCGACTGGATTCACGGCTTCGCCGGCAAATCCCTCACGGCTCCCGAGCCCGCGCGCTGGGCCGTGAAGAAGGATGGCGGGGTATTTGACCAGTTCACCGGTGCAACCATCACCCCGCGCGCGGTGGTCAATGGCGTGAAACGCGCGCTGGAGCTGTTCGCCAACGAACGCGCGCGGCTCCTGGGCGAGGAAAAATGAGGCGGCCCTGGGCCTGAGATACGGGGAGATCGGCCCGAATCAGGGCCGGAACCTGGGCCGGAACCGGGGCCAGAATGGGCGCAAAGGAGAGATTCCATGAACGCAAGACAAATCACCCGCGATGGCTTGTGGGACAAGAACGTGGTCTTTACCCAGATGCTGGCGCTGTGCCCGGCGCTGGCCGTCACCAGCACCGCTACCAACGGGCTGGGCATGGGGCTGGCGAGCCTCGTGGTGCTGCTCGGCGCCAATGTGCTTATCGCGGCCTTGCGCCATGTCATCAGCCCGGACGTGCGCATCCCGGTGTTCATCCTGCTGATTGCCACCCTGGTGACTCTGGTGGACCTGGCGATGAATGCCTGGCTGCACGATCTGCATCGGGTGCTTGGTCTGTTCATCGCCCTGATTGTCGCCAACTGCGCCATTCTGGGACGTGCGGAAGCCTTCGCCTCGCGCTCGCCCGTGGCCGATTCCGCTCTGGATGGGCTGATGATGGGCCTGGGCTTCACCTTCGCGCTGGTGGTGGTTGGCGGCGTGCGCGAGATCCTGGGCAGCGGCACCCTGTTCGCCGATGCCCACCTGCTGCTGGGGGAGGCTTTCCGCTTCATGGAGCTGACCTTGATTCCCGACTACAAGGGCTATCTGCTGATGATCCTGCCTCCCGGCGGCTTCCTCGCCCTGGGCTTCCTTCTTGCGCTCAAGCGGCTGATCGACCAGCGCCTGGCCGAACGCGCGGCACGCAGCCAAGCCGCCAACGCCGCGCCGGCGGTGGCGTGAGGGGCGCGCCATGCAGGTCAGCGTCTGCTACAGCGAACCCGGTGCACAGCTCTGGCTGCGTCTGGACGTGCCAGAAGAAACCACCGTCGAGGAGGCCATCGCCCGTTCGCGCATCCTGGACAGTTTCCCGCATGTGGACATCAAGGCACGCAAGGTCGGGGTGTTCGGCAAGACCGTCCCCCTGTCCACCGTCCTGCGTCCCGGCGACCGGGTGGAGATTTACCGCGCCATACTCTGCGATCCGGCCACCGTCCCGCGCCGCAATGGCGGGGAGGAGGACGAGGAGGATTGAGGGGCTGGTAATCCACGCGCGATTGCGTTGCAATGTCCCATCGGACAAGGAGTGAGAGCGCACGATGGAATATCGCATCCTCGGTACGAGCGGGCTGAAGGTTTCCGTGCTGAGCCTGGGAACCATGACGTTCGGCGAACAGAATACGCAAGCCGAGGCGGAAGCCCAGCTCGATCTGGCCCTGGAGCAGGGCGTGAATCTGATCGATACCGCCGAAATGTATCCGGTGCCCCCGCGCGCCGAAACGCAGGGCGCGAGCGAGCGCTTTATCGGCGCCTGGCTCAAGAGGCGTGGGCGTGACCAGGTGGTTCTGGCGACCAAAGTGGCGGGGCCGGCGCGCGGCTTGCGCTGGTTGCGGGGCGGGCCGCGTCTGAGCGCGGCGCATATCCGGCAGGCGCTGGAAGACAGTCTGCGTCGCCTCAATACCGATTATGTCGATCTGTACCAGCTGCACTGGCCGGACCGGTATGTGCCGATGTTTGGTGAGTCGCTGTACGAGGAGAGCCGCGACCGCGAGACGGTGTCCATCCACGAGCAGCTCGAAACCCTGGCCGCGCTCGTGCATGAGGGCAAGATCCGTCAGCTGGGGTTGAGCAACGAGACGCCCTGGGGGGTGTGCCGTTTCGTGCGTCTGGCGGAGGAGCACGGTTTGCCGCGTGTGGCATCGGTGCAGAACGCCTATCACCTGCTCAACCGGAGCATCGAAACCGGGGGGCTTGCGGAAGTGGCGCACCGGGAGCAGGTGCCGGTGCTGGCCTACAGCCCGCTGGCCTTTGGCTGGCTGAGCGGCAAGTATCACGATGCCCCGGATGCCCCCGGACGGGTCAATCTGTTTCGTGATTTCGCCCGTCGTTACCACAAACCCTGCGTGCATCCGGCCACGGAAGAATACGTGCGTCTGGCGCGCGATGCGGGTCTTGAACCGGCGCGCATGGCGATTGCCTTTGCCGCCAGCCGCCCCTTCGTGGCCTCGGTCATTGTCGGCGCGACCTCGATCGGGCAGCTGAGCAGTAACCTGGCCGCCGCCCGCCTGAAGCTTCCCGCCGATCTGCTGCACGCCATTGACGATGTGCATCTGCGTTATCCCAACCCGGCGCCCTGATCTCACACGCTGGCGACGGTCCCGGCCTTGCCGGAGTCAGCGCCTGTTCCGGGCGCGCGAGAGCTTTTCCAGGGCTTGAGCCAGCGGGGCGTAGTCCACATCGCGCGCGGCATGCGCCAAAGTTTCGCGCGCTTCGGGGGAAAGCCTGCGAGGGGAGGGCGCGCGCGTGGGCGGGCGAGGTTCGGGCAGGACACGCACACTCAGTTGATTCAACGGCTCCGGCCAGTGGGGGGCCAGTGCATCGAGCAGGGCACGGCTCTGGAAGCGCGCCTGAAAGGCCGTAGCCGAATCCGTGCAGGCAAGAATCACGCGCCCGTCGCGGATGTTCAGTAAGCGGCACGAGGCGCGCAGGCTGGCCGGCAAGCGCTCCTGCACCCACAGGGCGGCGATGTGCAGCCGACGGGCGTGTTCGGTCAAGGGGCGCAGCCGGGGGATTTCTTGCAGTTTCAATCGCTTTTTTCCGTAAACGATGCCGGTTCAGACCCGTTTGGGGCGATGCACAAACAATAGCAGGCGGCGGATTGTTTGCTATTCGGGTTGGGAGAGTGTAGCGCGGTGGCGTCGGGCAGGGCATGGCCGCGATGAAGGTTTTTCCACAAACTGCTAATATCCCCGCTTTGTCAACGAAGGACGCCGTCAGGTCCGCGCGCTTTTACGCTGCCCGGCCCGGCCAGATGAAACGCACATGATCGCTAAGCTACTCAGCAAGGTATTCGGCAGCCGCAACGAACGCATCGTCAAGAAGATGCGCAAGCGGGTGGCTGAAATCAACGCCCTCGAACCTGCCATGCAGGCCCTGGATGACGAAGCGCTGCGGGCCAAAACCCAGGCGTTCCGTGAGCAGCTGGCACAGGGCGCGACGCTTGACGATCTTCTGGTCGAGGTTTTTGCCGTGGTGCGCGAGGCCAGCCGCCGGGTCATGGGCATGCGCCATTTCGATGTGCAGCTGATCGGGGGCATGGTGCTGCACGAGGGCAAGATTGCCGAGATGCGTACCGGCGAGGGCAAGACCCTGGTGGCCACGCTGGCGGTCTGCCTCAATGCGCTGGCGGGCAAGGGCGTACATGTGGTGACGGTGAACGATTACCTCGCCCGTCGCGATGCCGAGTGGATGGGGCGGCTCTACAACTTCCTCGGGTTGACGGTCGGTGTGGTCGTTCCGGGCATGGACAGCGCGGCCAAGCGCGACGCTTATGCCTGCGACATCACCTATGCCACCAACAACGAGCTGGGATTCGATTACCTGCGCGACAACATGGCTTTCTCCCGCGAGGATCTGATGCAGCGTCCGCTGCATTTTGCCGTGGTGGACGAGGTGGACTCCATCCTCATCGACGAGGCGCGCACGCCGCTCATCATCTCCGGCCCGGCTGCCGATAGCTCCGAGCTGTACCAGCAGATCAACGGCCTGATTCCCGAGCTCAAGCGCCAGGCGCGCGAGGAGCCCAAGGACGGGGAGCCCCCCCTGACCGAAGAAGAAATCGGCGATTTCACCGTCGACGAGAAGCAGAAGCAAATCTATCTGACCGAGAGTGGCTTCGTGCAGGCAGAGAACCTGCTCTCCCAGCTCGGGCTGCTGCGCGAGGGCGAGAGCCTGTACGACGCGGGCAATATCATGCTTCTGCACCACCTGAATGCGGCCCTGCGCGCGCATGTGCTGTTCAAGCGCAATGTCGAGTACATCGTGCGTGACCAGCAGGTGGTGATTGTCGATGAATTCACCGGACGCACCCTGGCCGGTCGTCGCTGGTCGGACGGGCTGCATCAGGCCATCGAGGCCAAGGAAGGGCTGCCCATCCAGCCGGAAAACCAGACCCTGGCGTCCATCACCTTCCAGAACTACTTCCGTATTTACGGGAAGCTGGCGGGCATGACCGGCACCGCCGACACCGAGGCGCCGGAGTTCCAGCAGATCTACAACCTCGAAGTGGTGGTGATCCCCACCAACCGCCCGGTGCAGCGCATCGACCACGGCGACCTGGTGTTCCTCACCGCCGCCGAAAAATACGAAGCCATCATCAAGGACGTGCGTGCCTGCAACGAGCGTGGCCAGCCGGTGCTGGTCGGTACCGCGTCCATCGAAACCTCCGAGCTGGTTTCCGAAGCCCTGACCCGCGCCGGGATCACTCATAACGTGCTCAATGCCAAGCAGCACGAGCGCGAAGCGGAAATCATCGCCCAGGCCGGCCGTCCCGGCGCGGTCACCATCGCCACCAACATGGCGGGTCGTGGTACCGACATCATGCTCGGCGGCAATCTGGAGATGGAGCTTCTGCAGCTGGGGCCTATCGACGAGGCGACGGAAGCGTCCGTGCGGCAGGCCTGGCAGGAACGCCACGACGCGGTTCTGGCCGCAGGCGGCCTGCATGTGATAGGCACTGAACGCCATGAGTCGCGCCGTATCGACAACCAGCTGCGCGGCCGCTCCGGTCGTCAGGGGGATGCCGGCTCCACGCGCTTCTATCTGTCGCTCGAAGACAACCTGATGCGCATCTTCGCTTCCGACCGCGTGTCGTCCCTGATGAAGAAGCTGGGCATGCAGCCGGGCGAGGCCATCGAGCATCCCTGGGTCACACGCGCCATCGAAAATGCCCAGCGCAAGGTCGAGGCGCACAACTTCGATATCCGCAAACATCTGCTCGAATACGACAACGTAGCCAACGACCAGCGCAAGGTGGTCTACGAGCAGCGCAAGAAACTGCTCGAAGCCGAGGATATTTCCGAAGCCCTTGATGCCATGCGTATCGAAGCCGTGGCAGGCGTTTTCGGTCGGTACATCCCGGCGGGCAGCCTGGAAGAGCAGTGGGATTTGCCGGGCCTTGTCGCCGCCATCGAGGAAGAGTTCGGTGCCCGTCTGCCCCTGCAGGACTGGCTGGATGCGGACGACAGCCTGCACGAGGAAACCCTGCGTGAGCGCATCGTCGAGGCTCTGGTGGCTGAATACCGCGGCAAGGAGGCCATCGTCGGCGCCCCGGCCCTGCGCCGCTTTGAAAAGTCGCTCATGCTGCAGGTGCTGGATGTCCAGTGGAAAGAGCATCTCGCCGCCATGGACTACCTGCGTCAGAGCATCGGCCTGCGCGGTTACGCACAGAAAAACCCCACCCAGGAATTCAAGCGCGAAGCCTTCGAACTGTTCGAGCGCATGCTCGATCGCGTGGGCCTGGAAGTGGTGAAAGTGCTCTCACGCGTACAGGTGGCCCAGCCAGAAGCGCTGGAAGAAGAAATCGTCGAGGCCAGCTTCCCCGCGCCCGAACAGATGCAGGCCCGTCACGACAGCGTTAGCGCCATGGGGGAGCCGGAGCCCCAGGCTGAGGGCAGCGAAACCTATCAGCGCGAAAACCCCAAAATCGGGCGTAACGACCCGTGCTGGTGCGGTTCGGGCAAGAAATACAAGTATTGCCACGGTAAATTGAACTGACGTGAGGTTCTAAAGGCGCGCGAACGCAGGGAGCATCGGGCACAACAGTACATGGCTGTCACCGCGCCCGGTGCTGTTCCAAAACCTTTCTTTATGTAACTATTCATTCACCACAAATCTTGCAGGAGCTCAAACCATGCCCGTCAACCTCAGCGCCCCCGCTTCCGGTAGTCTTTTGCCCATCCGGGGCATCCAGCTTGGTGTGGCTGAGGCGCATGTGCGCAAGGCAAACCGCAAGGATTTGATGGTGATGGTCCTGCCTGAGGGCGCGACCGTAGCCGGCGTGTTCACCCAGAACCGCTTCTGCGCCGCGCCGGTCACCCTGTGCCGCGAGTTCCTCGCCGCCGGTACCCCGATCCGTGCGCTGGTGGTCAACACCGGCAATGCCAACGCCGGTACCGGCGAAGACGGGTTGATGCGCGCACGCAGGGTGTGTGAAGCACTGGCTTTCGAGCTGCAGTGCGAACCCGAGGAAATCCTGCCGTTTTCCACCGGGGTCATCATGGAGGCGCTGCCGGTCGACCGCATCTTCCTCAACCTGCCGACCTGCATCGAAACGCTGGCCGAAGACGCCTGGGCTCTGGCGGCTGAAACGATTATGACCACCGACATCGTACCCAAGGGGCTCTCCCGCCAGGTCACGATCGATGGCAAGACCGTCACCGTCACCGGCATCGCCAAGGGTTCGGGCATGATCCATCCGAACATGGCCACCATGCTCGGTTACATCGCCACCGATGCGGCCGTGCCGCAGCCCTTGTTGCAGCGCATGCTGGGCGAAATCGCCAATGTCTCGTTCAACCGCGTCACCGTGGATGGCGACACCTCCACCAACGACAGCTTCATCCTGATTGCTGCCGGCACGGCGGGTGTCACGGTAGATTCCGAAACCGCCCCCGGCTATGCCGCGCTGTATGGGGCCCTGCGCGAGGTGGCCGTATTCCTGGCGCAGGCGCTGGCGCGTGATGGCGAGGGGGCAACCAAGTTCGTCACCATCGAGGTCGAAGGTGGCCGCGATGCGGCCGAATGCCTCAAGGTCGGCAAAGCCATTGCCCATTCCCCGCTCATCAAGACCGCGTTGTTCGCCTCCGACCCCAATCTGGGCCGCCTGCTCGCCGCCATTGGTAATGCGGGTATCGCCGATCTGGACGTCAACGGCGTGCGCCTGTGGTTGGGGCCGGTGCTGGTGGCCGAGAACGGCGGGCGTCACCCGGACTATGCCGAAGCCGACGCGGCGGCAGTCATGAAAAAAGCGGAAATCACCATCCGGGTCGACCTCGGTCGCGGCAGCGCGCACGAAACGCTCTGGACCTGCGACTTCTCCTACGACTACGTGAAAATCAACGCCGAGTACCGTAGCTGAAGGTTACAGGCAGAATACACGCATGGTTTCTCCGCCCCTGCAGGTCGTCTGTGCCGTCATAGAAGATCCGCAGGGGCGCCTGCTTCTGGCCCGACGTCTCGCGCATCAGGCGCAGGGGGGGCTGTGGGAATTTCCCGGCGGCAAGCTCGAAGCCGGTGAATCGCAGGCCGAAGCGCTATCGCGTGAACTCGACGAAGAACTGGGCCTGCAGCCCTTGCAGGCCACCCCCTGGATAACGGTCCGCCATGTCTACCCCGAGCGCGAAGTACAGCTTCACGCATGGCGAGTGCACGCCTGGGCTGGCGAACCCGTGGGGCGCCTGGGGCAGCCGCTGGACTGGGTGACACCTGCAGAGCTTGTGCAGCGCGAATTTCCTGCCGCCAACCGCCCCATCGTCAATGCCCTTATCCTGCCCGACGCCTGCCTGATTACCGCCGATGCACCGGATGATGGGCGCTTTCTTGCCGCGCTGGAGCAGGCGGCGCAGCGGGTTCGGATGGCCGTCCTGCGCGGCGAACAGGCCTTGCGCCTTGCCCCGCAGGCCTTGCCCCGCCTGCGCGCCGCTGGCGTGCTGACTCTGGTCAATGCCACGCCGGAACAGGCACGGGCCCTGGGCGCCGATGGCGTACACCTGAACCGCCATCGCTTGCGGGAGTTACAAACCCGCCCCGAAGGCTTGCGCTGGGTCGGCGCCTCCTGCCATGACTCCGAAGAACTGGCGAGGGCCGCCCGGCTGGGGCTGGATTACGCCTTCCTTTCGCCGGTTCAGCCCACGGCCTCGCATCCGGACGCCACCCCGCTGGGCTGGGAAGGCTTTGCCGCCCTGATCGCCGATCATGCCCTGCCGGTCTACGCACTGGGCGGGATGCAGGCCGGGGATGTGCCACAGGCGCGCGCCAGGGGCGCCCAGGGTGTGGCCGCGATTCGCGGGCTATGGCCGCCGGGGGAGGGGCAGGGTGTCCTGCCTGATGGGGCCTGAGTTTGTGCCTGAGTTTGTGTACCTGAGCAGAGGCTGAGGCATGGACATGCGTTATGCCCGCAGTCTGGTCGCGGTGTTCGCCCTTATTGCCGTACTGGGCTTTATCTTCTCTCACGACCCGTCCTCGCTGGGGCCGGCCGATCAGCCGGCCAGCGGTCGCCTGTTCACGCTGTATTCCGGCGATGCGTGCCAGCCGGTCAACCGCCGCTGCCTCCTGCGCGGTGAAGCGGAGCGAAGTTTCAGTCTGAGTCTGGAAGGGGACGTAGCCGCCCTGCGTCCTTTCGAAATCGACGTGATGCTGCCCGCACCCGCCGCGCGTGAGGCGGGGCTGGTGACCGTGGATTTCCTGCCCTTCGGCGGCGGCAAGGCCTTCAACCGCTACACCCTCACCCGTCAGGCGGATGGCCATTGGCGCGGCAAGATCCTCCTCCCCCGCCAGCCCAGCGATGCCTGGACGCTCAAGGTATCGATCATCCTGCGCGGCGAAACCTGGGGCGCGGAACTGCCCTTCACCCTGCCGTCGTCCGGACGCCAATAAGCTGTTGGAAAACGCATTTGGACAGCCTTGCCAACAGGCCAGGGAGGGGCGATGTCAGGGGCTGATGGTGATCTTGCGTTTTTCGGGCAAGGGATCGCGTTCGGCTGCTTCACGCACCGTCAAGGTGTGCCGATTGTCCGCCAGGATTTTCTCCCCGAAATCCTGCGGCACGGCTCGCCAGGACAAGCCAAGGTGTTTTCAAGGGCCAAGGGGCGTTTGAAGGCTTCCTCGGTAGGCCAGCGGCTGTGGTAGAACGGCAGCGAAATCGGACGCGGGGCAGGCCCTGTTCGGCCTCGGCGAGGTGAATGGCACGCTGATCTACACCCACGACCTGAATCATGGCCCGACAGGCGTGAGCAGCCCGGAGCACAGGTTGCGACAGGCAACTATCGAGGGCATGATGGGCGGGCTCCCATAACACCGCATGTAAAAGCAGAGTGTGTTTGTAACTTGTGGAAATTGAAGGGTGTTTTCTTTTGTGGGGGCTGTGGTGTCATGGACGGGACCGGCAGTCCCTCCTGGATTTTTATGCGGGTATTGTTAGGTGTCGCATCCCGGACGATTGTACGGTCTTCGGTGGAATAGCTGAGGATGGGAAGCATACCAGTCTTTCATGGCCTGCATAGGCGTTTTGCTTTTAAGAGCTGACTGAGGCAATTGATGGTTGT
>JAQVHL010000001.1:0-153382 GCA_028696185.1 Halothiobacillaceae bacterium
CTTTCTTTGCTTGCCCAAAGAAAGGTACCAAAGAAAAGGCACCCCCACGGAGGCGCCCTTCGGGCAAGCCCTGGCCGGGGCCGCTCCGACCGGGCCGTCCCGACGCGACATCCTGTCGCGGCGGGACGGCCCGGTCTCCACAACCCCGTCCATGGCGCCTCCAAGGGGGTTCTGGGAATCCTTCGTCCGGCGCAGAATTGTTGGGCGAGCGTGGACGGTGGGAAGGGCCCCCTTGGGACCGCCGTGGACTGGCCTGTGGAAGCCGGGTAAATGGGCCAGGGATGGCCCATTTAGCTCCGCCGCGACAGGATGTCGCGTCGGAGCGGCCCGGCTGGAGCAGGTCAGGCCAGGGCTTGCCCGAAGGGCGGTCCCGTGGGGGTGTGTTCTTTTGGTTACTTTTCTTGCACAAGCAAGAAAAGTGACTCGCCCGCTTTCGCTGGCGCCTGTTTGAAAGACTAAGCCTCATGGCGGGCGAAAAAGGGCTCCAACGGTTCTTGAAAGCGGCTTTAACTGGCGCCTGAACGACTTGATCTTTCGCAAGTAGACAGGCTTGCGCACTGTTTCGCCCGCCTCAAGCAGCGCACTTCGAACGGCCCGCATCGCACGCGGGCGAGTACCTTTCTTTGCTTGCCCAAAGAAAGGTACCAAAGAAAAGGCACCCCCACGGAGGCGCCCTTCGGGCAAGCCATGGCCGGGGCCGCTCCGACCGGGCCGTCCCGACACAACATCCTGTTGTGGCGGGACTGAAAGGGCCCTCCATGGCCCTTTCACCCGGTCTCCACGACCCCGTCCATGGCGCCTCCAAGGGGGACTCCCTCTGTTCAGCTCGGTCTTGGGTGTCAGGAAAACCTTCGTTTTATAAACATCCTCTGAGCCCCCTCACTATTAAGGAGATGATTTCATGAACTACCGTAATACCTGTACCCGTGGCGCCGTGCTGGCCCTGATGCTCATGGGCCTGAGCGCCTGCGATGGCGGTTCGTCCGGTCCGGGAAACACCGCCGGCCCTGCGCCGGTTCCTCCGCCCGAGGCGGCCGTACTGAGCGATGCCGAGCGCGCGGATCTTTTGTTCACGCGCGAGGAAGAAAAACTGGCACGCGATGTCTACCGGCAGGCGCATGCGCGCTGGGCCGTGTCGGTGTTCGACAACATCGCCTCCGCCGAGTCTCAGCATATGGCCCAGGCGCTGGATGTGCTGCTGGCCTTTGGTCTGAGCGATCCCGTCGTCGACGAAAACGTGGTGGGCCTGTTCAGCGATCCCGAGCTGACCCGCCTGTATGCCGAACTTGACGCGCGTACCGCGCAATCCCTGCCGGAAGCCTTGCGGGCCGGTGCTTGGGTGGAGGAGGTGGACATCCTCGATCTCCGCGCTGCGGCCTACGCGACGGAAAATCCGACTCTGGATGCCTTGTATGCCTCACTGGAATGCGGTTCGCGCAACCATTTGCGCGCTTTTGCGGAGCAGTGGTCCGGCATGACGGGCACGGACTATGCCCCGCAATTGATGACGGTGGCGGATGTGGCGGCCATTCTGAACACGCCTCAGGAGCGTTGCGGCGCTCGCCCGTAACAGATTGAAACAGCTCTGCCGCCTCCGGCTGCGCTAGACTCCGGCTCATGACTATCACCTCATCCCTTTTGGGGCGCGCATCCTGGCGTCCCGTCCCGTTACTGCTGTGCCTGTGTGCGCTGCTCCCGCGTGCCGTTGATGCCCGCACCCTGGCTGAAGCGGTGGATGCGGCGCAGGCGCATTTGCCTGAACGCATGATCGGAGAGGAGCGCGCCCAATGGGCGCAGGCTCAACATCACCGGGCGCAAACCGCACTGGCGGCGCCGGTCGAGCTCCGGCTGGGGCAGCGTGGGTTCGGGCAGGGCGCGGCACACGGGGTCAGTGAAACCGAGCTTGGCCTGGGGCTCGTTCTGCCACGACCGGGGCAGAACGAATTGCTGGAACGTCTGGCGGATCAATCCCGCCGCGAGGCCGATGAAAGCCGGATGTGGGTGCGCTGGCAGGCTGCGGGCGTAGTGCGGGAGGCCCTGTGGGCGCTGCGCCGTGAGCAGGCGCGTCTGGCCCTGGCGGAACAGGCCGTGGAGACGGCGAAAGAGCTTGTGGCGCAAGTCGCCAGGCGGGTGCGGCTGGGCGAGGTCCCGGTCGGGGACGAAACCCTGGCGCGCTCGGAGTGGTTGCGCGAGCGTGCGCTTCTGGCCGAGGTGCGGGCGGCGGAGTTGGCGGCACAGGCCGTCTGGCTGCGCTTGACGGGGGATGCTGCCTTGCCTGCGGATGCCGAGGAGTTCCTGAGTGAGGTTCCGCCTGATGCGCATCCGGCCCGGAGACTTGCACGCGCGGCGATTGAGCGCGCCGTGCTGGATCTTGAGCTGCGTCGCAAGGAAGGCGCAGGCGCTCCCGTACTGGAGGTGGGCGTGCGTAACGAGCGGGCCAGTACGGGCGCGGACTGGGGGAAAAGCGTGTTCGTCAATCTCAGTCTGCCCCTGCCTTCGCCGGGGCATGAGGCGCCGCGTGTGCTCCCGGCTGAGCAGGCGCGCACCGAGGCGCTGATGGCCCTGGAGCGTTTCGAATACGAACAGGCCCGTGAACAGGCGCGCCTCGACGCCCTTCTTGCCGCGTCTGCCGAGGCGCTGCAACTGGCGGTGGAGCGTGAGCAACTTGCCGCCTTGCAGCTACGACGCGAAGAGAAGTCACTCGTACTTGGGGAGGTCGATATGGATCGCCTGCTCCGCATGCGCCGCGCCTGGCGCGAAGCGGCGCTGGAGGTGGCGGAGCGCCGCGTGGCGGGTTTTGCCCTGATCGCTCAACGCAATCAATGGATGGGGGATGTGCCTCGTTCGGGAGATCGTCCATGAACCCCTGGTTCTTTCGGCTTGCCTTCGGGATGGTGTGTTTGTCCGCGGTGGCACGCGCCGGAACGCCCGTTGAAGGGCAGGGTTTTGAGCGTCTTCACATCGAGGAAGGCCGGCTGGCGCGGGTCGATCTGAGTTTGGCCTCTCCCGAGCGGGCGGATTATGTGCCTCTGGCACGTGGGCTGGCGCGGGTAGCCGTGGGGGCGTCGGGCGGTGTGGCCCAGGTGGTGAGTGCGCCGGCAGAGGGGCGTATCGTTTCCCTGGCGCGGGGCGAGGGGGATGCGGTGCGTGCCAACGAGCCCCTGTTGGTGCTCGACAGCCCGGCGCGGGCTGAGCGGGTGAGCCTCTGGCGGAGCGCACGTGCGCTGCTGGAGCAGGCGCAGCAGGTGCTGGCGCGGGATCGTGCGCTGCACGCGGAAGGTCTGATCGCGCGCAAGCGTCTTGAGGAGAGCACGCTGGCGTTTGCCGAGGCGCGCAATGCGCTGGACGCCGCGCGTGAGCGCTTGCGTCAGTTGGGGCTGTCCGATGCGCGGATCGAGTCGATGTCTGTGGAAACCGGCGAGCCGGCCGGTCAGCTTGTCGTGCGTGCGCCGGTCGATGGGCGCATTGCCGGATTGCGTGTCGCGCCCGGTCAGCGGGTGGCGGCAGCGGACGCGCTGT
The DNA here is from genome assembly GCA_028696185.1 of Halothiobacillaceae bacterium. GTDB lineage: Bacteria > Pseudomonadota > Gammaproteobacteria > Halothiobacillales > Halothiobacillaceae > JAQVHL01. The sequence goes on from JAQVHL010000001.1 coordinate 3,520, forward strand.
TGAGTCTGTTGCCCGATAGCGGCACCTGGTTGTGGCTGCCGGTGAGCGCATCGGTCGCTGCCGGTGTGCGCCCCACGGATACGCTGCGTGTCGAGGGCTGCGCGTCGTCGGCGCCGGTCGTGGCGGTCGAGCCGCGTGCCGATCCGCAGAGCCAGACGGTAACGCTGCGCGCACGTATGCAGGGCGATTGCCCCGCGCTTTTCGACGGTTTGCGCGTACCGGCGAGTTTGCAAACCCGCATGGAGGGCGCCGCCTGGCGTGTGCCGGGTGCCGCCCTGGTGCGGCGCGAGGGGCGGGATTACCTGTTCGTGCGCGATGAGGCGGGCGTGCTTGTCCTGCCGGTCACGCTACTGGCGCGCGATGGCGAAGCGGTGATTCTACGTGGGGAGCGTTTGTCCGCTGAGGTGTCGGTGGTGGTGCAGGGCATCGCCCAGCTCAAGGCGCATTGGCTGGGTATGGGGGGCGGTGAGTGATGCTGGCCGCTCTGATCCGGTTTTGTCTGGCGCAACGTCTTCTGGTGCTGCTTTTGGGGCTGGGGCTGGCGGTGGCCGGCGCCTTGGCGTTTCGCGATCTGCCGCTGGATGCCTTTCCCGATGTGTCGCCCACCCAGGTGAAAATCATTCTCAAGGCGCCGGGCATGACGCCGGAGGAAGTCGAGGCCCGTCTGGTCGCTCCGCTTGAAGCCGAGCTTCTGGGCATTGCCGATCAGCGCATGCTGCGCTCGGTGGCCAAGTACGGCCTGGCGGACATCACGCTGGATTTTGCCGAAGGCACGGACATCTATTGGGCACGGGCTCAGGTCAACGAGCGGATGGTGGGACTGCTTGGCTCGCTTCCGCCCGGTGTGAGCGGGGGTGTGGCCCCCATCACCACGCCGCTGGGCGATGTTTTCATGTTCACGCTCGAAGGGGGTGGGCTGTCGCTGGCCGAGCGTCGCCATGTGCTGGACTGGGTGATCCGCCCGGCGCTACGCACCGTGCCGGGCGTGGCCGATGTCAACGCACTGGGGGGCGAAGTCCGGGCTTTCGAGGTGGTGCCCGACCCGGAGCGCCTGGCCGCGCGCGGTCTGGATGTCGAAATGCTGGCGCGGGCGCTTCAGGCCAACAACCGCAACGATGGCGCCGGGCGTCTGAATGTCGGGGAGGAAGCCCTTCTGGTGCGCAGCGAGGGGCGCGTGCGCACACTGGAGGATGTCGCGGCCACGGTAGTCGCCCGTCGGGGCGAAGTGGCGCTGACGGTGGGCGATGTGGCGACGGTCCGGCTGGGGGCGCTGACGCGCTACGGCGCAGTAACGCACGATGGGCGGGGGGAGACGGTGCAGGGCCTGGTACTGGCTCTGCGCGGCGCGAATGCGCGTGAGGTGATCGACGGCGTACGGGCACGGCTCGGGGACTTGCAACCCGCCTTGCCGCCGGGGCTGGACGTCAAGGTGTTCTACGACCGCAGCCAGCTCGTGGATCGTGCCCTGTTCACGGTCGGCAAGGCTCTGGGGGAAGCGGTGGCCCTGGTGCTGATCCTCTTGGTGCTGCTTCTGGGTAATCCGCGCGCTGCGCTCGTTGTGGCCTTGAGTCTGCCGCTTTCGGCATTGGGAACGTTTTTCCTGATGCGTGAGGCGGGGCTGTCCGCCAATCTCATGTCCCTGGGCGGTCTGGCCATCGCCATCGGCATGCTGGTGGATGGGGCGGTCGTGGTGGTGGAGAATATCGTGCGCGAACTGGAGCGGGATGCCGGCCCCCGGCCGCGCCTGCATCTGATCTACCGGGCCACCCGCGAGGTGGCCGCGCCCGTGGTTTCCGGCATTGTCATTATCATGATCGTCTTCCTTCCCCTGCTGACGCTCGAAGGGCTGGAGGGAAAACTGTTCCGTCCGGTGGCGATGACCATCCTGTTCGCGCTGGGTACGGCGCTTGTGTTGTCGCTGACCGTGGTCCCGGTGCTGGCCTCCTGGGTGCTGCCGAGCGTCATGCGTCCGCAGGAGACGCGCCTGATGTGCCTGCTGGAGCGCTGGCATGGGGCGACACTGGCCCGCGCGCTGCGCTATCCGCGTACCACCGCCATCGTTGCCCTGTTGCTGATGGGGTTGGCGCTGGGGCTGTATCCTCGGATCGGCAAGACCTTCCTGCCTACGCTGGACGAGGGTGACCTCCTGGTGCAGTTCGAAAACCTGCCTTCGGCCAACCTCGATGAAACCCTGACGCTCAATACCCGTCTGCAGGCGCAATTGCTCGCCCAGGTGCCGGAAATCGCGCATATCGTGGCGCGAACGGGCTCGGACGAGCTGGGGCTCGATCCCATGGGGCTGAACGATACCGATGGATTTCTCGTGCTGAGGCCCAGGGAACAATGGCAGGTCGCGGACAAGGACGCGTTGCGCGAGCGCATCCGCGAGGCACTGGCGCCATTTCCGGGCGTCAATTTCGCGTTTACCCAACCCATCGAGATGCGCGTTTCGGAAATGCTTACCGGCACGCGCGGCGATCTGGCCGTCAAGGTTTTTGGGCCGGATCTGGCGGTGCTGGGGCGTCTTGCGGACGATATCGCCCGTCTGCTGGCCGGTATTCCCGGTGCGACGGATGTGGTGGCGCCGGAAAACGAAGGCATGCGCTATCTGAACTTCATTGTGGATCGTCAGCGCGCGGGTGATCTGGGGCTTGATGCCGACACGCTGGCCGATGTGCTGCGCGTGATGGTGGAGGGGCGGGTCCTGGGCACGGTGCAGGAAGGGGGGGCGCGCACGCCGCTGCTCTTGCGTGCGAACGGGTCATTGCAGGCGCTGGAGGGGCTGAGTCTGCCGGTGGGGGAGGGGCTGTCCCCGCTGTCCCTGTTCGGCCGGTTCGAGGATACCGAGGGCGTGGTATTCGTGAACCGCGAGCAAGCCTCGCGCTTCACCGTGGTGCGCGCCAACGTCACGGGGCGCGATCTGGGCGGTTTTGTCGAGGAGGCGCGCCAGCACGTGAGCGCGGAGCTCGATCTGCCCGAGGGCTACCGCATCGAGTGGGGTGGGCAGTTCGAGAACCAGCAGCGGGCCGCCCAGCGTCTGGAGCGGGTCGTCCCAGTCGCCCTGATGCTGATCTTTCTGTTGCTTTTCATGACCTTCGGTTCCTTGCGTCAGTCGTTTCTGGTTTTTGCCAATATCCCCTTCGCGCTGATCGGCGGGGTAGTGGCCTTGTGGTTGTCCGGGCAGTATCTGTCCGTGCCGGCCTCCGTGGGCTTTATCGCCCTGCTGGGTATCGCGGTGCTCAATGGCGTGGTGCTCGTCAGTCACTTCAACCAGTTGCGGGCGATGGGGTTGTCCTTGCAGCAAACCGTGATCGAAGGGACGCGACGCCGTCTGCGTCCGGTGCTGATGACGGCCAGCATTGCCGCTTTGGGTTTGCTGCCCCTGCTGTTCGCTCAGGGGCCGGGCTCGGAAATCCAGAAGCCGCTGGCCATCGTGGTGGTGGGCGGGCTGGTCACGGCCACCCTGCTCACGCTGATTCTGCTGCCCCTGTTGTACCTGCGTTATGCCGAGCCGCAGGCGCGTCCCGAGGGAGCCAAGGCATGATGAGCGCTTCCTGTCTTCTGGTCCTGATCGCGCCCGTTGCGCTGGAGGAAACCCTGGCCGACTGGATCGAGGAGCGCTTTCCCGGCCAGCCCTGGACCCTTCTGCGCGTGGAAGGGCATGGCAGCCACGGTCTGCCCATGAGCGTGTACGAGCAGGTGCTTGGGCGGGTGCATCTGGTCGAGGCGCGCATAGAAACGACGCCCCAGGCTGCGCGCGACGGGATGTGTGAATGGCGAGAACGCTATCCGGGGGCCGCGGTGCGTGCCTGGATGTTACCCCTGCTGGCGCTTTGAGTGCGCCTTTGCATGGAATGAATGATGCCGGCTTCCGAGGACCGTCAAGGCAGAAACGGCAGGGAAATCAGGCGCAGACCGAAGGTCCAGAAGCTTTCCCCGCCGCCGAAGCGGTTGCCGTAAGTGGTGTCGATCTGCACATGCTCGGGGACGACCCAAAATCGAAATCCCGCCTGGTAGTAATTGCCGTCGCCTTCCTCACCGTAGGTTTCACCTATCCACTGGATATGCGGGGTGAGGCCGACTTCGCCGCCAGCCCCCCAGGTCAGGGCGCGTCGGTCGCTGTTGCGTTCGTAAAGCCAGCCGGGGTTCAGGTGCAGGGCGATGTCGGGGGCCAGGGCAAGGCTGATCGGGGCGTAGGTGTAAAAGCTGCCCAAAAGATCGCTGGTCTCGTAGGGGTGCCCCAAGGCGCCAGCCACCAGCCCCATGCCCCATGTCCGCTCGTCGAAGGGGCGCAGCAGGGTCTTGAATTGCAGCAAGGCGCTGTCGAAGCGTCGGCCCGCCTCACCGCCACGTTCCCAGGCCAGCGCACCGCCGGCGGTAATCTCGACATTATCCACCGGGGTACAGGCGGGCACCGCCCAGTATTCCAGGATGCCGCCGTGGCGCTTGATCCAGGTTTCCAGCTGACAGGCCTTGGCATCGACGATGCGCGCATCGTCGGTGACCAGCGGGCGGGCCGCCAGGGCGAGCCCCGGCAGGGTCAGCAGAAGGAGCAGTGCGGAGAGGCGGGCGGCGCGCATGAGAGGCTTTTCCGTGGCAAAACGCGCTTGATGTTACGCAGCGCGCATTGAAAATGCGTGACGCGGTGCAGGGCGGGATGCTGTTAGAATCGCGGTTTTCCCGATCTCTCATCCCGCCGTGTCCGTCGATGCCGACCGGGCGATCGCGCTGATCGCCGACAATCTCGATGCCTGCCATGCCGCCGACGTGCCCGGTCTGCGCAAGCGTCTGCGCGCGCTGCGCGAGGCACGACGGGCCGGGCAGGATACAAGCGCGCCGCTCGCGGAGCTGATTGCCCATGCGGAGCGCTCGCTGGCCAAGGTCGAGGCACGCCGGGCGCGTCTGCCGACGCCCGAGTATCCGCCGGAGCTGCCGGTGGCGGCACGGCGTGAGGACATCATGGCGGCGATTGCCGCGCATCAAGTGGTGATCCTGTGTGGCGAGACCGGCTCGGGCAAGACCACCCAGCTGCCGAAGATGTTGCTGGAGATGGGGCGCGGGACGCGCGGTCTGATTGGCCATACCCAGCCACGACGCATCGCGGCGCGCTCCACCGCCGCGCGCATCGCCCAGGAACTGGGGACGCCCCTGGGCGAGCTCATTGGCTACAAGGTGCGTTTTTCCGATCACAGCTCGGACGAGACGCTGGTGCGCCTGATGACCGACGGTATCCTGCTGGCGGAAATCCCCTCTGACCGTTCGCTGTCGCGTTACGACACGCTCATCATCGACGAGGCGCACGAGCGCAGCCTGAACATCGACTTTCTTCTGGGCTACCTCAAGCGCCTGCTGCCGCGCCGTCCGGATCTCAAGCTCATCATCACCTCCGCCACGCTCGACCCCGAGCGGTTTTCCCGGCATTTCGACAACGCGCCGATCCTGAACGTGGAAGGGCGCGGCTATCCGGTGGAAATCCGCTACCGGCCGCTGCTCTCGCAGGACGAGGACGGGCGTGACCGCGACCTGATCGGCGCGGTGCTGGACGCGGTGGACGAGCTCGCGCACGAGGGGCCGGGCGACGTGCTGGTGTTCTTTCCCGGCGAGCGCGAGATTCGCGAGGCCGCCGAGGCGCTGCGCAAACATCACCCGCCGCATACCGAAATCCTGCCGCTCTATGCGCGCCTGTCGGCCGAGGAGCAGAACCGCGTGTTTGCCGCGCATCCCGGTCGGCGCATCGTGCTGGCCACCAATGTGGCGGAAACCTCGCTCACCGTGCCGGGCATCCACTACGTCGTGGACACCGGCACCGCGCGCGTGGCGCGCTACAGTTCGCGTTCGCGCATGCAGCGTCTGTTGGTGGAGCCGATCTCGCAGGCAGCCGCCAACCAGCGCGCCGGGCGCTGCGGACGTGTCGCGCCGGGCATCTGCATCCGCCTGTACGGCGAGGATGACTTCGCCGCCCGCGCCCCGTTCACCGACCCGGAAATCCTGCGCGCCAACCTCGCTTCGGTCATCCTGCGTCTGGAAGACCTGCGGCTGGGGCACCCGGAGGACTTTCCCTTCGTTGAACCGCCCGAGGCGCGCCAGATCGGCGATGCCTGGCAGCTCTTGTTCGAGCTGGGCGCGGTGGACGCCTCGCGTCAGCTCACCGAAACCGGCCAGCGCCTCGCGCGCCTGCCACTGGACCCGCGTCTGGGGCGCATGCTGCTCGCGGCCGAACGCGAAGGCGTGCTGGAAGACGTGCTCGTCATCGCCTCGTTTCTCGCCATCCAGGACCCGCGGGAGCGTCCGATGGAGCGCCAGCAGGCCGCCGATCAGGCGCATGCGCGGTGGTCCGACGAAACCTCCGACTTCCTGGCTGTGCTCAAGCTCTGGGACTGGGTGGACGAGCAGTACCGCCATCTGTCGCAGAACAAATGGCGCCAGCAATGCCCGAAGGAGTTCCTGTCCTATGTGCGCCTGCGCGAATGGCGCGAGCTGCACGCTCAGTTGCGTGTGGCCATGCAGGAAGGCGGCGCCCGCATGGACGCAGCCCGCGATCCGGCGCGGCGCAATGCAGACGCCATTCATCGCGCCATCCTGAGCGCCCTGTTGAGCCACATTGGCCTGCGTGACGACGAAGGCCGCAAGAAAGACGCTGCCAAAGGCGGCAAGAGCGCCCCGGTGCGCTACCTGGGCGCGCGCAGCCGGCGCTTCCAGCTCTTTCCCGGCTCGTTTGTCAGCAAACAGCCGCCGCGCTGGGTAATGAGCGCGGAAATTGTTGAAACCGCCCGCGTGTTCGCGCGCATGAACGCCGCGATCAATCCGCGCTGGATCGAGGCGCTGGCCGCCCATCTGGTCACACGCAGCTACAGCGAACCGCACTGGGAACGTGAACGCCAGCAGGTCGGCGCCTTCGAGCATGTCAGCCTCTACGGCCTGCCCATCGTGCCGCGCCGGCGCATCAACTTCGGCCCCGTCGATCCGCTCGCCGCGCGCGAGATCTTCATCCGCAAGGCCCTGGTCGAAGGCGAGTACGACAGCCGCGCCCCGTTTTTCCTGCACAATCAGGCCCTGATCGACGAGATTCACGCGCTGGAAGCCAAGTCTCGCCGCCCGGACATCCTCGTCGATGCAGACACCCTGTACGACTTCTACCACGCGCGCCTTCCCGCCGGGATCTACAGTGGTGCGCAGTTCGACAAATGGCGGCGCGAGGCCGAAGCCCGCGAACCGCGCCTGTTGTTTCTCGAACGCGAGATGCTCATGCGTCATGCCGCCAGTGACATCAGCGAGCGGCGCTTCCCGCCGTTCCTGGAATTCGACGGCCTGCGCCTGCCGCTTTCCTACCACTTCGAGCCGGGCAGCGAGGCCGACGGCGTCACCCTCACCGTGCCGCTGGCCGCACTCAACCAGATCGACGCCGTGCGCGGCGACTACCTCGTGCCCGGCCTGCTGGAAGAAAAGATCACCGAACTGATCCGCGCCCTGCCCAAAGCCCTGCGTCGCCACTTCGTGCCCGCACCCGACTACGCCCGCGCCGTGTTCGAGCGGCTGGGCAGCGCCACGAACCTCCCGCTGTGCGAGGCCATCGGCCAGGCCCTGCGCGCCATGAGCGGTGTCGAAGTACCGCGTGAGGACTGGAGCGAGGCCGAGCTTCCCACCCATCTGCGCCTGCGCTACGTGCTGGTCGATGCCGAAGGGCAGGTTCGCGCCAGCGGGCGAGACCTTGCCGCCCTGCGTGCCGCGCTGGGCGAGGAAGCCAGCAGTGATTTCACCGACACGGCCGCCGGTTTCGAGCGCGAGGGCCTGAATGACTGGGATTTTGGCGAGCTGCCGGAAACGGTCGCCTTCGACATGGCCGGCGTTCAGTTCACCGGCTACCCGGCGCTGATCGACGAAGGTGACAGCGTGGCCCTGCGCGTGATGGACAGCCCGGAGGCCGCCGGGCGCGCCACCCGGCTGGGGCTCGCGCGCCTGCTCCTGTTGCGCCTGCGCCCGGAGGTCAAGACCCTCGAACGGCAGCTCCCCGGCATCCAGACCCTCTGCCTGCACTACAGTCAGGTGCGCGCCCAGCCCGCCGCCGCGCTCTGTCCGCGCTTGCCCGCGCACTGGCCGCATACCGCCTGCGAACAACTGAAAATGCAGCTCATCCTCGCCGCCGCCGCACGGACGGCCATCGACGGGCAGCCCCCCGTGCGTGAAGCTGCCGCCTTCAACCAACGTGTGGCGCTGCTGCGCTCCGCCCTGCCCGAGGCCCTCGACCGCTTGTGTCGTGAAGTGGCTGAGGTATTGAGCCTGCACCACGAACTGCGTACCCGCCTCAAGGGGCGCCTGCCCCTGTCATGGATCGAAGCGGCCGCCGATATGGCTGAACAATGCGATGCGCTGATCTACAAGGGCTTTGTCGTCTACACCCCCCCGGAACGCCTGGGCGACATCGCCCGCTACATGAAAGCCGCTCACAAACGGCTGGAAAAACTCGACCGCGCCCCTGATCGCGACCGCCTGCTGCGCGTGCAGTACTCCCCACTATGGATGCGTTACCGCGCCCTGGCCGCGCGCAGCGAAATCGACCCTGCGGCCCTCGATGCCCTGCGCTGGCGGCTGGAGGAGCTGCGCATCGCCCTCTTTGCCCAGGAAATCGGCACGCGGGAAAGCGTGTCGGTGACTAAACTTGAAAAAGAACTGGCAGTGATGGGCGCTGCCTGAGCGGAGACCTCCCCATGCGTGCCACCGCCGTTGTTTGCGTGCTTTTGTTGCCGCTGAGCGTCCACGGAGCGGATGTCTATGTCTGCACCGATGCCCAGGGACGCAAGGTCTTCAGCGACGAACCCTGCGGCCCGGATGCGCAAAAAATGGACGTCCGTGCCGCGCCACCCGGCACGCGCGACGAAAACGCCATCGACGGCGTGCGCAGCATGGCCCGCGAGCTTGACGAACGCCTGGAGCGCGACCGGGCCGAAGCCCAGGAATTGCGCAAACTGCGCATCGAAGCCGACCGCCAGGCCCGGCTGGACGAGGCCCGTCAGGAAGAGCAACGCCGACAGGCCGAAGACGCCATGCCTCCCATCATTTACACACCCGTCTATCCAGGCTACCTGCCTCACCCGCATCGCCCCCATCCCCATCGCCCCCAGGACGGATTCCGGTTCGAATTCAATACCGGCGGCCCGCCCGCTTCGCGTCCACCTCAGGCCGGCCCCAATCCACCGGGCGGCCCGGCTCCTGCCCCCGGTCCGCGCCTTCCCGCACCAACGCCAGGCGTCAGCCACAGTATTGCCCCGCCACCGGGGCGCTAGGAGCGCATCAAAAGGGCGGGCCTGCCTGCCCGTGTTTGAAAACCGGGATATTGGCTGAATGAAGGGGTAGGGCTTTTGAGCATGAGCTTTGGCGTATCGGGTGCGATCCGTTGGTCCGTCGAGTACCGGCGTCCGTGGAAGCTGTTCACGCTGGTGCTGGGGATTGCCCTGCTGCTGGCCGGTTCGGTGTATATGCCGGCACCGGACTGGGACGTGGGGGTCAGTTTCATCATGGCGATTCTGACCTACCTGAGCGCGCCCTGGTTGCTTCATGTGCTTTGGCGGCGCCAGTGGCGGCTGTGGCCGCTGGCCTTGTTGGCAGCGTGGTTCAGTATCGATGGGGCGTACTGGATGTACTGGTCCCTGGTTGACCCGGAGGCGCTAATCATGCGTTCGGCCAATGCGTATGCCTCGACGTTCCTGTATCTGCTGATGGGCATGGTGTGGTTGTATCCGGGGTCGTTGCGTCAGTTGTGGGGAGAAACGCGAGGGGCGGTGAGGGAGGCGTTGCGACCGGGGGATGGGAAGGGGTAGCGTTGGGTCTTGTTCGCTTGTGCCCGCTCAGGGTATTTACAAAACGAAGGTTTTCCTGATACCCAAGACCGAGATGAACGGCGGGAGTCCCCCTTGGAACCCGCCATGGACCGGCCCATTTAGCTCCGCCGCGACAGAATGTCGCGCATCTTGTTCTCGCACCCTTGGGCATTCATGCCCCAAGCCCTTGACGGCTACGGTGCTCGAACACGAGGCAGCCCGCCCGTCTCGCGTCCACCTCAGGCTGGCAACAATCCACCGGGCGGTTCGGTTCCCGCGCCCACTTCGGTCCGCGCCTTCCCACCTCAACGTCGGGCATCAGCCACGGTATCGCCCCGCCCCCGGGGAGGGGGGAGGCGTCAAACTCGATTTTCAAGGGCTTGTGGTGCCGACCAATGGATTGCCATGTTAAGTACGATCTCGAAATCTACGAAAACTCAGTCTGTGATGATGAGTCGATAACCAACCCCGGTTTCGGTGATTAGATGCTTAGGCTGAGTAGGATCTCGTTCGAGTTTCTGACGCAAATGTCTCATATAAATGCGAAGGTAATGGCTGTTTTCCGCATAGCTTGGTCCCCATACTTCATGCAAGAGATAGCGATGCGTTAAAACCTTGCCCGCATTACGCGCCAAAACGACGAGAAGACGGTATTCCGTTGGTGTCAAGTGAACCGGCAAGAGCCCGCGCGTGACTAGGCGGCCACTGAAATCAATGACCGTATCACCGAAACGAAAGGATTGCTCCGTAGAGCCCGGTGCCTGATCTCGACGGCGCAGGTGAGCGCGTATGCGCGCCATGAGTTCAGCAACGCCAAACGGTTTGCTCAGGTAATCATCTGCCCCGGCATCTAGGGCCGCCACCTTGTCACCCTCCTGAGTTCGTGCGGATAGGACAATGATGGGTAGTCCGCTCCAAGCTCGAATATGTCGAATCACCTCGATACCATCCATATCCGGTAATCCAAGATCGACGATCAACAGGTCCGGTTTGCGGGTTCCGGTCTCTATGAGTCCCTGACGCCCCGTCTCCGCTACGAACATCGCAATACCCTTTCCCTCTAGGGAGGCACGCAGAAAGCGCTGGATTGGCTTGTCGTCTTCAATCAGAACAACGTGGACATCAGAAGACCCTGGCATCACGATCCCTCCGTTTCCTCTTCATTGAATTCCGGGGGGGTTCCAAGTGGCAAGGTAAATCTGAAGACGGCACCGCCTTCGTGTCGATTTTCCGCCCAGATGCGCCCACCATGTGCCTGGATAATGGCCCGACAGATGGCAAGGCCCAGGCCCACGCCTGGCCGGGAAGATTCACGCTCGCCACGTGTAAATTTTTCAAAAATGCTCTCTTCCATACCTGCCGGCAGGCCCGGCCCCTCATCGGAAACGCTGACCTCAAGCTCGTCTTCATGGGTGGATGCTTGAACCATAATGAGCGTTCCGTCCGGCGTGTACTTGACCGCATTGTCAAGAAGATTATCCAGCACCCGCTCGATCATCATGGCATCGAATGCTACTAGTGGAAGATTGCCTGGAAGGCGCGTTTCCACACGATGTCCTGCCAGCGACTCCTTGTAGGAACGAAGGGAGCTTCCTATCACCTCTTCAATCGGTTGCCAGTGTTTGTTAAGCGTCACGCCGCCGGCTTGCAGGCGGGCCATGTCCAGCAAATTGATTACGAGCGCGTTGATGCGTAGTGCCTGAGCGTGAATGGCCTCGGCAAGCTCCTCATCCATACGATTTCCGGATCGGCCAACCAGGGCTGCCGAAAGTCCGAGCAGGCCCGTCAGCGGTGTACGTAAATCATGCGAGATGGCGGACAGCAGTGAGTTACGCAAACGCTCGGCCTCCATGTTGACCAACGCGCCCTGCGCTACCTCCACGTAATGTACACGCTCCAGGGCCAGAGCGATCTGGGCCGCGAAGGTTTCCAGTAAACGCTGCTGCTCCGGCTGAAAAATCAGGCGTGGATCGGAGGGCCGGATTGCCAGTACACCACGGATACACATGGGTGCGCGCAAGGGCTGGTAAAGCACTGGACTGGCGGGCAAGGTATGGGTTCCAAGCCCGGCAGGCTCTCTATGGTCATAAGCCCATTGCGCGATGCCTAAATCCAGCTCGGTAAGCAGGTTATCACCATGATCGCCTTCAACCGGTTGGCGGATTTTGTCATGACTGTCCGGCAACAGGATAGCAACCTGCGACTGGAAGACCCCGGCCAGCCGCACGCTGCCGTCTTTGATGATCTGTCCTGCGGTCAAGGCCGAAGACAGGACTTTTCCCGCCTCGAACAGCGACTCGGCGCGGCGCTCCCTGTAGCGGGCGATGCGCGCCTGGTAATGCAGGCTGGCGGTGAGGTTGCTGATGACCAAGGCGACCACCAGCATCAGTGCGAAGGTGAACAGATACTGTGTGTCCGCCACGGTAAGCGATTGGCGCGGATCAACAAAAAAGAAATCGAATGCGCCCACGCTAAGTAAGGAAGCGAAAATGCCTGGGCCACGTCCGAAACGGATCGAAATTAGCACCACAAGCAGTAGATACAGCATGATGACATTAGCTAGATCGAAGATATTGACCAAGCCCGCTGCGGCCAGGGTCGTGGTCGCACAAGCGGCGGCAGCCCAGGCGTAACCAGCCCTTTTTTCGCGCGGAGGCGCTTTTAGCGTCAGCTCCGGAGCGGACGAGAGAGCCTCATGTGCGCTTTGCTCGGGGTGGTGGCCGACAATGTAGACGTCCATATCGACCTGGCTGGTGAGCTGATCGGCTGGGCTTGGCCGAATCAGGCGGGCGAGCATGGAGCGGCTGGACTTGCCGACCACCAGCTTGGAAACATTGCGCTCCTGTGCATACGTGAGCAAGGTTGGCACCAGCTCGGAGCCAGGAAGAGAGGTGGTTTCAGCCCCAAGCTCCTGAGCCAGACGCAATGTTCTGAAAACCTTATCGCGCCGTGCCTCGGACAAACGCAACAGCTTGGGCGTTTCCACATACACGGCCAGCCAGTCCGCGTGCAGGCTGGCCGCCAGCCGTGCTGCGCTACGCACCAAACGGCTGGAATCATCCCCTGGTCCGACGCAGACCATCAGACGCTCCTTGGCCTGCCACACTTGGCTGATTGATTGATCCGCGCGATATTCGCGCATCTGCGCATCCACCCGATCCGCCGTGCGCCGCAAGGCCAGTTCGCGCAGGGCGATCAGATTGCCCTTGCGGAAAAAACTGCGGATGGCGCGTTCGGCCTGCTGCGGCAGATAGATCTTGCCTTCTTTCATGCGTTGAAGCAGCTCATCGGCGGGCAGATCCACCAGCGTGACCTCATCCGCCTGTTCAAACACCCGGTCAGGCAAGGTTTCTCGCACCAGGACGCCGGTGATGCCGCCGATGATGTCGTTCAGACTTTCGAGATGCTGCACGTTGACCGTGGTGTAGACATCAATGCCTGCCGCCAGCAGCTCCTCGACATCCTGCCAGCGCTTGGGATGGCGCGAACCGGCCACATTGGAGTGCGCCAGCTCATCCACCAGAATCAATGCTGGCTTGCGCGCCAGCGCCGCGTCCAGATCGAACTCGGCCAGCTCGCGCCCCTGGTAGTTCACCCGCTTGGGCGGCAGGTAGTTCAGCCCTTCGAGCAGGCGGGCGGTTTCCGAGCGGCCATGGGTTTCCACGATGCCCACCACCACGTCACGCCCCTGCTCGCGCAGCACGCGCGCCGCGCTCAACATGGCGTAGGTTTTGCCCACGCCAGGGCAGGCGCCGAAGAAGATTTTCAGCTTGCCGCGCGCGGCCTGCGCTTCGTTGCGCTGCACCTTTTCCAGCAGGGCGTCGGGGTCGGGGCGTCCGTCGTTATTCATGCTTGTGCTCATGGGGGCTCATGCGGGCAGTGTAAACAGGCGCTTAACGTTGCGCCCCACGATAAGCTATCCCATCCAGCGCCATGTTCAGTGCTAGGACATTCACTCTTGGTTCGCCCAACAGCCCCAGTTGACGCGGTTCGGTGTGTTGTTTAATGAGTTTGCTGACCTCAGCCTCATTCAGACCGCGCACGCGCGCAATGCGGGACGCCTGCCACTGCGCCGCGGCGGGGCTGATATGCGGATCGAGTCCGCTGGCGGACGCGGTCACCAGGTCGACCGGGATCGGGGCGGTGTTTCCTGGATCAGCCTCGCGCAGCGCCTTGACGCGCCCCTCCACGGCATCTTTCAGCGCGGGGTTGAGCGGCCCCAGATTTGAGCCGCCGGACGCCTCCGCGTTGTAGGGGGAGGACGCGGTCGCCGATGGACGCCCCCAGAAATACTTCGGCTCGGTGAAGTTCTGGCCGATCAGCTCGGAACCCAGCGGCTTGCCATCGCGCACGATCAGGCTGCCGTTGGCCTGATGCGGGAAGGCGACTTGGCTGATCCCTGTGACCAAAAAGGGATAGAGTAGACCGGTGAGCACGCTGAGCATGATGAATAGGCTCAAGGCGGGACGTATTTGATTTTTCACGCGAATATCTCCAGGAATGCCTTAAACCAGGCCAAGACCCGACAAGCCCAGATCGATCAGCTTGATGCCGATGAACGGTACGATCAGCCCGCCCAAGCCGTAGATGGCCATGTTGCGGCGCAACAGCACGGCCGCACTATGCGGACGGTAGGGCACCCCTTTCAGCGCCAGCGGGATGAGGATGATGATGATCAGCGCGTTGAAAATCACTGCCGACAGAATCGCCGAATTCGGGCTGGCCAGCCCCATCAGGTTCAGCGCGGCAAGCTGCGGGTAGGTGCTGACAAACGCCGCCGGGATGATGGCGAAGTATTTGGCGATGTCGTTGGCCATGCTGAAGGTGGTCAGCGCGCCGCGCGTCATCAACATTTGTTTGCCGGTTTCGACCACCTCGATCAGCTTGGTCGGGTTGGAATCGAGATCGACCATATTGCCTGCCTCCTTCGCCGCCTGCGTGCCGGAATTCATCGCCACCGCCACGTCGGCCTGCGCCAGCGCGGGCGCGTCGTTGGTGCCGTCGCCAGTCATGGCCACCAGGTGACCCTCGGCCTGATGTTTGCGGATCAGGCTGAGTTTGGCCTCCGGCGTGGCTTCGGCCAGGAAGTCGTCCACCCCCGCTTCGGCAGCGATGGCGGCGGCGGTGGTGCGGTTGTCGCCGGTAATCATGATGGTTTTGATGCCCATGCGGCGCAATTGGGCGAAACGCTCCTTGATGCCGCCCTTGACGATATCTTTGAGCTCGACCACGCCCAGCACGCGCGCGCCGTCCGCCACAACAAGCGGAGTGCTGCCGAGCCGGGCGACCGTATCGATAATTATCGCAATCTGGTTTGGGAAGGCGCCGCCCAGGCTTTCCACATGCTTCTGGATGGCACTGGCCGAACCCTTGCGGATCTGACGCCCGCTCAGATCCACACCACTCATGCGTGTTTGCGCGGAAAAGTGGATGAAATGTGCATCCAGTGCGTGAATGTCACGCTCGCGAAGGTTGTACTTCTGCTTGGCGAGCACCACGATGCTGCGGCCTTCCGGGGTTTCATCGGCCAGCGAGGCAAGCTGGGCGGCATCCGCCAGTTCCGCCTCGCTCACGCCGGGGGCGCGGATGAATTCGGTAGCCTGACGGTTGCCGAGAGTGATGGTGCCGGTCTTGTCCAATAGCAGTACATCCACATCGCCTGCCGCTTCCACTGCGCGGCCGGAGGTAGCGATTACATTCGCCTGCATCATGCGGCTCATGCCCGCCACGCCGATGGCGGAAAGCAGTCCGGCAATCGTGGTGGGAATAAGGCAGACCAGCAGGGCGACCAACACGGTCATGGGCACCGGCGAGCCTGCCCCGGCGACCTCCACGCTGAACAGCGAGAACGGCAGCATGGTCACGGTCACACCGATGAAGATGATGGTCAGAGTGATCAGCAAGATGCTCAAGGCGATCTCGTTTGGGGTTTTTTGGCGCTTGGCGCCCTCCACCATGGCGATCATGCGGTCGAGAAAAGCCTCGCCGGGGTTCACCGTGACCCGCATGACCAGCCAGTCGGACAGCACCGCGGTGCCGCCGGTGACCGAGGAGAAGTCCCCGCCCGCTTCACGGATCACCGGCGCGGATTCGCCGGTGATGGCCGACTCATTGACCGAGGCCACGCCCTCGATGACCTCGCCGTCGGCAGGAATCATGTCGCCCGCCTCGACTAGCACCACATCACCCTTGCGCAGCTCATCGCCCGCCACCTGATCCAGCGTGGCGCCGTAGTGCGCCTCGCGCAGCTTCTTGGCCGTCACGCTCTTTTTGCTGCCGCGCAGAGCCATGGCCTGGGCCTTGCTGCGTCCTTCGGCAATGGCTTCGGCGAAGTTGGCGAACAACACCGTGAACCACAGACATAGGCTCACCGCCAGAATGAAGCCCGGGCTTTCCGCCGCCTGCCCGCCGCCCCCGCTCCAAAAGGACTGAAGCCAGAGCGTGGTGGTCAGCAGGCTGCCGAGGTAGACCACGAACATCACCGGATTGCGCCACTGAATGCGCGGATCGAGTTTCTTGAAAGCATCGACGATGGCCGGTTTGACCAGCTCGGGAGCGAACATCGTCAGGTTTTTATGCGACATCATTCATCTCCATCAGCGGCTCGGCGCAAGCATCAGCTGCTCGACCAGCGGCCCCAAAGCCAGGGCGGGAACATAGTTGAGCAGGCCGACCAGCAGCACCGTGCCGATCAGCAAGGCGACGAACAACGGCCCATGCGTCGGCAGGGTTCCGCTGGTTTCGGCGATGCGCTTCTTAGCCGCCAGCGCTCCCGCCAGCGCCAACACCGGCACAATCACGCCGAAGCGGCCAAACCACATGGCCACGGCCAGCAGCAGATTGTAAAAGGGGGTGTTGGCGCTCAGACCCGCAAAGGCGCTGCCGTTGTTGTTGGCGGCGGAGCTAAAGGCATACAGCACTTCCGAAAAACCGTGCGCGCCGGGATTCAGGATGCCCGCCCGGCCATCCGCGAGCAACACGGCAACAGCCGTACCGATCAGCACCAGCAGCGGCGTAATCAGGATGGCGATGGACACCATCTTCATCTCGAACACTTCGATCTTCTTGCCCTGATATTCCGGCGTGCGGCCGATCATCAGACCGGCAATGAACACCGCCAGGACGGCGAAGATCAGCATCCCGTACAGCCCCGAGCCGACGCCGCCGAACACCACCTCGCCAAGCTGGATCAGCACGAGGGGAATCATGCCTCCCAGCGGGGTGTAAGAATCGTGCATGGAATTGACCGCACCGCAGGACGCGGCCGTGGTGATGGTGGCGAACAGCGCGGAATCGGCAATGCCGAAGCGCATCTCCTTGCTCTCCATGTTGCCGCCCGGTAGCAATTTTGTCGCACTGAAGGACTGGGCAACACCGCTGTCCGACAGGAGCGGATTACCCTGTTGTTCCGCGCTGATCGTTACCATGGCCAGCGAGACGAACAGGATGCTCATGGCGGCCAGCAAGGCCCAGCCCTGGCGCGGGGAGCCGACCATCTTGCCAAAGGTAAAGGTGAGTGCAGCCGGAATCAGGAAGATCGCCAGCATTTGCAGGGCATTGCTCAGCGGCGTGGGGTTCTCGAACGGGTGCGCCGAGTTGGCGTTGAAGAAGCCGCCGCCATTGGTGCCGATCATCTTGATCGCTTCTTGTGAGGCGACAGGCCCCATGGCGAGGGTCTGGGCGGCGCCCTCAAGCGTATGTGCGTCCACATTGGCCGCGAAGTTCTGGATCACGCCCTGGCTGACAAGCACTAGTGCGAACACTGTGGACAGCGGCAGCAGGATATACAGCGTGACACGGGTCAGATCGACCCAGAAATTGCCGATGGTCGCGCTGGAATGACGCACGAAACCACGAATCAGCGCAATCGCCACTACGATGCCAGTCGCCGCAGACAGGAAATTTTGCACCGTCAGCCCCAGCATCTGGGTCAGATAGCTCATGGTGGTTTCGCCGCTATAGCCCTGCCAGTTGGTGTTGGTGACAAACGAAACCGCCGTGTTGAACGACGAATCCGCGCTCACCGCCGCCATCTGCTGCGGATTGAGCGGCAACCAGGGCTGAAGCCGCTGCAAGAGGTACACGAACAACACGCCAATCAAGCTGAGCAACAGGACGGAGATGGCGTAGTTCAGCCAACCCATTTCTTGTTCCCGGTTCACGGCCGCCAAGCGGTAAATCAGTGACTCAACCGGCGTGCCGACACGTGACAGTACATGACGGCGCCCCTCCATCACGTTGGCGATGAACTCTCCCAAGGGTTTCGCCAGGACCAAAAGTATGAGCATAAACGCCCCAAGCATTAACCATGCATGCTGTGTCATCGGTATTTCCTTAGCAGGATAACGATAAAAAAGATCAATTATTAAGAGGCGACAAATACTTCCATAAGGAAATGCCAGCTTAAAGTGTCCCTCTCTTGCTGCAGTTTTGTTCTGCGACAACAATGAAAAATATTTGAGTCCCCATCGTCCGGAGCAAGGACGGATTTTTTTTCTTATATGTGGGTCTCATGCAAAAAACAGTCCCGTGGAATTTTCAGCTAGAGAGCAGGGTTTCCGGTGCTGAAAAGCGTAGGCATATTTCTGTAAAAAGTATGAAAAAATTAATTGGGTTTTCGTAAAAAAAAAGTAAAAATAAATTCTTTTTTAAACGATGCGCTACATCAAGCATCAGGGGGTGTGGCAAGAGCTCTCTTGAATGTCGCAGCCGAAATGGTCAGGAATGCGATCGGGGGGGGGGTGGAAGTCCTTTGTCCTGCGCTGGATTGTCCGCAACCCTTCTTTTTTGTAAACACCCTTTGAGAACACAGTTGCTCTCAGAGGGCGACGAGGTAGACCTTTTCGGTGGCAGGCTGGCCCTTGCGCTGGGCGGTTTCGGTGTGGAGGTGTTGCAGGCTTCGGGCGGGTGCGAATAGCTGTTCGATTTCCGCCTCGGGCACGCTGAAGGGCGGGCCGATGTGAGCGTCCTGCCCGATTTCAAAGCTGATGAGCAGGAGCCGGGCACCGGCGGGCAAAATGGCGAAAAGGTGTTCGACGTAGCGTTTGCGCATCTCTACGGGCAGGGCGATGAGCGCGGCGCGGTCGTAGACGGCGCGCACGTCGCGGCAGTCGGCGGCGGTGAGGTGGAAGATGTCGCCACACAGCAGGGTCATGTCGGGCAGGTCCCAGCCGCAGTAGTGGTCGTGCTGGACGGGGGCGCCGTTCAGTCCGTGTTCCTGGAGGAATTCGTCCAGGGCGATGGGCGAGAGTTCGACGCCGAGCACGGCGTGTCCCAGGCGGTGCAGCCAGAGCATGTCCAGGCTTTTGCCGCAGAGGGGCACGAGCACTTCGCTTCCCGCTTCAAGCCCCAGGATGGGCCAGAAGCGTTCAAGAAGGGGGTTGACGCCGGGGAGGTGGAAGCCGATCTGGCCGTGTTGCCAGCGTTGGTGCCAGTAGTGATGTTCCATGCCTGTGTTTCCGGGCGGGCAGGCGGTTGAAATGCGTTTTCAACCGCCTGTTTCAACAAGCGGTCAAAGGCAGAGGATGCCGTCCATTTCTACTTGCGCGCCGCGCGGCAGGCTGGCGACGCCGATGGCGGCGCGGGCAGGATACGGTTCGCTGAAGTATTCGGCCATGATCTGGTTGACGAGGCCGAAGTGCCCCAGGTCGGTCAGGTAGATGTTGAGCTTGGCGATACCGGCCAGGCTGCCGCCCGCCGCTTCGCAGACGGCGGCGAGGTTGTCGAAGACGCGGCGGATTTCCGCTTCCATGCTGTCCTGGATCATTTCCATGCTGGCCGGGTCGAGGGCGATCTGGCCAGACAGGTAGACGGTGTTCCCCACGCGCACGGCCTGGGAATAGGTGCCGATGGCCTGGGGGGCGTTTTCGGTGCGGATGACGTGTCGGGTCATGGAGGGGCTCCGGGTCAGTGGCGATAAACCTTGAGTATGCCGCGTTCGTGGCGGACCCGGCGCATGACGCGTGCCAGGTGGGTGCGGTTTTTCACGCGCAGCAGGAAGGTGATGATGGTGACGTTGTTGTCGCGGTCGTCGAAGCGTACGTCGTCGATGTCGGCGCCGGTTTCGGCGATGGCGCCGGCCATGCGCGCCAGTCCGCCGCGCAGGTTGCTGGCGTGGATGCAGACTTGTGCCTGGTATTCGCCGACCGGCTCGGGGGACCATTGCATGTCCAGCCAGCGTTCGGGATGTTCGCGCAGGTCGGCGGCGTTGGGGCAGCTGCGCCGGTGGACGACGATGCCACGCCCGGTGCTGAGGAAGCCGGCGATGCTGTCACCGGGGATGGGCAGGCAGCATTTGGCGAAGCTGACGACGAGCCCTTCGGTACCGCTGATGATGACCGGTGTGTTGCCGCCGGGACGGTTGTCGCGGGTTTGTGGCAGGGTGGGGACATCGTGTTCGCTCGGGATCAGCAGGCGGGCAACCAGCGGGGCCATGCGGTTGCCCAGGCCGATGTCCTTGAGCATTTCGGCGAGGCTGGCATAGGCGTATTCGCTCAGCAGGCGTTCCAGGTGGCCGGGTGCGAGGTTGTCCAGGTCGAAGCCTATGGTGTTGAGGGCCTTGTTGAGCAGGCGATGCCCCAGGCGGATGGCTTCTTCGTCACGCAGGTTTTTCAGGTAGTTGCGGATGTGGGTTCGCGCCTTGGCCGTAACGACGAAGGAGAGCCAGTTGGGGTTGGGCTCGGCGCCGGGTGCGGTGATGATTTCCAGGGTCTGGCCGTTTTCCAGCGCGGTGGATAGCGGGGCGAGCTTGCGGTCGATCTTGCAGGCCACGCAGGTGTTGCCCACATCGGTGTGGATGGCGTAGGCGAAGTCCACGGCGGTGGCGCGGCGCGGCAGTTCGATGATTTCGCCCATCGGGGTGAAGACGTACACCTCGTCGGGGAACAGGTCGACCTTGACGCTTTCGAGGAATTCCTGCGGATTGCCGGCTTTTTGCTGGATTTCCAGCAGTTCGCGTAGCCATTCGCGGGCGCGGGCCTGGGTGGAGGCGCCGATCTCGCCGCTGGCCTTGTACAGCCAGTGGGCGGCGATGCCGCTTTCGGCGAAATGGTGCATTTCGCGGGTGCGGATCTGGACTTCAAGCGGGATGCCGTGCGGGCCAAACAGGATGGTGTGCAGGGACTGGTAGCCGTTGGCCTTGGGGATGGCGATGTAGTCCTTGAAGCGGCCGGGCAGGGGTTTGTACAGGTTGTGCATTACCCCAAGCGCGCGGTAGCAGGTGTCCACATGATCCACCACGACGCGCACGGCGAAGACGTCGAATACTTCCGAGAAGGGCAGGTGTTTGTGCAGCATTTTCTTGTAGATGCTGAACAGGCGCTTTTCGCGGGCCTGCACTTCGGCGGGAATGCCTTCTTCGTTCAATCGGGCGGTGGTCAGCTCCTGCACGCCTTGCATGACTTCGCGGCGGTTGCCGCGTGCCTTTTTCACCGCGTTGGCGAGCACCCGGTAGCGTAAGGGGTAGAGGGCGAGAAAGCCCAGGTCTTCCAGTTCGTGACGCAGGGTGTTCAGGCCCAGACGCGCGGCGATGGGGGCGTAGATGTCCAGGGTCTCGCGGGCGATGCGGCGGCGTTTGTCGGGACGCATGACGCCCAGGGTGCGCATGTTGTGCAGGCGGTCGGCGAGTTTGATGAGGATGACGCGCACGTCCTCAACCATCGCCATCATCATCTTGCGGAAGTTGGCGGCCTGCTGTTCGGCCTTGGACTTGAAGCGGATCTGGGTGAGCTTGCTCACACCATCGACCAGCCGGGCGACTTCCTCACCAAAGCGCTGATCGATCTCTTCCCGTGCGGTGGGGGTGTCCTCGATCACATCGTGGAGGATGGCGGCGACGAGGGTGTTTTCGTCCATGCGCAGGTCGGCGAGGATGTGCGCGACGGCGATGGGGTGTGAAATGTAGGGTTCGCCCGACATGCGCTGCTGGCCGGCATGGGCGCGGGCACCGAACAGGAACGCCTCGCCTACGCGGTCGATCTGCGCAGGTTCGAGGTATTCGGAAAGATGCTGGCAGAGGGCGCTGAACAGCGGATCGCCGCAGGGACAGCCCTCGGGCACGGCCGCGAGGGGGGCGGCCGGTGCGGGATCGTCGTGGGCGGGAACCTCGCCAGGCAAGCCTTAGTCCTCGGCGGGAGCGGGGGCGCTACGGGTGTTGCCGCCGTCGAACTCGTCGTCGGTGGCGTATTGCGCCAGTTCGGCGCGGATTTCGGCTTCGCTGATGCGTGAGCGGGCGACATGCCGAGCCTGGACTTCTTCGATGAATTCCGGGGTGATCTTGCGCTCGGCGATTTCACGCAGGGCGACGACGGTGGGCTTGTCCTTTTCCGGATCAAGCTGGGGTTCGGCGCCGGCTTCGATCTGCCGCGCGCGGCGCGCGGCCATCAGGACCAGTTCGAAACGGTTGTCGACGCTGTGCAGGCAGTCTTCGACGGTAACTCGTGCCATGGGGGCGGCTCACTCTTGCGAAAAACGTGTCATTGTAGGACAGCGGCGGCTTCAATCCAACAGGTCGCGCAGCAGGGCGCGTTGCGCGACCTTCTGCCGCTCGCTGCGAAGTCGCTGGGTGCGGATCAAACCCTGCAGATCATGCAGGGCCATGTCGAATACATCGTTGACGATGAGGTATTCAAATTCGTCGTGATGGGAGATTTCCGCCACGGCATCGCGCATGCGGCGGGCGATAACGATTTCGTCGTCCTGGCCGCGCTTGCGCAGGCGCTCCAGCAGGGCCTCGCGCGAAGGGGGCAGGATGAAGACCGTCAAGGCATCGGGCATGCGCGCCTTGACCTGACGCGCGCCCTGCCAGTCGATTTCCAGAATCACGTCGCTGCCGGAGGCCAGCAGCAGTTCCACGCTGCTCTTGGCCGTGCCGTAGTGGTTGTCGAACACGCAGGCGTGTTCGAGGAATTCGCCGCGCGCGCTCATTTCTTCGAATGTGGCGGTCGTGACGAAGTGGTAATCCCCGCCGTTGACCTCGCCGGGGCGCATGCCGCGTGTGGTGTGGGATATGGACACGTTGACCCCAGGAGTGGTCTGCAGCAGGGCCTTGACCAGGCTGGTCTTGCCGGCGCCGGAAGGGGCGGAAATGATGAATAAATTGCCTTTGGCCAAGGGTGCTCTCCGTCTGTCAGGGGGCGTCAGTGTGCGACGCGGGCGGTGCCGCCGTGTCCGGTGATCAGCCGCACGCGGTCACCGACATGGAAGTGTTCGTCGGCCGCCTGGGTGACGGCCAGTACCCGGCCGTTGTCCAGGCGTACGGTGATTTCGTAGCCGTTCTGCGTGGTCACGCCTTCCTCTACGGCGGCGCCCGCCAGCCCGCCGGCCACCGCACCGCCGACGGTGGCCAGGGTCCGTCCCTTGCCGCCGCCGACCATGCTGCCCAGCACGCCGCCGACCACCGCACCGGTGCCGGCACCCAGCAGGCTTTTGGTGCCTTCGATCCTGACCCGCCGTACGTCGGTTACGGTGCCGTACTGGATCTCCTGTACCGAACGCGCTTCGCGGCGCTCGTAAGCGCTGCCGGAAAGGCTGGATGCGCAGCCCTGCGCGAGAAGGGCGGCGGTGGTAAGCACGGCGAGGATGAGTGGGCGTTTCATGGCGTCGCTGTCCTGGTTCGATGCGGATGGAGTGCGCTTCGCGCGGATTCGTCATGCCGAAAACGATGCGGAAAAGTATACTGCACCGATCCGAATCACTGTATTGGAGTTCCCCCTTGGAGCTGTTGCTTGACCCGCAGGTCTGGATGGCCTTCCTGACCCTGACGGCCCTGGAAATCGTGCTTGGCATCGACAACATCATCGTCATCGCCATTCTGGTGAGCAGGCTGCCGGAGGCGCAGCGGCAGATGGGGCGTCTGCTCGGTCTGGGCTTTGCCATGCTGACACGCATCGGCCTGCTGTTTTCGCTGGTCTGGCTGATGGGGCTGACCTCGACCCTGTTTACCGTGATGGGCGAGGAAATTTCCGGGCGCGACCTGATCCTGATCTTTGGCGGCCTGTTCTTGATCTACAAGAGCACATCCGAGGTGCATTCGGCGCTGGAAAACGGCGCGGAAGACGAGGGGGGGATTCCCGGCGGGATGAAAAAAGTGGCGCTGTGGACCGTGGTGCTGCAGATCGCCATTATCGACATTGTGTTTTCGCTGGATTCGGTCATTACCGCCGTGGGGCTGGTGCAGCAGCTGCCGGTCATGGTGGCGGCTATTGTGGTTGCCGTGCTGGTGATGATGTGGGCGGCGAAGCCGATCAGCGACTTCGTTGACGAGCATCCGACCATCAAGATGCTGGCCCTGAGCTTCCTGGTGCTGATCGGGGTGTTCCTGATCGCCGAGGGCCTGGATATGCACATTCCGAAGGGCTACATCTACTTCGCGATGGCCTTCTCGGTTGTGGTGGAAATGCTCAATATCCGTCTGCGCAAGCGTCGCGCGGCGCCGGTCAAGCTGCATGGGCCGCAGGCGCCGACGGAGGAAAACGCCTGAGAGTTTCTGGCAGAGCGTCAATGATGAAAAAAGGGCCGTAAGGCCCTTTTTTCATGTGTTTCCTGTGTGCGTATCGTGCTTGCTGAATCGGAGGGTCAGGAGGCGTCGCCCTCGTCGTCACCTTTCTTCCTGGGGTTCAGCCAGCGCCAGATGAGAAAGCCCAGGCCCCACAGACCCGCGACCAGGACACCGCCAAAGGCGTCGCTGGCCATGGTGACGACGAGGATGCTGGCGGTGATGAGGGTCACCAGGATGAGTTCAAAGGTCTGGCGTTGCATGCGCATGAGGGCGGCTTTCTTTGCAAAGGAGTAGAGGCGGCAGTTTATCAGAGTGGCAAACCGGGGCTTGTCAGGGAAAATCATTGCAGGCTAATGAATCGCATGTTACCAATGTGGGGTTTGACTTCGCGGAGCGGTGGGCAATGGGTGTGCGGCAGGGCTTGGGCTGGACAGGGGCATTACTGTGTGCGGGCGGTTTTCTGCTCGCGGGGTGCAAGTCCAAGGCGCCCGAGACGACCGAGGCCGGGCCTCCCGTGGTGGCGGTTGCCACGGTGGTGCAGGGCGCGCAGAGCCTGACCTCACTGACCGGTGTGGTTAAGGCGCGTCATGAGGCCGAGTTGGGCTTTCGCGTGGCGGGCAAGATTCTGAACCGCGCGGTGGATGTCGGTCAGCGCGTCGAGGCGGGGGAGGTGCTGCTGCGTCTGGATGAGGCCGATGCGCGCCTGGCGCTGGCGGCGCTCGATGCGGAGGTCAATGCGGCCAGCGCCGAGGCCGAGCGTGCGCAGGCCGAGGCCCGGCGTATGGAAAACCTGGTGCGCGAGCATCAGGTCAGTCACAGCGAGCATGAACGCGCCCGCGCCGCTTATCAGGCTGCCGAAGCGCAGTGGCGTGCGGCACAGGCGCGACGCCGTCAGGCAGCGAACGCACTGGGCTATGCCGTGCTGGTCGCGGATGCGCCGGGCGTGGTGACAGCGGTGTCTGGCGAGGCCGGGCAGGTGGTGCAGGCCGGTCAGCCGGTGGTCACACTGACCTACGCGGGGGGGCGTGAGGTCGAAGTGCATGTACCGGAGTCCCTGCTTGCCCGTCTGCCCGAACAGGCCGTGGCGCGCGGTTACCCGGCGGGCGCGGCGTCGGCGGCGCAGCGGCGACTGCTCTCCGACCGCGCCGATTCGCTCACTCGCACCTACATGGCGCGCTACACCCTGGAAGGCGCGCTGGCCGAGGCCCCGTTGGGCGCTACGGTCACCCTGGATTTCCCGCTCGCGCAGCCGCGTTTGCGCGTGCCGCTCACGGCATTGTTCGAAGCCGGTCGGGGGGCGGGCGTGTGGTCGGTGGATGCGGAAGATCGCGTGCACTGGCAAGCCGTGCGGGTGCTGCATATCGATGAGGAAACGGCACAGATCGAAACCACGCTGCCGGTTGGCGCGCGTATCGTCGCGCTGGGGGTGAACCGCCTGCAGGAAGGGCAGGTGGTTCGGCCGCGTCCGCTGGCCGGCATGGACCGGGAAGGCGGGGCATGATGCGTTTCAATCTGTCTGCCTGGGCGGTGCGCGAGCGCGCCGTCATCCTATATTTCCTGCTCATGGCCGCGCTGGGAGGGCTGTATGCCTTCTCGCAGTTAGGACGGGCCGAGGATCCGAGTTTTACCGTCAAGGTGATGACCGCGTCGGCAATCTGGCCGGGCGCGACGGCCCGGCAGATGCAGGAGCAGGTGGCAGACCGGCTGGAAAAGCGTCTGCAGGAAATCCGCTATTTCGACAAGGTCATTACTACCGCGCGACCGGGACGGGTTGATCTTCTGATCGAGTTTGCCCAGGAAGCCTCCTCCGGCGAGATCGATGATTTGTTCTACGAGGTGCGCAAGCGCCTGGGGGAGGAGGCTGCGCGCCTGCCGGAGGGCGTGCAGGGGCCGTTCTTCAACGATGATTTCTCCGATGTGTATTTCACGCTGTATGCCCTGTCGGCGCCGGGCCTGCCGCCGCGTCTGCTGGCGCGCGAGGCCGAGCGGGTGCGCGATGCCCTGTTGCGTGTGGAGGGGGTCCAGAAGGCGAACATCGTAGGCGAGTTGCCCTCGCGTATTTATATCGAGCTGTCCTCGGAGCGTCTGTCCACCCTGGGCATTTCCGCCGAGCAGGTGTTCGACGCCCTGGCGAAACAGAACGCACTGGCGCCAGGTGGACTGGTCGAGGCGCAGGGGCCGCGTGTCTACCTGCGTCTTCCGGGGGATTTCGACAGCCTGGACGTGATTCGTGCCGTGCCAATCAGCGTGGGGGGGCGGCAGCTGCGCTTGAGTGATCTGGGAGAGGTGCGGCGTGGTTATGAAGATCCGCCCAGCTTCATCGTGCGCAACCGGGGGGAGCCGGCGGTGCTGGTGGGCGTGGTCATGCGCAGCGGGCAGAACGGGTTGGAGCTGGGCAAACGCCTGAGTGTCTTCGAAGCCGAAGCGAATGCCGGCCTGCCGCTGGGTATGCGTTTGTCCAAGATCACCGATCAGGCGGATGCCATTCGCAGTGCGATCGAAACCTTCGAGGGCAAGTTTGTCGTCGCCCTGGTGGTGGTGGCGGCCGTGGGATTTGTCGCGCTGGGGCTGCGCGCCGGGGCCGTGGTGGCCCTGGCGGTGCCCCTGACGCTGGGTATCACCTTCCTCATCATGCTGATGACGGGCAAGAACCTTGACCGCATCACGCTGGGGGCGCTGATTCTTGCCCTGGGCCTGTTGGTGGACGATGCCATCATCGCCATCGAGATGATGCTGGTGAAGATGGAAGAAGGCATGGACCGCATTCACGCGGCCGCCTATGCCTGGCAGGTTACGGCGGCGCCCATGCTGGTCGGAACCCTGCTGACCGCCATCGGTTTCGTGCCCATCGGTTTTGCCCGTTCCAATGTGGGCGAGTACGCGGGCAATATTTTCTGGGTGCTGGCGGTGGCGCTGTGCGTTTCCTGGTTCGTTGCCCTGGTTTTCTCACCCTATCTGGGGGTGAAGTTTCTGCCTCAAGTGCAGGTCAGGTCGGCCGCGCATGGCGGGGGGTACAATACCCGCATCTACCGTGCCCTGCGGCGGATGGTGGTGTTCTGCGTGCATCACCGCTATCTGGTGGTGGCGCTGACCTTCGGGCTGCTTGTCGTATCCGCGATGGGCATGAAGCTCAAGGTGGAGCAGCAGTTCTTTCCGTCCTCCGACCGTCCCGAGCTTCTGATCGACATCCGTCTGCCGGAAGGCAGTGCCATTGAGGCGACGCGCCGGGTGGCCGAGCGTGTGGAGCAGGCGGTGATGGCCCTGCCGGAAACGCGCCAGGTGCATGTCTATGTCGGGCAGGGGGCGCCGCGTTTTTTCCTGGCGCTCAATCCGGAGCTGCCCAACCCGGCCTTCGCCAAGGTCATCGCCATCGCGGCGGATGCTCACGGCCGTGATGTGCTGAAGGCCCGCCTGCAGGCGCTCATCGACGAAGGACAGTTCCCCGAGGCGCGGGTGCGCGTGCATCTGTTGCTGTACGGCCCGCCGGTCGAATGGCCGGTTTCCTTCCGTGTGGTGGGGGATGATCCCTTGACCTTGCGCCGCATTGCCGGCGAGGTGCGCGAGATCATGGCCGCTCACCCGAATATCCATGACCCGAATCTGGAATGGAACGAGCGGGTTCCGGTGCTGCGTTTCAACGTGGATCTGGATCGTCTGAGCCAGTTGGGCTTTACCCCGGCGTCGGTGTCCCGTCAGTTGCAGTTCCTGCTGGGTGGGGTGGAGGTGACCCAGGTGCGTGAAGATATTCGCACGGTGCAGCTCATTGCCCGCGCGCCGCAGGAGGAGCGACTGGCTCTGGGTGAGCTGGATAACCGCGTGGTGCGCAACGCCACCGGGCAGAACGTGCCGCTCTCGCAGCTGGGGCAATGGGTGGTCGACTACGAAGAGCCCGTGCTCAAACGGCGCAATCGTGAGCAGTATCTGGCGGTAAATGCGGAAATCACGGGCAAGGCCCAGCCCCCGGATGTCACCTTCGCGCTGTGGCCGAAATTGCAGCAGATCCAGCTGCCCGCCGGTTACCGCATCGATATCGGCGGTTCGGTCGAGGAGTCGGCCAAGGCGCAGGATTCGATCAATCGCAACATGCCCATCATGGTGCTGCTGATGCTGACGCTCATCATGTTGTATGTGCGCTCGTTTCCGCCGTTGTTCATGGTGTTGTTCACCGCCCCCCTGGGGTTGATCGGTGCGGTCGGGGCGCTGCTGTTGTTCCAGCAGCCTTTCGGATTTGTCGCCTTGCTGGGGCTGATCGGTCTGGGGGGAATCCTGATGCGCAACACGCTGATCCTGGTCGGGCAGTTCCAGGAGAACCTTCATCACGGCATGACGGCCTATCAGGCCATTGTCGAGGCGACCTTGCGTCGCGCCCGTCCGGTGGTGCTGACCGCGCTGGCCGCGATCATGGCCTTCATCCCCCTGACGCAGTCCACGTTCTGGGGGCCGCTGGCCTATGTGTTGATTGGCGGGGTGAGCAGCGGCACCCTGGTCACGCTGTTGTTCCTGCCGGCCATGGTGGCGCTGGGGTACCGTATTCCCCGTCACGCGGGGGGGTGAGGCGTCGGCAGGGCGGGCCTGGTCAGAGGATGGTGGGCTCGCTGCCCAACAGGCGGCGGGCTTCTTCGATCAGCTCGGGCAGGGCTGCCTCATCGAGTTTCAGGCGGGCAAGACACAGCTCCCCCAGCTTTTCCCATTCGAAGTTCTTGCTCAGGCCACTGATCTGCTGCCAGAGGTATTCGGCCAGCTGGGCGATTGCGATCAACTCGGGTTCGCCATTGCGCAGCGGGCTCCTGGCGGTCAGGGCAGCGCGGGCGTGATGGTGGCGTATGGCCAGGGAGATTTTTTCCGGAAGCCACCAGCCTTCGCTCAAGAGGCTTCCGGCAACCGCGTGATTGGTCGGAAACTCGTCTTCCTCCACATCGGTGAAGGGCCGGTCGCGGGTTTCGTTGGCACGGGTCAGTGTGGCCGCGTAGTAAGGGTAACGCACCAGCAGGATCGGAATGCCGCAATCGCGGAACAGGCCGAAGGTGAAGGCTTCGTCCGGCTTGCA
The DNA here is from genome assembly GCA_028696185.1 of Halothiobacillaceae bacterium. Taxonomy (GTDB): domain Bacteria; phylum Pseudomonadota; class Gammaproteobacteria; order Halothiobacillales; family Halothiobacillaceae; genus JAQVHL01. The sequence continues at coordinate 32,879 of JAQVHL010000001.1, forward strand.
ACCGACGCTGCGCCCCAGGCGTTCGGCCAGCCAGGCGGACAGGCGTGCAACATGAGCCGAGGTGTCCCAGAAGCGCTCCATCTGCAGCCCCGGCGGCAGCAGTCGCTTGAGCTGCAGGGCCGCAATGGCGCTGGCAATGGTCGATAGTCCCAGCCAGTTGATGGCGTCCTGCACGCTATGTACTGGCTGGCGGCGGCGGTAGAGTGCCGAGTTGGCCAGAAGCAGCAGGCTTGCGCTCAGGGCGACATCGGAGCCGATCTGTGCCGCCAGCATTTTCATGTCCGGCGCCTCCTTGCGCATCTCGCTGGCGATGCTTTGCAGGATTCGCGGGCAGGGCGGAATGTCGTTCACGCGCAGTGCGTCCGCCAGCTTTAAGTCGCTGACCAGATCTTCCTGAGCCGTGGGCGATGAGTGCGGGTTTTCGGTCATGCTGGTTGTCTGGCCTGTGCCTGGCGTCCCGTCAGGGGCGCGTCAAAAGGGCGTCGATGAGTCATTTTGCGCAAAGGACAGCCCGACTGGCAACAGAAGAAAGTAAGGAAGGATGGTGCCGAGGGTCGGAGTCGAACCGACACGCTGTTTCCAGCGGCAGATTTTGAGTCTGCTGCGTCTACCAATTTCGCCACCCCGGCATGGGGGACACAAATAGTAGCCGAATATGTTACAAAGGCAAGCTTGTCTTTGTTCCAGTCGATGGGCTGTGCATGCTCACCACGAAAACCCTTTTCATTTTGTTGTTCATGGCGCTGCTTGCGGTGTTCTGGTGGCGTCAGGCCCAGGCGCGTGAGCGGGCGGTGCGCCTGGCGGAAGTCTCCTGTGAGCGGGCGGGATTGCAATTGCTCGATCAGTCGGTGGGATTGAAACGGCTGCGCCCCGTGCGTCAGGGGGGGCGTCTGGTCCTTGAGCGCGTCTATGGCTTCGAGTTCAGCCGCAATGGCGCGGATCGCTGGCAGGGCGCGTTGATTCTTCGTGGCGCGGTCCTGAGCTCGGTGGAACTCGATCTTGTCCAACCCCTGCAACCCCGGAGCCCCGTATGACGACTGAATACACGAACCGTGATGACGTGCTGGGAACGGCGCTTTGTCCTGGCGCCACACGGCTTCTGTTGCTGGGCGCCGGTGAGTTGGGTAAGGAAGTGCTCATAGAGGCCCAGCGCCTGGGGGTGGAAACCATCGCCGTGGATCGTTATCCCGGTGCGCCTGCCATGCAGGTGGCGCACCGCTCGCACGTGATCGACATGCTCGATGGTGCGGCCCTGCGCCGGGTGGTCGAGCAGGAGCGTCCGCATCTGATCGTTCCTGAGATTGAGGCTATCGCCACCGAAACCCTGCTTGCCCTGGAGGCCGAAGGCTGGCGGGTCGTGCCCACCGCGCGTGCCGCGCGTCTGACCATGGACCGTGAAGGCATCCGGCGTCTTGCGGCGGAAACGCTGGGCTTGCGTACGTCCGCCTACCGTTTCGCGGGCAATGAGACGGAATATCGTGCCGCCGTGGAGGCGCTGGGGCTGCCCTGCGTGGTCAAGCCGGTCATGAGTTCTTCGGGTAAGGGGCAGTCGCTGCTGCGCCGTGCCGAAGACATCGATGCCGCCTGGGTCTGCGCGCAGCATGGAGGGCGGGCCGGGGCCGGGCGGGTTATCGTCGAGGGCTTTGTTGATTTCGACTATGAAATCACCTTGCTCACAGTGCGTCATCGCGACGGGGTGAGTTTTTGTCCGCCCATCGGGCATCTGCAGGTCGACGGGGATTACCGCGAGAGCTGGCAGCCCCAGCCGATGAGTGCGGCGGCGCTGGAGGACGCCCGGCGTATGGCGGGTGAGATTACGGCGGCCCTGGGTGGCTGGGGGCTGTTCGGGGTCGAGCTGTTTGTCAAAGGCGATACGGTGTGGTTCAGCGAGGTGTCGCCCCGTCCGCACGATACGGGGCTGGTGACGCTCATTTCCCAGGATTTGTCGGAGTTCGCCTTGCATGTGCGCGCCATTCTGGGCTTGCCGGTTCCGGGCGTTGAGTGGCTGGGGCCGAGTGCTTCCTGCGCCCTGCTGGGGCAGGGGCAGTCGACCAATCCGCTTTTTTCCGGCCTGGGGGCTGCCCTGGCTCAACCCCTGACCCAGCTGCGCCTGTTCGGCAAGCCGGAGGTGCGCGGCGAGCGTCGTCTGGGTGTGGCCCTGGCGCGTGCGGAGGACGTGGAAACGGCACGAACCAAGGCGCGTGAGGTGGTGGCAGCGGTGTGTGTGCACTTGGGATGATTTGTGCCGATTTTTCGTATTTTGCCGGGATAAAATCCTTTTGGTTGTGAGAAAGGCCTGCTTGTCGCTAGTGTAGGCGACTGAGTCGGCGAGTGTTCCTGCCCCTTTGGCTGGGCTGGCGCTCGTGGTCCAGGCGGGCCTTGTGTCATGGAAGGATGTGAGCGGTATTCAAAGGGAAGCGTGCAGTGACAGGCATGTTCAATCAGCTCAAGTGGCGTTTTCCTCTGCTCATTGGCATCGCTGCGCTGCTGATGCTGATCGTGCTGGCGCCCGTCGTCGGTGAGTTGGCACGGATGCGCGCGTCCGGTGTGGCCACTCAGGCGGCACAGGACCGGCGTATCGGCGCGCTGGAGCATGGCTTCCGTACACTGGTGCAGCTTCGCCGTTCGGTCAGTGATTTCCTTTTCGAGCCTTCTGACATTGCCCAGGGCAATCTGGCCTTTGCCGCCATTGAGGTCCGGCGTGCGGTCGATGCCTTGCGCGAGGACGTGGCAGGCGGGGTGGGCAATGAGTTTCGGGATCGCCTGCGTCGTGATCTGGGGGAGGTTGAGTTAGCGGTGGAGTCCTTGCGTGCGTTGCGCCTGGACCGCGACCGCTTGTTTCCCAGTGCGCCCACCGTGCGCGAACTTGGGGATGTCAATGCACAGCTCGCCACGGAGCTGAATTTCATTATTGAAAACCTGCAGGCAGGGCTGGAGGCGCATCCGCAGTGGCGTGAGCTCCTGCGCCCGGCCCAGCATCTGCGCTACGAATGGCAGCGTATGATCAATATTCATCGTCTGCTGCTCATGGCCAGTACGGGGTTTGAAACCGGTTCGGGCCTGGATACGCCGGTTCTGATCGAGAATGTCGTGACGGTGTACGAGAGCAATCTGCTGCTGATTCGCGCGCTGGAATCCGATATTCAGCTTGAGCAGGATGAGTTCCCCCCGGAGGTGGTGTTCGGTATCGAGGAAGTGGCCCGTCTGGCCGGGAACTGGCGCGTTCTGAGTGAACCGATTTACACGGTGGCCCTGACCGGACACTGGCGCCAGGATTACCCCTTTCTGAGTCGTCATCTGGACCCGGCAATCAGCACGCTGTGGCAGAGTCTTGAAGCGCTGCATGGCAGCGTGGTGCATCAGTACAGCGAGAGCGTGACAGCTGAGCTTCGGCGTATCGAGCACTTCGGCTGGGGGGTGGCCGTGGTGGGCAGCCTGGTCGTTCTTGTTTTCGCGGTACTGGGTTTATGGTTGACCCGGCGCTGGGTGATAGCGCCACTGGATGCCATGGTCGCCGCCTTTGCCTCGCCCTTGCAGGACAATGCGGCGGTCGAGCGCGGTTTTACCTCCTTCGAGATGGAGGAGTTGCGTCGAGGCTTTCTGCGCATGCGTGATGGCGTGCGTGAGCGTCAGCGCTCGCTTGAGCATCGCGCCCTGCACGACCCGCTGACGGGGCTGGGTAATCGGGATTTGTTCGAGGAGCGCCTTGGGCAGATGCTCTTCGATCCGGTGTGCCATACCTCCGGCGCCGTGGTGATGATCGATCTGGATGGCTTCAAGCCGGTGAACGATACCTACGGTCATGGCGCTGGAGATGCCGTGCTGGTCGAGATCGGGCGTCGTTTGCGCGAGGAGGTGCGATCCACCGATGTGGTGGCCCGTCTGGGCGGGGATGAATTCGCGCTTCTGCTGATGGGCGCACCCTGTGCCGAAGCGCGTCGTCTGGCGGGCAAGCTGCGCGAGAGTATCGAGATTCCCTGCGAGGTCGAGGGCGCCACCGTGCGTATGGGCGCCAGCTTGGGCGTGGCCTGCGTACCCGAGGACGGTCGGGATCCGGTCACGCTGTTACGGCATGCGGATGCGCGGATGTACGCGGAGAAGCGCCGTCACGGTTCGCGCTGAAGGCGCGAGGCTAGCCAGGCCGCATGGCCCAGCAATACCCATCCGCCGATGAGCAGAAATCCCCCCAGCGGCGTGACAAATACCAGCGGACGCCAGCCGAAAGCCACCAGCGGATAGAGGCTGCCGGAAAAGCACAGCACGCCCAGCAGAAGGACCAGCGCGGCGCGGTTTACCGCCTGTCGCAACGCCGCGGTGTGGAGCTGCTCGCGCCACAGGCCCAGGGCGAGCAGGACCAGGGCGTGCCAGAACTGATAGGCCACGGCGGTTTCCCAGGTGTGCAGCGCCGCCGCCGTCAGACTGTCACGCAGGGCGTGCGAGCCGAAAGCGCCCAGGCCAACGCCGAGCGCACCGAGCAGGGCGGCGGCAAGCAGCCAGGGATTGGGGGCGTTGCGGGTCACGCGCGGCCCGCTTCAGTCGAGATCGAAATCATCGTGAATAACCTGCTTGAGGCGGCGCTGTTCGAGCAGGTCGTCCAGGCGGCGGCGTGCGTCCTTGTTTTTCGGCTGGCCGCGCATTTCGTTTTCCGCCACGGACAGCTCTCCCGGCGAATCCGGGGTCCAGAATTCGTCATGCAGGTCGTCGTCAAACGCGGGTGTGTTGCTCATGGTGACTTCCGAAGGTAGGAGCAGTGACCGGCAGGGTGTTTCGCGTGCCTCCGCGCTGTTTTTGTGGGCGCGGAGGTGGGGTGAGGCGCGAAACGAGCGCCGGAACGCGCGTTTATTACCCGATTCCGCGCGAAAAATAAAGTATGAAAATTGTGCGGGAAGCGGGGGCAGGGACGGGGGCTTAGGTATATTCGAGCGGGCGGGGTTTTCCAAGCTATTGATGTAACAGCTCTGCGCCCTCAGATGTCCTCGCCCAGGGCGTGTTCGCGGAGTTTCTTGCGCAGCGTGCCCCGGTTGATTCCCAGCGCCTGGGAGGCGCGCGATTGATTGCCATCGCAGCGTTGCATGACGATTTCAAGCAAGGGCCGCTCAACTTCACGGATGACCAGCTCGTAAAGATTGCTGGGCATCTCGCCCTCCAGCGTGTCCAGGTAGTGACGCAGGGCCTGACTCACCGCGGCATGCAGCGGCATGGGCGGCGTGCCGCTGGTGTCGGCGGCGGAAGGGGCGGGGCGTTGAGCGGCGGAGTTCATGCGGCCTCGTGGTGATGTCGGGGCGTGGCGAAAAGATCATCCAGCGCGGCGCGCTGGGCGCTCGCGTCGGTCAGGCGATTGAAGTGGGCTTGCCAGTCGGGGGTGGCGCCAAGCCCGGCAGCATACCACCCGACATGTTTGCGTGCCACGCGCACCGCCTGCGCTTCGCCGTAATGCACCACCATATCCTCCAGGTGGCGCTGCATCAGGCTCAGGCGGGCCGGGGGGGCGGGTAAGCCGGGGGGCGGCTCGCCGCGCATCCAGGCAGCCAGCTCGCGGAACAGCCAGGGGCGGCCCAGTGCGCCACGGCCGATCATGACCCCGGCCGCCCCGGTATGCGCCAGCACGGCGCGGGCTTTTTCCACGCTGTCGATGTCACCATTGGCCAGCACAGGCAGGCGTACGGCGGCGCAGACTTCGGCGAGTGTGTCGTACTCCGCCTCGCCACGGTACAGGTCGGCTCGGGTGCGACCGTGCACCGCCAGCATACGGATGCCCGCCGCTTCGGCCAGTTGAGCGATGCGTGCTGCATTGCGCCTCTCGGGGCAGGTGCCGGTGCGCATCTTCAAGGTGACGGGCACAGGCACGGCCTGGACCACGGCTTCAAGAATGCGCGCTACCAGGGGCTCGTCGTCCATCAGGGCCGAGCCGGCTGCCCTGCGGCAGACCTTCTTGGCCGGGCAGCCGAGATTGATGTCGACGATCTGTGCCCCCTGATCGACGCAGTAACGTGCGGTTTCCGCCATGTCCTGCGGATCGTTGCCGAGAATCTGCATGCTGCGCGGCGCCGCTTCGTCGTCACTGACCGTGCGTAGCGCGCTCTTGCGTGTGTGACGCAGCTGCGGCTGGCTGTTGATCATTTCCGCCACGGCGAGTCCTGCGCCCTGCTCACGGCAAAGCACGCGCCAGGGGCGGTCAGTCACGCCGGCCATGGGCGCCAGCGCCAGGGGCGGGTCGATGCGTAAGTCATCAAGCCGGATGGCGGGAAGTGGCATGTCAGCCATACAGTGCCTTCGGCAGCCAGGTGGCCAGTGCCGGTACGGCGGCGACCAGGGCCAGCAGTCCCAGTTGCAGGCCGACGAAGGGGGCCACGCCACGGTAGATGTCCGTTGTGGCAATTCCGGCGGGCGCCACGCCGCGCAGGTAGAACAGGCTGAAACCGAAGGGCGGCGTCAGGAAGGAGGTCTGCAGGTTGATGGCGATCATCACGCCCAGCCAGACCGGATCGACGCCCATCATCAAAAGTACCGGGGCGACGATGGGCACCACGACGAAGATGATCTCGATGAAGTCGAGAATGAAGCCAAGCAGGAACATCACCAGCATGACCAGCAGCACGGCGGTGAACGCGCCGCCCGGCAGGGCGTGCAGGGCCTCATGCACCATCTCGTCTCCACCGAAGCCACGAAACACCAGGGAGAACAGCGAGGCGCCGATGAAGATCATGAACACCATGCTGGTCATGCGCACCGTGGCTCGCGCGGCATCGCGCAGCATGTCCAGCGTGAGCCGTCCCTTGAGCGCTGCGATCAGCAATGCGCCAACGCTACCCACGGCCGCAGCCTCGGTCGGCGTGGCAATGCCCAGCATGATCGACCCCAGCACCAGCAGGATGAGCGAAAGCGCGGGAGTCAGGGTGGCCAGCAGGCGCGCAAGCGAAGGCGGCGGCAGGCGGCCATCCTCCTGTACATGCGCTGGAAGGGCGTGGGGGCGCCGCCAGGCGGTCAGGGCGAGGTAGAGAAGGTAAAGCAGCACCAGAAGTACGCCTGGAATCAGTGCGCCCATGAACAGGTCGCCGACGGATACGGGCTCCGGGGCGAAGATGCCTTGCTTGAGCTGGGCCTGGGCGTAGGCGGAGGACAACTGGTCACCCAGGAGCACGAGGATGATCGACGGTGGAATGATCTGCCCGAGCGTGCCGGAGGCGCAGAGCGTGCCACAGGACAGGGCGGGGTCATAGCCACGGCGCAACATGAGGGGCAGGGCGATCAGTCCCAGGGTCACCACCGTGGCGCCGACGATGCCGGTACTGGCGGCGAGCACCGCGCCAACCAGCACGACCGAGTAACCCAGGCCGCCACGCACCCGTCCGAACAGGGCGGACAGGCTGTCCAGCAGGTCTTCCGCGATGCGTGAGCGTTCCAGAATCACGCCCATGAGGATGAACAGCGGTACCGCGATCAAGGTCTCGTTGACCATGATGCCGAACAGGCGGTTGGGCAGGGCATCGAGCAGGCTGGCATCGAACACGCCGAGCACGCTACCCAGCGCGGCGAAGATCAGCGAGACTCCGGCCAGGGTGAAGGCTACGGGATAGCCGAACAGCAGGGCGCCGAAAACGGCAAGCACGAGCAGGATGGCCATGATTTCCATGTGCGCTCAGACCTCCGTGCGCAGGCTGTCGACCGGCGGCAAGGCTTCCCCGCGCAGGATCAGTACGGCGCGCAAGGCCTGGGCCAGACCTTGCAGGGCCAGGAGCGCAGGCATGACCAGCAGCAGGGACTTGAGCAGGTACAGAAAGGGCAGCCCGCCGGTATCCCGCGAGCCTTCCAGGATGCGCCAGCTGCTCAGCACATAGTCCAGACACAGCCAGAACAGCGTGGCGCTGAACGGCAGCAGGAGCAGCAGGGCGCCGAGAAGGTCGGTCCAGGCCTTGCCGCGCGGTGAGCGCGCGCGGTAGAGGATGTCGACCCGCACATGCTCATCGTGGCGCAGGGTGTAGGCCATACCGAGCATGAACACCAGCGCATGCAGATAGGTGATGGATTCCTGCAGGGCAGCATTGCTGATGTCGAGGCCGTAGCGCAGGGCGACCACCACGAAGACCAGCAGGGTCATCAGGACGGTCAGCCAGGCGACGCCCCGACCGATCTGTTCCGAGAGGGCTTCGAGCAGACGGATCAGTCGACTCATGCCGCGAGCCGCTCCAGGGTGTAGGCCGTGCCGGTTTCGGCGATGCGCCGTTCCAGTATGCGCCGGAACTCGCCGGGGTCCTTGATGTGGGTCAGCTCGCCCTCGCGGGGGAAATGCTGGTCTTTCAGACGCGAGAGCCAGAAGCGCAAGGCCGCCGCACGCAGCATGACCGGCCAGGCCGCGTGCTCCGCCTCGGTGAAGGGACGTACGCGGGCGTAGGCGGCGAGCAGGGCGGCGGCGCGTTCGGTGTCCAGTTCGCCCCCGGTCTGACTGCACCAGTCGTTGACGGTCACGGCCACGTCGTAGAGCAGTACGTCCCGGCAGGCATAGTACAGGTCGATGATGCCGGTCAGTCGCTCACCTTCGAACAGCGCGTTATCGCGGAACAGGTCCGCATGGACGATGCCGCGCGGCAGGCGGTCGTCCCGGTGGGCGTGCTGGAAGGCCAGTTCGTCGTCCAGCAGGCGGCGCTGTGCCGGATCGAGGTGCCCATCGAGCAACTGGGAGGTCCGCTGCCACCAGTGCGGTCCGCGGTCGTTGTCGCGTTGACCGGCGTAATCTCCCCCCGCGTTATGCATGCGGGCAAGTGATTCGCCAATCGCCTGGCAGTGCCCGGGCAAGGGATGATCCACCGAGCGTCCCGTCAGGCGGCAGACCAGGGCGGCGGGTTTGCCCTTGAGGTGTTCGAGGTAGTCCCCCTGAAGGTTGGCCAGAGGGTGGGCCGTCGGCACCCCCCGTTCCGCCAGGTGAGCCATCAAACCCAGGAAAAAGGGCAACTCCTCGTCGCCTAAGCTTTCGAACAGGGTCAGGACGTATCGCCCGCCTTCGGTATCGACAAAGTAATTGGTGTTTTCGATGCCGGCGCGGATGCCTTCGTAGTCGATCAGCGCGCCGGTGTCGAAGCGGGCAAGGAAGGTTTCGAGCTCGTCGCGCTCGACGCGGGTATAGACGGACATGCGTTTAACCGGTTACCAGCTGAAGAGGACCCAGTTGGGCACGATCACCGGGTCATACGGCCCTTTATGCCGGGTTTCCAGCGTGCCATTGCCGTCGCGGTCGATCAGGTAGTAGGCCGGTGCGCCGCCCGCCGGTTTGACCTTGGCCATGTAGACGCGGCCGCGGTAGCGGTATTCCTCTATCTGCGCATCTTCGGTGGTACGGATGACGATTTCCGTGTCGGGCACACCTTCGACGGTTTTCTCCTCGGGCAGAGGGGGAATGGGCGCGTCCTGTGCGGCGAGAGCGAGCGGAGCAAGCGCCAGAAGACCGGCCAGCAGGCGGGCTGGCGCGGCGAGCGCGTTCATCGGGGAAAGTGCCATGTCAAAGCTCCAGAAGGATTTCCTGTTCCTGCGCCGAGGGGGTCAGGGCGCGATTGCGGTAGAAGTCGAAGATGACGTTCATGACCGTTTCCGGATCGTCGCAGACGGTCATGAGCTCAAGATCGGCGGGTTCGATAGTGTGTTCGTTGACCAGTGTATGGCGGAACCAGTCTAGCAGTCCGTTCCAGAAATGGCTGCCGACCAGCACGATGGGGATGCGCCGCGATTTGCCGGTCTGGATCAGGGTCAGGATTTCGGCCAGTTCGTCCAGCGTGCCGAAGCCGCCGGGCAGCACCACGTAGGCCGAAGCGTACTTCACGAACATCACCTTGCGGGCAAAAAAGTGCCGGAAATTCAGCGATACATCCTGATAGGCGTTGGAGCGCTGCTCGTGAGGCAGGGTGATGTTCACTCCCACGCTGGGTGCGTTGCCGGCCTTTGCGCCACGGTTGGCCGCTTCCATGATGCCGGGGCCGCCCCCGCTGATGACGGCAAAGCCTGCATCGGAGAGGCGTCGGCCGATGGCCTCGCCCAGGCTGTAGTAGGGGTTGTCCGGGGTGAAGCGGGCCGAGCCGAAGACGCTGACCGCCGGGGCGATGCCGGAGAGCTTCTCGAAGCCCTGCACGAACTCGGCCATGATCTGGAAGATCTTCCATGCCTCGCGGGAAAGCAGGGATTCGTCCTTGGGCGGACGGTAGTGGGGGTCGAGCAGGGGAATGGACATGGGCAGCGTGCCTGGGCGTTCTTGGGGTAGGATATTAGCCTGAACACCCGCAAAATCGAAGCCTGCCGGCCCCGGCGATTGCCGCGCCGGGTGGTTCCCCGTTCCGGAAAAGCCCATGAGCGCATCGCATCCCGACCTGATTCTGGTGGACGGATCGTCCTTTCTGTTCCGTGCCTTCCATGCCCTGCCGCCGCTCACCACGCGTGACGGGCGCCCTACCGGCGCCCTGCATGGGGTGGCCAACATGCTTAAGAAGCTCATGGCCGATGAGTCGCCCACCCATATGGCGGTGGTGTTCGATGCCCCCGGCCCCACCTTTCGCGATGAAATCTATCCCGAGTACAAGGCCCACCGCCCGCCCATGCCCGAGGATCTGCGTGTGCAGATCGAGCCTCTGCATGCCCTTGTGCGAGCCATGGGGCTGCCCCTGCTGCTCGAATCCGGCGTGGAGGCGGACGACGTGATTGCCACGCTGGCGCGGCAGGCGGTGAAGGCGGGGCATACGGTGATGATTGCCTCATCGGACAAGGATCTGGCTCAGCTGGTCGGCCCGCGCATTGTGTTGGTGGATACCATGCAGGGGCGTCGGCTGGACGAGGCTGGGGTGCTGGAGAAGTTCGGCGTGCCGCCTGAGCGGATGGTCGATTACCTGACCCTGGTGGGGGACAGTGTGGACAACGTGCCGGGCGTGTCGGGCTGCGGGCCGAAGACCGCGCAGAAATGGCTGAGCCAGTACGGTTCGCTGGATACGCTGGTGGCGCGCGCGGACGAGGTGGGGGGAAAGATCGGCGAGCGTCTGCGCGAAAGCCTGTCCAGTCTGCCTTTGTCGCGCGAGCTTGTGACGGTGCGCGAGGATGTGCCGCTGCCGCTGGGGCCGGATGATCTGCGTGTGCGCGAGCCTGAACGCGAGGCGCTGCTGGCGCTGTGTCGCGAGTACGGGCTCAACAGTTGGCTGCGTCAGCTCGAAGGCGTGTCGGAGAAGCAGGTGGCGCCCGTCGCCCCCGCAGACGACCTGTTCGCGGAAACGCCGTCTCCTGTGCATGAGGCAGAGGGCGCATCAAGGGAGCTACAGGCGCGCGCGGCCTATGCACTCATCGACAGCGAAGCCGCCCTGGCGCACTGGCTGGCCCGTCTCATGGCCGCGCCGCAGGTGGCGCTGGATACCGAAACCAGTGATTTGAACTATCTGGATGCGCGTATTGTTGGTTTGTCCTTCGCCGTGGCGCCGGGGGAGGCGGCCTATCTGCCCCTGGCGCACGAGGGGGAGCCGCGCCCCGTGCAGTTGCCGCTTGAGCCGACGCTGGCGCGCCTGCGCCCCTGGCTGGAGGATGAGCGTCATCTAAAGGTGCTGCAGAATGCCAAGTACGACGCGCATGTGTTTGCCAACCATGGCATTACGCTGGCGGGGGTCGTGCATGACTCGATGCTCGAATCCTATGTGCTCGACTCCACCGCGACCCGGCACAATATGGACAGTCTGGCGGCCCGTTACCTGGGCTGGACCACACTCAGTTATGAGGATGTGGCGGGCAAGGGCGCGAAACAGATTCCATTTTCCCGTGTGCCCGTGGATGTGGCGCGGGCCTATGCCGGCGAGGATGCCGACGTGACCCTGCGTCTGCATGAGACACTCTGGCCTCAGCTTGAAGCCCTGCCGGGTTTGCGTGCCGTGTATGAAACGCTGGAAATGCCCCTGATATCGGTATTGCAGAAGATGGAGCGTGCGGGCGTACTGATCGACGCGGCGGGTCTGATGACGCAGGGGCACTGGCTGGGCGAACGCCTGGCGCAGATCGAGCGTCAGGCGCACGAGGTGGCCGGACGGGCTTTCAATCTGGCCTCGCCCAAGCAGCTGCAGGTCCTCCTGTTCGAGGAGCTGGGCCTGAAGCCCGGTCAGCGCACCGCGACCGGTCAGGCTTCAACCAACGAGGAGGCGCTGGAAGAGCTGGCCGAGCACCATCCGCTGCCCCGGTTGATCCTAGAACACCGTGCACTGGCAAAGCTCAAGTCCACCTATGTCGACCGCTTGCCCGCGCAGATTCATCCGCGCACCGGGCGCGTCCACACCTCGTATCATCAGGCGGTGACTTCCACCGGGCGGCTTTCCTCTTCCGATCCCAATCTGCAGAACATTCCGGCGCGCACGCCAGAGGGGCGTCGCATCCGGCAGGCGTTCATCGCCCCGCCAGGGGCCGTTCTGCTGTCCGCTGACTATTCACAGATCGAGCTGCGCATCATGGCGCATCTGTCCGGCGATGAGGGGCTGTTGCGCGCGTTCGCTGAAGGGCGGGACATCCATCGCGCCACCGCTGCGGAAGTCTTCGCCGTCGATGAAAGTCAGGTGGGTGCCGACCAGCGCCGTGCCGCCAAGGCGATCAATTTTGGCCTGATCTATGGCATGTCCGCCTTTGGCCTCGCGCGGCAGCTCGGTATCGGTCGCAACGAGGCGCAGGCTTATGTGGAGCGCTATTTCGAACGCTACCCCGGCGTGCTTGCCTATATGGACCGCACACGCGAACAAGCGCGAGCCCAGGGCTTTGTCGAAACGGTGGACGGACGTCGCCTGTATCTGCCGGAGATACGCTCACGCAATGCACAGCGCCGTCAGTACGCCGAACGCACGGCGATCAATGCGCCGATGCAGGGCACGGCCGCTGACATCATCAAGCGCGCCATGATCGACATCGATGCCTGGTTGACGCAAAGCGGTGCGCCGGCACGCATGATTATGCAGGTGCATGACGAACTGGTCTTTGAGGTCGATGCGGCCCATGTCGATGAGCTGCGGGAGCAGATCACCCGACGGATGAGCGCTGCGGCCGGTCTGTCGGTGCCGCTCACCGTGGAGGTGGGGGTGGGGGATAACTGGGATGCCGCGCATTGACCGGGGCACGACGCCTCTGGCGTGCGTCCCGGCAGGGCGGGTGTGATGCTGGATGAGGGGGTTGACCGAGGTTTATTGTTGCTCGGTCAGACTGTAGGTTGGCAGGCGGCTCTTGAGGAACACGCCGTCCCAGTACTCCTCGGGTTGCGGGCGGTCAAAGAAGAAGCCCTGGAAGAGTAGCTGGTTGTCGAACTGACGCAGGAACTGAATCTGTTCGGTGCTTTCCACGCCCTCGACCACGACTTCCAGCTCCAGGCTGCGCGAGAGCGCGAGGATCGAGCTCAGCAGCTTGACGGCTTCCTCGTCGCGGGGGATGCCGTTGAGGAAGGCACGGTCAACCTTGACCTTGTTCACGGGAAGTCGGGCGAGGTTGGCCAGCGAGGAGTAGCCGGTGCCGAAATCGTCGATGGCGAAGGTGAAGCCGTGCATTGCCATTTCGGTCAATCGATCCTGAACCAGCTCCAGGCTTTCCATCAAACCGGTTTCGGTGATTTCCAGCAGCAGGCTGCTGGGCGGAATACCCACCTCCTTGACCGTTTCGGTGAAGAACTTCAGCAGATCGTCCTGCATCAGGTGACGCGGTGCGATGTTGATGGACATGAACAGCTCGGCCTTGAGCTGGCGGCGCCAGCGCTTGAGTCGTTCGCAGGCGTGACGGGTCACCCACTCGGTGAGTTTGATAATGAAGCCGCTTTCTTCGGCGATGGGGATGAAATCAGCGGGGGAAACCATGCCGTGGCCGGGCCGGTTCCAGCGGATCAAGGTCTCGAAGCCGACCAGCTGTCCGTTGGCCGCGCGGATCAGCGGCTGGAAGTAAAGCTCGAACTCGTTATGCGCCAGGGCCTTCTCCAGGCTGTTCTGGATGTCGAAGCGCAGCTGTGCATTGCTGTGCAGGCTTTCGGCATACAGTCTCAGCTGGCCCCCTCCTCCGCGCTTGGCCTGGGCCAGGGCGGATTCAGCGGCCTTGAGTGCGTCGTCCAAATTGGCGCCATCCTGCGGGTAGATTGCGCCGCCGATGCTGGCGCTGATGCGGAAGCGATAGCCCTGGACCTCAATGTGGCTTTCGAAGCAGGACTGAACGATTTCTGCCGCTTTGCGGACAACTTTTTCTGCTTGCTCGGTGAGCTCCACATCGGGCAGTAGCAGGGCAAATTCGTCCCCGCCGATACGTGCCAGCCCCTTGCCGTTGGGGAGTGCCTCCTGCAGGCGGCGGGCCACTTCACGCAGTACATCGTCGCCACGGGCGTGGCCCAGAGCGTCATTGACTGCGCGGAATCGATCCAGGCCGACAAGAATCAATCCGGTCGGGCGCGAGCCGATTTCGTTCAGGCGACGGTTGCTCACCTCCAGGAAGGTGGCGCGGTTGAGCAAGTCGGTCGTCGCGTCCTTCTGGGAAAGCTGGACAACCTGTTGCTGGGCCTGACGCAGCGCACTGATGTCGCTGATGAGCATGAAGCGATGCCGGGTATGCGTTTGCGCATCCGGCATTTCACGCACACTCGCCAGCGCGGTGAAGTGCGAGCCGTTGCGGCGTACGAAGCGCAGCTCGCCGCGCCAGTGCCCGCTCACGGTGACCTCGCGGCTCAATGCGGAGAAAGCCTGGGTGTCATCCGGGAAGAGGATTTTCTGCAGGTCTTGTTTGAGGACGAGCTCGGGGGCGGCCTCGAACAGACGGGTGAAGGCCGAGTTCACCCGGAGGATACGAAAATCCTGGTCGCAGAGCACAACGGCTTCGTCGACGTTTTCGAACAGAGAGGCCGTCAGGCGCAGCTCGGTTTCGGCGGCCAGCCGCTGCGCCATCTCGTTTTCGAATTTCTCGGTGGTTTTGCGCGCTTTGTCGTAGGCCGAGTCCAGCCGGACCAGTGCGGCCTTGAATTGCTGCATGGCATTGGCCAGGCGGCCGATGCTGTCGCGGCGTCCGAGGTTAGGGATTTTGGCCTGCCGGTCGCCTCCCGCGAGGCGCAGGGCCAGCGAGGCAAGCTGGTTGATCGGGCGCGACAGGGCATAGCCGACAATGAGCATCAGCAGGCCCTGGACGGCGACGAAGGCGATGAGGATGCTCCACAGCTGATCGGATTGGGTCCGCGTAGCCTGGGTGATTTCCGCCATGTCCTGGCGGGCAATCCGGGTCGTGGCCTGGTACAGCGCGTCGAGGCTGGGACCAACGCTGTCGGTATTGAGCTGGGCCAGTTGTTGGGCCAGAGCGGTGGGCGTTTCCTTCTGGGTGGGCAGGGTCTTGAAGGCATTTTCCACCGCAAGGCGGTATTTCACCAGGTTGTCGAGCACGGCCTGCGTGGCGGGCGCCTCGCGGTAGCGCAGGCTTTCCAGTGCGCGGTCGCTTTTCAGGCCGCTCTCAACCTGCTGGATACCCAGGAGCAGTGCGGCGTAATCCATGTGGCTGCCGGGACGTGCCTGGGCCAGGGTGTCGATGATTTTCCGCTGTTGCTGGTCGTAATTTTGCCGCAGGGTGTTGACGGCTTCCTGGGTTTCGAGCAGCTCACCGCCTATGCGGTTGAGCACCCCGTCGCCCTGCTTGATGCCATCAATGGCGTACATCACCAGTCCCGCGCTCAGCGCGGCCTGAATCAGGAAGAAGAAGAAAATCTGCAGTGGAAGTAAGGGCATGGCTTCAGCTGGTTCCTTGCGTCGGCGTTAATCCATTACAGGCCAGTGTAGCCTGCATGGCGTGAATTTGCGCTTGCGCGGCGTCCGGGTCAAGCGGAATCGTGGGGAATCGCCCCCAGACCGGGTGCGGCCAACTGGCGTCGCTGCGGTGGCGCGCGATGTGGTGAACATGCAATTGGGGGACAATATTGCCCAGCACGGCGATGTTGAGCTTGTCAGGTGTGTGCAGCGTATGCAGCGCTTGAGCCAGCGCACGCGATTCGCGCATAAGTTGTCCCAGCTGGGGCTCGTCGAGGTCGTGCAGCTCGCTCAGTCCGCCCAGGCGCGGGATCAGCAGATACCACGGGTAGCGTGACTCGTTGATACGGCGCAGTTCGCACAGGGGGAAGTGTCCGACCGGCAGCGAGTCGGCAGCCAGTTGCGGGTGCAGTGTGTATCCAGGCATGTCATCCGGCGTGTTCATGAGTTTTCCCCGGTTTGCAGGTGCAGAACGAGATTGACACGCCGGTTTGCGGCGCGGCCTTCAGCGGTCGCGTTGTCGGCCACGGGGCGGGTGTCGGCATAGCCCACGGCGCGCAGGCGGGCGGGGGTGATGCCTTGCGCAATCAGATAGCGCAGTACGGCGGTGGCGCGACCGCTGGAAAGTTCCCAGTTCGAGGCAAAGCGTACGTTCTGGATCGGGGTGCTGTCGGTGTGTCCTTCAATGGAAATGCGGTAATCGTCTTCGTCCAGGGTACGGGCGATGCCTTGCAGCAGTGCAGCGCCTTCGTCGGAGAGGCGGGCGGCGCCGGGGGGGAAGAGGATATTGTCACGGATCTGCAGGTTGATCTGGCCTTTGGTCATCGTGACGCTGACTTGATCGCCCATGGCTTCCAGCTTGCGTTTGAGAGCAAGTTCGGCCTCGCTGGGGCCTGATGGGGGTTCCGGCGGGGCAGGAAGAGGGGGAACGCCCGTGGCTGGGGTAAGTACGGGGGAGGGGCTGGGCAGGGATGAGCTTTCCGGCTGGGTGGGCAGCGGGAGGGGCGACTGGCTGATTTCGCCCTGGGCGCTGGGCGTGATGGCGCCCTGTCCCTTTTCGCTGGCGGAGCTGGGGCTTTCGCTGGGTATCTCGGTGACCGTGCTTTCACTGATCGGACTGCTCTCCTTGGCTTTTCCCTCCATGCCGGGGACCGGCGCGCCAGTGTAGCGGTCAGGCTCGAAGCTGGCGTAGGCCACCAGGACCACGAACAGCGTCAGCAAGAGGGTTTTCAGATCGACCATGGTCAACAGCCAATGGGCGTTGTCGTCCTCTTCCGCACGCGGGTCATGCTCCCAGGCATCGACCCAGGGGCGGTTGCGCGAGCGCTGCTTGGATACTTCTTCCAGCCGGGCGAGGGTTTCCTGCACGCTTTCCTCGCGCGGAGCGGGTTTTTCCCGGCGGGGCAGGCCGGTGGGCGACTCCCCCCCCTTGATGGGCTGGTCGCTCATGGGGCGCGTCGCGTGCCTGTGCTGCCGGCGGGGGCCGACGGTCGTCCTGCGCCCGTGCCTGTCGCGCCCTGGCTGGGATCGCTCAGATCATCTTCGTGCTGGGCCAGGAAGGATTGCAGCGTTTCGCGGATGAAGGCCGGGCTGCGTTGCTGCTTCATCATCAGTACGCCTTCGAGCATCATGTTCATGAGCATGACGCGCTGTTCGGTACGGCGTTCCAGCTTGAGGGCCACCGGTTTGAAGAACATATTGGCCAGCAGGATGCCATACAGAGTAGTGATGAGTGCCAGGGCCATGTTGCGGCCGATCTGCTCGAAACCGGCCGTGTCCATGGCGTACAGCATGTTGATCAGGCCCAGCAGGGTTCCCAGCATGCCAAATGCGGGGGCAAAGGCCGCCATGGTACGGAAGATCTGTGCTTCAGCGCGTTCGCGGGCGCGCATGCGCGCGATGCGCCATTGCATGAGCGTGAGGATGTCCTCGGTGTTCGCGCCGTCGATGACCATCTGCATGCCGGTGCGCAGGAAGGGGTTGCGGATCTGGTTCAGCCGCTGGTCGGCCTTGTTGATCTCGCCGCGAAAGCGCAGCTTGGCCACTTCGGTGAGCTCGTCGATGTCGCGCTTGGCATACAGCTGCTCGTTGCGCAGCACGATCAGGAATACGCGGAATACCGCGATGACTTCATTGAGGGGATAGCTGATGAAGGTGGCTGCCAGCGTGCCGCCAACCACCAGCATCAGGCCGGGGATATTGATGAATATCGACAGATTGTCGGACGACAGCACAATGGCGCCAAAGACCATCACGAGGCCGCCGATCATTCCGATGATCGTCGATGGATTCATGCTGCGCTGTCCGTTCATGCGGGGGGATGACGCTTGATTATGCCGAGTCTGGACACGCATTGTCATCTGGACGATCCACGTTTCGTCCCGGATCTCGGTGCCGTACTGGAGCGCGCCGCCATCGCTGGGGTTAAAGACATCGTTGCGCCGGCCTCGGAGGAACGGCGCTGGCCGGCCTTGTACGCGCTGGCGGGGCGTGGGGGATGGCCGCGTGTGCATCCGGCCTTCGGCGTGCATCCGTGGTTTTTGCGTGAGGACGACAACCCCCATTCGCTGACGGAGCGCTTGTCCTGCGTGCTGGATGCTGCGGGCCACCGCGCGGTTGCAGTGGGGGAGGTTGGCCTCGATTTCTGGCCGGGCATGCCGGAGCACGGTGTGCAGGAGCGCCTGCTGCGCGCGCAGCTTGAACTTGCCCAGGCCCGTGACTTGCCGGTCATCCTGCATGCCCGGCGTAGTGAGGATCGTCTGGCGAAATGCCTGCGCGACTATCCCGGTTTGCGTGGCGTCGTCCACGGCTTTACCGGAAGTGAGCAACAGGCCGAACGCTTTGTCGGGCTGGGTTTGCTGCTGGGGGTGGGTGGGGTGGTGACACGTCAGAGTGCGGACAGGCTGCGCCGGGTGTTTGCCGCGGTGCCGGTGGATCGGGTGCTGATCGAGTCGGATGCGCCGGATCAGGCGCCATCCGCCCATGCCGGGCAGCGGAACGAGCCCGCCTTCATGGGCGAGACACTGGCTGTGCTGGCAAAAGATCGCGCCATGGATGCCTTGGCGCTGGCCGCGCTCCTGGACGACAATGCGCGGCGCCTTTTCAGGATCGACGGAGGAGCTCCATGAGCGAGACGCACGATGACATCCCCGAAGACATGTCCGATGACATGCATGAGCGTACCCGCCTGCTGATCGGCGAGGAGGGGCTTGCGCGTCTGGCACGGGCGCATGTGCTGGTGGCGGGGCTGGGCGGCGTTGGCGGCGCCTGCGCGGAAGCGCTCTGCCGTGCGGGCGTGGGCCGCCTGAGCCTGCTGGATCACGATCATTTTTCCGCGTCCAACCTGAACCGGCAACTGCTCGCCACCCGCGAAGTGCTTGGGCGTGGCAAGGCCGAGGTGGCGGCCGAACGTCTGCGCAGCGTGCGCGAGGATGTCGTGCTGGAGGTGCGTGCGCAGTTCCTGCAGCCGGATGAGGCCGATGGCCTGATGGCTGAAGGGCGTTTCGATGCCGTAGCCGACTGTATCGATTCGATTGCCTGCAAGGCGGCGCTGATCGCGGCCTGTCAGCGACAGGGCGTGCCGGTGTTCAGTAGCCTGGGCGCCGGTGGGCGTACCGACGTGAGCCAGGTTCGTGTCGGGCGGCTGGATAAGGTCGAGGGCTGCGGGCTGGGGCGCGAATTGCGCAAGCGACTGCGCCGTCTGGAGCAGTCGCTGCGCGTGCCGGTCATCCACTCGACCGAGCCAGCGCGCGGCGCCCTGCCGCACCAGGCGAGCGGCACGCCGGATAACCCCGGTCGACCGCGTGCGATCAATGGCACGATCAGCTACATGCCCAATCTGTTCGGCATGATGCTGGCGGGCGAGTTGCTGACGCGGCTTTTGAGCGAGCCCGCGTAGCGCGGCAACTGACGGCCGCTTGCGGCTTTTTTTCCGGCTTGCTTTGGGTTATGAGGCGGCAGGTTCGGCAGCGCCATGCACCAGACGCCCACTGACCCAGGTGTGGCTGACCCGTCCGGTGAAGTCCCAGCCATGGAAAGGGGTGTTGCGACCGGCGCTGATGAGTGTGTCGGCGTCGAGGCTCCAGGCGGCGTCCGGGTCGATGAGGGCCAGATCGGCTCGCTGGCCGACGGCGAGTCCGCCGCAGTCGGTCAGTCCCAGTGCTTCCGCCGGTCCCCGGGTGAGGCGGGCGATGGCTTCGTTCAGGGGCAGTACGCCGTCTTCGGCGAGCTTCAGGGTGAGCGGCAGCAGGGTTTCCAGGCCGGACAGGCCGGGTTCGGTTTCCGGGAAGGGGGCGAGCTTGGCGTCTTCCTCGTGCGGCTGGTGGTCGGAGAACACCGTGCCCAGGGTGCCGTCGGCCAGGCCCTGACGCAGGGCGTCGCGGTCACGCAGGCTGCGCAAGGGCGGCAGCAGGTGGCAGTTGGGGTCGAAGGCGTCGGTGTCCATCTCGGACAGCCAGAGCTGGTGGGCGCTGACCGAGGCGGACAGCGGCAGTCCGTCGCGGCGGGCGCGCTCGATCATGCGCACGGCAGCGGCACTGGATACGCCGAGTACATGCACGCGCGCGCCGGTTTCTTCCATCAGGGCGATGAGCTGGGCAAGCGGGGCGGTTTCCGCCGATACCGGGATGGGCGGCAGACCGAGCCGGGTGGCAATCGGGCCTTCATGGGCGCAGCCGTTGCGTGAGAGCGAAGCGTCGAGCGGGCGGACGATGACGGTGATGCCGAAGGTGGCGGCATATTCGAGCGCGCGCCGGGTCAGGCGCAGGTCTTTCATCGGCAGATGGGTGTTGGAGAGAGCGACGCAGCCGCCTTCGGCCAGCTCGGCCATTTCCGAGAGCAGCTCGCCGCGCAGCCCCTGGGTGAGGGCACCAATGCACAGCACACGGGCACGTCCGGCGAGCTGGGCGCGGCGTTTGACGAAGCGGGCGACCGCGACGGTGTCGAGCACCGGGTCGGTGTCCGGCGGCAGGCACAGGGTGGTGATGCCGGCGGACACGGCGGCAGCGGCTTCGCTGGCGACGGTGGCCTTGTGTTCGGCGCCGGGTTCACGCAGGCGGGCCCAGAGGTCGATCACGCCGGGGATCAGCCAGCGGCCGTGTGCGTCGATCCGGCGGGCGTGGGCGAAATCTTCGGGCGGGGTGTCGTAGGCTTTGATGCGGCCGGCATCAAGGAAGACATCGCGTATGGCATCGACGCCGTGCGCGGGGTCGATGACGCGGGCGCCGGCAATGTGCCAGCGTTCGCAGTCCAGCCCCGGGCGGCAGCCTTCGGGGTGGCGGACGGGGTCGAGGTCGATGCCGAGATTGGGCGGCAGGCTCATGCGTTGTCCTCACTGCGGCGGGCCATGCACAGGGCCATGACGGCCATGCGCACGGCGATGCCGTTGGATACCTGTTGCAGAATGACCGATTGCGGGCCGTCGGCGACGCGTGAGTCGATTTCAACGCCCCGGTTGGCCGGGCCGGGGTGCATGACGATGGCGTCGGGGCGGGCGAGGGCGAGTTTTTCCTCGGTCAGCCCGTAGAGACGGAAGAATTCCTGCTCGGTGGGCAGAAGCCCGCCTTCCATGCGCTCGCGTTGCAGGCGCAGCATGATGACCACATCCACATCCCTGAGCCCCTCGCGCATGTCGTGGAACACGCGTACGCCGAGCTTCTCGACATCGGCAGGCAGCAGGGTGCGCGGGGCGATCACCCGCACCTCGCCGGTGTTGAGGGTGTTGAGCGCGTGGATCTGTGAGCGGGCGACGCGCGAGTGCAGGATGTCGCCGACAATGGCCACGCGCAGCGGCGTGAAGTCGCCCTTGATGCGACGGATGGTGAAGACGTCGAGCAGTGCCTGGGTGGGGTGGGCGTGGCGGCCATCGCCGGCATTGAGCACGGAGACATGCGGGGCGACATGCCGGGCGATGAAGTGCGCCGCGCCGGATTTGTCGTGGCGCACGACGAACATGTCCGCCTGCATGGCCTCGATGTTGCGCAGGGTGTCGAGCAGCGATTCGCCCTTGGTGGCGGCGGAGGTGCTGATGTTGAGGTTCAGCACATCGGCGGACAGGCGCTTGGCGGCGAGCTCGAACGTGGTGCGCGTGCGGGTGGAGGATTCGAAGAACAGGTTGACCACGGTGCGCCCGCGCAGAAGCGGCACCTTCTTCACCTCGCGGTCGGTGACCGACATGAAGTTTTCGGCGGTGTCGAGGATGCGCGTGACCCATTCCGGGCCCAGACCCTCGATGGTGAGCAGGTGGCGCAGGCGGCCCTCGCTGTCGAACTGGATGGCCCAGGGGTCGCTGGCGAGCTTGGGGATTTTCGGGCGCACGAAGTTCACGGCCATGGGCGGGTCAGTCCTCAACGCTCTGTTCGATGGTCACGGTCAGGGGATCCGGGCCGTGCAGGTGGATGTGTTCGTGGCGGCCGAGTGTGAGGCTCTCGCCCACGAGATCGGCCTGGATGGGCAGTTCGCGCCCGTTGCGTGCGTACAGCACGGCCAGCAGTACCCGCGCCGGGCGGCCAAAGTCGAACAGCTCGTTCATCGCGGCGCGGATGGTGCGGCCGGTGTAGAGCACGTCATCGACCAGCACGATGTCGCGCCCCTCGATGTCGAACGGCAGGCTGGAGGGGCTGACCTGCGGGTGCAGGCCGATGTGGGTGAAGTCGTCGCGGTAGAAGGCGATATTGAGCTTGCCGAGCGGTTCGGAAAGGCCCAGCTTTGCGTGCAGGCGTTCGGCCACCCAGACGCCGCCGGAGTGGATGCCGACCATGAGCGGATCGTGGAGCGTGCCGGCCTCGATGTTTTCGCGCAGTCCGGCGCTGAGGCGGTCGATGAGGGTCTCTACGGGCGTGATCGCGGCCATGGGGAAGGTCCTGCGGTAAGGGTCAATCGGTGACACGTCGGCGCGCGTCAAGCCAGGTCTCGACGATCACGGCGGCGGCCATGGCGTCGATCGGCCCCGCGTGGCGGGTGCCGAGTCGTTCCTGGGCTTCCCAGGAGCTCAGACGTTCATCGACTTCCAGGACCGGAAGCTGGAATCGCCCGTTCAGGCGGCGTCCGAAACGCTGGGCGCGCGGTGTGACTTCGTATTCGCCACCATCGTCGCGTCGCGGTACGCCGACCAGCAGCAGGTCGGGGCGCCAGCGCTCGATGAGCTGCCCGATGGCGGTCCAGTCCGGGGCGTGGCGTTCGCGGTTTTTGAGCGTTTCCAGCGGCTCAGCCGTAGCGGTGATGGTTTGCCCGGCGGCTACGCCGATGCGCAATTCACCGTAATCGAATCCCAGAACGCGCAGGCAGTCTGCGGGGCGTGTGTCCCCGATGGGCGGCTTGGGCGCGCTCACGCGTGACCGGCTTCCGAGGAGAGCAGGTTCAGGTCGATGCCCATGGCGCCCGCGGCGGCATGCCAGCGTTGCTCGACGGGTACGTCGAACAGGATGGCTTGCTGGGCCGGGGTCGAGAGCCAGGCATTGTCCTTCATTTCCTGTTCGAGCTGCCCGGCGCCCCAGCCTGCGTACCCCAGGGCGATCAACAGCCGCGAAGGACCGGCGCCCTGGGCAATGGCCTGCAGGATATCGCGCGAGGTAGTCAATGCGATGTCCTCGGTGACGTTCAGCGTGCTGTCCCAGCCGCCGGCCGGGGAGTGCAGTACGAAGCCCCGTTCAACCTGCACCGGTCCGCCCAGGTGAACAGGGTGGGCGCGTACGGCGCTTTGTGTGCAGTCGATGCCCATGTGGTCGAGGATGTCGCCGAGGTTAAGTTCCAGCAGACGGTTGATCACGATGCCCATCGCCCCTTTTTCGTTGTGCTCGCAGACGTAGGTCACGGTCTGCGCGAAATTGGGGTCGCCCATGCCGGGCATGGCGATGAGCAGGTGATTGGTGAGGTCCAGAGGGCTGTTCATGGCAAATAGTATCCGTGCCCGGCGCGGGCAAGGCAAGGAGGCCGTCGCACAGCGCATTGGCGGGGGAAGCGGTATGTCCATGGGTAGCAGGCTGAGTAATTTCTACGGTGTCATCTTGTCGACCAAGACCGGAGCATAACCCAGGGCGACGTAGTCGTTGATTTAGTGCCGGGCCGGATTCACGGAGGTGGGCGCTGTCGATGAATGCATCGGGGGGCGCCATGAAGCGTGAGTGTTGCATACATGCACCTCGATGTTCATGTGAACGAGCCCGTGAGCCGGTCTTCAGCGCGTCTGGAAGGCGTTTCCAGACTGGAAGGACCAGGTGCGGATGATGTGCACACGATCATACCGGGCGCGCATCTCGGGGGGGAAAGGGGCGAAGGGGGAGGCCAGCTCGATGATGCGTCGGGCGCCTTCGTCCAGTTCCGGGTGGCCCGAGGTGCGGCGCAGGCCGATATTGAGCACACGTCCGTCGGGGGCCAGTGTGACGTCGAGGATGAGATCACCGGATAGCCCGAGGCGGCGGGCGGCTTCAGGGTAGTTGAGGTTGCCGACACGCTCCACTTTTTCACGCCAGGCACGCAGGTACTCGTCCTCTGCAGGCGTTTTGCGCGAAGCGGCAGTGAGGGTGAGCATGCGCTCGGGCCGCGTGGCGTTGAGGTCGGTTTCGATCATGGCGGCCTGCAGGCGCGCCTGATGGATGGCATTGGTCAGCAGGTCGGGAGCGACGGTAGGGGGTGGCGGTGCCGGGGGCGGTTGGCGTGCCGGTGCGGGCGCCGTGCTGGGGGCCGGTTTGGGCGGCGCAGGTTTGGGGGCCGGTGCGGGCGCCGGAGCCGGAGTGACCGGGAGGGGCGGTTTGGGCTGCGGTTCCGGTCGTGCGGGAGGCTCGGGGGTAGGTGGGAGTTCCGGCACGGGGGGGGGCGTAAGCTCCGGTTCGGGGGGGCTCTGCACGGGCGGTGCGGATTCGGGCGGTGGGGCGCGCTCTTCCTGGGTTTCGCTCTGTACGATATTGATTTCAATCGGTGGGCTGATTGCTTCGCGCCGGGTGGGCGGGGTGTCTTCCTGCCGTAGGACGATGGTCAAAAGCAGAAGATGAACGATCAGCGCCAGGAGCAGGGCGACCCCCAGTCGGCGGCTCAGCCTGTCCGGACCGGGGGATGCGTTACGTGGCAGGGTGTCAGCCGACATGATGCACCTTGCGCGCGGGGGCGCCTTGAGGCCAGTGCAGGCGTCCGCGCAGGCTGTGCGACAGGTAGAGTGCGCCTTGCGAATCTGCGAGCAGGAAACCGCTGGCGCCCATGCGTTGGGCGATGGACGGGGCTTCTTCGATGCCTGCCACCATCAGCGCGGTGGCGGCGGCGTCGGCGCTGATGGCGTTTTCGTGCAGCACGGTGGCTGAAACCGGTTCGCGCGAGGGGTGTCCGGTGCGCGGGTCGATAAGATGGTTGTAGCTCTGCCCGGCATGGGTGAAACGACGCCGGTAGCTGCCGGAGGTGAATACGGCCAGTGGGCCTTCGACATCCAGACCCGCCAGTGCGCCGGGGCCGAACGGATCCTGAATG
Organism: Halothiobacillaceae bacterium; assembly: GCA_028696185.1. Lineage (GTDB taxonomy): Bacteria > Pseudomonadota > Gammaproteobacteria > Halothiobacillales > Halothiobacillaceae > JAQVHL01. Next base: position 58,075 of record JAQVHL010000001.1, read on the forward strand.
GCAATGCGCCAGGGGCGCTGCCCCACACGCCCGGCAATGCCCAGGTCGCCCCCTCCATCGATGATGACATCCTTCAGGCCCAGTTCGCGCAGCGCACGCAGGCTGCGCTCCACGGCGATGCCCTCGGCAATGGCGTTGAAGTCGAGTTGCACGTTCGGGTTGCGGCACAGGACCGTCTCGCCTTCGATGCTCAGGTCGTCCATACGGGGGGGCGGGTGCAACAGCGCGTCGATAGCCGTCTCCGGGGGCGGCTCGCGAGGGGCGTCGGGGTGATTGTTGTGAAATCCCCAGAGCTCAACCAGGCGACCGACGGCCGGGTCAAAGAGGCCATCGCTCCGTCGTGAAAGCTGCTGGCCCAGGCGGATGAGCTCCCGCATCTGTGCGCTTGTGGGCACGGGCGTGCCGCCGGGCAGGGCTTGGTTCAAGCGGGTTAGCTCACTGTCCTGCCAGGGATGAATCTGGCGGTAGAAGGGTTCGAATTGCGCTTGGGCGGCGCGTACGGCGGCTTCTGCCTGCTCCGGTGAGGCATCGGCCAGGGTGATTTGTATCGGCATGCCGAACAGCAGGAAGCCTTCCTTGCGGGTGGGCGTGCGTTCCTCACAGGCGCCAAGCAGCCAGGGCAGACTCAGAGCACCAAGCAGACGGCGACGCGACAGATCGACGTCGCGTTTGGGGGCGGATGACGGATGGCGGCGCTCGCGTGGCATTCAGCGGCTCATCTTGCGTCGATGGGCAAGTAAGGCGTCAAGCAGGCGGCCGGCAATGTCGAGTCCGTGGGCAGCATCCAGTTCGCGGATACAGGTCGGGCTGGTGACGTTGATTTCCGTCAGGTAGCCGCCGATGACGTCCAGGCCGACGAAATGCAGCCCCATGTCGCGTAGTACCGGGCCGACCTGGGCGCAGATTTCCCGCTCGCGTGCGGTGAGGAGCGAGGCAACGCCACGCCCGCCGACGGCGAGATTGGCGCGGAATTCCCCTTCGCGGGGAATGCGGGCCAAGGCATACTCTATGGGTTCGCCGTCGATCAGCAGGATGCGACGGTCCCCTTCACTGACCGCTGGAAGAAAGCGCTGCGCCATGACCAGGCGGGTGTCCAGGGCCGTCATGGTTTCGAGGATGACATTCAGGTTCGGGTCGTTCGACTGGATGCGGAATACCGAGGCGCCTCCCATGGCATCCAGCGGTTTGACGACGATTTCTCCCTGTTCGGCCAGGAAGGCGCGCAGCCGCGCCCGTTCACGGGTCACGAGGGTGGGAGGGCAGAGCTCGGGAAAGTGCTGCGCAAAGAGTTTTTCGTTGGCCGTGGCCAGCGATTCGGGGCGATTGGCAACCAGCACCCCCTGTTTCTGCGCCAGCTGGAGAATCTGGGTGAGGTAGAGAAAATTCGCATCGAAAGGCGGATCCTTGCGCATGAGTACGATGTCCAGCACGCTCAGCGGCGCGTCCTGGGCTTCGCCCAGCGTGAACCAGTCTTCCGGGTCGTCGCGCACCTCTATGGGCGTCATTCTGGCCCAGGCTTCGCCGTCGCGCGCCCACAGCGCGTCGGGTTCGATGTAGCGCAGGGTCCAGCCGCGTCCTTGGGCGGCAAGTAGCATGGCGAAGCTGCTGTCCTTGTGGACCTTGATCGCGGCGATCGGGTCCATGACGACGCCCAGACGGATCGTGCCGCTCATGCTATCCGCCCCGTGGCAGTGACGTCGGCCACCTCACGCGCGGCAGCCAGCAGAGCAAGCCGCGCCACCACGCCATAGGCGTAGAGACGGTTGGGGCAGGCGTCAGGCCCCATGGTGGCGTTGGGCGTGACGCAGGACTCGGCGAAGGACATGGGAACAAAGTGCGCGCCGGGCGCATTGAGGTTTTCGTCCACGTCGCGCTCGGTGTGCACGCGATAGAAACCGCCGATGACATAGCGGTCGATCATGTAGATGACCGGTTCGGCAACGTGATGATCGCGGCTCATGGTCTCGAAGGAATGCACCCCTTCCTGGATGATGACCCGGCTGATGGACAGGCCTTCCTTGCTTGCGGTCATGCGCGTGCGCTGTTTGCGGTTGAGGCCGATGACGTCCGCCGCGCTGCGCGCGGTCATCACGCCCATCCCGTAGGTGCCGGAATCCGCCTTCACGACGACGAAGGGTTCCTGATCGATGCCGTGCTCGGTGTATTTTTCCGCGATTTGTGTAAGCAGGCGCTCCACCTGCTCAGCCAGGCAGTCTTCCCCCTCGCGCTTGAGGAAATCGATTTCCCCGCAATCGGCGAACAGCGGGTTCAACAGCCAGGAATCGATGCCGATTCGTTCGGCGAATTCATGGGTAATATCCTGGTAATGCGAAAAATGCACCGATTTGCGTCGATTCCACCAGCCCAGGGCCATGGGTGGGATGATGGTTTGCTCGATGTTGTCCAGGATCGGCGGGATGCCTCCGGAGAGGTCATTGTTGAGCACGATTGCGCAGGGGGAGAAGCCGTCTGCCATCAGGCGATCGCCGTGGCGTTCGATCGGATGCAGGCTCAGTTCGCGTCCGGAAGGCAGTATGCGCCGATCAATCTCACCGGGTGCGGCGTCCAATGAGCCCACGCGCACATCGAAACCGGCAAGCTCAAACAGTTCGGCAAGTGCAGCCACGCTTTCAAGGTAGAAGAGATTGCGGGTATGGCGCTCGGGGATGAGTAAGGCGCCGCGCGCCATGGGGCAGACATGCTCGAAGGCCGCTTGCAGGGCCTGCACGCACATGGGGGTGAAGGCCGGGTTGAGGTTGTTGAAGCCGGCTGGGAACAGGTTGGTGTCGACCGGAGCGAGCTTGTAGCCGGCATTGCGCAGATCCACGGATGCGTAGAACGGCGGCGGCGTCTTGATCCAGGATTGCCGGAACCAGGCCTCGATTTCCTTCTGGTGCGCCAGGAAGCTGGCTTCCATGGCGAGCAGTGGCCCACGGTAGTGGGTGTCTATTTCCGGGAGCTGGGTGGCGATTTCGGTCATGACGGCCCCTGAGTCAAACAATGCGCGAAGTGTAGCGCTTGCGCCGCGGGATTGGGAAACCCGCTGTGCGGGGTGGTTTGATGCGGGGCAGGTCAGTGCCGGCTTGTTTCATTATGATTTTTCAGGTTTTCCGCCGGTGAGGTTTGTCGTGCAAGGGGGGCGGGTGTTTGTGGGGGATCGGTTGGGCGGCACCTGGAATGGGGGGCTGGGTGTCACGCTTGTTTGCCAAAGGGGCGCCCTTCGGCTAAATTCGGCTGCACGGAGCGACATACAACGGGACCTCAGCATCATGGAAAGCGTGGACACGACAGCAAGCGCGCCTCAGGACAACGACCTCACCGGCTTGAAGGTCATGGTGGTCGATGACAGCAAAACCATCCGGCGTACTGCAGACAGTTTGCTCGCCAAGGCCGGGTGTACGGTGGAAACTGCCGTCGATGGGTTCGAGTCGTTGGCAAAGATCGCCGAGTTTCATCCCGATGTCATCATCATCGATATTCTCATGCCTCGGCTCGATGGGTATCAGACCTGCGCGTTGATCAAGCATAACAAGCGATTCCGCGATACTCCCGTCATCCTGCTGTCGAGTAAGGACAGTATCTTCGACAAGGCGCGAGGCCGGATCGTCGGTTCCGAGGAGTACCTTACCAAGCCGTTTACCAGCGACGAGTTGCTGGGGGCAATCCGCAAGCTGCTGGCGGAAGGTGCATCCGGGCGGGCGCATTGAGCGAGATTTTTTACATCACACGGACCTGATTGCGAGACCCCAGATGACGCATATTTTGATCGTCGACGATTCCCCCACCGAGCTTTACGTGTTACAGGGTATCCTGGAGCGTAACGGGATCAAGGTGAGCTCGGCCAAGAGCGGTGAGGAAGGTATCGTTCGCGCCAAGGAACTGATGCCCGACCTGATCCTGATGGATGTGGTCATGCCGGGGCTCAATGGGTTTCAGGCAACCCGTCATCTGACCAAGGATCCGGCCACCGCTGCGATTCCAGTGGTAATGGTCACGACCAAGGACCAGGAAACCGACAAGATCTGGGGTATGCGTCAGGGGGCCAAGGAATACCTGGTGAAACCTGTCAAGGAAGCGGATCTGATGCGCGTCATCCGCAGTCTGATCGGCTAGGTTAGAGGAAGATCATGGTCAGGGCAGACACCGCGTTTGATTACTTCAGGGAAATCGATCGCCTTGCGGCACGCAATGCTGCCGGCATGCCCAAGCGCAAGGACCCCGGCAAGCTGTGGCAGGGTTTGGTCTACAAGGTTGGAGATGCCACGTTGGTCACTCCCCTGGACCAGATTGCTGCGATCCTGCCCGTTCCCCGACTCGTGCGGGTGCCGGGCGCCAAGCCGTGGGCGCTGGGGGTGGCGAACGTGCGTGGCAGTTTGACTGCGCTGTTCGATATGCACGGCTTCCTTTACGGCAGCAATATACTTCAGGACAGACGTTCTACCGTTCTGGTCTGCAAGAGCGATCAGCTCAATGCGGCGCTGATTGTCAGTGCTTCGCTTGGATTGAGAAATTTTCTGGAAAGTGCCCGTGAGCCGAGCCGCAACCGCGAGCCGGCCCTGGCGGCCTGCGTCGAATACGACGTCAGGGACGGGCAGTCCGTCTATCCCGTTTTCGATTTCGCTCGGCTCTACGTTACCCCATCGTTCCGCGATGTGGTGGCGAAGGAAAACTGAGTGGTCGCGTTCGGGGCTGTGGCTACGAATAATGACATATGTCAAGCATGTGAGAGGATGACATGAGACTGGGCGGTAACTTGGTTGGAAAAGCGCACAGCGCGTGGCTGATTCCACTGATCGTGGCGGCCGGGGTTCTCTTTCTCGGGACCGTCGGTACGTTCACCTTCGTGGCCATGACCGAACAGCAGTACCTGGAGCGACGACTGCTTTCGACCCAGGTCGAGCGTCTGGGGCAGGACATCACCATCAACGTACTGCGCGCCGTGCGCGGTAACGAAAAAGCCTTCGCGGACCTGACCACCGAACAGCAGTCCATGAAGTCCCAGCTCACCATGCTCAAATCCGGGAATCCGGCCACAGGGCTTGGCGCACTGCCGCAGGATCACATGGCGGCGTTCCAGGATATGGAAGGCTCATGGAAGCTGCTCGATACCCAGCTCAACGGGGTTCTTTCAGGCAAGGAAGCCATTGTAGGCGTTGCCGAGATTTCCAAAGGCATTACCCGCTTCCTGCCGGATCTGCTCGCGGCCTCGGATGAGGTCGTTCAGCGCCTGGTGCAGAGTGGCGCTGACTCCTCGCAGATTTACGTGGCAACCCGGCAGCTCATGCTGATCGAACGCATCCGCATCACGCTTTCCGAAATTCTCAGCGGAAGCGAGGAAGCCGTGACCGCTGCCGACCGTTTCGGACGCGACGTCGCACTGTTTGGTCGGGTGCTTGATGGCATGCTGCAGGGCGATGCCATGCTGGGGCTGCAGCGTGTATCCGATGAGGGCGCGCGTGCCAAGCTGCGCGATGTGGCGGTACTCTTCTCCACTCTCAACCAGAGCGTGAATGAACTGCTCTCCCGCGCTCCGGATCTGCTGGCGGCCAACCAGTCGTCACTGCGTGCCGACGAAATCTCCCGAGCCTTTGGTCAGCGCAGTTCCAGCTTCAAGGATTCGATGGTCGCAGACTATGACTCGTTGTCTGTCTACTCCTTCGTCGGTTTCGCACTCGGTGGTCTGACCGTGATCGTCATGATCGCCCTGGGTTTTGGTCTGGTAAGCGACACCCGTCGCCGTCTGGAAGAAACCGAGGCGCAGAACCAGCGTAACCAGCAGGCGATCCTGCGACTTCTCGACGAGATGATGACCCTGGCTGACGGTGACCTGACCGTGCATGCCACGGTGACCGAGGATATCACCGGCGCGATTGCGGACTCCGTGAACTACGCGATCGATGCACTGCGTGAGCTCGTATCCACGATCAACCAGACCTCCGAACGTGTGGCGTCTTCATCGGCCCAATCGCAGTCGGGTTCATTGCGTCTTGCTGAATCCTCGCAACAACAGGCGCAGCAGATCAGTGAGGTGAACGAATCCATTGCACAGATGGCCGAGACCATCAACACCGTCTCCCAGGATGCGCAGGATTCGGCCCGTGTTGCACAGTCTTCGGTTGACGTGGCGCACAAAGGCTCCGTCGCGGTGCGCGAAACCATCAAGGGTATGGACGCCATCCGTGAGCAGATTCAGGAAACCTCCAAGCGAATCAAGCGACTGGGTGAGAGCTCTCAGGAGATTGGTGACATCGTCGGCCTGATTACCGACATTGCTGACCAGACCAACATCCTTGCACTCAACGCGGCGATTCAGGCGGCGATGGCAGGTGAGGCCGGTCGCGGGTTCGCCGTGGTCGCTGACGAAGTACAACGCCTCGCGGAGCGTGTTGGTAATGCAACCCGCCAGATTGAAACCCTGGTGAAAACAATTCAAACCGACACCAGCGAAGCCATGCTCGCGATGGAACAGACTACGACCAACGTGGTAAGCGGTGCAGCGCTGGCTGAGAACGCGGGCAAGGCGCTTGAAGAAATCGAAGGTGTGTCCTGGACGCTCGCGGAGCGAATCAAATCCATCGCCGAAGTGGCCCAGACCCAGTCGACCGTAGCCATGGGCCTACGGGAGGCGATGTTTGGCATTCGCGAACAGACGCAGGGGACTGCTGAAGAGGCGACTCAGGCGGCACAAGAGATCGGCAAGATGACGGCCCTCTCTACCGAGCTCAAGACTTCTGTCGCCGGCTTCAAACTGCCTGAAGCGGGCTAAAAAGCCCAGCGAGCTTCGGGCTTACTACACGGGAGCGCCGCCATGCGGCGTCCTGGTTGCCGTGCCGACTCTCCAAGGAGGGCGGCGCGACTTAAACAGTGATGGGAATTGGCAATGCGCGCAGCCTACACCATGGATGTCATCGCCCTGTCCTGGGTGCGGGGCGGCTTGGACGAGGAGCTGTTGCTGCTTCGGCAGGCTCTTGAGGATTATTCGAGCGATGCCGGGCACATCGAGCGTCTGAGCGAGGCGCGTGCCGCCGCTCACCGTATCTATGGTGTGCTAGGCGTACTGCATGCCCAGCCCGCTCGTCTGCTTTTGCGCGAGCTGGAAGTTTTCTTCACCTCCTCACGTGCTGAGCGTGCCGATGAAAGCGCGCTCGGACCCTACATCCAGGCGATACTTCAACTTGAAGTTCTGCTGGATCGTCTACAGACGGGACAGCCTGTCCCGCTCGCCGCGCTTACTGACCTTGTGAACGACATGCGAGCCGTGCGCGAGCTTCCGGTCCTATCCCTGCGTGAATTGACGCTGGATATGGCCCTGCTCGAACGGCTCGACGATACACCGGTCTTGCTCAATGCGGATCGTGAAGCCGAAGTGGCCACGGCGCGACGCGCGTTCTTTGAAAAAGCCCTGCTGGGCTGGTTTCAGGGCCGATCTGGCGCGCTGGATGAGCTTTCTGCTGTTTTTCAGGAGCTGGAAGCGGCGGCCCAGCCGCCGGAACTGCGCCTTTTCTGGGGTTTGGGGATTCGGCTCGTTGCGGCTCTTGGCGCAGGGCACATGGTGCCCTCTGCACCTGTCAAAGCGCTGTTCGGGCGTGTGAATCGCCTCATCAAGCTGCTCTCAAACGAAGGTCTTGCGCGTCTTGATATTTCCGAAGTGCGCGATCTTTCGCGCATGATCGTTATGCAGATGCTCGAAGGGGTTCAGTTTGAGAATCTCCCGGATATCCTCCGCCCAATCCATGAGTCCCTGGCACACGTGCCAGTTGATGAAGATGAAGAAGCCTTCATTGGTCTGGATCGTGGTGCGCGCCGACAGGTCGCATCCGTGTTGCGCGAGGAAATCGCTCATCTGCAGGACGTGCTCGACATCTTCGTTCGTGGTAAACGCACGGATCTGGCCCCGCTGATTTCTGTTGCGCCCCGATTGCGCCAGATTGGCGAAATTTTCGCCATGCTCGAATTGATGCGTCAAGGCGAAGTGCTGATCCAGACCAGTAATACGCTTGACGCTATCGGACGAGGTGAGCGACCGCTGGAAGAGCGGGATTTGATGGTGATGGCCGGCGCCCTGATGCGGGCCGATGTCGGGGTCGATCAGTATGAGCTGATGGGCGGCGCGGGTAATGGCGAGGAGCAGGTCCTGCTCAGTGATGCCTCGGTTATCAAGGCAGTTGAAGCCATTGCCAGCAACAGTCTCGACGATATTTTACTGGCCAAGGAAATTCTCCAGGATGGCATGCTCAATGCCGAGAAACAGGCTCGGCTTCCTGAGGCGCGTGAGCTTGTCTTGCGCGCTCAACGTGTGTTTGGTGTCATCGGTCTGGAAACAGTGCGCCCCTTGCTTAGCGGCATCGTGCAGTTTGTCGATGACTACCTGATCGAGCAGCGCCGGGTTCCCGGAGAGATGGCTCTGAATGCCTTGGCCGATCTATTCGGTAGTGTTGAATACTATCTTGAAAACCTTCGTGATTACCGTCAGGAACTGAGCGGCTTCCTTACGGTTGGCTTCCGTTCATTGGCTCAGCTGGGATACACGTCCGACCGCGAAGGTCGAAGTGAGACGGTCCGCGCTGGCGAAGCTGCTGCTGCCGCCGAAGCTGCTGCCGCCGAAGCTGCTGCCGCCACAGAAGCCGGTGCAACTGAGGCTGAAATCGAAACCGTTGAAGCGGTCGATACGTTTAGTGTCTCGACTGAAGAGCCGCATCCACCCCTCGAACTTGCCACGGTATCGAGCGAAGCTGTTCTGCCTTTCGAGGAGCTGCTACAGCAGGCACTCGAAACTCCGGCACTGGAAATCGAGCCGAATCAGGCAGTGGTATCCCCGCACGAAATAGAGCCGTTGCCGCTTGAGCGTGCTGAAGGCGAAATGCTTGGGGTGCTTGGTCCTGAGGCGGAGGAAGTGAGCTCTGAGTTTGCCCTTTTGCTTGCGGAGGCGATAAAGGCTCCCGAAGAGGAGGTATTGCCCGCCCCGCTTGCGTCCAGTGGAATATCCGAACCCGCCAGCGTGCCTGGTGTCGCGGCTCCAGTGCCAGAGTCCATGCGGGAGTCTGCCCTCGAAAGTGCGCTTGTTGCCGAGTCGATTGGGGAGGAACTTTCCACCGATGATGCGCTGGGTCTTGCGCAGCTGGTGGAAGGCGAGCCCGATGAAGAAATCCTGGATATCTTCATCGAAGAGGCAAGCGAAGAGCAGGAAAACATCCGCGACCGGCTCACCTTGTGGAAAGCCCGCCCCAGCGATATGGAAACCTTGGCGGCATTGCGTCGCTCCTTCCATACACTCAAAGGCAGTGGACGTATTGTCGGTATCGAAGCTATCGGTTCTCTGGCCTGGGCCTATGAAAATCTGCTTAACAATATCCTCGATGGACGTATCCGCCATTCGCGGGAAATCTTCGAGGCTGTTGAAGCCACGGCAGAATACCTACCGACCTTGATAGGTGCGCTACGTGGTGATGCGCCGGCTTCACGTACTCAGGTCCAAGCCCTGCAGTCCCGTGCTGAGCGTCTGCTGAACACCGGTGCTGAAGAGCTTGATCTTTTGGTGCTGCGCGATCCTGTCCTGCGTGAAATTTTCACGGTGGAGTCCAGTGGCTATCTCGATACGCTGGAGGACACCTTCTCTAAGGCACGTGCCAGTGGTCACACACTGGTTGCAGACGAGCAACTCATACGTTTGACCCATACCCTGTTAGGTAGTGCGCGAACAGCAGACGTTCGGGAAATGGCGAAACTCGCCGACCGGATGGAGCGCTATATCCGGGAGTGTGCCGATCACAACCAGCGTATTGGTTCGCATGGGCTCGATGTGTTGCTTGAAGCGACAGCGGGTGCGCGTTCCATGCTGGGCTGGCTTGCCGATCCGGCGCAGGGCAAGCCGTCTTTTGAGTCTGTCGAGCACCGTCTGGATACCTTGCTGGCAGAGCTTTCAGGTCAGATGGCCAGGGAGCAGGAAGCGCGAGCTGAAGCGCATCGGGAAGATACGGCGGCGCCGAAAGGGTTGTGGACAGCGACCGTTGCCGATATCGATGCGCATCCAGGCGCACTCAGTGAATCCGATATCCAAGCCATGCTCGCCCGTGGCACTCTCCCTGAAGAGCCTGCTGTAACGATTGAAACAGCTACGTTTGACATTGAAAAGGCAGGGCAGGGCAAGGAGATACTGGAGTTGCCTTCCGGGTTGGCTCTGGAAGCGCAGGAGTCCGAATCGACAAGTGCTGGTTTGGATGAGCTTCTCAGCTGGGATTTCTCAAGTGGCAGCGAATCCGATCATGAACCGTTGACGGAGGAAGAGCGCGCGCTGTTCGAAATGGAACTGCTCTCTGAGGAAGAGGCGGCGCCTAAACCCCAGGCGGTTCCTCAATTTGTTATCGAAGACTTCGCACTTAGCGGCGTCGAACTGGGTGGGGTTGAGCCTGAGGAGCTGGTACTCCCCGAAGAACTGGCACAGCCTGAAGAACTGGCACAGCCCGAGGAACTGGCACAGCCTGAGGAACTGGCACAGCCTGAGGAACTGGCACAGCCTGAGGAACTGGCACAGCCCGAGGAACTGGCACAGCCCGAGGAACTGGCACAGCCCGAGGAACTGGCACAGCCCGAGGAACTGGCACAGCCCGAGGAACTGGCACAGCCCGAGGAACTGGCACAGCCCGAGGAACTGGCACAGTCCGAAGAACTGGCACAGCCCGAAGAACTGGCACAGCCCGGGGAACTGGCACAGCCCGGGGAACTGGCACAGCCCGAGGAACTGGCACAGCCCGAGGAACTGGCACAGCCCGAGGAACTGGCACAGCCTGAAGAATTGGCACAGCCTGAAGAACTGGCGCATCCCGAGGAATCCATTGTCCCGGTTGCCCCCGTAGCCATTCCCGCTCCTATCGCTCCCGCAATGGAGGTTCGTCCGCCGGAAAATCCTGCCGATCAGGATTACGACATTCTGCGCATCTTCATCGAGGAAGCGGAGGAAATCGTCGAAGACGCGGACCGCGAACTGTCGGCCTGGCGTGAGCGTCCGACAGACATCGGACATATCCGCATCATTCAGCGCCAGCTGCACACCATCAAGGGTGGGGCCCGCATGGCCGGCATGTACAACTTTGCCGACCTGCCCCACGAGGTGGAGACCCTGCTCAACGAAGTGTTGTCGGGCAAGTTGCCGCCCAACGACGCATTGGTGAGTTTCGTTCAGCGCTGCTTTGACCGGATGCATCAGTTGCTTGAGCAAGTCAATGAGATGCAGCCGATTGCCCACCAAACCGATGCGCTGGAGGAGATCTACCGCTTTGCTCACGGTGAGCCCTTGGCGGCCCCGGTCGAAACGAAGGAGCTGAAGGCGGCTGCAGCGCCGGAAGTGGTCGCTATTGTCGAACAGGCTTCCGTGCCCGTCCTGCCCGAGCTTGTGCCTCCCGAGCCGGTTGTTTCCCCGCCCGTCGAGCCCCTCCTTGAGGAAGCGCCAGCCGCACTTGAGTTGCCGGTTGAGTCCTTGGTCGAGTCCTTCGAGCCCAGCGAAGCGGAAGCTGAGCCGGTCGAGGCCGCCGTGGCGGAGGAAAAAACTCCGGAACCTTTGGCTCCTCCGCCTCCGGTCGTTCCCGAACCGGCAGAGGCGACGCCCATTGCGGCCCTTGCCGCTGCCGAGCCAAGCGTGGCTGCGCAGGAACTTCGCAGGGAGCAGTTGCGCGTCGATGCTCATGTGGTCGATCAGATGGTTGGTTTCGCTGGAGAAGCCTCGATCTATCAGGCGCGTCTGGAGCGCCAGGTATCCGAGTTCGCTCGTCAGCTGGAAGAACTCAAACATACCGTTGGTCGCTTGCGCACGCAGCTGCGGCGCATGGAAATCGAAACCGAAGCTCAGATGCTCTACCGCTTCCAGCAGGAAACGGGGCGCAGTGCGGAAGAGTTTGACCCCCTGGAGTTCGACCGCTTCTCCCAGTTGCAAGAGCTCAGTCGCGGCGTCATGGAAAGCCTCAGCGACATCAACAGTGTTCAGGAAGCACTGGAAGATTCGGCAGAGGAAGCCGAGATGCTGCTGGTTCAGCAGGAGCGATTGTCCAACGAGCTGTCCAGTCAGCTGCTATCGCTGCGCATGGTGCGCTTCAACGACATCGTTCCGCGCTTGCGCCGTATCGTGCGTCAGACAGCGGGGGATCTGGGCAAACGTGCGGAACTGTCGGTCAGCGGAGGGGAAACCGAGCTGGACCGTGGCGTGCTGATCAATATGCTGCCGCCGTTTGAGCACATGATCCGTAACTCTCTGGCGCATGGTATCGAAAAGTCCGAACAGCGGCGCGAGAAGGGCAAGACCGAAACCGGACGTATCCATCTGGATGTCAGCAGCCAGGGCGGGAACATCGTTCTGCGTGTATCGGACGACGGTGCCGGTCTCGATGTACCCGCACTCAAGCGCAAGGCGGTCAGTCGAGGGTTTGCCCACAGCGAAGATGAAATCTCCGACAGTGACGCTTGCCAGCTTATTTTTGAGTCCGGTTTCAGCACGGCCAAGGAAATCAGCCAGGTCGCCGGGCGTGGTGTGGGTATGGATGTTGTCGCCTCGGCCATCCGTCAGCTCGGTGGGCATGTCGATCTTGATACGCAGGCTGGCAAGGGCACGACCTTCACCATTCTGTTGCCGCTTACTCAGGCCATAACCAACGGTGTACTGGTCAGCGCAGGCGAGGATCACTACGCCGTACCTTACAAGGGCATAGTCGGCATCATCCGTGTTCCAGCCGTACAACTGGCAGAGGAATACAGCCGGGATACCCCGGTGGTGACTTACAACGGCGAGACCTATCTGTTGCACTATATGGGGCATCTGCTCTGGGGCGGGCAGAATCGCACTCCGGATCTGTCCAGTGGCATGCGTCCGGTTCTGTTGGTGCAGCTGGGGGAGCGCCGGCATGCGATTCATGTGGATCACCAGTTCGGTACCGTTCAGCTGTTCATCAAGTCGCTCGGGCCTCAGCTTGGACAGCTGCGCGGTCTGGCTGGCGCAACGATCGCCAGCGATGGGAATGTCGTCCTCGTCCTGGAGCTTGCCGAGCTTCTGCGTGCCCAGGCTACCCTGCGTCGCCCGGCCGGACGCCCCGAAGCCGTTGTTGAAGCCAAGCGTGCAGGGCGTCCGCTGGTGCTGGTCGTTGACGACTCCATTACCATCCGCAAGGTCACCACGCGAATCCTGGAGCGCAACAATATGGATGTCATGGCGGCGAAAGATGGTGTGGAGGCGATTGGCTTGCTGCACGAAATCAATCCGGACCTCATCCTCAGCGACATCGAAATGCCGCGCATGGATGGTTTCGAACTCTTGAGTGCTATCCGCAACGATCCGCGTTTCGCTACGGTGCCGGTGGTGATGATCACCTCGCGCACGGGGCAGAAGCATCGGCAGAAAGCCGAGGAAATGGGGGTCAGTGGTTACCTGGGCAAACCTTATACCGAGGCCGACCTGCTCGCGGAAATGGCGCGCCATCTGCAAGGTCGTCTGGGTCAGGCGGTAGGAGAGTAAAAAGGCATGGACAACGCCGAAGAGCAACTCTATGCGGTTCGTCTGCCCTTGCAGGGGCTGACGCTCGTGGTTCCCTACTCGGTCATGGCCGAGATCATCAACTGGGAGGTTCCGGACAGTACTACCTTGCGTCAGTGGCGACTTGCTGAAATCGACTGGCGCGGCTGGAAGGTACCTCTGGTCAGTCTTGAACTGGCCTGCGGTCAGGTCTTCATGCCCCCGGCCGGTCGTGTGCGCGTCGCCATCCTGTACACCCTGGGAGGGGATCGCCAGCGTCCCTACATGGCTGTATTGCTCAATGGCGTGCCGCGCACGGAGCGTGTGAGTCGTTCGGACTTGGTGGGCGCAGGTGGTGTGGGCTGTCCGCTGATCGCCTTCATGGCTCGCCTGCGCGATCAGGATGTAGGACTGCTGGATATTGAAGAGCTGGAGCGGCGTATCGCGGCGGCGTGAGTTTTTGGCTTAAAGCTTGAATTCGCGTTCTTGTCGGCCCCCATTGTGGGGCCGCATTTTCATTGGCGGGCAGAGAGGCTGTTTGCAAAAAGAAGGTTTGCATGACGCCTTGGACCAAGCAGAACGGCGCGGCTCCTCTCCCCCATGGCGGTCCCAAGGGGCCCTTCCCTGCGCCCACGCTCGTCCAGAAAAAAATCCTGCTGAACAGCCCCAGTCAATCCGCTCAAAGCGTGCCGGATTCGGTTTCCGTGGAACCGGTGGCAAGATCGCCCCACAGGGTCTGTACCACAGTGAGGGCGACCACCCCGGCGGTTTCAGTGCGAAGCACGCGCGGACCGAGACGAACGCCTTCAAATCCGGCGGCGCGTGCTGCCGTGATTTCATTCTCATCCAGTCCGCCTTCCGGCCCGATCAGCAGGCGCACAGCTCGGGGGCGGGCGGGAACGCGGGTGAGCGGGTGGACTGCTTCCGGATCCAGCGTCAAGGCAAGCTCGTTTTCTTCGCGGGGTAAAACCAGCGCCTGGGAGAGCTTGATTATCGGGTCAATGCGGGGTGGGATGTCGCGCTGGCATTGTTCGCAGGCCGAACGTGCTATCTCGATCCAGCGTTGCAGGCGCCGTTCGGCGCGCTCACCGTCCAGGCTGACCATGCTGCGCTGTGTATGAATCGGCGTGATGCGGTTAATCCCCAGTTCCACTGCTTTCTGGATGGTGTACTCCATGCGCTCCCCGCGTGATACGCCCTGCAGCAGATGCGTTTTCAAGGGGGATTCCGTCTGGCTGGGGATGAACTGCGCTACGACGATGCGCGCGGGTTTGTCCTGGATGAGTTGCGCATGGAATGCTCCTGTCTGACCGTTCAAACCCAGGCCGTTGAATACGCGCAATTCGGCGCCCGGGCGCAGGCGCAGGACGCGAGTCAGGTAATTGGCTTGTTCGGCCGGAAGGTCGAGGTGCAGGCCCACACTCAGGGGGGCATCAAGAAAAAGGCGGGGAATGCGCATGCTCAGTCTCGGGTAGCGATGTCCAGCGATTCGATCAGGACCCCACACAAGATATCGATTTCGTCTTCATCAATCACATACGGTGGCATGAGGTAGAGTGTGTTGCCCAGGGGGCGCAGCAGCGCGCCGCGCGACAGGGCATGCCGGTAGGCTCTCAGGCCGCGACGTTCCAGCCATGAATACTCCTCCGGCTTGCGTGCATCCGGTCGCATATCCACGGCAAGGATCATCCCGGTGCGCCGTAGATGGGCAGCGTGTGGGTGATCCCGCAGTGGTGCAAGTTGCGCCTCCATGCGCGCCCCCAGTGAGCGATTGCGCTCCAGCACCGGTTCGCGCTCGAAAATCTCAAGCGTCGCCAGGGCCGCAGCGCAGGCCAATGGATTGCCCGTGTAGGAATGCGAATGCAGGAAGGCGGAGAGTTTTTCGTAATCGTCGTAGAAGGCGTCGTAGATCCGCTCGGTGGTGAGTACGGCGGACAGGGGCAGGTAGCCGCCGGTCAGTCCCTTGGACAGACAAAGAAAGTCGGGCGTGATGCCGGCCTGTTCGCAGGCGAACAGCGTACCGGTGCGCCCGAAACCGACGGCAATCTCATCCGCGATCAGGTGGACACCATGGGCATCGCACAGCTCACGAAGGCCGGCGAGGTACGCCGGGTTGTGCATGCGCATGCCGCCGGCGCATTGGACTAGGGGTTCGATGATGACCGCACAGACGTCCTGTGCATGCTGCTCCAGGGTTTCGCGCATGGCCTCCAGTGCCCGGAGGGTGATGGCCGCGCAATCCTCGCCCGGTGTGCGCTGGGCGCAGTCGGGTGAAGCGACGGTGATGGCCTCCATCAGTAGCGGCTGGTAGGTACTCTTGAACAGGCTGACATCGCCGACCGACAGCGCGCCCAGGGTTTCTCCATGGTAGCTGTGGCGCAGGGTGATGAACTTGCGCTTGTTGGTCAGGCCGGTATTGAGCCAGTAATGAAAGCTCATCTTGAGCGCGACTTCGATCCCCGAGGAGCCGTTATCGGCATAGAACACCCGCGAAAGCCCCGGCGGGGTGAGTGCCACGAGTTTCTCGGAGAGTTCGATGACCGGTTCATGGCTGAAACCGGCGAGGATGACATGCTCCAGCCGGTCGAGCTGGTCACGCAGGCGGGCATTGATGTGTGGGTTGGCATGTCCGAACAGGTTGACCCACCAGGAGCTGATCGCATCCAGGTAACGCTGGCCATCGAAGTCGTACAGCCAGACGCCTTCACCGCGGGCGATGGGAATGACGGGCAGGCGCTCGTGGTCTTTCATCTGGGTGCAGGGGTGCCATAGCACGGAGAGGTCGCGGGCCATCAGGCCCGCGTTAGTTAGCGGGGGGCGGTTCACGCGTCGCTGTCTCCACCTGTTACGCTGGGGGTGTCATGCCGGCGCACGCGCAGGGACGTGCCTTCGACGCCGATAACCTCGACAGGGGTGCCGGCAGGCAGATTGGGGCCGACGATTTTCCAGCTTGTGTCATCGACCTTGAGCTTGCCCACCCCGTTGACGATGGCCGAAGCCAGGGTGAACACGCGGCCGATGTACTGCTCTCCGCGTCGGTTGAGGGTGGGGTGATCCGTGGGGATGGGATGGCGTTTTACATAGCGTCGTCCGGCAAGGACCATGGTGACCGCCAGTGCGGAGTAGAGCAGAAGCTGATAGGGCCAGCCCAGGTCCGGGAACAGCCAGCCAACCCCACCCATGATGAGGGCGGCCAGTCCCAGCCAGAGGAACAGCGTCGAGGGCGCGAAAATCTCAAGCGCTATCAGCAAAACGCCGATGACGAACCAGCCCCAGTAGCTCCAGCCCCAGAGGTCGGCTTCACTCATGACTTGCGCTCGCTGCTGCCGAAGGTGGATTTGGCGATTTCGGCGATGCCGGCCAGGCTGCCCAGGATCTGGGAGGTTTCCACCGGCAGCATGATGACCTTCTGGTTCGGCGCGGTGGCCACGGCCTGGAAGGCTTCGATGTACTTCTGTGCGACGAAGTAATTGACCGCCTGCATGTCCCCTTTGGCAATGGCTTCGCTGACCATGTCGGTGGCGCGGGCTTCAGCCTGTGCCAAACGCTCGCGGGCCTCGGCTTCGCGGTAAGCGGCTTCTTTTTCGCCTTCGGCCTTGAGGATCTGGGACTGCTTTTCCCCTTCGGCCTTGAGGATCTGCGCCTGGCGCTGGCCTTCGGCTTCGAGAATCGCGGCGCGTTTCTCGCGTTCGGCTTTCATCTGCCGGGCCATGGCGTCTACCAGATCCTTGGGCGGGGTGATGTCCTTTATCTCGATGCGGGTGATCTTGGTGCCCCAGGGGCCGGTCGCTTCGTCGACCACGGACAGCAGGCGGCCGTTGATTTCGTCGCGCCGCGACAGCAGTTCGTCGAGATCCATCGAGCCCATGACGGTACGGATATTGGTGGTCACCAGGTTGAGGATGGCGTATTCGAGGTTATGGACTTCATAGGCGGCACGCGCGGAATCCAGCACCTGGAAAAAGACCACACCATCGACCTGCACCATGGCATTGTCGCGGGTGATGATTTCCTGCGAAGGCACGTCCAGCACCTGTTCCATGACGTTCACCTTGTGACCGACACGGTCGATGATCGGAATGATAAGGTGCAAGCCGGGTGAGAGGGAGCGGGTGTAGCGCCCAAAACGCTCGACGGTGTATTCAAGCCCCTGCGGGACGGTCTTGACCCCCGTCAGGACATACAGCACGGCAAGGATCAGGATCGAGAGAGCGAAATAGGTCATGACAGACTCCAGAGGGTCCGGGGCAGGGAGGCGGAAGGCGACGAGACACCTTCCGCGAGTTTAGCGCGCGTCGGTCAAAGTTCCATGTCGGTCGTGGGCGCGATGGCCTTCCACAGGGCCTGGACCGGTTCGAGCTGGTTCATGGTGTAGAAATGCAGCCCCGGCGCCCCCTGCCGGAGCAGCTCGTGACACAGGCCGGTCACTACATCGTGGCCGAAGGCGCGGATCGAGGTCAGATCGTCACCCATCGCTTCCAGGCGCTTGCGCAGCCAGCGCGGAATCTCGGCGCCGCAGGCATCAGAGAAACGTGCAAGCTGGGTATAGTTGAGGATGGGCATGATGCCCGGCACCACCGGAATCGACAGCCCCCGTTTTTCGCAGTCGTCGATGAAGCGCAGGTAGGCGTCGATCGAGTAGAAATACTGCGTGATCGCGCTGTTGGCGCCGGCCTCCACCTTGCGGCAGAAGGCGTCGAGATCGGTGTGTGCGGAGAGCGCCTGAGGGTGAAACTCCGGATAGGCGGCCACTTCGATCCAGAAATGATCGCCGGTTTCGGCGCGGATGAATTCCACCAGCTCGTTGGCGTAGCGGAAGTCCCCGGTATCGCGCATGCCGGAAGGCATGTCCCCACGCAAGGCGACAATGCGGCGTATGCCCTGCGCGCGGTAGGCCTCCAGAATGGCGCGGATGCTCTGTTTCGTGGCGCCGATGCAGGAGAGGTGCGGGGCGGTTTCGACCCCGGACTCGGCCTGGATTTCGCGCACGGTGTCGAAGCTGCGCTCCTGGGTGGAGCCTCCCGCACCGTAGGTCACCGAGAAGAACGCCGGCTGCATCTGCACGGCGAATTCGCGGTAGACGGCGCGTAGTTTCTGCGCGCCCTCCTCGGTTTTGGGCGGGAAGAATTCGCAGGAGAAATGCGGCGGGTGCTGACGCTGGGATTGCATGCGCCGCTCCTTTAGTAACGGTAGGTGTCGGGCTTGAACGGGCCCTCGACCGGCATGCCGATATAGGCGGCCTGCTGGGCGGTCATGCGGGTGATGACCCCGCCGAATCCCTCCACCATGTAGCGCGCCACCTCCTCGTCCAGCGCTTTGGGTAGCACGTCCACGCGGATGAGCGCGGCGCGCTCGGCCGCCGGCCGCCGGGCGAAGCCGGCCTGGTAGAGATGGATCTGCGCAAGAACCTGGTTGGCAAACGAGCCGTCCATGATGCGGCTGGGATGGCCCGTGGCATTGCCCAGGTTCACCAGACGCCCTTCGGAGAGCAGGATCAGGTAGTCGTCGCTGGCAAGATCGGGCGTCTGGCCAGCGGCGCAGTCGCGGTAGACCTTGTGTACCTGCGGTTTGACCTCTTCCCAGGCCCAGTGGGTACGCATGTAGGCCGTGTCGATTTCGCTGTCGAAGTGCCCGATGTTGCAAACCACCGCGCCTTTTTTGAGTGCCTTGAGCATCGGAGCGTCACAGACATTGACGTTGCCGGTGGTGGTGACGATCAGGTCGGTCCGGGAAAGCAGGGCGCGGTCCACACTGTTGTCCGTGCCGTCGTTCACGCCGCCAAGGTAGGGGGAGACGACTTCAAACCCGTCCATGCAGGCCTGCATGGCGCAGATTGGGTCGATTTCAGAGACCTTGACGATCATGCCTTCCTGGCGAAGGGAGGCGGCCGAGCCCTTGCCTACGTCGCCGTAGCCAATCACCAGCGCGTGTTTGCCGGAAAGGAGGTGGTCGGTGCCGCGCTTGATCGCGTCGTTGAGCGAGTGACGGCAGCCGTATTTGTTGTCGTTCTTGGACTTGGTTACCGCGTCGTTGACGTTGATCGCCGGCACTTTGAGCGTGCCTTTCTTCAGCATTTCCACCAGGCGATGCACGCCGGTGGTGGTCTCCTCGGAAAGGCCATGCACCTCATCCAGCAGCGCGGGGTACTTGTCGTGCATCAGCCAGGTCAGGTCGCCGCCGTCATCGAGAATCATGTTCGGCGTCCAGCCCTCCGGTCCGTGGATGGTCTGCTCGATGCACCACCAGAATTCCTCTTCCGTCTCGCCCTTCCAGGCGAATACCGGGATGCCGGCGGCGGCAACGGCCGCAGCGGCGTGATCCTGGGTGGAGAAGATGTTGCACGAGGACCAGCGCACCGAGGCGCCCAGCGCCACCAGCGTCTCGATCAGCACGGCGGTCTGGATGGTCATGTGGATGCAGCCGGCAATGCGCGCGCCGGCCAGCGGTTGCTCGGCTTCGTATTTGCGGCGGATCGCCATCAGGGCGGGCATCTCGGTTTCCGCGATGCGGATTTCCTTGCGGCCCCAGTCGGCGAGGGCGAAATCGGCAACCTTGAAGTCAGTGAAAGCGGACATGCAACGTTCTCCTGTTGTGGGTAGGGGAAGGGCGCCGTTGCATGGTGTGCTCCCACCCACCGAGCCTGACAAGGTGAAACCTTGCTGCAGCGCCCCTCGGTGGGCCGGGGTGTTTCAGGGGGATTAGAGTCCGGCAGCGGCGCGCAGGGCCTCGGCGCGGTCGGTGCGCTCCCAGGAAAATTCCGCTTCCTCGCGGCCGAAATGGCCGTAGGCGGCGGTTTTGCGGTAGATCGGCTTGACCAGGTCGAGCATTTTCGCGATGCCGTAGGGGCGCAGGTCGAAGTGCGCGCGCACCAGTTCCACGATGCGCGCATCGTCGAGTTTGCCGGTGCCGAAGGTGTCGATGCTGATCGAGGTGGGTTCCGCCACGCCGATGGCGTAGGAAACCTGGATCTCGCAACGCTCGGCGAGGCCCGCGGCGACGATGTTCTTCGCCACGTAGCGGCCGGCGTAGGCGGCGGAGCGGTCGACCTTGGAGGGGTCCTTGCCCGAGAACGCCCCGCCACCGTGGCGGGCCATGCCGCCGTAGGTGTCGACGATGATCTTGCGCCCGGTCAGACCGCAGTCGCCCACCGGGCCGCCGATGACGAAATTACCGGTCGGGTTGATGTGGAATTTCGTCTCGCGGTGCAGCCATTCCTCAGGCAGGGTGGGCTTGATGATGACGTCCATCACCGCTTCCTGCAGGTCCTTGTAGGAAATGTCCGGGTCGTGCTGGGTGGAGAGCACCACGGCCTCGACGCCGACCGGCTTGCCGTTCTCGTAGCGGAAGGTGATCTGGCTCTTGGCGTCCGGACGCAGCCAGGGCAGGGTGCCGTTCTTGCGCACCTCGGCCTGTCGCTTGACCAGGCGGTGTGCGTAGGTGATCGGCGCGGGCATCAGCACGTCGGTTTCGTTGGAGGCATAGCCGAACATCAGGCCCTGGTCGCCTGCGCCCTGTTCTTCGGCCACCATGCGGTCCACACCCTGGGCGATGTCCGAAGACTGCTTGCCGATGGCCGACAGCACGCCGCAGGTGTGCCCGTCAAAGCCGATGTCGGAGTTGTCGTAGCCGATCTCGACGATGACCTTGCGCACCAGCTCGTCCAGGTCGACCCAGGCAGAGGTGGTCACCTCGCCGGCCAGCACCACGAAGCCGGTCTTGACCAGGGTTTCGCAGGCTACGCGTGCATGCTTGTCCTGTTCGAGGATGGCGTCGAGCACGGCATCGGAAATCTGGTCGGCGATCTTGTCCGGATGGCCTTCGGAGACGGATTCGGAGGTGAAGACGAAATTCTTGCTCATCAACTTGGGTTCCCGTGGACGAACGATAAGGTCGGCGAAGTGTAGCCAAAAACCGCGCGCCTCGCAGCATGCGGGCGAGGATGGCCCAAAAGACGAGGCCGCCCGGCGGCGGCCTCGACGATGTGCGATGGGCTGTATCAGTAACCGAAGGTACCGCGCAGGAGTTCGGCCTGGCCGGTGTACTCGTTGTTCTGGGAGGGGACAAAGGCGGAGAGGTTGGATTTGCGCAGCACTTCACGTCCGGCTTCGGTGTCCTTGGCCTGCACCAGTGCGGTGCGCAGTTTGTCACGCATATCCACGGGTACGCCGGGGGCGGCGGACATCGCCAGGAAAGGGATGGCCTGGGTGGTCATGACCACGTTCAGGTTGGGGTAGCCTGCGGCAATCGGGGTGGGAATCAGTGCCGCTTCGGCCTTGCCATTCAGCACGGCCTCGACGGCGGCGCGGGTAGTGTCGGTATGTACCAGGCGCGGCTGACGGGTGGGGTTGGAGAAAATCTGGTACAGCACCAGGCTGCTTACGCTGGGCGAGGGTTGCGTTGCGACGCGGCGATTGACCAGCTCCTGGGGGTCGAGCACGGTCAGATCGGGGGCGGTGACCAGGGATTGGGTGACCTGGCCATCCAGGCGAGCGACCACGTTGAATTTCTGGCGCTGGATGCGGAAATCTGTCATCGGTGCGGAGTCCAGTACCAGCTCGTAGCTGCCTCCCTGGCGGGCTTTTTCCCAAAAGCTCAGGTAGTTAGGGTAGGTGACAAGCTGGATTTCCTGGCCGATGGTCTTGCTCAGATAGTCGGCAAGTGGGGTGAAGGTGGTCCGGGTTTCCTCTTCGGCGAAGAAGGGGGGGATGGCCAGGCGCAGCGGCGCGGCGAGGGCCGGGAGCGTTAGCAGAGCGAGTGTCAGCGCGGCAAGGAGGCGCGGTAGGGTGGACGTTATTTTCATCATGTTCTGTTAGTCTTGGGGGAGATGTACAAAATATGACGATGGTTTGATTAGTCAAATGGTTAGACTTGAGACCCCCATATGTGAATTCGATAGCCCCGCGCCGGACTTCGTGCTGCCTGGTGTCGATGGTCGCCTCTGGCGTCTGGCCGATTGTCGGGGCGAGCGCGGCCTCCTGGTCATGTTCATCTGCAATCACTGTCCCTACGTGCAGGCGATCCTTGACCGTCTGGTGCGCGATGCGCATGAGCTGAAGGCGCTGGGTGTGGGTGTGGCGGCGATCATGCCCAACGATGTCGATGCCTATCCGGAGGATGGTCCTGCGTACATGGCCCGCCTGGCGAAGGAGCGGGGTTTCGCCTTCCCTTATTTATATGACGAAACACAAGCGGTCGCCCATGCCTACGGGGCGGTATGCACGCCGGATTTTTTTGGATACAACGCTGATCTTGGCTTGCAATATCGCGGCCGTCTGGACGAAAGCCGCAAGGAGCCGGCCCCCGGTGCGCGTCGGGAGCTTTTCGAGGCGATGTCCCAGGTGGCTCGAACCGGGCATGGGCCGCGGGATCAGGTGCCGAGCATGGGCTGCTCGATCAAGTGGAAAGACTGAGGCGGGCCGGTGTTGCCCGTGCTGCGCGGAAGCGCGGTTGATAAGTTGAGCATTCTTGGTGAAAATGGTCGGACTCGTGCCGGAGATAGAGTCCGCACGTCCGCGAAGGATTAGTATTCACCGATTTCCATGCGCCGCGACCCGCGCGTCGGGGCGCTTCCCGATTTCTTGTTTCTCGTTGGAGAGTCTTCATGTCGACGCGCAGAGAGCTTGCGAACGCCGTTCGTGTCCTGAGTATGGATGCTGTTCAGAAGGCCAATTCCGGCCATCCGGGTGCCCCCATGGGCATGGCGGACATCGCCGAAGTGCTGTGGAACGATTTCCTCGCCCATAATCCTTCCAATCCGTCCTGGGCCAACCGCGACCGCTTCGTGCTGTCCAACGGCCATGGCTCGATGCTGATCTACTCCCTGCTGCACCTCTCCGGCTACGAGCTGCCGATGGAAGAGATCAAACGCTTCCGTCAACTGCATTCCAAGACCCCGGGGCATCCCGAATACGGCTACACCCCGGGCGTGGAAACCACCACCGGCCCGCTGGGTCAGGGCATCACCAACGCCGTGGGCATGGCCATCGCCGAAAAAATGCTCGCCGGCCAGTTCAACCGTCCCGGCCACGGCATCATCGACCATTACACCTACGTGTTCATGGGCGACGGCTGCATGATGGAAGGCATTTCCCACGAAGCCTGCTCGCTTGCCGGCACCCTGGGCCTGGGCAAGCTCGTGGCTTTCTGGGATGACAACGGCATCTCCATCGACGGTCACGTCGAAGGCTGGTTCACGGATGACACCCCGAAGCGCTTCGAAGCTTACGGCTGGCACGTTGTGCGTGATGTGGACGGCCACGACGCCGAGGCTATTGCCAAAGCCATCCGCGAAGCCCGCTCGGTCAACGACAAGCCGACCCTGATCTGCACCAAGACCGTGATCGGTTTCGGCGCGCCCAACCTGTGCGGTACCCACGATTGCCACGGCGCCCCGCTGGGCGATGCCGAAATCAAGGCCACCCGCGAGAATCTGGGCTGGACCCACGAGCCCTTCGTGATCCCCGAGGAAATCTACGCCGGCTGGAGCGCCAAGGCCAAGGGCGCCGAGCGCGAAGCTGAGTGGAATGCCCGTTTCGAGGCCTATGCCCAGGCCTATCCGGCTGAAGCCGCCGAGCTCAAGCGCCGCCTTGCCGGCGAACTGCCTGCCGACTGGGCCGAAAAGGCCGCCGCCTTCATCAAGGGCGTGGCCGAGAAGGGCGAAACCATCGCCACCCGCAAGGCATCCCAGAACGCCATCACCGGCTATGCCGCGCTGCTGCCGGAGCTCGTCGGCGGTTCCGCCGATCTCGCGCCGTCCAACCTGACCACCTGGAAGGGCTGCCGCGCACTGACCGCCACCGAGGCGGACGCCAACTACATCCACTACGGCGTTCGCGAATTCGGCATGAGCCACATCATGAACGGCATCGTCCTGCACGGCGGGTTCATCCCGTTTGGCGCGACCTTCCTGATGTTCTCCGAATACGCGCGCAACGCGCTGCGCATGTCCGCCTTGATGAAGGTCGGCACCATCTACGTCTACACCCATGACTCCATCGGTCTGGGCGAAGACGGCCCGACCCACCAGCCGGTCGAGCAGATTGCCACCCTGCGCATGATCCCGCGCATGTCCGTCTGGCGTCCCTGCGACGCGGTCGAGTCCGCGGTGGCCTGGAAGGTCGCGGTCGAGCGTCGCAATGCGCCCACCACCCTGATCTTCTCCCGCCAGAACCTGGCCCATCAGGCTCGCATCGATGCGCAGATTGCCGACATCGAGAAGGGCGGCTACGTGCTCAAGGACTGTGCCGGCACGCCGGAGTTGATCCTCATCGCCACCGGCTCCGAGGTCGATCTGGCCGTCAAGGCGGCCGACGAGCTGACCGGCAAGGGCCGTAAGGTTCGCGTGGTCTCCATGCCTTCTACCGATCAGTTCGACGCGCAGAGCGCCGAATACAAGGAAAGCGTCCTGCCTGCCGCCGTGACCCGCCGTGTGGCGGTCGAAGCCGGCGTGACCGCCTTCTGGCACAAGTACGTTGGTCTCAGTGGCGCCGTGGTTGGTATCGACACCTTCGGCGAATCCGCACCGGCGGGCGAGCTGTTCAAGCTGTTCGGCTTCACCGTCGAGAACGTGGTCAAGACCGCCGAAGGCCTGTTCTGAGCACGCATCCGTGACCCTCGGGTTCTGCCCGCCGTTGTGGCGGGCAGACATCGCACAATTCCAAAATCCGTAACAGGAGATCTACGCATGGCAATCAAAGTTGGCATCAACGGCTTCGGCCGTATTGGTCGCATGGTATTCCGCGCCGCCGCCAAGGACTTTCCGGAAATCGAGATCGTCGCGATCAACGACCTGCTCGAACCGGATTACCTGGCCTACATGCTCAAGCACGACTCCGTGCATGGCCGTTTCAACGGTGATGTCTCCGTCGAAGGCAATACCATGATCGTCAACGGCAAGAAGATTCGTCTGACCGCCGAGCGCGATCCGGCGAACCTCAAGTGGGACGAAGCGGGCGTCGACATCGTGGTCGAATCCACCGGCTTCTTCCTGACCGAGGAGTCCTGCCAGGCGCATGTCAAGGCCGGTGCCAAGAAGGTTGTGCAGTCCGCGCCGTCCAAGGACGCGACCCCGATGTTCGTGTATGGCGTGAACCACGCCACCTACGCCGGGCAGGCCATCATCTCCGCCGCGTCCTGCACCACCAACGGTCTGGCACCGGTGGCCAAGGTGCTGAACGACAACTTCGGCATCAAGCGCGGCCTGATGACCACCGTTCACGCCGCCACCGCCACCCAGAAGACCGTTGATGGCCCGTCCTCCAAGGACTGGCGCGGCGGTCGCGGCATCCTGGAGAACATCATCCCGTCCTCCACCGGTGCCGCCAAGGCGGTGGGCAAGGTTCTGCCGGAACTCAATGGCAAGCTGACCGGCATGGCCTTCCGCGTTCCGACCTCCGATGTTTCCGTGGTCGACCTCACCGTCGAGCTGAACAAGGAAACCACCTACGAAGCCATCTGTGCCGCGATGAAGGCCGCCTCCGAAGGCGAGCTCAAGTCCGTGCTGGGCTACACCGATGATGCGGTCGTCTCCACCGACTTCCGTGGTTTCAGCGCCCCGTCCGTATTCGATGCCAACGCCGGCATCATGCTCGACCCGACCTTCGTCAAGATCGTCGCCTGGTACGACAACGAGTACGGTTACACCTGCAACCTGATGCGCATGGTTCGCCACATCGCGGGCTGATGCCTACTGGGGGACTCCGGTCCCCCTTTTTTTAGTCACTCAGCGGAGTTTTCGGCCAAGCCCTGCGGGCGAAGGGCTTGGCCGATAATTTCGTCATTTCATCGATTCCTTTAGGAGAGCGACATGTCCGTCATCAAGATGACCGATCTTTCCCTGGCCGGTAAGCGCGTACTGATCCGTGCCGACCTGAACGTTCCCGTCAAGGATGGCAAGGTCACCAGCGACGCGCGCATCACCGCCAGCATGGCCACCATCGAGCACTGCGTGAAGGCCGGTGCCCGTGTGATGGTCACCTCCCACCTGGGGCGTCCGGAAGAGGGTGTGTTCTCCGAAGAAAACTCCCTGCAGCCGGTTGCGACGGACCTGTCCGCCAAGCTGGGCAAGCCGGTCCGCCTGATCCGCGACTGGACCGAGGGGGGCTTCGACGTGGCCGAGGGTGAGGTCGTCCTGCTTGAGAACTGCCGCTTCAACAAGGGCGAGAAGAAAAACGACGAAACGCTGTCGAAGAAATACGCCGCCCTGTGCGACGTGTTCGTGATGGACGCCTTCGGCACCGCACACCGCGCGGAAGCCTCCACCCACGGCGTGGCCCGTTTCGCGCCGGTTGCCTGTGCCGGCATGCTCCTGACGGAGGAGCTTTCCGCACTGGAGAAGGCGCTGGCCAATCCGGCGCGTCCGATGGTCGCCATCGTCGGCGGCTCCAAGGTGTCCACCAAGCTCACCGTGCTCGAATCGCTGTCCGAGAAGGTTGACCAGCTCGTGGTTGGTGGCGGTATCGCCAATACCTTCCTCAAGGCAGTCGGTCATAATGTTGGCAAATCCCTGTGCGAAGATGACCTCGTGCCGACGGCCCAGGCCTTGATGGAAAAGATGAGCGCGCGCGGCGCATCCATCCCGGTGGCGGTCGATGTGGTGGTGGGCAAGAAGTTTGACCCCAACGAGCCGGCGGTACTGAAGAGTGCCGACGCCGTGGCCGAAGACGAGATGATCTTCGACATCGGCCCGAAATCCGCTCAGGAGCTCGTCGAGATCATCATGAAAGCCGGTACCGTGGTGTGGAACGGACCTGTAGGCGTGTTCGAGTTCGATCAGTTCGGCGAGGGCACCCGGAAGATCGCCGAGGCGATTGCCAATACCCCCGCCTTCACCCTGGCGGGCGGCGGTGACACCATCGCGGCGATTCAGAAGTACGACATCTTCGACAAGGTGTCCTATATCTCCACCGCAGGTGGCGCCTTCCTGGAGTACCTCGAAGGCAAGACGCTTCCGGCCGTCGCCATCCTTGAAGAGCGCGCCAAAGGCTGAGTCTGTGAGGGGAGGCGGTGCCTTCCCAGGCAGCGTGTTTGATTCAAACCGCTCGCAGGGGCGCGACGGTAGCATACGAACAGGCCAGGGACGGCCGAAGGTCCAGAATGAGAACGGGTTTGAAACGACGTACCAAGATTGTGGCCACTCTCGGCCCTTCCACCGATACCCCTGAGGTCATCGCCGGCATCGTTGAGGCCGGGGTTGATGTGGTTCGCCTCAACTTTTCCCATGGTAAACCGGAGCATCACAAGCACCGGGCGCAGATGGTCCGCGAGGTGGCCGCACGCACAGGGCGGCATGTCGCGATTCTTGGCGACCTTCAGGGCCCGAAGATCCGTATTGACCGTTTCCGCAACGGCAAGGTCACGCTGGCCGAGGGGGCGACTTTTGTCCTGGATGCAGAGCTTGACAAGGACGATGGTGATGAGACCCATGTAGGCATTACCTACAAGCAGCTCGTGCAGGACTCGCGTCCCGGCGATGTGCTGCTGCTCGACGACGGGCGCATCGTGTTCAAGGTGCGCGAAGTGATTGGCCAGCAGATCCACTGCACCACCCTGGTGGGTGGGGAGCTGTCCAACAACAAGGGCATCAATCGTCAAGGGGGGGGGCTGTCCGCGCCGGCCATTACCGAAAAGGACCGTGAGGATATTCGACTGGCCGCTGAAATTGGCGTCGACTACATCGCCGTGTCCTTCCCGCGTTCCGGGGCTGACATCCACGAAGCGCGTGCCCTGCTCAAGGCCGCCGGTTCGAGCGCCGCAATCGTGGCCAAGATCGAGCGCGCCGAAGCCGTCGATTCCATTCGCGAGATTGTCGAAGCCAGCGATTCGATCATGATCGCGCGCGGTGACCTGGGGGTGGAAATCGGTGATGCCGAGCTGCCGGCCGTACAGAAAGCCTTCATCCGTCTGGCGCGGGACATGAACCGTCCGGTCATCACCGCCACGCAGATGATGGAAACGATGATCGTCAACCCGATTCCGACCCGCGCGGAAGTTTTCGACGTGGCCAATGCCGTGCTCGATGGCACCGACGCGGTGATGCTCTCCGGCGAAACCGCCTCCGGTCGCTACCCCGTCAAGGTGGTGGAAACGATGGCGCGCATCTGTGAGCGGGCGGAAAGCCAGATCGAGGCCAAAACGCCGCAGCCGCCGCTGGACATTCCCTTCGATCGCATCGATCAGGCCATCGCCATGACGGCGATTTACGTGGCGAACCACCTGCCGGTACGCGCCATCGTGGCCTTGACCGAATCCGGCGCCACGCCGCTGTGGATGTCCCGCGTGGACACCGACATTCCCATCTACGGTCTGACCCGTCGTGAGGCCACCGCGCGCCTGATGGCGCTCTATCGTGGCGTGGAGGCGGTGCATTTTCCCTACGAGTCCAAGGATCACGCTGAAGTGAACCGCATCATCATCGAGGATCTCTGCCGTCGCGAGATGCTGGGTGACGGTGATGTGGTCGTCATCACCAAGGGCGATCTGATGGGCCAGATGGGCGGCACCAATGCCATGAAGATTGTCCGGGTTGGCGATGTCATTGGTTCCGCGTGACGGACTCCGCCTGACTCCACGTAAGCAATCAAGTAATATCCTTTCGATGGGCTGCCTGCGGGCAGCCGGCGCTTTCAAACTCAACAAACCAGGAGATGCGTCATGGCGCTTGTTTCCCTTCGCCAGCTTCTTGATCATGCCGCCGAGCACGGTTACGGCATGCCGGCCTTCAACGTCAACAACATGGAACAGATCCACGCGATCATGCAGGCCGCCGACAAGGTCGACAGCCCGGTGATCCTGCAGGGGTCTGCCGGCGCGCGCTCCTACGCGGGCGAGCCGTTCCTGCGTCACTTGGTGGCTGCTGCCGTTGAAATGTACCCGCACATCCCGGTCGTCATGCATCAGGACCACGGTTCCGATCTGGGTGTGTGCCTGCGCGCCATCCAGTCCGGCTTCAGCTCCGTCATGATGGACGGCTCCCTGATGGCCGACATGAAGACCCCGGCCTCCTACGAGTACAACGCCGGCATCACCGCGAAGGTTGCCGAAGTCGCGCACAGCGGCGGCGTGTCCGTGGAAGGCGAACTGGGCTGCCTGGGTTCCCTGGAAACCGGCAAGATGGGCGAAGAAGACGGCCACGGCGCGGAAGGCGAGCTGGATCACTCCATGCTGCTGACCGATCCGGAAGAAGCGGCCCAGTTCGTGCGTGACACCGATGTGGACGCCCTGGCGATTGCCATCGGCACCTCCCACGGCGCCTACAAGTTCACCCAGAAGCCGACCGGCAAGGTGCTGCGCATCGATCGCGTCAAGGAAATCCACGCGCGCATCCCGGGCGTTCACCTGGTCATGCACGGTTCGTCCTCCGTACCGGAAGACTGGCTGGAAATCATCAACAACTACGGCGGCGACATGGGCCAGACCTATGGCGTACCGGTTGACGAAATCGTTGAAGGCATCAAGCACGGCGTTCGCAAGGTCAACATCGACACCGACCTGCGCATGGCTTCCACCGGCGCCATCCGCAAGCACCTGCACGACAACCCGGCCAACTTCGACCCGCGCAAGTTCCTGAAGGAAGCCACCAAGGCGATGGCCGGCATCTGCCAGGCCCGCTTCGAGGCCTTCGGCGCCGCTGGCATGGCGTCCAAGATCAAGCCGATCTCTCTGGACGACATGCGCAAGCGTTACGAGTCCGGCTCGCTCAAGCAGCAGGTCAAGTAAGCCTATTTCGCGCGGCGAGAAGCGCCGTGTGAGAGGGATAAAAAGGCGGCCACGGGCCGCCTTTTTTCGCGTATAGTCCCCCCTGTGCGGCTTCCGTGAGGAGCACGCTATTTTCCGCCCACGGGGCGCCACTACTGGATACCGATGGAGTACGGCATGCAGCAGAACAGCAAATTCCGCCTCATTACCCGCAGCGACTTCGACGGTCTGGTCTGTGCGGTGCTGCTCAAGCATCTCGACCTGATCGACGATATCCTGTTTGTCCATCCCAAGGACATGCAGGACGGCAAGATCGAAGTGACGGATCGCGACATCACCACCAACCTGCCCTACGTTTACGGCGTGCATCTGGCTTTCGACCATCACCTGTCGGAAACCCTGCGCAATGTCGAAACAGACAATCACATCATCGATCCCGATGCCCCGTCCGCCGCGCGGGTGGTCTGGCGTCATTATGGCGGGCACGAGACCTTTCCGGCTGCCTGGGACGAAATGATGGAAGCCGTGGACAAGGGCGATTCGGCTCAGTTCACCAAGGATGAAGTGCTGAACCCGACTGGCTGGGTGCTGCTCAACTTCCTGATGGATGCACGTACCGGTCTGGGGCGTTTCCGCAATTTCCGCATCAGCAATTACCAGTTGATGATGGATCTGATCGAGTACTGCAAGAATCACACGATCGATGACATCCTTGCCTTGCCGGATGTGAAGGAGCGCATCGACCTGTATTTCGAGCAGGAGCCGCTGTTCAAGGCGCAGATCGAGCGTTGCGCCACCGTACATGCCAATCTCGTCGTGCTCGATCTGCGCAACGAGGACGTCATTCATGCCGGCAACCGTTTCGTTATCTATGCCCTGTTCCCGCAGTGCAATATTTCCATCCATGTCATGTGGGGCGTGAAGCAGCAGAACACTGTGTTTGCTACCGGCAAGTCGATTTTCGACCGCAGTAGCCGCACCAATGTTGGCGAGCTGATGCTCAATTACGGCGGAGGCGGCCACGAGGCGGCAGGTACCTGCCAGGTGGAAAACGAGCGTGCGCCTGCCGTGCTCAAGGCGCTGATCGACCACATTACCCGTGACGGCTGAGGCGCTCGCGCCCACCGAAACAATCCACGCACAAACAGCAAGGGGGCCTATGGCCCCCTTGCTGTTTGTGCGTCCTCATGGGCGCAGACCTGTGGGAGCAAGCCCCGCTGTGAGCGGGTAAGCGTGAGCAAGGTGAAGGGCAAGGGCATGAGGGGGTGAGTGTGTGGAGGACGCGTGGATCGCACGTCAAGCGGTGTTCAATAGCCGCGCCAGATAGCGGCCGGTATGCGACTGTGGATGGGCCGCTACTTCTTCTGGGGGGCCTTGGGCGATGATGCGTCCGCCTCCGTTGCCGCCTTCCGGCCCCAGATCGATGACCCAGTCTGCCGTTTTGATGACGTCCAGGTTGTGTTCGATGATTACCACGGTGTTGCCGTGCTCGCGCAAGGTGTGCAACACGCGCAGCAGTTGTGCGACATCGTGGAAATGCAGGCCCGTGGTGGGCTCGTCGAGGATGTAGAGGGTACGTCCGGTATCGCGCTTGGAAAGCTCGCGGGCGAGCTTCACCCGCTGGGCCTCCCCGCCGGAGAGTGTCGTGGCGTTCTGGCCCAGGCGGATATAGCCCAGACCCACTTCCATCAAGGTCTCCAGTTTGCGGTGTATGGCGGGAACCGCGCTGAAAAAGGCGGTTGCGTCCTCTATGGTCATGTCCAGAACATCGGCAATCGTCTTTCCCTTGTAGCGGATGTCCAGGGTTTCGCGGTTGTAGCGCTGGCCATGACAGACATCGCAGGGGACGTACATGTCTGGCAGGAAGTGCATTTCAACCTTGATGACGCCATCGCCCTGGCAGGCTTCGCAACGTCCACCTTTGACATTGAAGGAAAAGCGTCCTGGCGAATAGCCCCGCGAGCGTGCTTCGGCCGTGCCGGCAAACAGTTCGCGTATGGGGGTGAACAGGCCCGTATAGGTGGCGGGGTTGGACCGGGGGGTGCGTCCGATGGGGCTTTGATCAATGTCGATCACTTTATCGAAGAAGTCCATGCCTTCATGGCGTTCGTAGCAGGCCGGCGATTCACTCGCGCCGTTCAGGGCCTGCGCCGCGAGGCGGTACAGCGTGTCGTTGATGAGCGTGGATTTGCCGGAGCCGGAGACCCCCGTGACACAGACCAGAAGTCCAACCGGAATTTCCAGCGTGTCGCCTTGCAGGTTGTTTCCTGTCGCGCCGTAAAGCCGGAAGATGCGCTGGGGGTCCGGCATAGGCCTGTTCTGGGGTACGTCAATGCGCACACGCCCGGAAAGGTACTGGCCGGTAAGTGAGTCGGGATGGGCGGCAATGGCCGCCGGTGCCCCGCTGGCAATGACCTGCCCCCCATGCACCCCGGCGCCTGGGCCAATGTCCACAACATGGTCGGCGGCACGGATGGCATCCTCGTCGTGTTCGACAACGATTACGGTATTGCCCAGATCACGCAGATAGGTCAGGGTCGCGAGCAGGCGGTCGTTATCACGCTGGTGCAGACCGATGGAGGGTTCGTCGAGGATGTAGGTGACGCCAACGAGTCCCGAACCAATCTGACTGGCGAGACGGATACGCTGGGCTTCACCGCCAGACAGGGTCTCCGCGCTGCGATCCAGCGAGAGATAGTTGAGGCCGACATTGACCAGAAAGCCCAGACGCGCTTCGATTTCGCGTGCGATTCGCGCGGCGATCTCTGCCTTGTTTCCTTCAAGCTGCAGCTCGCGGAAGAAGTTCAGTGTTTGATCTATGGGCAGGCGCGTCAGGGCGGGCAGGCTCTGCCCGCCAACAAAAACATGGCGGGCAGCCAGATTCAGGCGCGTGCCGCAGCAGCTCGCGCAGGGCTGCTCGGAAAGGTATTTCGCCAGTTCCTCGCGCACGGCCTGGGAGTCGGTCTCCCGGTAGCGGCGCTCCATGTTGGGCAGGATGCCCTCGAAGGCATGCACCCGAAGGCTGGTTTTGCCGCGCTCTCCCAGGTAGCTGAAGGCGATTTCCTCCTGCCCGCTGCCGTAAAGAACGGCCTGGCGAACCTGCTCGGGCAGGGCGTTGAAGGGGGTTTCAGGGTCGAAATCGTAGTGCCGCCCCAGCGATTGCACGATCTGGAAGTAATAGGCATTGCGCCGGTCCCAGCCACGTACGGCGCCGGCGGCCAGAGACAGTTCGGGGTGAACCACGACCTTGTCCGGGTCGAAAAACTGGCGTGTGCCCAGCCCATCACAGCTGGGGCAGGCACCGGCCGGGTTGTTGAAGGAAAACAAGCGCGGTTCAAGTTCGGTCAGGGCATAGCCGCAGACAGGGCAGGCATGGCGTGCCGAGAAGTCAATGGTCTCGCCTTCCTCGCCCTCCATCGGTGCGATGCGTGCCCGACCGTCAGCAAGTCGCAGCGCCGTTTCAAAGGACTCTGCCAGACGCAGGCCCAGGTCAGAGCGGACCTTGAAGCGATCCACCACCACCTCGATGGTGTTCTTGGCCTTGGGGTCGAGCTCCGGCACGGCGTCGATTTCATGGACCTCGCCATTGATCCGCACGCGTAGAAAGCCTTGAGCGCGCCATTCATCGAAAAGCTTGCTGTGTTCACCCTTGCGGCCGACGATGACCGGGGCCAGCAGCATGAGACGCCGGCCTTCCGGGGTGATGAGCACCTGGTCTACCATCTGGCTGACCGTCTGCGCCTCCAATACCGTGTCGTGCTCGGGGCAGCGCGGTGTTCCGGCACGCGCGAACAGCAGGCGAAGGTAGTCGTAGATTTCCGTGACGGTGCCGACCGTCGAGCGCGGATTGTGCGAGGTGGTTTTCTGTTCGATGGAGATGGCCGGAGACAGGCCTTCGATGTGGTCTACATCGGGTTTTTCCATCATCGAAAGAAATTGCCGCGCATACGCCGATAGTGATTCGACGTAACGACGCTGCCCTTCCGCGAACAGCGTGTCAAAGGCGAGAGAGGACTTGCCCGAACCGGACAGGCCGGTAATGACGGTGAGTTTTTCCCGGGGAATATCCAGGTCGATGTTCTTGAGGTTGTGCGTGCGCGCGCCGCGGATGCGGATGAACGGATCGGCCATGTGGGTAACCGTGGGGCTGGGCAAACTGCTATATTAAGCAGTCATGCCCGTTGCGGGCAAAACGGTTTTGCGGTTTTCCGCTCAGGGCGGAACAGCTTGAGGAGAGGGTGAGATGGCGCGTGGCGTGAACAAGGTCATTCTGGTTGGCAATCTGGGGGCGGACCCCGAAGTTCGCTACATGCCCAGTGGCGGGCAGATCACCAATGTCCGTCTGGCGACCAGTGAGAGCTGGAGAGACAAGGCCAGCGGCGACATGCAGGAACGTACCGAATGGCATCGGGTCGTGTTTTTCGGGAAACTGGCGGAAATCGCCGGTGAATACTGCCGCAAGGGCAGCCAGATCTATGTCGAGGGCAGTCTGCGTACACGCAAATGGCAGGACCAGAGCGGTCAGGACCGTTACTCCACGGAAATCGTTGCCAGCGAAATGCAGCTTCTGGGGGGGCGGACGGGGGCTGGCGCCGCTGGGCAGGGCTACGGTGGGGGCGGAATGGATGACTACGAGCGCATGCCCGCGCGCGGTGGCGAGAGCAACTACGCCGCGCCGCGAGAAAACGCACCGCGTCGCGAAGCGCCTCCGGCTCGCCCGTCCTCCTCGCCCCCGGCAGCCCAGGATAATTATGGCGGTTATGGCGAAGCCTTCGGCGACGACGACATTCCCTTCTAGGATTTACCCTGGCGCAAGTGAAAGAGTAGGTTCATGTTCGCGCTGCTCCCTGCTTTTGCCGCCGTTGCGGTCGGGCTGATCGCCCTGGCCTGGAGCGCGGACCGTTTTGTGGAGGGAGCGGCGGTGACCGCACGTCATCTGGGGGTTCCCGCGCTGCTGGTGGGGATGCTGGTGATTGGTTTTGGCACCTCTGCTCCGGAGCTCC
The DNA here is from genome assembly GCA_028696185.1 of Halothiobacillaceae bacterium. Taxonomy (GTDB): domain Bacteria; phylum Pseudomonadota; class Gammaproteobacteria; order Halothiobacillales; family Halothiobacillaceae; genus JAQVHL01. Next base: position 93,265 of record JAQVHL010000001.1, read on the forward strand.
TGGTGTCCGTCACGGCCGCCGGGCAGGGAAATGCGGCGCTCGCGCTGGGTAACGCCATTGGCTCCAATATCGTCAATATTGCGCTTATCCTCGGGTTGACGGCGGTTATTGCTCCGATAGCCGTGCATTCGGGCATCATTCGCCGGGAAATCCCGCTTCTTATGGCGGTCACGGCGCTCTTCAGTCTGTTGGCTCTGGATGGCGGACTGACCCGTCTGGACGGAGCGCTTCTTGTTCTTGCGCTGGGCGGAATCGTCGGCTGGTCTATCTGGCAGGCCCGTCGCCATCGTGACGATGCCCTGTCCGGTGAGGTGGAGCTCAAGTTGCAAGAGGAGGCGCCCCTCACGCCCGGCCGTGCGTGGTTGTGGCTTGCCATGGGTCTGCTGGTGCTGCTGGCCAGCTCGCGCCTGCTGGTCTGGGGGGCGGTGGAAATCGCCCAAGCCTTCGGCGTCAGTGATCTGGTCATCGGCCTGACCATCGTCGCGCTGGGAACCAGCCTGCCGGAACTGGCCTCGTCCATCGTCGCCGCCCGACGCGGCGAGCCGGATCTGGCTCTGGGCAATGTCATCGGTTCCAATCTCTTCAATACCCTGGGCGTGATTGGCGTGGCGGTGCTGATTCAGCCCTTTGCGGTGGCGGGCGCAGTTCTGTGGCGTGATTTGCCGGTCATGATCGCCCTGACGTTGGGCATGGCGGCGATGGCCTGGGGATTCACCAGTCCGGGGCGGCTGACCCGTGTCGAAGGGGCGGTGCTGGTTTTCGCCTATCTCAGCTACACGCTCCTGCTACTGGGTACGCGCTGGCCTTGAACGAGAAAAACGCTTTTCGTGCCGAGCTTGCGGACGGGGGAATGTCGGACGGTGAGGGGGCTCGCCTTGGCATTGCTCAAGCCCGTGCCTTGCAGACGCGCTGGGCAGCCGCCATCGAGAGGGAAGACCGCTGGGTCGAGCCGCGCTGCGTGGTGGGGGTGGATGTGGGATTCGAGGCGCGAGGACAGATAACGCGCGGTGCGGCGGTGCGCTTCGATGTGCCGAGCCGGACAGCGCGGGAGGCGGTGCTTGCGCGCGGGCCAACAGGTTTTCCTTATGTGCCGGGATTGTTGTCGTTTCGAGAGGCGCCTGCCCTGCTGGCAGCCCTGTCCGCGATGGAGGCGGTCCCGGATTGCCTGATCTGCGACGGGCAGGGCATTGCCCATCCTCGCCGTTTCGGCATTGCCTGTCATCTGGGGCTGGCGCTGGATTGTCCAAGTATCGGGGTGGCTAAATCGATACTGGTCGGTCAGGCGCAGACGCCACCGGATGTGCGTGGCGCCTGGACCCCCTTGGTCGATCAGGGGGACGTGATCGGTGCGGCCTTGCGCACGCGTGTGGGTGTGAAGCCCGTTTATGTGTCGGTCGGTCACCGTGTGTCGTTGCAGACGGCGCTGGATTGGGTCATGGCCTGGGTGACGCGCTACCGTTTGCCGGATCCGGTGCGGCTGGCGGACCGGATGGCATCACGGCGCGGGGAAGTGCCTTTCGCGGTGCGTGAGGTGTTTTTCGGGCAACATCCAGTTAGCGCGGACGGGGCTTTCTGTTAGTCTTTCCGGATTCCCCCTATTTTTCTCAGGCTGCCGGTATGAGCGAGATGCCCGACCTTGATGCGCAACGTCCTGCCCGTCCACGTCGCCGGGCAATCTATCTGTTGCCCAATCTGTTCACCACGGCGGCGCTGTTCGCGGGTTTCTACGCCATCATCGCCGCCCTGTCCGGACGCTTCGAGGCGGCGGCGGTGGCGGTGTTCGTGGCCATGATCCTCGACGGGCTCGATGGCCGTGTCGCGCGCCTGACCAATACCCAGAGCGAGTTCGGCGTTCAGTATGACAGCCTGTCGGATGTAATTTCCTTCGGTATGGCGCCTGCGTTGGTGATGTATCAGTGGTCGCTCGTGCATCTGGCCGGGGAATTCAGTTTCGGCGGCAAGCTGGCCTGGCTTGCCGCCTTTGTCTATGTGGCCGGCGCCGCCCTGCGTCTGGCGCGCTTCAATGTGCAGGTGCATGTGGTGGACAAGCGCTTTTTCATCGGTCTGGCCAGCCCGGCGGCGGCGGCGCTGATGATGGGGATGGTGTGGATGGGGGTGGACGAGAATGTGCCTGGGCGCGAGCTGATGCTGTTGTCGCTGGTGGTGACGCTCGCCGCCGGGCTGCTGATGGTGAGCAATTTCCCCTACTACAGCTTCAAGGCGCTGGATCTGCGGCGCAGCGTGCCGTTCATCGTGGTGCTGGCGCTGGTGCTGTTTTTCGTGATCGCCGCCAGCGATCCGCCGAAGGTGCTGTTCGGCTTCTTCCTGCTTTATGCCTTGTCCGGCCCGCTGGTGGGGCTGCTACGCTGGCGTCGCCGTCGCCGTCGCGAGGCCGCCTGAGCCTGCATGTATGGCGTGCGGGCGCCCTTCGCCTGTATAGTCATGCGTCTTGCGGACGGCGTGTGGGCCGTCTTTTGTCTTTACTTCCGGCGGCCCGGCCCGCCGTTTTGATCGGTACCGACTTATGAGCGTCAAAGACAAACTCTTCATTTTCGACACCACCTTGCGCGATGGCGAGCAGAGTCCCGGTGCGTCGATGACGCGCGACGAGAAGGTGCGCATAGCCAAGGCACTGGAGCGCATGCGGGTGGACGTGATCGAGGCCGGGTTCCCGATCGCAAGCCCCGGTGACTTCGAGGCCGTACAGGCCGTGGCGGCGGCAGTGAAGGAAAGCACGGTCTGCGGTTTGTCCCGTGCCCTGGACAAGGACATCGACCGGGCGGGTGAAGCCCTGAAGCCTGCGGCGCGTTCGCGCATTCACACCTTTATCGCCACCAGCCCGATTCACATGCAGATGAAGCTGCGCATGACGCCGGACGAAGTGGTGGAGCAGGCCATACGTGCGGTGAAGCGCGCGCGGCAGTACACCGACGATGTGGAATTTTCCGCCGAGGACGCGGGGCGTTCGGAGCTCGACTTCCTGTGTCGGGTGATCGAGGCCGCCATCGATGCCGGGGCTACGACGATCAATATTCCCGATACCGTGGGTTACAACATCCCTCAGCAGTTCGGGGAAACCATCCGTCAGTTGATCGAGCGCGTGCCCAATTCGGACAAGGCCGTGTTCTCCGTGCATTGCCATAACGACCTGGGGCTGGCTGTGGCCAACTCGCTGGCCGGGGTGCTCAATGGCGCCCGTCAGATCGAGTGCACCATCAACGGACTGGGGGAGCGGGCCGGTAATACGGCGCTGGAAGAGGTGGTCATGGCGGTGCGCACCCGCCAGGACGTGTTCGCCTGCGACACGACTATCGATACCACGCAGATCGTGTCGACCTCGCGTCTGGTGTCGACCATCACCGGTTTTCCCGTGCAACCGAACAAGGCCATCGTCGGTGCCAATGCCTTCGCGCATGAGTCCGGCATCCACCAGGACGGCGTGCTCAAGCATAGGGAAACCTACGAGATCATGCGCGCCGAAGATGTGGGCTGGACCGCGAACCGCATCGTGCTGGGCAAGCACTCCGGTCGCAATGCCTTTCGCACCCGTCTCAAGGAACTGGGCATCGAGTTCGCGTCCGAGGCCGAACTCAATGAGTCTTTCGAGAAGTTCAAGGTGCTGGCGGACAAGAAGCACGAAATCTTCGATGAGGACATCCAGGCGCTGGTCAGCACGGCCTCGACGGTGGAGCCGGAATATGTGCGTCTGGTTTCTCTGCATGTCTGCTCCGAAACCGGCGAGACGCCGCTGGCGCGTGTCGTGCTGTTGATCGACGGGCATGAGCAGGCGGCCGAGTGCGAGGGCGGCGGTCCGGTGGACGCGACTTTCAAGTGCATCGAAAAACTGCTAGAAAGCGGTGCCAACCTGCAGCTTTATTCGGTGAACAACATCACCAGCGGAACGGACGCGCAGGGGGAAGTTACCGTGCGTCTGGAAAAGGCCGGGCGTATCGTCAATGGTCAGGGCGCAGACACGGATATCGTCATCGCCTCCGCCAAGGCATATATCAATGCGCTGAACCGCGTGTTGCTGCCGGAGTCCCGTCAGCATCCCCAGTTGGGCGATGTTTGAGTTCTGCCATGTCACTTTCCCGTGAGGCGGTGCTCGCCGTGCTGGGCATAGAGCGTTGGCGTGAGCGCGCGCCAGCGGTGGCGCCCATCCTTGCCGAACCGACAGGGGAGCGCGTGGCGCCTGAGGTGCTGCGGCTGATTCATCCCGATACCCTCAGCGAGGCGGCGGCTCGCTTGCTGGAGGACATCGCACGTGCCCTGCAGAGCGCGCCGCTGCCGATGGAACGTGTCGCGCTGCCCGCGGGCGCCGCCTTGCCCGTCGGGTCTGAGGTAAACCTGTTGTTCGGCCTGACGGTCGCGCCGGGTGAGTCCGGCGAGGCCCTGCCCGCGCTCGATGCGCTGCTGGCCTCGCCCGAGCGCAAGGCCGAGCTCTGGCGCCGTTTGCGTCCGCTGGTCGCCACTGTCCGCTGATGCGTCTGCCTTATCGACATCCGCTCTCCATTCGTTCGATCCGCGAGGATGATCTGCCGGGGATCATGGCGGTTGAAGTCGACGCTTATCCGTTTCCATGGAGCGAAGGCTTGTTCCGTGACTGTCTGGCGGCGGGGTACGACGGCTGGCTCGTGCATGAGCGCGGGGATGTGGTGGCGTATGCCATTGTCATGCGCGTCATCGACGAAGCGCATCTGCTCAATCTCTGTGTCGCGCCTCACTGGCAGGGCCAGGGGATCGGGCGTGCGCTCATCGAATGGCTGAAGAAGCAGCTGTCCGGTGCGGGGGCGGTCAGCCTGTGGCTGGAGGTGCGGGAGTCGAACACCGTGGCCCAAACCTTGTACGAGCACAGCGGATTCATGCGGGTGGGCGAACGCAAGGGATACTACCCGGCGGGTGGTGGGCGCGAGAACGCGCATGTCATGAGCTTGACCCTGCCCGTGGCCGATTGAGGCCGTGCGCTGGGTACACGGATGGGCCAATTAGCCTCCCAGGCCGCTGGCGGCGGAACAGATGTTTCCGCCGCCCTTTGCTCCGTCCGGGATCTGACGGACGTTCGATCAATGATCGTGGTGATGACCGTCCGGGCCGTGGGCGTGGCCATGTGCGATTTCATCGGGGGTGGCATCGCGCATTTCCAGCACGGTAATTTCGAAGTGCAGGGTTTCGCCCGCCAGCGCGTGGTTGGCGTCGAGGGTGATCTGATCGCCGTTTACCGCCACGACCGTGACGACTTCAAGCCCGGCATCGGTATGCGCCTGGAAGCGCATGCCCGGCTCGATGGCGTCCACACCTTCGAACAGGTTGCTGGGCACGGTCTGCACCAGTTTCGGATCACGCTCGCCATAGGCATCCGTCGGGGGGATGCTGATCTTGAACTGTTCGCCTGCTTCGCGGCCTTCCAGTCCTTTTTCCAGGCCCGGAATGATGTTGTCATGCCCGTGCAAGTAGGCCAGCGGCCCCTGTCCAGCGGAGCTGTCGATCACCTCACCGGCGTCGTTGGTGAGGGTGTAGTCGATGGTTACGACCATGTTGGGGCTCACGCGCATGGGCGTTCTCCTGTCGCTGCTCAGCGTCGGCTGAGGTGGTAGAAATGGTTGGTGGCGGCCACGAAACCACTCGGGCTGCCGCAGTCGAAACGCTGTCCCTGGAACTTGTAGCCGATCACCCGGCCCTGGTCGGCCTGAACGCGCAGCGCGTCGGTGATCTGGATCTCACCGCTGGTGCCCGGTGGCGTTTCGCGCAGGATGTCGAAAATGTCCGGGGTCAGGATGTACCGGCCGATGATGGCCAGATTGCTGGGGGCCTGGTCGGCCGCTGGCTTTTCAATCATGTTGTTGATGCGGAAAATACCCGGTTCGATTTCCTCGCCGGCAATCACCCCGTATTTGTGGATGTCCGCCATCGGGACTTCCTCAATGGCCACGATGCTGCATTCGAAACGCTTGTACAGCTCTACCATCTGCGCCAGCACGCCTGTGTCACGGCCTTCGCACAAGTCGTCCGCCAGCAGTACGGCGAAGGCTTCTTCACGACCGATCAGGGTTTCGCCGGTGAGAATGGCGTGGCCCAGGCCTTTCATTTCGATCTGACGGGTGTAGGAGAAGGTGCATTCGTCGATGATGCGGCGGATGCCGGTCAGCAGGCCTTCCTTGCTGGAACCGCGAATCTGGTGCTCCAGCTCGTAATTGACGTCGAAATGATCCTCAAGTGCGCGCTTGCCGCGACCGGTAACCATGGCCATGGTGCGTATTCCGGCCTCCATGGCTTCTTCGACGCCGTACTGGATCAATGGCTTGTCGAGAATGGGCAGCATTTCCTTGGGCAGAACCTTGGTGGCGGGCAGGAAGCGGGTGCCGTAACCGGCAGCGGGAAAAAGACATTTATGGATCATGATGCGCTCGGACGTGTCCGGTGTTGGAAAATGTGTTCAATCATAGCCTGTTTCGAAACGCATGGCATAAGCCCGGCTGAGCGCCTCGACCAATTGGGCGGGGCTGAAGTTGCGCGCGTGCCGCAAGGTTTCGCGCCCATCGAAATAGACGATCAGGGTAGGGACGGCGAAAACACCGAATTGCGCGGCGGTTGCCGGCGACTGACGGGCGTCGATGGAGTGAAAGGCGAGGCGGGGGAGCTGCTGCGCAAACAGGGTCTGGGTGCGCATTTCAAGTACCGGGCAGACACTGCATTCGGGGCTGCCGAACCAGAGCGCCAGCGCGGGATCCCTGGCGATGCGGGCGTGCAGCGCGTCCACGGTGTTGGGTGTATCAGTGCTGGGCATGACGGGCTTTCCGGTCAGGTCGAGGCAGGCTGCGGATGAAACGCAGACTGCCGAAAAACACCAGGCTCGCGAGGATGGCCTCGACCAGACCCCGTGCTGCAGCCAGGGGGTGAGGCGGCGCCCAGGCGTCTACCAGGCCGTGGACAAGCAGAAACAGGGCGAGAATCGAGGCCCAGATATAGGCTCGCGGGCGCAGACGGCGCATGCCGGGCAGGGGGGCGGCAATCAGGATGAACCCCGTGCTCAGCAGCAGGAGGCCCGCCGGGGTTTGGGCTTGTGTCAGCGCCGGGGCGGCCCACAGGGGCAGAAGCGCGGCCTGGGCCAGCAGGGCGGTGGCTGCCCAGGGGGTCATTGTTTGAGCCGCGAGGCCGTTTGGGCAACGCGGCGTCCCAGGGCCCGGCACAATTCCTTCTCGTCCTCGGTCAGGGGGGCGCGGCCATCGCCGGAGGTGTGGCTCGCCCCGTAGGGCGTACCGCCCATGCGGGTGCGCATCAGGGCCGGTTCGGTATACGGCAGGCCGAGAATGAGCATGCCGTGATGCAGCAGGGGAACGATCAGGCTCAGCAAGGTCATCTCCTGGCCACCATGCTGGCTGGCCGTGGCGGTGAACGCGGCGGCGGGTTTGCCGCAAAGCTCACCACCGAACCAGGCCCCGCTGCTGCTATCGAAGAAGTGCTTCATGGCCGCCGCCATCGATCCGAAGTAGGTCGGGCTGCCCACCAGCAGGCCATCGCAGGCGCGCAGATCCTCTCGGGTCGCGTAGGGCGCGCCCTCCTCGGGCACGGCAGGCGCGGCGGCTTCGCAGACCGGCGATACGGGGGGGACGCTGCGCAGCACGGCAATGCAGCCTTCCACGCTTTCCACGCCGCGTGCTACCTGTCGTGCCATGCGCGCCGTCGCGCCATCGCGCGAGTAATACAGGATCAGGATGGAGGTCGGATCGGTGGCCTGGATGCTCATAGATTCGTTCGATGAAAGCTTAATTTTTTGTTTATGGTAAGCCATTGTGCCCCCATGGCCGACCTTTTAAACTGCTTCGAAAGCTATCGAACAAAGGTCGTCGCTGCAATGGGTAAGCTGTTTTCCAGTGTTTTTGAGGGGGTGCTATGGAATAGCCGCCTGGTCGTGCTGGTTTCCGTACTTGCCAGTCTGGTTGTGGCGTTCGTGATGTTCTACGTTGCGACCGTGGATGCGTATTTTCTGGTGTCTCACCTCGCGCACTATGCTTCGCCCTCCCTGCCGGAAGTTGAGCGTCTTGACTTGCGCAACCAGACCGTGACCCATGTGGTAGAAGTGGTTGATGGTTATCTTCTGGCGACCATCCTGCTGATTTTTGCGATGGGGCTGTATGAGCTGTTCATACGCAAGATCGATCAGGCCGGTGAAAGCGAAGCCTCTACCAATGTGCTGATCATCCGCAATCTGGATGACCTGAAAAACCGCCTGGCAAAGGTCATCCTGATGATCCTGATCGTCAAATTCTTTGAGCATGCCATCAACATGCCCTTCTCGACCCCTATGGACTTGCTGACTTTCGCCGGCGGCATTGCGCTGATCGGTTTGGCCTTGTACCTGTCGCACAAGGGCGAACATACCCAGGACTCTCACTGATCCTCAACAACCGGTAAATCTCATGCGTTCCGTTTCGTTGTCACTTCTGGCGGCTACTGTCCTGCTTTTGAATCTGGGCATGGCGCGAGCCGATGCTCCCATGCCGGAATTCCGTCTGCCGGACATCACCGGTCAGTCGCATGCCTTGAGCGATATGCGCGGCAAGTGGGTGGTGGTGAACTTCTGGGCAACCTGGTGCCCGCCCTGTCGCGAGGAAATCCCCGAGCTGATTCAGTTTCATGACCGCCACTATCGCAAGGATGCCGTCGTCTGGGGGGTGAACCTGGAGAAAATCGATCAGGCCAAGCTGGCCGGTTTCGTCGATGAGCAGATGATCAGTTATCCGGTGATGAATATGGGGCCGACGCGCAATACGCCGGTAGGCCCCATTCCCGGGTTGCCGACGACCTATCTCGTCGCGCCGGATGGACGTGTGGTAGCGCGTACCGTGGGAACGGTGACGAGTGAGATGCTGGAAAAATACATGGCCCGTTGGGAGGCCGAACGGAAATGACCGGCGGTACCTGATCGCACGGTTGTTCACTATCTGTTGATGCGGGAGAAGTACATGATGTTTCTCAAGGCCTTTGCCCTGACGGGCGTGCTGCTGTTTGCCCCGGTCGCCCTGGCGGCGGAGGGGTTTTTCGATGATTCGTTCGGCAATCTCAAAGAAGATCTGACCGAGGCCAAAACTTCCGGCAAAAAAGGGATATTTGTCTTTTTCGAGATGGATGAGTGCCCCTTCTGTCATCGCATGAAGACCACGGTTTTCAACCAGCCCAAGGTTCAGGAGTACTTCAACGCGAATTTCGTCAGGGTGCCTATCGACATTGAGGGCGATGTGGAAATGGTCGATTTCTCAGGCAAGACCATGACCCAGAAAGACTTCGCCTTCAAGCAGCACCGCGTGCGCGCCACGCCGGTCATGGCCATTTTTGATCTCGATGGCAAGCTGGCGGTCAAGTTTACCGGCCCGACCAAGAGCGCCGAAGAGTTCCTCGCCTTTGGTGAGTTCTATGTCAGTGGCAAGTACAAGGAGCCGGGCATGAGCTTTGCCCGCTACAAGAGCGATAAGGGGCTCTGAGCATGAACATCCCCTCCGCAGGACGCCGGGCGCGGCCATTCGCGGTATTGTTGCTGGCCTGCTGTACCCTGCCGGCCTGGGCCGAAAAGCCGCCCTTGCCCAGTCCGCTCACGCTTGATTTCGTTCTTGGCGCACCGGTGGACGAGCATTACGAAGTCCAGGCCCGGCAGGCGGAGCTCGATGGAGCGCGAGCGGCGCAGCAGGGGGTGGAGGCGCGTGATGGGCTCACCGCCAGCCTGCACGGTCATCTGCGCTGGATCGACCCGGCTAATCTCGCGGCGGATCAGCGCAACAATGACAATGGGGTCTACCTCATCGCCCGCAAGCGCCTGTACGACTTTGGGCGCTTTGAGGCCCAGCGTGATGCCTCTCGCGTCGAAGTCGGTGGGCGCGAATGGGTTGTGCTCGATGCCCGGCAGCAGCGCCGACTGGGTTTGATGCGCGATTATTTTGACGTGCTGCTTTCTGATCTGGACTTCTCGGTATTCAACGAGGGCATGGCCATCGCCTACGTGACACTGGACAAGGCGCGCGATCGCGCCGAGCTGGGTCAGGTCAACCGGGTTGAACTGCTGCGCGAAGAGTCTCAGTACCAGGACGTGCTGCGTGAGCGCAACCGCGCCCAGAATGCACAGCGCATCACCCGCGCACGTCTTGCCGAAGGCCTGGCCCGCCCCGGCGAGCTTTCCGCCGAACTGACCGAACCGAAGCTCGATGCCATCTTCGCGCGCGAGCCGGGCGACTATCAGGTGCTGGTTCGTGAGGTGCTGGACGCCAATCCGACCCGCAAGGCGATGTTGGCACGGGTTGAAGCTGCTGGATTGCGCGTGCGTGCAGCCCAGGCCAAGCAGATGCCGGAGATCTACACCGAAGTGGAGGCGGGGCGCTTTGTTCGCGAAGTCGGCTCACGCGATCCCTTCCGTGCGGGCCTGTACATCAACGTGCCTCTGCTGACCGGGGGCGCGGTTGATGCTGAGCGCGCCAAGACCGAGGCCGAGCGTTTGAACGCGCAAAGCGATCTGGCGCGCATCGACGCGGCCTTGCGCCAGCGTACGCTGGAGCTATGGCAGGAAATTCAGCTTCTGCGCGGCACCGCCATGGAGGGCGACCGGCTGCGTGCTGAATATCGCGACCTGTATTTCACCCGTAGTCAGGCCCTGTACGAGATGGAGGTCAGCGCGGACCTGGGGGACAGCATGGTCCGCCTCTCCGAGGCCCGTCTGGCCCAGGCTCGAACGCTTTACCGGCTGGCTCTGGCCTGGGCCGAGCTGGACATGCTGCGCGGCAAGGACCTGAGCGAATTTGCCCGTGTCGCCGCCGTGAATGAAAAAAAACCGGATACGACCGCTGAGGAGACAAAAACGCCATGATCGGTAAGGCCCATGTACTCGCAACGTCGCTGGTCCTGGGGATGACGCTGGGCACTGCCAGCGCCCAGGCTGGCGAGTATTCCGGTCAGGTCGATTGGGCCGGGCGCACCGTCCTCTCCCTGCCGGTGACCGGGGTTGTACAGAGCGTCAATGTGCGGGCGGGAGAGCAGGTGGCGCGTGGCACTGTTCTGCTGGCCCTGGACCCGCGTCCCTTTGAGGCCCGCCTGCAGCAGGCGCGTGCGACCGGTGACGGCCTCACGCGCAAGCGAGGGGAAGCCGAGCGTGACGTAAAGCGCGCCCAGGAGCTCTATGACCGAACGGTGCTGTCCGATGCCGAGCGAGAAAAGGCGCTGATCGTCTTCGAAAGTACCGATGCTCAACTGCGTGCGGCGCGCGCGGCGGCCCAGGTCAGCGCTTGGGAAAAAGAGCAATCGGTCCTTAAAGCACCTTTTGATGCCCGTGTGCTGGCCGTGCGGGTCAGTCCTGGCGAAACAGTGGTAGCCCAACTCGATGCCCGTCCGCTCATCGAGCTGGCCCGGGCCGATCGTCGACGTGTCCTGGTCGAGGTGGAGGCCGATGTGGCAGCCCGCCTCAAGCTGGACGCACCGGTCAAACTGAGCGTGTCCGGCGGGCGTCAACAGGAGGGCGTTATCGCCGAAATTGCCTCAACGGGCGAAGGCGCACGCTACCGCGTGGCGGTGGAGTTTTCTCCGGAAGGCGATGTCGTGGCAGGGCAGCCCGCCAAGGTCGTTCTGCCCTGACGGGGAGGTTTCTTTGTGCCAATAAAAAAAAGCGCCTTTCGGCGCTTTTTTATTGGCACATGGGCTTGTCAGGGCTTACGCATGGCCTGGATGCGCTGCACGAGGGTGTCGACCAGTCCTTCGAGAGGGAGGTGACTGTTGTCCTCATCAAGGCGGGCGCGGAACTCTACTGTGCCGCTTTCCAGGCCGCGTTCGCTGATGACGATGCGCAGGGGCAGGCCGATAAGCTCCATGTCGGCGAAGGCCACGCCGGGACGTACTTCGCGGTCGTCCAGCAGCACGTCGATACCCGCTGCCGTCAGTTCGGCATAAAGCGCTTCAGCCCTGTCGCGCACGGCTGGTGAGCGATGGTGGTTGATGGGGATGAGGGCAAGATCGAAGGGAGCCAGCGGTGCGGGCCAGCGAATGCCGCGCTCGTCGAAGTTTTGCTCGATGGCGGCGGCTACGACGCGAGAGACGCCGATGCCATAGCAGCCCATGGTCATGACCTGCGCCTGGCCCTGTTCATTGAGTACGGCGGCGTTCATGGCGCGGCTGTACTTGTCGCCCAACTGGAAGATATGGCCGACTTCGATGCCACGACGGATGACGAGGTGCCCCTTGCCGTCCGGGCTGGGATCGCCTTCGACCACGTCGCGGATGTCGGCGACGATGTCGGGCTCCGGCAGGTCGCGGCCCCAGTTGACGCCGGTGAGGTGATATTTAGGCTTGTTGGCGCCGCAGACGAAATCGGCCATGGCGGCCACACTGTGGTCGGCAATGACGCGGATCGCGGTACGGTCAAGTCCCACGGGGCCGAGGAAGCCCGGTGGACAGGCGAAGGCCGCGCGGATTTCCTCTTCGCTTGCGAGGCGGAAGTCGGCCAGGCCCGTGAGTTTGCCGGCCTTGATCTCGTTGAGCTTGTGGTCGCCGCGCACGAGCAGGACATGCAGGCTGTCGCCTGCCATGACCGCAATCAACTTGACGGTGCGCGAGAGCGGCAGGTCGAGCAGGGCGGCAACGTCTTCACAGGTGGTCTGCTTTGGGGTCTCGACTTCGCATAGCGCTTCGCCCGGAGCGGGGCGGGGCGCGCCCGGGGGCAGGGCTTCGGCAAGCTCTACGTTGGCGGCGTAGTCGGATTCGGTTGAGAAGGCGATCGCGTCCTCCCCGGAGGAGGCGAGCACGTGGAATTCGTGCGAGCCGGTGCCGCCGATGCTGCCGGTGTCGGCGCGCACGGCGCGGAAGTCCAGCCCCAGGCGGGTGAAGATGCGGGTGTAGGTCGCGTGCATCACCTCGTAGGTGGCCTGCAACGACGCCGGGTCCATGTGGAAGGAGTAGGCGTCCTTCATCAGGAATTCGCGCGCGCGCATGACGCCGAAGCGCGGCCGGACTTCGTCGCGGAATTTGGTCTGGATCTGGTACCAGCACACCGGTAGCTGCTTGTAGCTTTTGAGTTCGCGGCGGGCGAAGTCGGTGATGATTTCTTCGTGGGTCGGGCCAAAGCAGAATTCGCGTGCGTGACGGTCCTTCAGGCGCAGCAGCTCGGGGCCGTATTGCTCCCAGCGGCCGGACTCCTGCCACAGTTCGGCGGGCTGGACGGCAGGCATCAAAACTTCAAGAGCGCCAGCGCGGTCCATTTCCTCGCGCACGATGCGTTCGACCTTGCGCAGTACCTTGAGGCCCAGCGGTGTCCAGGTGTACAGGCCGGCGGCCAGACGGCGGATCAGGCCGGCGCGCAGCATGAGCTGGTGGCTGACGACTTCGGCGTCGGACGGGGTTTCCTTGAGGGTGTTCAGGGGAAAGAGCGAGGTGCGCATGTGTCGTGGACTTGTGTGGGAATAGGGGTGCCCGCACGGTGGGGCATCGGGGGCGGCTTCAGAAGGTCTGGCCGTTCCAGCCGAAACGCTCGGGCCGTATATCGGAAAATTCGATGTAGATGCGTTCCGCCGGGATGCCCGGCTGGCGCTCAAGGAGCTTGCATAGTGCTTTGCTTGCCGCCCCGATCTGCGCCTGGGTCAGGCCTATGCTCTTGAACTCAAGATAGGCGCAGGGCGCATCGCTGGCCGCAAAGTGCAGGGCGGCTCCATCGTTGATGCGAACCATCACATAGGATTCGGGCTTGCCCAGAAGGCAAGCGGCCTCGGCGGAGAGCGCCTCCAGGCAGGCGGAACGCTCTTCGTCGCTCAGCCTCAGATTGGTGTCAAGGCTGACAACCGGCATGCTTACTTGCCCTTTCCAGCGCCGCCCGGAACACAGAACTGCTTGGCGCGCTTCTGTTCTTCCTCGACGCGCTTGTTGCGCTCTTCGGTGGTGAGCGGGCGATAGTCGCCGTTGTCGTCCTTGGTCATGAGCAGGGAATCGCCCTTGAGGAGCTCAAGATTACGCTGCGCTTCCTGGCATTGTTTTTCGGCTTCCTCCCGCGGGAAGGCCGCGACTTCAGGTGGGGTTTCGGCCTTTTCGTCCTTTTTCTCGTCCTTGGCTGCGTCCTTTTCCGGGGCGGCGGGGGGCGTCTCGGGCTTGGTGGCTTCCGCCGGTGGGGCGGGGGGCATGACCGGTTTGACTTCAAGCGTGTCGGCAGGGCGGTTGGCCGGCGGCGTCTGGGAGAAAACCACACGGCCGCTCTCGTCCACCCACTTGTAAACTTCGGCCGCCTGAGAGGCAGCGGTGCCCAATGCGAGTACACAGACCAGCGAGGTCAGCAGGCGACGTCCATGATGCATGCGCGTTTCTCCCCGGGCGCTCCGCCCGATCTGGTTTAATATTGCGGTAAAGTATAGCTCAGCAAACTGAGGCTGTATCAAGCCTTATCGCGCTGAGCGGTGTTGTCTGGCGGATGCACGGAGGCGTCTTGCTGGCGGCATCGCAACCCATAAGAAGTACTCAGGGGGTTTTCGTGATCGGCAAAACGCTTTTCTGCGCATGCGCGCTCGTCCTGGGGTCGCTGGCTCATGCGGCCGATTCGCTTGAAACATTCGCGGTTCATGAAGAAATCGTGCCCAACACGCGTCTGCTGGACGGCTCCGTTGAGGCGGTACGCGCGGCGACGGTCAACGCGGAGATATCCGGCCGGGTCAGCGAGATCGGCTTCGATGTCGATGATTTCGTCAAACGCGGCGATGTACTGGTGCGCTTCCGTGATGTGGAAGTCGGGTCGCGCGTGCGTCAGGCCGAGGCGTCCCTCGCCGAGGCGCGGGCGCGACTGACGGAAGCCGAGGGCGATTACCGCCGCATTCAGAAGCTGCACGAGCAGCGTCTTGTTTCTCAATCCCAGCTTGATAACGCGCGTGCGGCCTATGAGTCGGCACGGGCCCGGGTGGAGTCGGCACGCGCTCAGCTGACTTCAGCCAAGGAGCAGCGGGACTATACCGAGGTCAAGGCACCTTTCAGTGGTTTCGTGACCCAGCGGTTTGTCGAGGTGGGGGAATCCGTTTCAGTGGGAACCCGCCTGTTTTCCGGCGTTTCGCTGGAGAAGCTGCGCGTGAGTGTGATGGTGCCGCAGCGGCTGATCGAGCGCGTGCGCGCTTCGGGCAAGGCGCGCGTGGTCTTCGGCGATGGGCGTGCGGTGGACTCCGAGTCCCTGACTGTCTACCCCTATGCGGATGCCGCCACGCATGATTTCAAGGTGCGTGTCAACCTGCCCCCTGGGGTCGAGGGCCTGTATCCGGGCATGTTCCTCAAGGTGGCGTTCGATCTGGGAGAGAATCCGCGCATGCGCGTACCGCTACAGACGGTGGCTTTTCGTAGCGAGTTGACCGGTGTTTATGTGGTCGGTGAGGACGGGCGGGTGAGTCTGCGGCAGGTCCGCCTGGGTGAGCGCCACGAGGATGGGCGTATCACGGTTCTGGCCGGGCTCTCGCCGGGCGAGCGTGTGGCGATGGATCCGATTCGTGCCGGTGTGTTGCTCAAGGCCCAGGCCCAGGCACGCCAGCAGGCAGAGGCGCGCTGAGCCATGAGTCACGCAAGCACCCCGCCGTTGGGCATTTCCGGGCGGATCGCCCGTCAGTTCCTGCATAGCGAGATCACACCGCTCTTGGCGCTGGTCGGGCTTCTGCTGGGTTTGTTCGCCATCCTCGTTACCCCGCGCGAGGAGGAGCCGCAGATCAACGTCACCTTCGCCAATGTCTTCATCCCCTATCCAGGGGCGACGGCGCAGGAGGTGGAGAGTCTGGTGGCCTCGCCGGCCGAACAGGTGCTGTCGGAAATCAGCGGCATTGAGCATATCTATTCCACCTCGCGCCCCGGTATGGCCGTCTTGACCGTACAGTTCGAGGTGGGGGAGGATCCGACCGATGCCATCGTGCGCTTGTACAACAAAATCTATTCCAATCAGGACTGGCTGCCGCCGGGCGTGGGCATTGGTCAGCCGATCATCAAGCCCAAGGGCATCGATGATGTGCCCATCCTTACCCTGACCCTGTGGCAGCGCGATGATGCACAGGGCGCCTATGACATCCGTCAGGTGGCGCATGCCATTGAGGCCCAGCTCAAGCGGGTGCCGGGAACACGCGACATCTACACGGTCGGCGGTCCCGAGCGGGTCGTCAGCATCCGTCTCGACCCGCAGCGTCTGGCGGGCTATGGCATTGCGCTGGACGATCTGCGTAATGCGCTCACCACGGCGAACCGCTCCTACGATGCCGGGGCGCTGGTGGCCGATAATCTGGAAATACCCCTGCAGGCCGGTACTTTCGTCACCGCGCCCGAAGAAGTGCGCATGCTGGTCGTCGGTCTGCACGAAGGCAAGCCCGTGTATCTGTGCGATGTGGCCGAGGTCAGCATGGGGCCGGACGTGCCGACCCAGTATGTCTTTACCGCCCAGGGCGCGGCCTCAGGTGAGCTGCCGGGGCTGGAGTATCCGGCGGTTACGGTTGCGGTCGCCAAGAAGCCGGGGGAGAACGCGGTGGACATCGCACGGACGATCATCCAGCGCATTGAGCTCCTCAAGGGGACGTATATCCCCGAAGGCGTCGAGATCACGGTGACTCGCAACTACGGGCAGACCGCGGACGACAAGGCCAGTACGCTGATCCACAAGCTGATCTTCGCCACGGCCATTGTGGTGGTGCTGGTCGGTCTGGCGCTGGGCTTTCGCGAGGCGGTCATTGTGGGGGTGGCGATCATCGTCACCCTGGCCATGACCCTGTTTGCTTCCTGGGCCTGGGGCTTCACCCTGAACCGTGTTTCCCTGTTCGCCCTGATCTTCTCCATTGGCATCCTGGTTGACGATGCCATCGTGGTGGTGGAGAACATTCACCGGCATATGCAGCAGGGAGGGCGCAGCCTGGCGCAGGCCATTCCCATTGCGGTGGACGAAGTCGGCGGGCCGACCATTCTCGCCACGCTGACGGTGATTGCCGCGCTCTTGCCCATGGCGTTCGTCACCGGCCTGATGGGGCCGTACATGAGCCCCATTCCGATCAATGCGAGCATCGGCATGCTGATCTCGCTGGTCGTGGCTTTCGTGGTGACCCCCTGGCTGACCTACCGTCTGCTGGGCAAGGTGGCCGTGGCGCACAACGAAACCGAGGAGCAGCACGCGGGTGCGATGCTGCGTCTGTACCAGCGCGTGCTCACGCCCATGCTGCGTGAGCGGCGTGGTGCGCCGGGGCGCTGGCTGCTGCTGTTCTTCATCCTTATCCTGATCGGGGGCTCGCTGTCGCTGGGCTACATGAAGCTCGTGGTGCTGAAGATGCTGCCCTTCGACAACAAGTCGGAGTTCCAGGTTGTGGTGGACATGCCCGAAGGCAGCAGCCTGGAGCAGACCACGCGCGTGCTCCGGGCCCTGGGGGAGCGGCTTTCCACCGTCCCGGAGGTGCTGGATTACCAGATCTATGCCGGGACGGCCGCGCCGATCAACTTCAACGGGCTGGTGCGTCAGTATTATCTGCGTTCGGGTGCCAATGTCGGGGATATTCAGGTCAATCTGGTCGATAAAGCGCAGCGCAAACGCAAGAGTCATGAGATTGCCCTGTCCGTGCGTGAGCCCTTGCAGGACATCGGACGTCGCTACGGCGCCAACGTCAAGCTTGTCGAAGTCCCGCCGGGGCCGCCGGTGCAGTCGCCCCTGGTGGCCGAGGTCTATGGGCTGGATTATCTGGGGCAGATCGACGTGGCCAAACAGCTGCGCGCCTATTTCGAGTCCACGCCCGATATCGTCGATGTCGATGACAGTGTGGAGGAGGCCTCGCTGCGCCTGATCGTCCATGTGGACCGGCAGAAGGCTGCGCTGTGGGGCGTGGACCAGGACGCCATCGCCTTTGCCGTCAAGGCGGCGCTGACCGGGCACGATGCCGGTATCATGCACGGCGCACACGAAAAATATCCGGTGCCGCTGCGCATGGCCCTGCCGGTCGCGGAGCGGGGCGATATCGAAAATCTGCTTGCCTTGAAAGTGCGCAGTCGCGAGGGGCAGATGATCTCGCTGGGCGAACTGGTCAAGGTGGAGTTCACTCGCCGCGAGTTCAGCATCAACCACAAGGATCTGCTGCCTGTGGTCTATGTCACGGCAGACATGGCCGGGTCGACCGACAGTCCACTGTACGGCATGTTCGAGATGGTGCTGGATCTGCCCAACCGGCCGATGGATGGCGGGGCGCTCAAGCAATTCTTCATCAGTCAGCCGGACAACCCTTACGAGTATTCCATCAAGTGGGATGGCGAGTGGCAGATTACCTACGAAACCTTCCGTGACATGGGTATCGCCTATGGCGTGGGGCTGATCCTGATTTACCTGCTGGTGGTGGCGCAGTTCCGCTCCTATGTGGTCCCCCTCATTATCATGGCGCCGATCCCCTTGACCGTGATCGGCATCATGCCGGGGCATGCCCTGCTGGGGGCGCAGTTCACTGCCACCTCCATGATCGGCATGATCGCGCTGGCGGGGATCATCGTGCGCAACTCGATCCTGCTGGTGGATTTCATCAATGAACAGACACGACGGGGTATGGACTTTCAGGATGCGGTGATTCATGCGGGGGCGGTCCGTACCAAGCCCATCGTGCTCACGGCGCTTGCGGCCATGCTGGGTGCCTTGTTCATCCTTGATGATCCGATTTTCTCCGGGCTGGCGATCTCGCTGATCTTCGGCGTGCTGGTTTCCACTTTGCTGACCCTTGTCGTCATTCCGGTGGTGTATTACGCCTACATGTACCGTCGCCTGCACCGTCTGCGTCCGGTGCAGGTCTGACTGCCGGAAGTAAAAGCCCGTCACCGCCCCGTGCCGTGACGGGCTTTTGTCTTATCCCGACCAGAAAGTTTCAATGGCTCTGGTATTGCTGATAAACTGAACCAAGCCACTCATAGAAAAGAGTTGTCATGGCCGATCGTCGTCTCAAGGTATTTCACACCGTTGCCCGGCTGCTGAGCTTCACCAAAGCCGCCGAGGCGCTTCATATGACCCAGCCTGCGGTGACCTTCCAGGTGCGCCAGCTGGAGGAGCACTTCGACACGCGTCTGTTCGATCGTACCCACAACCGGGTGACGCTGACCGACGTAGGCCAGGTGGTGTACGAAATTTCTGAACGCATCTTCGAGCTGTATGACGAGATGGATCGCCGGGTGCGGGAAATGACCGGCGGCATGGGCGGTTCGCTCAATGTCGGTGCGAGCATGACCATTGCCGAAAACATGTTGCCCGCGCTCCTGGGTAAGTTCCGCCAGAAGCATCCCGAGCTTCAGGTGCGCCTCAAGGTCGGCAATACCGAGAGCATCGTTTCCATGGTCGAGCACAATGTGATCGATCTGGGAATCGTCGAAGGATCGGTCAACAACAAAAATCTTCTGGTTGAACGTTGCCGTTCGGACGATCTGGTGGTCATCATGCCGCCGGATCACCCCCTGGCCGTTCGCGAGTCGTTGTCGGTCCACGAATTGATGCCGCACAGCTTCATCTGTCGCGAGGAAGGCTCGGGAACCCGTGAGGTGGTCATCAACTATCTTGCCGAGCAAGGCTTTCCGAACGGCTGGGACGTGTGCATGGAACTGGGCAGTCCGGAGGCCATCAAGGGGGCGGTCGAAGCCGGCATGGGCCTGTCGATCATGTCCTCATCCGGTATTACCAAGGAGCTGCGCTTGGGGTTGCTCAAGGGGGTTCCCCTCAATCCGCCGCTCACGCGCGAGTTCTCCTTCGTGCGCCAGCGTCACAAATTCCGTCTGCCGGCCATGGAGGAGTTGCTGGATTTCTCCCGCGAGTATTGCCGCGATAGCGACCCTCAATGCGGGCTTTGCGCCCGGAGCTGATTCCGTCAGGGATCGGTTTTAAAGCCGGATGAAACGCAGCCGCCGTAAGGCGGCTGAATTCTTTGTATCCGGCAGGAAAAAAAGGCAGGACAGGGCTGAAGAGCGGGTTTGCATGCCCGCCGATTTCCGGGCATGCGCTACCGGGCCTGCTGTTATTTCTTCTTGTTCCGTTCGTGAACATTGCCGATAACGGCGCCGGCAGCACCACCGACCACGGCGCCCGTGACCGGGTCGCCTCCGGAAATGGCCGAGACACCGGCCCCGGCAGCCGCGCCGATGGCCCCGCCCTTGACAGTGGCCTTTTCTCGCGGCCCCAGGCTGTTGCAGCCGGCAAGCAGGGCGGTGGCAAGCAGGAGGGGGATCGTCAGTCGTGTCATGCAGGGCATGGTCTGGGCTCCTTGGTACGGTGTTGCGGTGACGTGGAAAAAGGGCTTTCGCCGCTCCTCAGAGGGTATCCGAGGCGAAGTCCGCCAGTCGTGAGCGTTCACCGCGCATCAGGGTGACATGCCCGCCGTGCGGCCATCCCTTGAAGCGGTCCACGACATAGGTCAGGCCGGAGCTGGTTTCGGTCAGGTAAGGTGTGTCGATCTGCGCGATGTTTCCCAGGCAAACCATTTTCGTGCCAGGGCCGGCGCGGGTGATAAGCGTCTTCATCTGCTTGGGGGTGAGGTTCTGCGCTTCGTCGATGATGACGAACTTGTTCTGGAAGGTGCGTCCGCGCATGAAGTTGAGCGAGCGGATCTTGATGCGTGAACGCAGCAGGTCGTTGGTGGCGGCGCGCTCCCAGCTCCCGCCGGATTCGATCTTGGACAGCACTTCCAGGTTGTCCATCAGTGCGCCCATCCACGGCGTCATCTTTTCCTCTTCCGTGCCCGGTAAAAAACCGATGTCCTCGCCGACGGGGATCGTCACGCGGGTCATGATGATTTCGCTGTACAGATTACTTTCCAGCGTCTGGGCAAGACCGGCGGCCAGGGTGAGGAGCGTCTTGCCGGTACCGGCCTGGCCGAGCAGGGTGACGAAGTCGATATCCGGGTCCATCAGCAGGTTGAGCGCAAAGCTCTGCTCGCGGTTGCGGGCGTTGATGCCCCAGACTGTATGCTTGGAATGCTGGTAGTTGGTCAGCACTTCCACCACGGCGCTGCCGTCGGCTTCAATGCGGCGCACGGCCGCCTCGAACGGGGCGGGCTCATCCAGAGCGATGCACTGGTTGGGCAGCCAGTCGCGGGTCAGCGGCCCCCGGATGTGGTAGTAGGAGCGGCCTTCTTCTTTCCAGGATTCCAGCTCACGGCTGTGATGATCCCAGAAGTCGGGAGGAAGGCGTTCCAGGCCCGAGTAAAGCAGGTTGACGTCGTCCAGCGCCTGATCGTTGTGATAGTCCTCGGCGGGGATGCCCAGGGCCATCGCCTTGATGCGCAGGTTGATGTCCTTGGAGACAAGGATGACATCGCGCTCAGGCCAGGTTTCGCGCAGGCCCAGGGTAATGCCGAGAATCTCGTTGTCAGCCCGTCCGCCGGCCAGCCCGCCGGGCAGGCTGGAAGCCTGGTTGCGGGTTTGCAGGAACAGTCGTCCGCTGCAGACCTTGCGCGTGTCTTCGCTCAATAGCGGCGAGGTCAGGGGCAGGCCGGCGTCGATGCTGCCAATGTCCGCGTGGGCGAGAAGATCGTCGAGAAAGCGACTGACCTGGCGGACGTTGCGCGCCACTTCCGACATGCCCTTCTTTCCGGCGTCCAGTTCTTCCAGGACAACCATCGGCAGGTAGATGTCGTGCTCCATGAAGCGGAACAGGGAGGTGGGGTCGTGCATCAGCACATTGGTATCGAGCACGAACAGGCAAGGCCGGGTACGCTTTGGGTTCATTCTCGCGGTTTCCTGTGGCGGGAGGAGGCGGAAGTGGCCATGTCAGCGCGGGGGGGGCAGCGCCAGCACGGCTTGCAATACGGTATCGGCATGTCCGGGAACCCTGACCTTTTCCCAGCGCTCTCGGATGACACCATGGGCATCGATGAGCAGGGTGGTGCGCTCGATACCCACATAGTCGCGCCCGTAGAGCTTCTTGGGCTTGAGGACGCCGTACAGCGTGCACAGCGTGCCTTCCGGGTCGCTGATCAGGGGAAAAGGCAGCTCATGCTTTGCTCGGAAGTTCTCATGCGTACGGATCGAATCACGCGACACGCCGATCAGGTGCGCGCCGGCCTGTTTGAACTGTGCCTGCCGCTGGGCAAAGTCGCGCGCTTCGTTGGTGCAGCCGGGTGTATTGTCCTTGGGGTAAAAATACAGAACGACTGGGGCACCGCGCAGCGAGGAGAGGCTCAGCGGCATCCCACCCGTAGCCAGGGCGGTGAAGTCCGGGGCAATCTGGCCGGGCTGGGCGTGGCTCATGCTCAGCTGCCTCGGTCGGGATCGAGCGCTGCGTCCAGATTCATGCTGTCGCAGAGGTCGAAGAAGGCGTTTTTCAGGTGGGCGATGTGCAGGTCGGAGGGGACATCGACCAGTGCGCGCAGTGACATCAGTGGCTCGCTGCTGCGCGCGGGTGTGTAGCATTGCGTGGACAGCTCACGCACGCGGATTTCGTGCTGCAGGAAGAAGCGGGTCAGCGCGCCTGCAACGTCCTGGCTGGCGAGTCCGATGGCATCGACGACGTAGGGCAGCCAGCTGTCGTGCGGCGGCTCGCCTTCGGCGCGTTGCAGGGTCAGGGCCAGGCCAAGCTCGGAAGAGAGCGCGTTGAGCGCGGTTTCCAGACGGGCCAGGCGATCCCAGCTGCCCAGGATCATCAGGCAGCCGGTGAATTCGCTGCCCAGGGCGATCAGGCGGCTGTCATGGAGCTGGCAGCGGTTCTGGGCAATCAGGGGCAACAGGCGTTGCAGCAGGTCCGGGCGGTCCGGTCCGGCGAAGGTCACGACGAGACGCGTTTGCATGGATAGTTCCGGTCAAAGACCGCTCCAGTCTACAACGTGCGGCGTCCCCTGCAAGCCTTGCGCATGGCCGCGCAGATTTGAGGTGATTTTACCTTGCGCGAGCCTTGTCACGACTCGGGGCGAGTGGTTACTATGCTTTTTTTCAATGACGCACGCGCGCGGGCTTTGCCGCCATGGCAGTGCCGCGTCGAGTCGCGGGCCTTTTCCAGGACAGAACGCAAGATGTTTCACGGCAGCCTCGTCGCCCTCGTTACCCCCATGCGGCCGGATGGCGCGCTTGATTTTGAAGCATTGGCGCGACTGGTCGAGTTTCATGTCGAGAAGGGCACTGATGCGCTGGTGGTCATGGGCACGACCGGGGAGTCCGCGACCCTGGATGTCGATGAGCATATCGAGGTCGTGCGCCGTAGTGTGGCGTTGGCCGCCGGGCGTTTGCCCGTCATCGCCGGCACCGGTGCCAACTCCACCCGCGAGGCCATCGAGTTGACCGAGGCGGCTCGCCGTGAGGGGGTGGACGGGTGTCTGCTGGTCACGCCCTACTACAACAAGCCGACCCAGGAAGGGCTGTACCGTCATTATCGTGCGATTGCCGAGGCCGTCGCCCTGCCGCAGATCCTCTACAACGTTCCTGGGCGCACCGGTTGTGACATGCAGCCGGCTACCGTCGAGCGGCTGGCGGACATCCCGAACATCGTAGGCATCAAGGAGGCCAGCGGCTCCCTGGAACGCACGGCGGAGCTTATCCGGCGTTGCGGTGACCGGATGGACGTGTTCAGCGGTGATGATGCCATCGCTCGCGAGGTGATCCTGCAGGGCGGGCGTGGGGTGATTTCCGTCACGGCCAACGTTGCGCCGGAGGCGATGCACCGGATGTGTGCCGCAGCGCTCGCAGGAGAGACCGAGAACGCGGCACGCATCGATGCCCCTCTGGCCGGACTGCACGCCCAGTTGTTCTGTGAATCCAATCCCATTCCGGTAAAGTGGGCC
Source organism: Halothiobacillaceae bacterium (assembly GCA_028696185.1). Lineage (GTDB taxonomy): Bacteria > Pseudomonadota > Gammaproteobacteria > Halothiobacillales > Halothiobacillaceae > JAQVHL01. The sequence goes on from JAQVHL010000001.1 coordinate 116,997, forward strand.
CTGTGGCGCATGGGGCTGATCGATACCGGCATCCGCTTGCCGCTCACGCCGCTTGGCGAGGCCTGCCAGGGCCCGGTCAGCGAGGCGATGCGCCAGGCGGGCCTGATTTCCTGACGCAAGGAGCCATGCATGGCCGCGCTTGATCCTGTTCGTACCCTGATCGTTACCAGCCTCGCCCTCGGCGTCGCGGTGGGGTGCTCCTATATTCCCGGACTGTCCAAGGACGAGTCCAAGCAGGCGCGGCGTCAGACCATGACGCCGAATCTGGAGGTTCCGCCTGCCTTCACCGTGCCCGACCCTTCCCTGAACGTCGCCGTGCCCAAGGTGGCCTCTGCGCGTGAGGCCAGCAGCGCCAATGCCGGCGGTGCCGGTTCGGCTGTCCTGCTCAAATCGGCCAAGGCCCGTCTGGAGGGTAGTCCGGACAGTCGCTGGCTGGTGGTCGATGCTCCGGCCAACGCCGTCTGGCCGCGGGTGCAGGGCTTCGTTCAGGAAGAGGGCTATGTCATCTCGCGTATCGACCCCAAGCTGGGCGTGGTCGAAACCGACTGGACGGGCGGTGAGGAAGTCCGCCCCGAGGAGTACGGGCTGACCCGCTTCCTGCGCATGGCGAAGAATATCTTCTTTGTGCCCGATTACATGGACAAGGTGAAGCTGCGTGTCGAGCGCGGTGATAGCGACGATCAGACGCGGGTTTTTATTACCAGTCAGCGTCTGGAGCGTGTCGAGGATGCGCCCATGGTGCCCAACGCACCGTCGGACTCCTACAGTTGGGGCGCCGCCGCGCCTAGCGCCGATCTGGACGCCGAGTTGCTCAATCGCCTGATGATCTACATCGGCGGCGAGAATGACGCGGAAGGGCGTGAGCGCGTGAATGCGACCTTCCAGCCGCGTGCGGAGCTGCTGTACGACGCGGACAAGGAGTCGCGCATCATCGTTGCCAGACAGCAGTACCCCATCGTCTGGAATCGTACCCGCATGGCGCTGGATCGCATGGGCTTTGATACCGTGAAAGCCAGCGAGGAGGATGGCACCTTGCGCCTGCATCACGCCAACCCACGTCTGCTGTACGAAAACGTGACCCTGCGCGGAGTGGAGCTCAAGCAGGGCGACACGCTCGAAGCGGATCTGACCGTGCAGATCAAACCGCAGCGCAAGGGTGGGGCGCATATCGAATTCTCCGGCTTCAAGGCCAGTGGCGGCGAGCTGCCGCGCTTTGTCGACATCGTGGCGAACCGGCTGAACGAACAGCTGCGCTGAGCCGTCTTTTGTTTGGCAGGCAGGGGGCGCTATGCTCCCTGCCTGTTTCATTTGTTCGCCGTGACGTGCCCGCCGTTCGCATCAGTGCGGTGTCTCTGTGCTGCTACCCTCGCGGTTGCCAGACGCCTTCCCAGCGTTTGCGGTATTGTGGATAATGCAGAAACGCGAACGGCCCCAGCCCCTGTCCGAAGCCGCACCCCAATAATGACAAGGCGTAAGGACAGAGGTGTTATGTCGGTTCGTTGTCCACATGTTCACTGGATGATGCTGAAGATGGAATTTCCTGTCCGTCTTTGGCATGTCGGTCTGTCTCATCCGCGCTCTTTTGTCGCGCAGCCCTGGCGGATATTGCGTCGCACGCAGCGTGCTGTCCTGTTGCGGCTCGTCTGTTTGTTCGCGTCGCTCTACTTGAGTCATCGGTCTTTTTTCCGCCAGGCTAGTTGCTGAAGCACCATGCCGGGCAAGTCACTTTTGTTTGTCGATGATGATCGACTGATTCTTGGAACCCTGGGCGAAGGATTGCGTGATGCCGGCTATGCGGTGGTTACCGCCGACTCCGGCCGGACCGCGCTGGAATACGCCAGGACGCGCACGTTCGATCTGGCGATTCTCGACGTGCGGATGCCGGGCATGTCCGGTATCGAGCTGGCCGCGCTTCTGCGCGATGAGCATGCCATCCCTTCCTTGTTTCTGTCCGCCTTTGACGATCAGCCCACCGTGGATATGGCCATACAAGCCGGAGGTCTGGGGTATGTCGTCAAACTGATTACCGTCGCCAAGCTGATTCCGGCTGTTGAGGCTGCGCTGGCGCGTGCCCGCGACCTCAAGGCATTGAGCGATCAGGCGGCGCATCTGGAAAAAGCCCTGCTGGCCAATCGTACGACCAGTGTGGCCGTCGGTATTCTCATGGTTGAGTTGGGGTGCTCCGAAAGCGAGGCGTTTGCCTATCTGCGCCGTGCCGCGCGGAATCGTCGGGAAAAGCTTGAGGCGGTGGCTGAGGAAATCGTCTCTTCCTTGCGGCCCGCGCCGGAGCGGGAGGATGAGCGATGAGTTCGGCCTGGCTGGAACCGGGTCTGGGACGTACGCGGGGGCGTGAGTTCGAAACCCTGCTCGATGCCTTGGCCATGCCGGTGTTTTTCAAGGATACCGGATTGCGCCTGATGCGTGTGAATCGCGCTTATGGTGAATTGCTCGGTCGTCCGACCTCCGAATTGGTGGGGCTGCGGGCTGGGGATTTGTTTCCTGCAGAGCTTGCCGAACGTTGCGATGAGGAGGACAGGCTGGTCCTCGCTCAGGGCGAGGCGCGGTCTTTCCCGGATCGGCTTATGGCCGGTCCGCAAGGGGGCTTGCAGTATTTCAGTATCTACAAGGCACCAATGCGCGACGACTCCGGAGCGATGGTCGGGCTTGTCGGTTTTGCCACCGATGTTACCGAGCGGCGTCTGGCCGAGGCCGAACGCTTGACGGCCTTGCAGCAGCAGCGTGATGCATTGGTTCAGGAAGTGCATCACCGTATCAAAAATCATCTGCAGGGCGTGGCCGGTCTGCTGCATCGCAGTATGGGCGCGCATCCCGCCTTGGCCGGTCCCTTGCGCGGTGTTCTGGCGCAGGTGGAGTCCATCGCCGGGATTCATGGACTGCAAAGCCGTCAGGGTACGCAACAGCTTAATCCCGGAGAGGTAATTGCGATGATTGCCCAGCTGGCGCAGGAGCCTGTCGATGTGCATTGCGAGGGTATCGCGGCCTGCTTGTCGGAGGAGGATGCGGTTCCCTTTGCCCTGACGCTCAACGAGCTGATCAGTAACGCACTCAAGCATCGCGACGCGGTGCGGGCCGAACCGGTGCGGGTGCATGCCTACCAGGATGATCGGGGGCTGTGGGTCGAGATTCTCAATGCGCCGGCTCGCCTGCCGCCGGGGTTCGATTTTGCGGCGAGGCAGGGCTTGGGAACGGGATTGCGTCTGGTGGGTAGCCTGTTGCCCAGCGAGGGCGCAAGCCTTGGCTTTGAAGAGAGCGGTGGACGGGTCCGCACCTGCCTGCATATTCAGGCGGTACGCCTGCCGTCGCGGTGCGGGCCCTGACGAACCCTCACGGAGAGGACGATGGAAGGAACGAGCGATGCACAGGGATCCTCCGCCGAAGCGCCTCTGGAGCAGGCGCGGCAGCGTATCATGGACCTGGAGCTACTGGAGGCGCTGTATGCCCAGGCGCTGGAGGAAGCGCATGGGCATCAGGAAGAGCTGCGCACCCGTTGCGAGTCGCTGCAGCAGGGGCAGGCGTCGCTTGCCGAACAGGTTCGCCGTTTTCGTGAGCTGTTTGAGTTTGCCCCGATGGCGTATCTGGTGCTGGATGCGAGTGGCGCCATTATCGAGGCGAATTTCGCGGCCTGCCAGATGCTCGGGGCGAGTGGGCGCAGTCGCCTGATGCGGCGCCCTTTGCGGCTGTATCTGCCGCAGGCCGAGCGCATGGCTTTTGATGCCTTGATCGCGCAGGCGCTGGAAACGGGCGCTCCGTCCTCGCTCGATAGCTGCTTTGAAGGACGCAATGGAGCGAAAGCCCTGGTGCAGATCAATCTGCTCGCCGATACGGATGAGGGGGGGAAGCCCTTGTACCGGGTGGCCGCACTGGATGTCACCGGACGTCACGAAAGTGACGAGCAACGTCGGCTTGCTGCCACGGTATTTGAGGAGAGCAGCGACGGGGTCATGATTACCGATCCGGTGGGGCGCATCCAGCGGGTTAACCGGGCCTTTACTCAGGTGACCGGCTACAGCGAGAGCGAGGTGCGAGGGCGCAAGGCGGCCCTGCTGGCCTCCGGGCGGCAGGACAAGGCGTTCTATCAGGCGATGTGGGCGCAGATCGGGCGCGAGGGCAGCTGGCAGGGAGAGGTATGGAACCGGCGCAAAAACGGTGAAATCTACCCCGAATGGCTGAAAATCCGCACGGTCTTTTCCGCGGATGGGCGGGTGTTGCACCGTGTGGGTACGTTCAGTGACATCAGCGATGCGCGTGGCCTGCATGGCGAATTCGACCGCTACGCTTTCTACGACATGCTTACCGAGTTGCCAAACCGCACCTTGTTCGGTGAGCGTCTCAAGCATGCGCTGGTGCGCGCGCATCGCGATCAGTCCCCGGTGGCCCTGTTGTTTCTCGATCTGGACCGCTTCAAGTGGGTTAACGACACCCTGGGGCACCAGACCGGTGATCTGCTGTTGCAGGATGTGGCCTCCCGTCTGCGCTCCGTGGTGCGCGCCAATGACACCGTGGCGCGTCTGGGGGGCGACGAGTTCACGGTGATCCTGTCAGACCTGGGGCGTGACGAGGTGGCGCATGACAACGCGGCACGCATTGCGGGTAAGGTATGCACCGCACTGGCGCGCCCGTTCATGATCGGCGGGCATGAGATTGTCATTGGATGCAGCCTGGGAATCGCCATGCACCCGGAGGACGGGGAAACGCAGGCTGAGCTGGTCAAGCATGGGGATATTGCCATGTATGAGGCCAAGCGGCAGGGCGGGGGGCGGGCAGTGTTCTTTTCTTCGGGCATGAATGCACGGGTGGCGCGTCGTGTGCAACTGGGTACAGAATTACGCCATGCGCTGCGCCACGATCAGCTTGCCCTGGTTTACCAGCCGGTGATCGATGTCGCCGCGCAACGGGTGGCGGGGGTTGAGGCCCTGTTGCGCTGGGGGGCGGAGGGGGTGGAACCGGTGGGGCCGGAGGAACTGGTTTCCATCTTCGAGGAGATCGGCCTGGGTGACGAGCTGGCGCGTTGGGTTCTACGCAGGGCTTGCGACGAGTTGCTGTCGGTGGGCTTTTTTACCTTGCCGCAGCGCTGGTGCTCGATCAATGTTTCACCCTCGCAATTGGCGCGCAATCACATTGGCTGGGTGACGAAAATCCTGGAGGCGGTAGGCTTGCCGCCCCGCAGTATCGTGCTGGAAGTGACCGAGGAGCACTTCAAATGCGGTACGGAGACGATCAGCGATATTCTCGGGCGTTTACGTGCCCAGGGTGTGCGCGTTGCCCTGGATGATTTCGGGCTGGGGTATTCTTCGCTGGCCCAGCTGCGTCATCTGCCCATCGACATGATCAAGATAGACCGGGGCTTTATCCGTTCATTGCCGGATGAGCCTCAGGATCTGGCCATCGTCGAGGCTGTGCTGATTCTGGCACGCCGGCTTGGGCTGGATTTCCTGGCTGAAGGCGTGGAGACGGCGGGGCAACTCGACGAGCTTGTACGTCACGGCTGTCCCCTCGTGCAGGGGCATGTCTTCGCCGAGCCGATGCCGGTCCAGGCTTGCCGCGACTGGATCGATTCCTTCTGTTCAACCCAACACCCTGTGAGCGCATCATGACGTCGCCCCGCTATGTCGTTGGCATCGGAGCCTCTGCCGGAGGGCTGGAAGCCATCGAGTCCTTTTTCCGGCAGATGCCCACCGACAGTGGCGCTGCCTTCGTCGTCATTCAGCATCTCTCTCCCGACTACAAGAGTCTGATGGTCGAGCTGCTGACCAAACACACCACCATGCCGGTTCTGCGCTCAGAAGATGGGATGACGGTACAGGCCGATCATGTGTATCTGATCCCACCGGGCAAGAACCTGCGTCTGTTCCATGGCAAATTGCTGCTGTCGGATCAGGAGGGGGGGCGGGGCATCAACCTGCCCATCGATATTTTTCTGCGCGCGCTGGCCGAGGATCAGGGCGAGAAGAGCATTGCCATCATCCTCTCCGGCACCGGCTCCGATGGCACGCGCGGTATCCGCGCGGTGAAGGAGCAAGGGGGCATGATCATGGTGCAGTCCGAGGAAACGGCGCGTTTCGATGGCATGCCCAAGAGCGCGATCAATACCGGGCTGGCGGATTTCGTGCTCGGTCCCGAAGACATGCCCGTGCAGCTGCTGTCCTATATGAAGCATCCAACGGTGACCAAGGCGGAGCGTTCCACGGCACTGGCTTCCGACGAGGACGGCCTGACGCGCATTTTCGCCTTGCTGCGTGAGCGTTCGAAACTTGATTTCACCTTCTACAAACCCAGTACTGTGATCCGCCGCATAGAGCGGCGCATGACGGTCAATCAGGTGCAGGAGTTGCGTGATTATGTCCGTTTTCTGGAGCGTTTTCCGGGAGAAGTGGGGCATCTTTACCGCGAGCTGTTGATCGGGGTGACGCGTTTCTTCCGCGACAAGCCCGCCTGGGATTGGCTGGATGAGCAGGTCTTGCCTGACGTTTTCGAGCGCGCCAACGGCCGGGAAGTGCGCATGTGGGTGGCAGGGTGCTCCACCGGAGAGGAGGCTTACACGCTGGCCATGGTCTGCCGCGAGGTGATGGAGCGTCTGGGGCGGGTCGTCGATGTGAAGATTTTTGCTACCGATGTGGATCGGGACGCCGTGCAACGTGCCGGCGCCGGCGTCTATCCGGAAAGCATCGTCGCCGATCTTTCCCCCGCGTTGCTGGGCAAGTATTTTCAGCGCCGTGACGAGAATTTCCATGTGGCACGTGGCCTGCGCGAAATGGTGGTATTCGCGCCGCACAATCTGCTCAAGGATCCGCCGTTCACCAATATCGATTTCATCTCCTGCCGAAACCTGCTGATCTATCTGCAGCCGGTGCTGCAGAAGAAAACGCTCGACCTGTTCAGTTTTTCCCTGCGTCAGGAGGGCGTGTTGCTGTTGGGCAGCAGCGAAACGATAGGTGATTCAGCGGATGTCTATGAACCCCTGCATCCGAAGTGGCGGATCTATCGGGCCAAAGCGAAACGTCGCCTGAGCGATGCCCATGAAATAAACCATTTTTCCGGGACGCTGGCTTCGTCGGAGCTGGGGCGCCCTCTTGCGCGAGGCGCACTCCGTCCGGTTCAGGAGGATCGCTTGCTGGGGCGTTTGCTCGAAGGGCTGAGCGGTCGACTTCTACCCCTGACCCTGGTGGTTAACGAGCGCATGGAGTTGCTGCATGTGGAAGGCGATGCCGAGGGTGTGCTGCGCCTGCCTTCCGGGCGGATGCGCAACGATGTTACCCGGCTGGTCAGTCACGATCTGGCCATTCCGCTCGCCACGGGCTTGCAGAAGGTCTTCAAGACCGGGGAGGGTCTGGTCTATACCAATGTTCATCTCAAGGGGCCGGCGGGCGTCCGGACCGTCGACCTGCGCCTTATGGCCTTGCCCGGTCGCAAGGGGGATGAGGCTCTGGCCGCCGTGCTGGTGCAATCCGTCGGGGCGCGTGAGGCCGATGGTGCGCAGGAGGAGCGTTTCGATCTGGATCGCGTCGCCGAGCAGCGTATCCGTGATCTGGAAGGTGAGCTGCAGTTCACACGGGAAAACCTGCAGGCCACGGTGGAAGAGCTGGAGACAGCCAACGAAGAGCTGCAGGCGGCGAATGAGGAGCTTCTGGCCAGCAACGAGGAGTTGCAATCCACCAACGAAGAGCTGCAATCGGTCAACGAGGAGCTCTACACGGTGAATGCGGAGTTCCAGACCAAGATCGCCGAGTTGTCCCAGCTTAACAACGATCTGGACAACCTGATCTCCGGCAGTGAAATCGCGACGCTGTTCCTGGATGCGCAGTTGCGTGTGAGGCGCTACACCCCTGCCCTGACGCGTCTGTGCCGCATTATCGACAGCGATATCGGGCGGCCGATTACCGATCTGAGCCATCAGATGCTGGATGTCGATCTCAGTGCCCTGGCCCAGCAGGTGCAGATGGCGCGTGAAGCGCTGGACCTGGAAGTGCGTACGCGCGATGGGCGATGGTATCTGCTCAATGCCCATCCCTACTGTATCGGTCGTCAGCCGACCGGCTCGGTGGTTATGAATCTGGTGGAGGTCACCGAGCTGAAAAACGCCCAGGAGACGCTGGCGCGCAGTCAGGCCCGCCACGCCCAGGCCCTGCGTGCGGTGGGAATCGCGCTCTGGGATTGGGATATCGTCGCGGGTACGCTCACCTGGTCGGAATCGATAGAGGCACTGACCTGCGTGAGTGTCGAGCGTCTGGGGAACCCTTTCGAGAGCTTTGGGGAGATGGCCTGTCCGGACGACCGAGCCCGTTTGCGTCAGGCACTGATCGACTGTGTCGAACACGGCCAGCGTCTTGAGATCGACTTCGGTCTTCTGCGTACCGAAGGTCTTGTTTCGCCGGTCAGGGCGGTGGGCGTGGTGCGGCGTGACGAGAGCGGGCGCGCCGTGCGTCTGCTAGGCATGCTTCATCTGCTAGAGGTGCAGGCCGATGCTGAAACCTCCCTTCCTTGCCTGCAAGGTACGGATCAATGAGTTCCCTCGCCCCACAGTCGAGTGCTGCCGACAAGGCGGTGGATCCGCTCGACGCCGCGCTGCGACGTATTGCGGAGCTGGAGGAGCAAGCGCTGACGCATCGTGTCACCCTGGATAACCTGCATCTGCACAAAGCCGAGTTATTGGCGCAGAACGATGAATTGCGTCAGGCGCAGGCGAATCTGGAAGCGGCTCGTCTCAGGCATCAGGCCCTGTTCGATTTTTCCCCGGTCGCGCATTTTCTGGTCAGCGTCAATGGCATGATTCTCAAGACCAATCGCGAGGCGGCACGCCTGATCGGCATTGATGCCCAGGCGCTGTACGGCTTTCACATGCCCAATCTGACCGGGGACAGCCAGCAGCGCGTGGCGATGCTGAATTTTCTGGAGGCGCTACGGGATGGGGAGCCGCCGTCACCGCTGGCGCTGGGCTTGTTCCATCGCGACGGGGGGCAAACGCGGGTGCAACTGCATGGCAGCCGCAGTGGAGGGCACAACGAAACAAGCCTGCTGCTGACGGCCGTGGCACTATACCCGCGCACCGGGGAGACGGCTGCTGTGGTTGAAAACGAGCGCCTGCTCGGCAGCACGGTATTTGAACAATGCGCCCAGCCGCTGCTCATCACCGATGCGGCATTGCATGTGATTCGCTGCAACCCGGCTTTCTTGCGTTTTTCCGGTTACGCACCACGCGAAGTGTTGGGGCACTTGCTGGAAGCGGTGATCGCCGACGAACTGGAAGAGGCAACGGCCTGGCTGATGTGGCGCAGTCTTCAGGATCAGGGGCACTGGGAGGGTATCGCTCGTCTGCGCAAGCGCAATGGCGAACGCCACGAACTTCCCGTGCGTGTGGATGCCGTAGCCGCTCAGGACGAGCGGGTGACGCATTATGTTTGCAGTTTGGAGTGCCTGAGTCCGGGTTGAAGGCGGTCTGGCCTCAAGGGGCTTTTCCAGACGCTGTATTCTTCTCGGCGTGCCCAGTTTGCAAATGCATTTTGAGCCAGGCCAGGACACAAAAATACGACAGGGCGCCCGGTCGGGTGGCGCCTGGATGATTTCGGAGCGCTTTCATCCGAGGAAGCGATGAAAGCCCGGCACGAAACCGCTCCGGTCATGGGGATGCCGGCAAGCGGATAAGCGTCCGCTCAGTGCATCGGGCATCCTTGCCCCGTCGGTGAGCCCCCCGCGTCGCGGGAGGGGGGGCTTAGTTTTCTCCGCGTTCAAGAATGCGCTTGCGCGCCTTGTTGTACTCGGATTCGGACATCAGGCCGCGTTTGTAGGCTTCATCGAGATCAACCAGTTCCTTGCCTATGGTGGTCGTGGTCATGGATGAGCGCGACTCCAGCGTGGCGCCGCCACCGCCGCAGCCGGTCAGCAAACTGGCCGTCAATAGAGAACCAAAGCCAAGGGCCACGAGGGTTTTGAGTGAGGGGGACGTCATGGACAAACTCCTTGATGCAGGCTTCAGTGGAATGGATAGGTCGATCCCGACGGTCTGTTACATCACAACGGACGGTGGATTGGGTTGCTCCGGGAGCGCCTCTCCCGGCTCGCCAAAAATATCGACATAGCTGCTGTAAGCGGCGGCAAACATCACCGGAACCAGAATCAGCAGTCCCAGCCCAAGGGGAATCATGGCGATGATGGCCAGCACGATATAGGCAAGCCCGAAGATCAGGAGGGCGCCAATATTTCCCCAGCAGGCGGCAAAGCTTTCCTTGATGGCCTCCCAGGGGGCGACCCCGTCAAACAGAACGCGGGGCGTGGCGTAAATCATGGCCATCATGTACAGAGCGGCAAGTACGAGAAGCACCAGCATCATGGACAGGCCGCCCGCGCTCATCAGTGCGGCCATCAGATGCTGGGGATCGGGTTCGGCACCGGGAGTGAGATCCATGGATGAGCTCAGTGCCGCACCGAAGAAGATCGCGAATACGATGGCAATAACGATGGTGAAGCCCAGGGAGAAAACGCCGAGCATCAGCAGTCGGTTGCGCGTATCGGCCTCGCCGGTCAGCGGTTCGAGGAAGGTGCCGAATCCGATTTCCTCGTCGTGGGCGATGCGTTGCGCCACCAGGAACAAGCCAGCCACCAGTGCCGGCGAGAGCAGCATGGAGGCGAGGCTCCCGATCACGGGGATGAACCCGAGCACGAGGTTGAGAATGAAATAAAGGATCAGGCTCAGCAGCAACATGCCGGGGTTGGCCTTGAAAATATGCCAGCCCTCGCCATACCAGGCCCAGCCCCGCCCCGCTTCGACTTTGTTGAATGTGTTCATGGAAATGCGCCCCTTGCGCCGTGGTTGTTTCGGCAAGCATAGACGTAAGGCGAGGACTTGAAAATGCTGAGATTGAATTTCCACAGGGTTCGCATTCCTTGCCCGTCTTGACGGGCGCAAGACATGCCGATAAAACGTCAGGCTGTCTACACCTTATTGTTGCAAAGAGTTGCTCATGACCCTGCAAGCGCTGATTTTCGATGTCGATGGCACCTTGGCCGATACCGAGCGTGACGGACACCGCGTCGCCTTCAATCGGGCTTTTGCCGAAGCGGAGCTTGACTGGGTATGGGATGTGCCGACCTACGGCGAGCTGCTGGCCGTGACGGGGGGCAAGGAGCGCATCCGCTATTTCATTGATCAATGGGCGCCGTCCCTGCCGGACGTGGCCGATCAGGATGCCTGGATCGCCGAGTTGCACAAGGCAAAGACTCGGCATTATCTGGCGCTGCTCGAACGGCATGAAATCCCCCTGCGTACGGGCGTGGCACGCCTGATCCATGAGGCGCGTGCTGCCGGTATCCGCCTGGCCATCGCCACCACGACCACGCCGGAAAACGTGACCGTATTGTTACGCTCCACGCTGGGGGAGGATTCTCCCGGCTGGTTTGACGTGATCTCGGCCGGCGACATCGTACCGGCCAAAAAGCCCGCGCCGGACATCTTCCACCACGCGCTGGAGGCGCTGGGGCTCGCTCCCACCGACTGCCTGGCGCTGGAGGACTCGGCTAATGGCGTCCGGGCGTCGATCGGCGCCGGTGTGCCGACTCTGGTGACGCTCAATGACTACACCCGCGATGACGATGTCGGCGCGGCTCTGAGCGTCGTCGATCAGCTGGGCGAACCGGGGCAGCCCTTCACTCATATCGCCGGGCGTCGCCCGCCGGGAGAGTTCATCGATCTGGCGGCGCTGCGCGCGCTGCTTGCATGAGCCCTCGCTTGTGCGTTCAATAAGCCCGACTTTTGCGGCGTTCGTCCGTGAGGGGCGCAAGGAATCAACGGCCTGTGCTGTTGTTCGCGTTGGGGGTGTCATGCCCCATACAGACAGCGCTGGATTGACCAGCGCCTTTCCAGCTTACCGGCGGTGAGGAATGAATCAGGAAACGACTTTTGACTATCAGGCCTATCTCGACCATCTGGAAGAGGCCATTTACTGGCATCTTGCCTGGCAGAACCGCCTGATGGGCGCCCTGCTTTGCGGCCGCGCTTTTGAGGATACGGGGCATCAGCACTGTCATTTCGGACGCTGGTTCAACGGGGCGCCTTGCCCTCCGGGGCGCGAAAGTGAAATTGCCGAGCTGGCCGGGCTGCATGTACGGCTGCATGAAACGGCGACCGATCTTTTGCAGTCGCATGAGAAATGCTCGGGTGTGGATGCATCGGCCTTCGCGGAATTCGAAGAGGCGCAAAGCCTGTTTTTCGGCACCCTGCACGGTCTGTTCCGCACGGTGCTGAGCGATGCCTGCCAAGGCTGAGAATACTTGCCGATGCGTAGTTGACGAGGAGCGGGTTTCAGAGCCACAGCTCCAGTTCGGCATAGTTGACCACCGCGCGCAGCAGATCGCCCCGGGTGACGATGCCGGCGATGCGGGCGGTCTCCAGTGGATCTTCGATGATCGGCAGGGCGCCGATGTGTTGTTCCACCATGACACGGGCGATTTCACGAATGCTGGTGGTTTTCGATGCCGTCAGCACGCGTGAGTGCCCGATCTGGGCCAGCGTCATGCGCGGTTCGCCCGCCGACGGCGGCAGATTGGGGATGTAGCCCAGGCGCAGGGCGGCGCGCATCAGATCCTTGTCCGATACGATGCCGCATAACTGTCCCCGTCCGTCGACCAGCGGTGCATAGGCGATACGTCGGCGTCGGAAAAATTGCCAACCCTCGTGAAGCAGATAGTCCGCCGGCAGGCTCAGTACCGGCGCGCTCATGATGTCCTGGGCCGTGCGGATCCGTTCCGGGCTGCGTTGGCCGCCTGGACGGTCGCGTTGTTCCCGATACTGGTCGATGGCCTGGCGTGTGGCACTGGGCACGTAGTTGCTTACCGTGGCCGTTTCCGGGGTGTCGCGCACCGGTCGTGGAGCATTGGGGCCCTGCGCCTGGCCCACGACCTGCTCGGTGAACAGTCGGTCCAGCGTCAGCGCATCGCGCACACCGGGGCCGAATACGATGAAGCTCACGCGCCCATCTCTCGGCGCAGGTGTTCGGCATAAGCGTCCAGTCCGTCGAGTATCATCCAGGTTTCTCCTGTCGCATCCGGTGCGGCGCGTAGCGCATAAAGCCGGACCTGGAACGCCTCAAACCCGCCCTGAGGGCCATCCGGACCCAGCCGTTCACGGCAGTGACCCTGCCAGCGTGCCTGTTCTTCCCCGTTTAGCGTAGACGGAAAATTGCGCGCCCGATAGCGGAACAGCAGTTCGGGCAGACGCGGATCGCGCAGGCGCGGCCGGGCCTGCGCGAGCTGCACGGGCGACAGACGCAGCAATCGTTCCAGTTCATGACGGTCCTCGCGGTCGATGAAGCCTTCGTAAAGCGCTTCGTCCACGTCGCGCGGGGGGCTTTCCCTTTCGCTGGGGGCGTAGACCTGAGCCAGTTTGGCGCGCAGCTGGGGGCTATGTGCGCGCAGTTGCCGCCAATGTTTTTCAATCAGCGCCGGGTCCGCCGCCAGCCGTTCGCTGATGGCCGCTTCGCGCAACAGGCGACCGGGGGCAAGTACCGGCGCCTTGTTCAGGTGAATTTCCTTGAGCGGAATACGCTCCACTCCCTCGGGCAGTTCGGCCGTAGGGGTGTAGAGGCGTTCGCGAATGGCGTCGGGTTCGAGTTCGATCAGGGCGGCAGGATCGTGACGCAGGTCGAAGGCGATTACCGTGTTGCGTTTCACCGGGTGAACGTCCAGCGGAATCATCGGTGCCGCTGCGCCGAGACGCGCGGGGAACATGCTGGAAACGTGCAGTACGACGCTCTGGCGTTCCATGTCGATGCGTCCTGCGGCTTCCTCCCGGGTGCGCCCGGCAAACAGCCAGTCCCATAATCTCGGTTGTGCCTGCCGCAGGCGGCGGGCCAGCGCCACGGTGGCCTGCACATCGGCGAGGGCATCGTGGGCGTCGCTGTGTTCGATGCCGTTCGCGGCAGTGAGCGCTTCCAGGCGGAAGCTCGGTACGCCGTCCTCGTCCTCCGGCCATTCGATACCCTCGGGACGCAAAAGGCGCAGGGCGCGGGCCGTGTCGAGCAGATCCCAGCGCGTGTTGCCCTGCGCCCACTCCCGTGCGTAGGGATCACGCAAGGTCCGCCAGAAAAGAAAGCGTGTCACTTCGTCATCGAAGCGCAGGTTGTTGTAACCCACCCCGCAGGTGCCGGGCTGCGCCAGTTCTGCCTGGATGCGCGCAGCGAACTCGGCTTCGCAAACGCCGCGCTCCTGCGCCGTTTGCGGCAGGATGCCGGTAATGAGGCAGGCCTCGGGGGCGGGCAGGTAGTCGGGCGCTGGCTGACAGTACAGGCACAGGGGGGCGCCGATGGGGTTGAGCTCGCTGTCGGTGCGCAGGCCGGCGAACTGCGCGGGGCGATCATGACGCGGTTCTGCGCCGAAGGTTTCGTAATCGTGCCAGTACAGGGTGGGGCTCATGGGGGAAGGCTCAGGAGGGGGTGCTCAGGGCCAGTCCCAGCGCCTGCAGCAGCACCAGGGCGAGCAGGGCGGCGATAGTCAGGCGGATGGCGGGGGCCAGTTGAGATGGGTTGTCGGCGTGAGTGAGCAGCTGATGGGCGGCGAAAAGGCTCATCGGCAGGGCCAGCAGGCCGGCCAGGGCGGCGGGCGGTAGGCGGGATTGGACAACCAGCAGGAGCAGGCCCCCATAGGCGAGGACCAGCAGCAGCGGGTAGCCCCAGCGGGCCTGACGCGGCGCCAGGCGTACCACCCAGTGGCGCTTTCCGGCTTGGGCGTCAGCTTGCCGGTCGGGGAACTGGTTGATGTAAAGCAGGGCCGCCGTCAGCAGGCCTCCCGGCAGGCCGATGAGCAGGGCATTGGAATCAAGCGCAGCACTCTGTACCCAGAAGGCGCCCGCAGGCAGCAGGGAAAATCCCAGCGCTACGGCGAGCTCTCCCAGTCCACGGCTGTTCAGGGCCAGCGGTGGGGCGGAGTAGCCCCAACCGATCAGTACACCGCCCAGGCCCAGCAGATAGAGTCCGGGGCTGGTGACCAGCCCCAGTCCAAGGCCGATCAGTGCCGCCAGCGCGAACAGGGTCAGGGCCAGCCGGCGTGTCTGGTGCAGATCAAGGATGCCGTTCTGGATGAAGCGGCTGCCACCGGTAAAGGGGTGAAGGCGGCCGGTGTTGTGCTCATCGGTGCCGTTGAGCGCATCATGATAGTCGTTGATGACATTGATGGCGCCGTGAAGAAGCAGGGCGGCCAGCAGGGTGGCGATGGCCAGCAGGGGATCCAGTGGATATCCCAGATGCAGGGCGTAGGCCCAGCCCAGCGCGACGGGGGCGGCGGTAGCGAGCAGGAAAGGCGGGCGTGTGGCGAGCAGGAAACGTAGCGGATGGTCAGCCAGGCGCTCGGCACTCGGTTCGTTCAAGGGGGCGGTGGTGTCGTGTGCCTGGGCCATGGTCGTCTCTCAGGGCTGGCGGGGGGGGACGGGCGGCAGGCGTTCGGAAAGGCGGATCATCTCGCCGTCGATGCGCCAGTCGAAAACCGTGGTGTAGGCCAGTACGGACTGCACATAGTTGCGTGTCTCGTCGAAGGGAATGCTGTCGATCCAGGCATCGGCGGGCAGGGCGCTTTCGCGGGGCTGCCATTGGCGTACCCGTCCGGGGCCGGCGTTGTAGGCGGCAGTGGCCATGGCCTGATGCCCGTCGAAATTATCGCGAACATGCCCAAGATAGGCTGTGCCCAGGTCCACGTTCAGTGCCACATCGGTCAGTTGTGCGGGGTCGATCTTCCGGCCCAGTTTGCCGCCCATCCAGGTTGCCGTGGCGGGCATGAGCTGCATCAGGCCGACAGCGCCGACGCGGGAGCGCACCTCGTGCATGAACAGGCTTTCCTGGCGTATGACGCCGTAGACCCAGTGCGGGTCGAGTTCGCGTTCAGAGGCCGCGCGCAGCACGTCTTCCCGCCAGGGTAGGGGAAAGCGTACTTCAGGCAGGTCTGGGGCGCCCGCACGCAGGGCACGCCCCATGGCAACCTGGGCGCGGTCGTGCCAGCCCCAATGATCGGCCAGGCGGGCGGCATGTCCCAGTGTCGGGCCATCCATGCCGTCCAGGGCGGCGTTCCATTCGCGACGTGCTTCGTCGATCATGCCCAGGGCGCGGAATTCGCGCGCCCGACGGATGGCCGGGCGCAGCGTTAGCGCGTCGAGGCGTCGTGTATCGATAGTCAGTGGTGGGTTGGTGGCGAAAGCATAGGGCAGGTTCAGCCGGTCGGCTGCCAGCAGGGCGTGGTAGCCGCTGCCCTGACGAGCCAGTTCCGCATACAGGGCCTGTGCGGTTTCCTTGCGTCCCAGAGCCTCACGGGCGCGCGCCAGCCAATAACGCCACTCTTCTCGCTCGCGTTCGGCGGCCGGCATGGCCTCGATGGCGGTGATTACATGCGGCCAATCCTGCTCGCGCAGGGCGGCCCGCACCTTCCAGGCGCGCAATTCTTCGTTTTCGCCTGCGCGTGGAACGGCGCGCAGCCAGCCCGATGCACGTGGATCCATGCGCCAGGCGGCGCGCAGCGCGATTTCCCTTTCGGCTTCGCCGATCTGTTCCGGGGTGAATGCGTAGCGGGTGCGCAAGCGCAGCCAGGCCGGGTGTGCCTGATCCGGATCCTTGCGTGCCAGCTTGCGTACGGCATCGACACGCATGTCCGCGCGCCAGCTGTCGTTCGGCGCGTCGGCGTCTTTTTTCAGAAAGGTATCCGGGGCCTCCACAGCGCGCTTCCATGCCTCCACGCGCTTGGGGGCTTCGCCACCCAGTTGGCGCGCGAGGGTGGCGGCCAAGGCCGGGTTGTCTTCGTCGAATGCCAGGCGGATGCGTTGGCGCAGGCGCTCGGGCGTGATCCAGCCGATAGTGTCGAGCATGGCGAAAGCCGGCTCGCAGGTGGTCGGGCGATTCCGACCGGACATCCATAGCTCGCCGGCCCGATTGACGATGCCCCCGGCCTGTCCGGTGCGCAGCTGAGCGGTGATGGCAAGACAGCGCAGCTCGATGCTCGTTTCGTCCTCGCGTATCAGGTCACGCACGGCTTCCCAGGCGTTGCGGCGGGCCAGTTCATGCAACCAGCGCGTGCGCAGGGTAGCGCTAAAATGCGCGTCGGCATGATGCTCCAGAAAGCGCTGAACCTGTTCGGCTGGGGCGCTGGGGAGTTGGGCCAGCAGCAGACGGTATTCCAGATACGGCTTGAGGGGGTAGCCATCCAGTTCGCTCAGTGCCGCGCGCGCGCTGTCTACCTGTTCCTTCTCCAGTGCATCAAGGGCGGTCTGGAACAGGCGGCGTTCGTTCTGCAGGGGGGGGCCCTCTTCGGCCCCGGCCGGGGAGACGCTCAGGGCCGGAAGCACGAGGGCAAGAAGAAGGATCAGGGCGGGCATGTGCTTTAAGTGCGGTCTTGAACGAGGCGAGGGTATACTTTACCGCTCATGAAAGCGAGCGGCTATACAGGGCGATTCGCGCCCAGTCCCAGCGGGCCTTTGCACTTTGGCTCCCTGGTGACGGCGCTGGGAAGCTATATTGATGCCCGCCATCACGGCGGGCGTTGGTTGCTGCGCATCGAGGATATCGATACGGCGCGTTGTGTGCCGGGCGCGGCCGATGCCATTCTGCGCACGCTGGAGGGCTTCGCCCTGTATTGGGACGAGACGCCTGTCTTCCAGACCCGGCGTCAGAGCGCTTATGAGGCGGCCTTGGCGCAGCTTCGCGCACAGGGGGCGGTCTACCCCTGCGCCTGCTCGCGGCAGGATATACGGCGGCTTGGTTTGCCCGGGCTTGAGGGGCCGCGCTATCCGGGAACCTGCAGGGAGGGCATGCCGGCAGGCACGACGATGCGTTCGCTGAGGCTCGATACGCGCGGGGCGAGGATCGCGTTTGCGGATCGCCGTCTCGGGCGGTGCGTACAGGATGTGGAAGCGGCAATCGGGGATTTCGTGGTGCGGCGTGCCGATGGGCCGGTGGCCTATCACCTTGCCGTGGTGGTCGATGATGCCTGGCAGGGGGTGAGCGATGTGGTGCGCGGCGCCGATCTGCTGGATTCAACCGCGAGGCAGATTCATCTGCAAACCCTGCTGGGTCTGCCCACGCCGCGCTACCTGCATCTTCCTTTGGCATTGGGGCCCGATGGGCGCAAGCTGAGCAAGCAGAATCACGCGCCAGGGCTTGATCCAGAAAAAGACAGGGCCGCGCTGCCGGCGGCCCTGTCTTTTCTGGGGTTCGATCTGCCACCGGCGCTCCAGGGCGCGCCGGCGACCGAACTGCTGAGTTGGGCCGCCCTCCAGGGCCTGCCTTCCCTCAGCGCTTGTTCATGATGTCGTAATAGGCCTTGGCCCCGCCTTTCATGAAGTAGTACTCGGGAACGCCCTGGTCTTCCAGAAAATATTGCAACCACTGGACCTGACGACCGGTGGCATCGACCACGAACAGGGCACGGTTTTCGGCTTTGGCGCGTTCGGTATAGGTTTTCAGGGCCTGGTTGTCCAGGGGCGTGAAGTGCTCGCGCATGTTGAACAGCGACAGCCCTTCGCGCTGGAAGGCATCGCGGATGTCGATGATGATCGGGTTCGGCGTGTTCATGAGCTTCTGCATGAAAGCCTCCGGCGCCAGCAGGTGCTGTGCGAATTTTTTCTCGCTGATGAGCTTGCCCGGCTCTACGGTTTTTCCCAGCAGCTCGGCACGCTCCGGGTGGGCCGTGGCCCAGTCGAAAACACCGGGATCGAACACGAACAGGTTGGTCAGTCCGTCCTGGCTGGCGCGTTGTGCCGCCTGATAGGCTTTCGCGCAGGTATGGCCGTTGCAATAGAACGCCATGGGGCTGCTGGGGTTTTCGTTGCGAAGCGCCTTGATCTGCTCGTCGAATTCAGGCGGGCCAATGGGCACCAGCTTCGCGCCTTTGATACGCAGGGTTTCGTATTCGTAGGCTGAGCGCACATCGACCACGACGACATCGGCGAAGCGCCTGTCCAGCTCCTCCACTTCCATCGTCTTGAGGGTCGGGTAGGATTTCCGCAGCGGGAACGGGTCGGCATCGTCCGCGGCCCGGACTGCCGTGGCGGTAAAAATCAGCGTGAGGAACGCAATCAGCAGGGATGGGAAGGTCTTCAACGCCCGGCTCCTTCTGGTTGAAATAGGGTGCGCCTAAGAGCAAGAATGCTGTCACTTAATGTCGTCCGAAACAAGCGCCGCGTCCGGGTAAGCTTTTGTGACGATGCCATGACGGCCTGCTCAGTATAAATTCGGGTAATTCCTTACGCCATGAAAGCCTTTTATCGTCCCCCTGTTTTGTTTGCGAAATCGCTGTTTGTACCCGTTCTTGCGGGCGGCTTGCTGGCCTGCTCGCCCGCCGAGCCGCCCAAGCCGGAAACCCTGCCCTGGCACATCGAGCGCCTGCCCGATGGCAGTACACGGGTGCTGGGGCTTGAACTGGGGCGTACCACTTTGCTTGAAGCCAGGCACATCCTCGATCAGCGCGCCGATTTCAGCCTGTTCAAGTCGCCGGATGGCCGTCTGAGCGTGGAGGCGTTTTATGGACGATTCCGCATTGGTCCCTTCGATGCGGTGCTGATTGGGGAGGTGGGGGCGACGGAGGCGCAATTGCAGGGGCTGGCTGAGCGTGCCGGTCGCCCCAAAGGCGGCCCCAGCGGTTCGTGGAAGATGGAGCTGACCGATGACGATATCCGTTTGTTGCAGGATTGGCCGATACGCTCGCTGACCTATGTGCCACGTACCGTCGAGTACAGTGAGGATTTTCTGCGCCGTCAGCTGGGTGCGCCCAAGGAAAGGCAGACGCTGGCGCCGGGGGCCGAAGCACTGTTCTGGCCGGAGCTGGGGCTGGCGGTCGTGGTGAATGCCGATGAGAAGGAAATATTTCAGTACACCGCGCCCGCCGAATTCGAGCGCCTGCGCCAACGTGTGCTGACGCCGCCGCGCCCGCTGGAGTAGGACCGGCGTAGGGGGAGGCAAAGCAAAAAGGGCCGTAAGGCCCTTGATTGTCGAGATCGAGCCGGAATGGCTCTGGTTCAATCGGTGCTGCTCGTGTAATCGCCGTGCTCACGTGTGGCGAGGAAGCGGATTTCCGGCCAGCGTTCCTGCGTCATCTGCAGGTTGACCCGCGAGGAGGCGATGTAAACATGATCGCCGGCGTGATCCAGTGCAAGGTTGTTGATGTTCTTGTTGTGGAATTCTTCCATGCGTTTGGCATCGTCGCATTCCACCCAGCGTGCGGTGTGCACGTTGACGGCCTCGAACACGCACTCGACGTTGTATTCATCCTTCAGGCGGTGGGCCACCACGTCAAACTGCAGCACGCCTACGGCGCCCAGAATCAGGTCGTTGCTGATAAGCGGTCGGTAGAGCTGGGTCGCCCCCTCTTCGCAGAGCTGGCTCAGGCCTTTCTGCAGGGCCTTCATTTTCAGCGGGTCCTTGAGTCGCGCACGGCGGAAAAGCTCGGGCGCGAAGTTCGGGATGCCGGTGAAAGCGAAGCTCTCGCCCTCGGTGAAGGTGTCACCGATGCGGATGGTGCCGTGGTTGTGAATGCCGATGATGTCGCCCGGCCAGGCGTCTTCCACATGTTCGCGCTCACTGGCCATGAAGGTCAGTGCATCCGCGATCTTGATGTCGCGCCCCAGGCGGACATGACGGGTTTTCATGCCCTTGGTAAAGCGCCCGGAACACACGCGCAGGAAGGCAATGCGGTCGCGGTGCGCCGGGTCCATGTTCGCCTGGATCTTGAACACGAAGCCGCTGAATGCCGGCTCTTCGGGATGGACCGTGCGTGCGGTGGTGCTGCGGGGCAGGGGGCCAGGCGCGTGTTCGACGAAGCCGTCCAGTAGCTCGCGCACCCCGAAATTATTCATCGCGGAGCCGAAATAGACCGGGGTGAGTTCGCCGCGCAGGTAGGCCTGTGCCTCGAAAACATTGCTTGCGCCCTGAACCAGCTCGATTTCCGCGCGCAACTCGTCTGCCTGCGAGCCGAGCAGGGTGTCGAGCTCCGGGTTGTCCAATCCTTCGATGACCTGGCCTTGTTTGCCGTGGGGCTCGAAGACATGGATGCGGTTGTCGTAGAGGTGGTAGACGCCCTTGAAGCGTTTGCCCATGCCGATGGGCCAGGTGATCGGCGCGCAGCGGATGTTCAGCACGTTTTCCACTTCGTCGAGCAGTTCCAGCGGTTCGCGCCCTTCACGGTCAAGCTTGTTGACGAAGGTCATGATCGGCGTGTCGCGCAGGCGGCAGACATCCATCAGCTTGATGGTGCGGTCTTCAACGCCCTTGGCACTGTCGATGACCATCAGTGCGGAATCCACCGCCGTGAGTACGCGGTAGGTGTCTTCCGAGAAGTCCTCGTGGCCGGGTGTGTCGAGCAGATTCACGATGCGTTCGCGGTAGGGGAACTGCATCACCGAGGAGGTGACGGAGATACCGCGTTGCTTTTCCAGCTCCATCCAGTCGGACGTGGCGTGACGGCTGGCCTTGCGGCCCTTGACCGTGCCGGCGAGCTGGATGGCACCCCCGAACAGCAGCAGCTTTTCGGTCAGGGTGGTCTTGCCGGCGTCCGGGTGGGAGATGATGGCGAAAGTGCGCCGCGGATAGGTCTCTATGGGCGTGCTCATGGTGTCGGGTCTTCGATTCGAGGCGCCATTCTAACAGCCCTCTTGCCGGGGTATGAACCGGCTGCCAACAAAAAGGCCCGACAGCGTGTCGGGCCTTGGGGCGCGGGGTCAGGGCGAGGATCAGATTTCGCCTTTGGAGGCTTTTTCCATCATTTCCCAGATGGTCTCACGCACTTGCCAGGCGGCTTCCTTCAGCTCGGGATGGCTGTCCAGCTTCTGGCCCATCTTGAGCATCATGTCCATGTTGAGGGTGTAGAGCCACAGGCCATCGGCTTTTTCCACCACGATGATGCGGCAGGGCAGGAAGGCGGCCATCGGCGGGGCGAAGTCCACCATCTTGCGTGCGGTTTCCGGGTTGCAGTAGGAGAAGACCTTGAGCACGCCGGACTGTACGCCACGCGCCAGCAGCTCCTCGGACAACGGCAGCTCGCCTACGGCCTTGATGTTGCGCTCGGAGGCGACGGAGGCCAGGGCGTCCTGGATGTCTTCCAGGCTCACGCCCTCCTTGACCTTGCGTTCCCAGACCACGGTGTAGGCGATTTCGCCTTTGGAGTCCACCCAGCGCTTGAGCATGGAGGCGGTTTCCTCGGCGGCCCCCGGAGCCAGGTTGCGCGCCGCCGTCACCATGCCTGTGGCATTCTGGTTCATGACGTCCATGATCGGTTTCATTTCCGGGCTCAGCATGCCCGGCATGAGCGTCATCATGCCGCCCATCTTGCCCGCCATGAAGACTCCGGCCACGATGGCCACGACGCCGATGAGGGCGAGAATATTGCGAATCAGGCCCATGGAATCCTCCAGAATTATTCCAGTACAGGGTTTATTAAGGCTCGCTAATATGAAGACGGCCTGATGCGCTGTCGAACAAAAATCCGTGATGAATGATAAGGTCGATTAATACCAAGCGCTATACATGGGTATTAGCGACCCTTATCCACGGTAAATTTAATAAGTTTGTAAGAATCTTCTTACACAACTAGAGTCATCCCGTCCAACCCAATGACAGGATGAGTCCCAAAATGAAGAAATTCGCCAGTGCGATCCTACTTGTGGCCGCGACGTCCCTTAGCGGCTGTGGCTTCCTTTCCATCAAGGACAACCTTGATCCGAAAGCCATGGATGTCTATTCCGATCTGTACGACAAATTCGTCGAAAGTGGAGGCGATCTGGGAGCGGCCACCGTCTGGCGCATGGAAGTTCAGAAGGGCGTAACGACCGACGATATCGCTGAAGCCCTGAAGTCCGCCTCATTGGGGACAGGGCTGCTGGATGTCGGCCAGATGCCGCTGTCCCAGGAAATCGAAGCACGTACCGGCGAAAAGCAGCGTTACCTGCATATCTACCAGTTCTGCAACCCGATCACCGCGCGCAAGGCGACCGATTTCAGCCCGTACTTCTCCGCTTACCTGCCCTGCCGTATTTCGGTGGTCGAGGACGAGAAGGGCACGTTGTGGCTGTACTCGCTCAATATGGATATGTTCGTCCATGGCGGTCGCAACATGCCGGAGGAGTTCAAGAAGGACGCCCTGCATGTGCGCAACACCATCTGGAATATGATGGTCAAGGCATCCAAGGGCGAGTTCTGAACCCTACTCTTTGTGTACCCGTCACTTGCGGGTAGGCGACAAAAAAAACCCGGCGTTGAGCCGGGTTTTTTTTCGGGCGGGGCGAGGGTATCAGCGCAGGCGGCGCTCGATGCAGGCCCAGGCGGAGTGATTGTGGATGGATTCGAAATTTTCGACCTCGGCGCGGTAGGCGCGCAGACCGGGCAAGGTGTTCAGGGCGCCGGCCACGTCGCGGATCATGTCTTCGACAAACTTGGGGTTATCGAAGGCGCGTTCGGTGATGAATTTCTCGTCCGGGCGCTTGAGTATGCCGTACAGCTCGCAGGAGCCTTGTGCCTCCAGGGTGGCGATGAGCGTGTCGAGAGAGAATTCGCCGTCAACTTCGGCTTCCACAGTGATGTGCGAGCGCTGGTTGTGCGCGCCGTATTCGGAGATTTCCTTGGAGCAGGGGCAGAGACTGGTGACGGGAACCACCACGCGCACCCGTACCCGGCCGCCTTGTGCGTCGAGCTCGCCTATCAGGGTGACTTCATAATCGAGCAGACTGGTCACGCCGGAAACCGGGGCCGGTTTGTCGCGGAAGTACGGGAAGCGGAATTCGGCGCGGGCATTGCCGGCTTCCAGGCGTCCGGCCATGGCCTGCAACCAGGCCGGCAGGCCGGCAATGGAGATTTCCAGGGGGGCTTCGTTCAGCATCTGTACGAAACGTGACATGTGGGTGCCCTTGCGATCATGCGGCAGACCGACAGTCAGGGTACAGAGTGCGACCGTGTTCTGCATCCGGCCGGAATCGAGCACGCGCGCGGGGTGGCGTATGTCGCGGATGCCGACCTGGTCGATGGCAATTTCACGCGGGTCGGGGGAGGATTGTACGTCCGGCATGGCCGGCGCGAGGGCGTTCGTGTCTTGCGGGCTCATTCGTCTTCCCGGTAGGTGACGCAGGCGCGTTCGGTTTCCCAGAGGGTGACGGCGCTCACGCGCGCGTCGGGGGTGTTCAGCCGTTCGCCGACCTGACGATAGAACCAGGCGGCGATGTTTTCCGCCGTAGGATTGATCGTGTCAAACGGCGGGATTTCGTTGAGGTAAAAGTGATCCAGATGCGCCGCTACCTCGCGGGCCGCCTGCTTCATGCGCTTGAAGTCGACCACCATGCCGACACCGTCGAGGCGGCGTCCGGTCACTTCCACTTCGACCTTCCAGTTGTGGCCATGCAGGCGGGCGCAGTTGCCGTCATAGCCATGCAGGCGATGTGCGGCGGCAAAATCGGTCTCGACCCGTAGGGTGTAGGTGCCGGCCATGATGTGAATTACCTGAATTTCGTGGGCTGGGTCGCGTCAGGCCATCCCGCCTGTAACGTGACGATTCTCCGCAGGGCGGTGTGTCCTTGGCCGATGCCTTGCGGATTATCCCGAGTGGTTTGCTTGGATATTACGGCGTCGGCGCGCCGCTTTCAAGGAAACGGCGGATAGTAGCGAGGATGCCCGCCCTGTCAATCCCTTGGATCGCCAGTACTTGTTCTCTTGTGCCCTGTCCGCCGAAGGCGTCGTCCAGTCCCAGGTTGAGCAGACGCGGCGGGCGGGGCTGTTGTGCCAGTAGTTGATTGACCAGGCTGCCTGCCCCGCCGATGCGCGCATTTTCCTCAAGCGTGACGATGTGATCGTGGTCTTGGGCGACCTCAAGCACGCAGGCTTCGTCCAGCGGTTTGACGAAGCGCATGTTGAGCACGGTGGCGTCCAGGGTTTCCGCCACGGCGAGGGCTTCGGTCAGCAGGCTGCCGAAGACGAGCAGGGCAATGCCGCGTCCCTGGCGGCGGCGCTCGGCACGTCCGATGGGCAGCGGCAAGAGATCTTCGCCCGGCGCCGTGCCGGGGCCGCCCCCGCGTGGATAGCGTACGGCGGCCGGGCCGTCGTGCAGGAAGCCGGTGCTGAGCATGCGCCGGCATTCTTCCTCGTCGGACGGGGTCATCAGCAGAAGATTGGGCACGCAGGCGAGGAAGGACAGGTCGAAGGCGCCGGCGTGGGTGGCGCCGTCCGCGCCGACCAGTCCGGCCCGGTCGATGGCAAACAGCACCGGCAGGTTCTGCAGGGCCACATCGTGGATCAGCTGGTCGTAGGCGCGCTGCAGGAAGGTCGAGTAAATGGCGACAACCGGCTTGAGCCCTTCGCAGGCCAGACCTGCCGCAAAGGTGACGGCATGCTGTTCGGCGATGCCGACGTCATGGAAGCGTTCGGGGAAGCGTTCGGCAAATTCCACCATGCCCGAGCCCTCGCGCATGGCGGGTGTGATGGCCACCAGACGCGGGTCGGCCTGCGCCATGTCGCACAGCCAGCGGCCAAAGACATCCGTGAAGCTCTGGCGGACCGGTGCGGGTGCGGGTTCGGTCTTTTCCGGGCCGCGCCGGGGGTCGAAGCGGCTGACGCCGTGATAGGCGCAGGGGTCTTCCTCGGCGGGTGCGTAGCCCATGCCCTTGCGGGTGACGACATGCAGAAGACGAGGGCCGCGTATTTGCCGAAGATTGCGCAGGATCGCCACCAGTTCCGGTAAATTGTGCCCGTCCACCGGGCCGAAGTAGGTGAAACCCAGCTCTTCGAACAGGGTGCCGGGGGTCAGCATGCCCTTGATGTGTTCTTCGGTTCGCCGCGCGAACTCGAATACCGGCGGCAGGCCGCCCAGCATTTTCTTGCTGCCTTCGCGCAGGCTGGCGTACATGCGTCCGGAGAGCAGGCGGCTCAGATAGCGCGACATGGCCCCGACATTGCGAGAGATGGACATCTCGTTGTCGTTGAGCACGACCAGCAGGTCGGCGCGGGTGTCGCCGGCATGGTTCATGGCTTCGAAGGCCATGCCCGCCGTGAGCGCGCCGTCGCCGATGACCGCGATATGGTCGCGTTGAAGCCCTTGCTCGCGGGAGGCCAGCGCCATGCCCAGCGCGGCGCTGATCGAGGTGCTCGAATGCCCGGCGCCGAAGGGGTCGTAGGGGCTTTCACTGCGCTTGGTGAAGCCGGAGAGGCCATCGAGCTGGCGCAGGCTGGGAAAGGCATCCCGTCGCCCTGTCAGTACCTTGTGCGCATAGCTTTGATGACCGACATCCCAGACCAGGCGATCCTCCGGCGTATCGAAGACATAGTGCAGGGCCAGGGTCAGCTCGATGACGCCCAGGTTGGCGGCCAGATGCCCCCCGGTGCGGGCTACGCTGTGCAGGAGGAAGCCGCGGAGCTCCTGGGCCAGTTCGGGGAGCTCGCCTTCCGGGAGTTGACGCAGGTCGGCGGGGCTGTCGATGCCCAGAAGCCGGTTCAGGTGAGTTTCGGGCATCAGTGATTGCGCTCGACGATGTAGCGGGCGATATGGCGTAAGGGATCGGCGGCGCTGTCGAAGCCGGACAGGGCGGTGAGCGCCCGCTCCACTTCCTGCCGCGCGCGTTCACGGGCCCTGTCCAGGCCCAGCAGACTGACGAAGGTGGGCTTGTCGAGCGCGCGGTCGGCGCCCTGGCGTTTGCCCAGGGTGGCGGTGTCCTCGGTTTCGTCGAGGATGTCGTCCTGGATCTGGAAGGCGAGCCCAATGGCGCGGGCGTAGCTGTCCAGCGCGTCAAGGCGTGGGTCCTCGGGGGAGCCCGCGCACAGCCCGCCGAGCCGTACGGCCGCACGGATCAGGGCGCCGGTTTTCAGCGCGTGCAGGGTTTGCAGGGTGGCGATGTCCGTCTGTGTCCCTACCAGCGACAGATCCAGGGCTTGACCGCGCACCATGTCCATGGCGCCCTCGCTCAAGGCGTGAAGCAGGGCGCTCTGGCGCTCGCCTGCCTCTGCGCGGGCGAGCTGTGCAAAAGCCAGGGTTTGCAAGGCATCGCCGACGAGAATGGCGGTGGCTTCGTCGTAGGCGCGGTGTACGGTGGGCTGGCCACGGCGCAGGTCGTCATCGTCCATCGCCGGCAGGTCGTCGTGGACCAGCGAATAGGCATGGATCAGCTCCACCGCGCAGGCCGGGCCATCCAGCAACTCCGGGGAGGCGCCCAGTGCATGGCCGGCGGCATGGACCAGAAGCGGGCGTATGCGCTTTCCGCCCTGCAGTACGGCGTAACTCAGGGCCGCATGCAGGCGTACCGGCACGGCATCGGCCGGGGGCAGCACGCGGCGCAGGGCGGCGTCTGTGCGTTCACGCAGGGCGTGGACGTAAGCCTGGAACTCAGTTGTTTCCAAGATCGAAAGGCTCCGCTTGGGCTTGCGCGTGCTGGCCCAGCAGGATGGCGACGCGCTGTTCGGCTTCATCCAGCGCCTGCTGACACCGGCGGGAGAGGGTCATGCCGCGCTCGAAGTCGGCCAGGGCTTCTTCGAGGGTCTGCTCGCCATGCTCCATGCGCTGAACCAGGCTTTCCAGCTCGTGCATGTCGCTTTCGAAGGCGCGGACGACGGAGGTTTCGGCACTGTCGGCGGGCATGGGGATTCTCGTGCGGCGAAGAAATTCAGGGGGCGGATTATAGCCTGCACCGGCCCTGCTCGTCTCTGCCGGTATCAGGGTTCATGCCAGGCGTCCAGTGCCTCGCCCAGCTGGCGAACAGCGATGATTTCCATGTTCGGAATCGGGCGGGGAGGCAGGTTGGCGTGCGGGACGATGGCGCGGCGGAAGCCGTGCTTGGCGGCTTCGCGCAGGCGCTCCGGGCCACCGTGAACGGGCCGGATCTCACCGGCAAGCCCGACCTCACCGAAGACCACGAGATCAGTGGGTAGTGGGCGGTCGCGGAAACTGGAGCGTATGGCAAGCAGGGCCGCCAGGTCTGCCGCGGTTTCCGCCACACGCACGCCGCCAACCACGTTGAGGAAGACGTCCTGATCGAACATGGCCACCCCGCCATGGCGGTGCAGCACCGCAAGCAGCAGGGACAGCCGGTTCTGTTCCACGCCCACGGCCACGCGGCGTGGGTTGCCCAGCGGGCTGTCGGCCACCAGGGCCTGCACCTCGACCAGGAGCGGGCGGGTGCCTTCGCGGGTGACCATGATGACCGAGCCGGCTACCGGCTGTTCATGGCGGGAGAGGAAGATGGCCGAGGGGTTGCTGACCGGCTTGAGCCCCTGGTCGGTCATGGCGAATACGCCCAGTTCGTTGGCGGCGCCGAAGCGGTTTTTCACCGCGCGCACCAGACGGTAACGGCTGCCGCTGTCGCCTTCGAAGTACAGCACGGTGTCGACCATGTGTTCCAGCACGCGCGGGCCGGCCAGTGCGCCTTCCTTGGTGACATGGCCAACGATGAATACGCTGATGCCGCGCTGTTTCGCCAGGCGTACCAGCATGGCGGCGGTTT
This sequence comes from Halothiobacillaceae bacterium, assembly GCA_028696185.1. GTDB lineage: Bacteria > Pseudomonadota > Gammaproteobacteria > Halothiobacillales > Halothiobacillaceae > JAQVHL01. Next base: position 145,441 of record JAQVHL010000001.1, read on the forward strand.
CGCGCACCTGACCGACCGATCCAGGGGCCGACTGTAATTGATCGCTGTGCAGGGTCTGGATGGAGTCGACGACCAGCAGGGCGGGCTTAAGCTGTTCGGCGGTGGCGATGATGCGCTCAATGGACGTTTCGCTCATCAGCTGCAGGTTGTCGGCGGATAGCCCGAGCCGCCGCGCACGCAGGGCCACCTGTTGCAGTGATTCTTCGCCGGTGACGTAAAGCCCAGGCGTTTCGGCGGCCATCTGAGCGAGCGCCTGGATGAGCAGGGTGGATTTGCCTATGCCCGGATCGCCGCCGATGAGCACCACCGAGCCTGCGACCAGCCCGCCGCCCAGTACACGGTCCAGCTCGTCCAGTCCGGTGCTCTGGCGCAGGGTGTGCAGGGGGGGGACATCGCCCAGACGGCAGACTTCGGCCGTGGCGCCGGCGTAATGCCGTCCGCGTGCGCTGCCAGGGGCGGGGGCACGGGTTTCGACCAGGCTGTTCCACGCGCCGCATTCCGGACACTGCCCCGCCCATTTGGGTGAGCGGGCGCCGCACTCCTGGCAGACGTAGGCGCTACGTTCCGGTGCGGCCTTTTTCATGCGCTGTCTGGCGCCGGGGTTTCGGGGCGGATCAATACCTTGCGTACCGCTTGCCGTTCGATTTTGAGCACTTCGAAGTAATGCCCCTGATAGAGGAAGCTGGCACCGGTTTCCGGCAGGGTTTCCAGATATTCGAGGATGAAGCCATTGAGGGTGCTGGCTTCCTCGGTAGGCAGGTTCAGGTTCAACTCGCGGTTGATTTCACGCAGAGGGGCGCCACCTTCGACGATGTAGGCGCCATCTTCGGTGGGCTGTACATCGGGGTTGGAGGTTTCCGGGGCGGTGGTGAATTCGCCGACGATCTCCTCAAGAATGTCTTCGAGGGTGACCATGCCCAGGATGTCGCCGTATTCGTCCACCACCAGTCCAAAGCGACGGCGTTGGTGCTGGAAGTTGAGCAGCTGGGTGGTCAGGGGCGTGCCTTCCGGAGCGTAATAGGGCTCGCGCAGGGTCTTTTTGAGCAGGGATGGCGTGAGGGTGCCCTCGCGCAGGGCAGGAATCAGGCGGCGCAGATTGATGTAACCCAGAATGCTGTCCAGCGTGCCGTGATACACCGGCACCCGGCTGTAGGGGCTGCCGACGATGCGCTCCATGACTTCCGGCCAGGGGGCGTCGATGTCGATGCCGTAGATTTCAGCGCGAGGGATCATGATGTCCTCGACGCAGACGTTTTCCAGTTCCAGTACGCTCAGGAGCATGGTCTGGTGCTGTTCGGGGATGCGGTCGGCGGATTCGCGCACCAGTGTGTGCAGTTCCTCGGTGGACAGGGCATTTCCCGGCACTTTGTCTGTGCGTACGCCGAAGCTGCGCAGCAGCAGGTTGGACAGCGTGCTGAACAGGGTGACCAGGGGCCCCATGGGGATCTGCAGGAGGCTGTAAACCCGTGCCGCAGGATAGGCGATGCGCTCCGGGTGCAGTGCGGCAAGCGTTTTCGGGGCGATTTCGCCGAAAACCAGCAGCAGGAAGGTCATGACACCTGTCGCGATGGCAATGCCCGAATCGCCGAACAGCCGCAGGAATATCAGGGTGGCGAGGGAGGAGGCGAGGATATTGACGAAATTGTTGCCGATCAGGATGAGGCCGATCAGCTTGTCCGGGCGTTCGAGCAGCGCCTGGGCGCGGCGGGCGCCGGCATGGCCGGCGCGGGCCTTGTGACGCAGTCGGTAGCGGTTGAGGCTCATGAGGCCCGTTTCCGAGCTGGAAAAAAAGGCCGAGAGCAGAATCAGCAATGCCAGTATCCCGATCAGGATACCTAGGGGTATATCGTTCAAGACGTTCGTGTCAGTGATGGAAACACCCCGAGTTTATGTCAGTCGAGGCCGATTCCCAAGACCCACTCAAGCACGATCTTGGTGCCGAAGTAGGCCAGCAGCAGAGCGACAAAACCGGCGGTGGTCCAGCGCACGGCCGTGCGGCCGCGCCAGCCCCAGGCGAAGCGCCCCAGCAGCAGGCCCGCGAAGATCAGCCAGGCGATCATCGACAGTACCGTCTTGTGCAGAAGGTGCTGGGCGAAAACATCTTCAAGGAAAACAAAGCCGGTCAACAACGCCAGGGTCAGCAGGGCGAAGCCCACGCCAATGAACTGGAACATCAGGCGCTCGACGGATTCCATCGGTGGCAGCAGGCGCCAGGTCAGCCCGCCGGGCTGACGCGAGTGCAGGGCATTGTGTTGCCAGGCGAGCAGTCCGGCCTGCAGTGCGCCCAGGGTCAGCAGGCTGTAGGCGAGCAGGGAGACGAGAATGTGGATGTCAAGCCCGGGCAGGTTGGCGCGCACTGCCATGGATGGTGAGGGAATTAGTAACTGCAGCGCCAGCGCGAAGGCGGTCAGGGGCATGATCAGCAGTTCGAGGTTCTCGACCGGCTGGCGCAGGCTGGCGAGCAGGATAAGCAGGGTGCTGAGCCAGCCGACCAGAGACAGGGCATTGAGTACGTTGAGGTTCATGTGCCCTGCCATGCCGCAGCACAGCGAGCCGTAAAGGGTCAGAAGATGCAGGATCAGCGCGAGGCTGGCGCTGGCGAGCGCCGTGCTGCGCAGGGGGGAGCTCTCGCCGGGTGTCTGTCCGCGCCGTACGCGCAGGATCAGCAGCACAGTGGACGTAAGGTACAGCAGCAAGGCGAGGCTGCCGGCGTAGGGGACGAGGCTCGAAGGCGTGAAATCCATGGTGTTCAGTCCATCGGCGGTGTCGGCGCGGGAAGGGGGCTGTCCGTGTACGGCAGTTTCTTCCGGGGGTTGAGGATGCCGTGTGGGTCAAAACGCGTCTTGATTGCGTGCATCAGCTGCAAGGATACGTCATCCAGTTCGCGCCCGACAAAATCGCGTTTCTCGCTGCCGATGCCATGCTCGCCGGACAGGGTGCCCCCCAGGCGCAGGACAAGATCGAAGACCTCGTCCAGGCAGCGGTGCGCGCGGGTCATTTCCAGCGGGTCGTCGGGATTGACCAGCAGGTTGACATGGATATTGCCGTTGCCGGCATGACCGAAGCTGACAATGGCGATGCGGTGGGTGCCCGCGAGCCGCTCCAGCCCGTCGATCAGTGCGGGCATGCGCGAGACAGGCACCACGACATCTTCGTTGATCTTTTTCGGCGCGACATGGCGCAGGGTGGGTGAAAGCGCTTTGCGTGCCGCCCACAGGGCTTCGACTTCCCCGGCAGTGGTCGCGACCGACAGATCCAGCAGCCCCTCGCCGCGGGCGGCTGCGCGTACCGCGTCCAGTGCACGGTCGATGCAGGCATCCGGCCCATCCACCTCGATCATCAGCATGGCGCCGGCGTTTGGGTCGATGAGCGCCCCCTGATGTTCGCGGATCAGGCGCAGGGCCGCACCGTCGATGAACTCCAGGGCGCAGGGTGTGTTCGGTTGTGCCATGAGGCGCGCCACGGCATGGGCCGCCTGATTCATGTCGGTGTACAGGGCGCGCAGGCTGCGTACCGTGTCGGGGCGCGGGGTCAGGCGCAGGGTGGCCTCGGTAACGAGCGCCAGCGTGCCTTCGGAGCCGGCAATCAGCCGGGTCAGATCGTAGCCGACGACCCCTTTGGTGGTGCGTACCCCGGTGCGGAAGGGGCGTCCTGTACCATCGACGGCACGCAGGCCGAGCAGGTTGTCGCGGGTGCTGCCGTACTTGACCGCACGCGGCCCGGCCGCATTGCAGGCGATGTTGCCACCCACGGTGCAGATGGCGGAGGAGGTGGGATCGGGCGGCCAGAAGAAGCCTTCGGCGGCAATCGCGTTCTGTACGCCCTGGTTGGTGAGGCCCGGTTCGACGACGATCAGCCGGTCTTCCGGGATGAACTCCAGGACGTGGTTCATGCGCTCGAAGCTGATGACCAGCCCGCCGTCCAGCGGTACGCTGCCCCCGGCCGTGCCGGTACCCCGCCCGCGCGCGGTGACCGGCAGGCGGGCCTCATGGCACAGGCGCAGCAGGGCGGTCACCTGTTCGGGCGCGTTGACCAGGGCCACGGCTTGCGGGCAATGGTGACGGCGGCTGTTGTCCATGCCGTAGGCCCAGCAATCTCCTGGGGTGTGCAATAAGGCGCCCGGTGGGAGTTCGGCTTCAAGTCGGGTGAGTAAGGCGCCGTCGAGGCGCTGAGGCGCGGTGGGGCTCATCATTCCAGGCCCAGCAACTGGCGGTCGATGAGGTCACAGAGCAGGTGTACGGCGACGAGTTGGGCCTCGTGCAGGGTGCGGGCCCGGCCCGGCGGCAGGCAGAGCAGGCTGTCATCGGCAGAGAAGCTCGGGCGCAGATGCTCGCTTTGCCCTGAGGTCAGGATGACCAGACGCATGTCGCGCTCGCGCGCGGCGCGCAGGGCCGGTTCCAGGCCATGCAGGCCATCGCGTCCAATGGCAAAGAGGACGTCGCCGCCACCGCCCAAGGCGCGAATGGCCTTGGCGTAGGGCTCTTCGCCTCCGGGAAACTCCTGCAGGGCAATGGCGGGCAGGCCGGGGCGTTCGTGTTCGAACTGACCGACCATCAGGCGGGCGAAGTGCGCGGCCAGGGTGGCGCGCTCGCGTACACCGCAGACGAGCAGGCGCTGACCACCGATGACGGTATGCAGCATCAATCCGGCGGCCTGCATCAGCTCATCGCCGATGGGCTGGAGTGCGCTTTCAATGCCATCAAGGCTTTCGCGCAGGCGTTGTTCAACGGGACTGGGCATGTTGCGGGTCACTTAAAATGCATCTTTGAGCCATTCGATGTGCGGGCGGCCTTGCTCCGGCCAGCTCAGGGCGACCACATCGAACCGGCAGGGGGCGCCGGCCAGGCGCGGGTGAGCGGCAAGATAGGATTCGGCCGTGCCGCGCAGACGGGCGAGCTTGGCCGCCGTGAGGCTGTCCAGTGCGCCGACCAGTCCGCGCGCGGAGCGGGCGCGGACTTCGACGAAGACCAGTGTGGCACCGTCGCGCATGATGAGGTCGATTTCGCCCTGTCGTGCCCGGTAATTGGCGGTAATCCAGGTCAGTCCGCTTTTTTCCAGGTGGGCGCGGGCCAGATCCTCGCTCTGGGCTCCGCGAGGCTTAGGGGCGGATGGGGGCATTCATCCCGCCGCTTGGCCCGGGCAGGGCCGGTGCTGACATCTCGGGTAAGGCGCCCAGCGGTCGGGCATATCCGTTCTGGAAAACGGCCCAGACCGGCTGGCGGCGCAGGATGCCGTCGTTTTCCAGGGTCAGGGTGCCGGTCTGCCCCTCGACTTCGCCGCGTTGGCCCAGGCGCTCAAGCTGACCGAGTACGGCGAAACTGTCCAGGCCCAGGGCATACAGACGCGGGTAGCCGGTGAAGGCGGCCTGCTCGAACTGGTTGTAGGCGGGATCGTCCGGTGGCAGAGCACCGGCGAGAACCAGCGGGGTTTCTGCAAAAATCAGTCCCTGCTTTTCCCGATCCTGCGTGGGTTTGGGCAACCCGTCATAGGCAGCGGATGTGGCATAGACGGGCAAGCGCGCTGCACCGTAATAAGCCAGTTGTGGCATGACTTCCGCCGCCCGGCGTGAGTTGGCGACCAGGAACAGCGCGGTGGCATCCTGGCGGATCTGTGGCGTTTGCTGGCGCAGGTTCTGAGTTTCGGCGCGCAGCAGCGGGCGCAGCACCTCGGTCAGCACATGTTCGTTTTCGCTGTACCGCCCCGTGTCGACGAGCTGCCCGCCCAGCGCCCGCAGGCGGGTTCCGAAGCTTGTCAGCAGACGTTCGCCCTGCGGGGTGGCGGGGACGAGGGCCAGGACATCGTAGTGGCCGTCCTGGATCATGCGTTCGGCAGCGGCACGGGCTTCATCTTCCGGGTTGAGGCTGAGCCGGTAGCTGTTGGGGGGCGGGGCCACAGCAACATCCGGCGTATTCAGCGCGATCAGCGGAATGGGGGCCGTGTGGACCAGGCCCAGCTGGGCAACCTGCTCCTTGATGAGCGGGCCGATAATGGCGCTGGCGCCTTCGGCCACGGCGCGGCGGTAGGCCGCTTCCAGTGCGGCCTGATCCATGCCGCTGTCATAGACGACCACGGCGGCACCGGCCGGTCGGGCAGCGGCCATGAAACCCTCCTGCACGGCCTTGGCCACTGGAGCATAACGCCCCTGAAGGGGGAGAAGCAGGGCGATGCGCCCTTGCGGATGGGCGGGCATGGGCTGCAACGGGGCGCCAGCCACCGGGGGCTGGGTTTCAAGCAGCAGGTCGAGGAAGCGCCCGCTGGCGGGGTGCGTGGCGTGGGTTTTACGCCAGTTGTCGATCATTAGCGGCTGGGTACGCCACAGGCGGGCGAGCGCGATCCAGCCGGCCAGCGGTTCGTCGGTGAACTGGCGTTCGCCTTCGGCAAGGCGTCCGGCAGGCAGGGTATTCAGTGTGCTCCAGAGCTGGCGGCGGTTGCCATCGACATCCTCGGGGTTGCTCAGCAGTGCTTCGAGGGCGATACGCTGGCGTACGCTGTCAAACGGCAAATCCAGGGCCAGATAGGTTTCGGCGAGCAGGGCGAGGCGCCGTCGCGCGAGCGCCTCGTCGAGCGGCGCAGGGATGTCGCGGATGAGATTGAGCGCCTCGACGGCCTGTTTCTGGCGGAGTTTTTCGTATCCCCGGATCAGTTGTGCGCGCTTGGGCCAGGCGGACCAGGCGGCGCGGTCGCGTTGTTCGTTCAGAAAGCGTTCGGCCAGGGGGTCGAGCCCGGCGTCTATGGCGGTTTCGATGGCGTTGAGCTGGTATTGCGCACGCTGTGGCATGTCTTCACGCGCGGCAGCATGCCACCAGCCTTGTGCGATCTGGGAGGGATCCTTGCTTTGCAGGGCACGCTGCAACTCGCTGTCCTGCGGGGGCGTCTTGCTGGGGGACGGCGCGCAGCCCGAAATGACAAACAGTGCCAGCATCAACAGCAGGGACAAGCCGGCAGGCCATCCGGCCTGTCCTGGTTTGCGAAGGGGGGGCAACATCCCTGATATGCTCTGCATCGCTTTGGCCTCTTGCGCGCTGCGTTACGCGCCCATGCTAATCTGAATCGACGGAAGTATAACCTCAAAGGCTGATCGGGCATGAACCCAGCGGTTTCGTTGTATATCGTCGCCACCCCCCTGGGAAACCTGGAGGATATGTCGCCGCGTGCGTGCCGCGTGCTCGGTGAGGTGGATGTGGTGGCGGCCGAGGATACGCGTCACACGCGCAAGCTGATGCAGCATTTCGCCATCAATACCACGCTGGTTTCGCTGCATGAACATAACGAGCGCGAACGGGCGGGTGAACTGGTCGGGCGCATGCGCGCGGGGGAAACTGTCGCACTGGTGTCCGATGCGGGCACGCCCTTGGTCAGCGATCCAGGGTTTCATTTGGTGCGTTTGTCGCTGGAGGCGGGACTATCCGTGTCGCCGATTCCGGGTCCCAGTGCGATGATTGCCGCACTTTCGGTGGCGGGCTTGCCGAGCGACCGTTTTTGTTTCGAGGGATTTCCGCCCGCGCGTCGTGGGGCGCGGCGTGAGTTTTTCGATTCCTTGCGTGGGGAAAACCGTACGGTCGTTTTTTATGAGTCCCCGCATCGACTGCTCGAAAGCTTGCATGACTTGCGTGAGAGTTGGGGGGAGGCGCGACGGATTACTCTGGCGCGTGAATTGACCAAGCTCTATGAAACCGTCCGTCAGGATTCCCTGAGTGGTTTGTGCGAATGGATGGAGGCGCATCCCGAGCAAGTGCGTGGGGAATGTGTTCTGGTGGTGGAGGGGGCGGCCCTTATAACGGCCGGGGAGGTCTTTCCTGAGCAGGCACGGGTGATGATCCGCCGCTTGTTGTCGGCCGGTCTTTCAGTGCGCGATTGTGCGGAAATTGCACAGGAAGTGTTTTCTCTGGCACGCAAGCCCTGCTACCGCGAGGCGCTGGAATTAGCCGGGGAAAAGGGCTGA
>JAQVHL010000001.1:153482-219452 GCA_028696185.1 Halothiobacillaceae bacterium
CGGCGCAGGCGCTGGACGAAGCCGGCATGACAAGCCCTTCAGCTCCTTCAGCAGGCCGTTGAGGAGTGCTTTTCAACAGCCTGCCGGAGGGACAGCCTTGCCTGCGGGAACTTACTTGATCATCAGGTCTTCTTTGTGGGCGCCGCCGTCTATGGCGTCGCTGTACCAGCGCGGCGGTTTGCCCCGGCCGGTCCAGGTCTGGCTCGGATTGGCCGGGTTGGCGAATTTCGGCATGCCCTTGGTGGAAGCGGCCGTGCTGCGGCGTGCGCTTTTTTCCAGGCCCATGAGTTCGCCAACGCTGATGCCGAGCGAAGAGGCCATGCGTTCGATTTCGCGGCGCAACTCGGTCACACGGGCGCTCTTGCGATGCTGCAGTTCACGCTTGGCGTTGTTGATGAGCGAATTCAGCTCGTCTTCGGAAAGGCTGCTCAGATTGATATCCACGGTGGAACCTCTTGTATGGGTATATGAAATGGGCGTATGAATTATCAGCCTGTCATCAGCCTATTGTCAAAGGCCCAGTCATTTTTTTTCACGGTATCTTCAATCACGCGCAGGGTTTTCTGTATGACACCTTGCTCAGGGTTGAGGGCCAGGTCGTTCATCCAGGTCCGGACGTGGTTTTCATCGACCCCGTTTTCACGGGCGCAGCTGATGAGCTCAATAATGGCGAGTCGGTGGATTTCGGCGTGGCGTGGAAAGTCGCGCGGAGCCTGCTCGATATGGCTTAGTGTTGCGGCGGCAATGTAGGGGGATTCCTGTAGGCGTTTGTCATCGGCTGTCATCAATAAGGAGGCGCGCAGGTTGGAAAGCAGATCGGGACGGGGGGCGATCTGCAGGGCAATCCATAGGGATTGCAATAACAATGTGCGGTTTTTTTGGGCTTGTCCCAGCTTGAGTAGAAGGCGTGATAGATCTTCCCATTGCGCGTTTTCGGCCAGCAGTCGTAGTGCTTCTGCTGAAAACTGTTCGGCTTCCTTGCTCCACTCGTTTTTGTTGCGGCCTTCGAGCAGGCGGGCGAGCTGGCGCAGGGCCGAGGCTTCCCCTACGCCGTCGCCAATGCTGTGGTAAAGGGCGCGCGCCTCTTCCAGGTGCTGTCGTGCTGCGCGCAGGTCGTGTTGTGTCGCCATCAGCAAGCCGATCTGGGTCAGGGTGTCGGCTTCGCCCTGTTGGTTCTGGGCCTGTGCATAGTGCTCGCGTGCCTTTTCCAGGAGGTGGTAGGCGCGAAACGCGGCGCCGGCGCGGGCGTGCAGGGTGGCAAGATGGCTCATCAGGCTGGCCGTTTCTCCGGCTTGTGCCGGGTCGTCCTGGGTGGCTGGGCTCAGGCTCAAGGCCCGTTCCATGTGGGCAATGGCTTGTTTTTCGTCGCCCAGTCCCGCTTCGGCCAATCCCAGGGTGTGCAGCAGCGCAAAATCCTCGCCTGGTGAGAGTCCGCGAACGCAGTATTCTCGTGCCAGGGAATAATTCCCGGTGTTGAGGGCTTCGGTAGCCAGTGCATCGGCCATTTCCGCTGCGATGCTTTTTTCATTGGCCGCGAGCGCCAGTCGCAGGATTTCCTCGAGATGGCGGGTTTCCCCGATCTCGTTCAGCCAAAGTGTTTCATGTAGCCAATAGGCAAGCTCGCGTGCACATTCCGGCGGCATGGGTGTTTCCAGTGATTCCGTTCCTGTCGGTGTCAGGCGGGCGGAGCCGTTGGCTTGCCAGTGCAGCTCTAATGTGTTGCTGAGCAGGGGGGTAAGCAGATGGGCGGCCGGGGCGGGAAGGTCCGTGTCGAGGTAGGGCAGGCAGCGTGCGGTGGGAAGGGGCATGTAGACAATCCGGTACCGTCTGGGAAAGATGCGAATTGTCGCAGTTTTTATTCGATGCGTGTTGTCCGTGTTCCTGTGTGTGGCTATGGGGAAGGTTGCCAAAGTGTCTTCTAGGTCGGCTTGGGGTGTTCTGTTAGTATGCGCGCCGGAGTTGGCCAGATTGTCGCTGCGCGCAAGCGTGGAGGAAAGTCCGGGCTCCATAGGGCAGGGTGCCAGGTAACGCCTGGGGGGTGTGAACCCACGGAAAGTGCCACAGAAAACAAACCGCCTGATCCGCAAGGATCCGGTAAGGGTGAAAAGGTGCGGTAAGAGCGCACCGCGCGGGTGGCAACATTCCGCGGCACGGCAAACCCCACCCGGAGCAAGGCCAAATAGGGGAGCGATGGCGTGGCCCGCGCTGCTCCCGGGTAGGCTGCTTGAGGCGTCCGGTGACGGCCGTCCCAGATGAATGACAGTCCACGACAGAACCCGGCTTACAGGCTGACTCCTCATATTAACTGTTGAAAAAGGGCTTTCCTGCCCTTGTTCAACTCGGATCAATGCGAAGTGAATTCGCGACGGTCTGTGAACATCAATCGCTTGGCGTGATGGATGTTCGTGTGCGCCATCCATGGCCTGCCTTGTTGCAACAGATGTCCCCGATGCCCCGGGGGATCCCGCGCGTGCCACCCGGGCGCGTCCTTCCGGGCTGTGTTTCTTTGTTTTTCCAGGTGCGTTTCCTGGCAGAAGAGCGTCTCCCGGTATTTGCAGGGTGGGGGCGGTCTTCGACGGATCATCTTCCCTGATTTTCATGTCTTCATCTTCCCGTTTCGCCCTGTGTTGCCCTTGTCTGTCAAAAGCTCAAGCAATGCCTTAGATGCCCTGTGCAAGCCTATGAAAATGCGGCTTTGCCGTGTTGCGTTCTTGTCTGGGATTTTCCTCTAACTCCTTGTGCATAAAAGAAAAAGAATGAACCTGCCTTGCAAAGGGGGCGGGGTGGTTCTATAGTGGCGCGAAGTGGGAAAAAGTGGGGCATGGTGGAGCAAGGTGGCCTTATTTCGGGGTATCACCAGCCTGAATCTCGATGGCAAGGGGCGTCTGGCTATTCCGACGCGCCACAGGGACGCTTTTGCCGAAGAAAACGGGCGCTTGATCGTGACCATCGATATTCATGAGCGTTGCCTCCTTATTTATCCCTATCTCGCCTGGGAGGAGATCGAGCGTCAGATCGACGCTGTGCCGACCTTCAATCGTCAGGCCCGGCGCATGAAGCTGATGCTGGTCGGTCATGCGGAGGAAGCGACGCTGGACGCGGCAGGGCGCATCCTGATCCCGGCGGCGCTGCGCGAGTATGCCGGCCTGGAAAAAGCGGCCGTGCTCGTGGGTCAGGGCAAGCGGCTTGAGTTGTGGGATGAGGTGGCGTGGAACCGGCTTCGTGAAGAGTTCCTGAATGACGATGTGGCGGACGAGGCAGCGGATTTTCCCCTGCCCGCCGCTCTGGAGAACCTGTCGCTGTGAGCCGCTCGAACGAACAGGCCTCCTGCGAGGCTGCTGTTTTGTCCCATGTTCCCGTTCTGCTGGACGAGGCGCTTGAAGCGCTGGCTATCCGTGCGGATGGGGTTTATGTGGACGGCACCTTCGGGCGTGGCGGACATGCTGCCCGGATTTTGCAGTGCCTGGGGCCGGCGGGGCGTTTGCACGTCTTCGACCGTGACCCGCAGGCGATTGCCGTGGCGCAGGAGCGCATGGGGGGAGACGCGAGGGTAGTCATCCATCCGGCCAGTTTCGCCGAAATGGCGCCGCGTCTGGACGCCCTGGGGTTGGTGGGGCGGGTTGAAGGCGTGCTGCTGGATATTGGTGTGTCCTCGCCGCAACTGGACGATGCCGCTCGGGGGTTCAGTTTCATGCGCGACGGTCCTCTGGACATGCGCATGAACCCCGCAGAGGGGTCGTCGGCAGCGGATTTTCTGGCCCATGCTTCGGCAGAGGCGATTGCCGATGTGTTGTGGCGGCTGGGTGAGGAGCGCCACTCGCGGCGTATCGCACGCGCAATCGTGGCGCGTCGGGAGCAGGCGCCGCTGCGTCGTACGCGCGAGCTGGCCGAGCTGATCGCCGCTGTCGTGCCGGGGCGCGAGATCGGCAAGCACCCGGCCACCCGCAGTTTTCAGGCTCTGCGCATCCACGTCAATGGCGAGCTCGAAGCGCTGGAACGTGGATTGGCCGGGGCGGTGCAGGTGTTGGCGCCGGAGGGGCGGTTGGCAGTGATCAGCTTTCATTCGCTGGAAGATCGTATCGTCAAGCGCTTCATGCGCGACGCCTCGCGCCCTGAGCTTGATTTGCTCGGGCGTGAAACGGCGCCGGCGCAGCTGCGTGTGCTGGGCAAGCCGCGCATGCCGGGTGAGGACGAGCTGACACGCAATCCGCGCGCACGCAGTGCCGTGCTGCGCGTGGCCAGCCGCCGCGCGGAGGGCGGGCAATGAATTGGGTGGTCGCCCTGCTGGGTGCGGCCGTCATCGGTAGTGGCGTGGCGGTTGTGCATGCCGAGTACATGGGGCGCGCGTATCTGGCCGCGCTGACAGTGGAGCAGCACGAACGCGACGAACTCGAAGCTGACTGGGGGCGACTCCAGTTGGAAGAAGGCGCGCTGGCGGCCCATGGACGGGTCGAAACCCTGGCGCGCGAACGGCTTGATATGCGTCCGCCGGAAGGGGCTGACATGGTGATGGTATGGCGGTGAACGTCACAAAGAAGCAGGATGAGCAGACAAGCCCCTTGCGCCGTTACTGGCGCGAGGGGCTTGTGCTCGTCCTGTTTTTTGTGGCGGCCAATGCACTGGCCTGGCGTGCCGTGCATCTGCAGGTGGAGCAGCGCGAATTTCTGGCCAGTCAGGGCGACCGCCGTCACGAGCGGGTGCTGCCGATCCCCGCGCATCGCGGGCAGATTACCGATCGCAATGGCGAGCCCCTGGCGATCAGCGTGCCGGTGGAAACCGTGTGGGCCAATCCGCGCGAGTTGTCCCAGCATCTGGACCGCCTGCCGGCCGTGGCGCAGATTCTGGGTATGGATGCGCGCAAGTTGATCGGCGATGTTCAGGGGCAGGCCGAGCGCCAGTTCATGTATGTGCGTCGTCATCTGCCACCGGAAGTGGGGCAGCAGGTGCGCTCCCTGCGTGTACCGGGGCTGTATCTGCAACGTGAATACCGTCGGTTCTACCCCGGTGGCGAGGTCATGTCGCATGTCGTTGGTTTTACCAACATCGACGATGAGGCGCAGGAAGGTGTAGAGCGGACCTACGACGAGTGGCTGCGCGGTGAGCCGGGGGCGCGCCGCGTCATCAAGGATTTGCGCGGTGGTGTGGTCGAAGAGCTGGACATGATCCGCGAAGCGCGTCCGGGCAAGACCGTACCGCTGTCCATCGACCGGCGCCTGCAATACCTCGCCTACCGCGAGCTCAAAGTCGGTGTGGAGGAAAATGCCGCCAGGGCGGGTACGGCGGTGCTGCTCGACGTGCGCACCGGCGAGGTCCTGGCGATGGTCAACCTGCCGTCCTACAACCCGAACAACCGTCAGGACATCCGTCCCGAAGCGCTGCGCAACCGCGCGATGATCGACATGTTCGAGCCAGGTTCGACCATGAAGCCGTTTTCGGTCATTGCCGCCCTGGAAAGCGGCAAGTTCCGTCCGGAAAGCCCGATCGACACCGCGCCGGGTTACATGAAGGTTGACCGCTTCACCATCCGCGATCACCACAACTACGGCTTGCTGGATGTCACGGGCGTCATCCGAAAATCCAGCAATATTGGCGTGACCAAGATGGCCATGGTCATCGGCAAGGAGCGTCTCTGGGATCTTTACGACCGGCTCGGCTTCGGCCATGCGTCCGGGCTTGGCTTCCCCGGTGAATCCTCCGGCCGCCTGCTGCACTTCCGCGATTGGAGCGGTTCGGATATCGCCACCCATGCTTACGGTTACGGGATGAGCGTGACCGCCGCCCAGCTTGCCCAAGCCTATGCCGTAATGGCCAATCACGGTCGGCGTGTGCCGGTATCCCTGCTGCGTGTCGATGTGCCGCCCGAGGGGGAGCCCGTCATCTCCAGCGAGGTGGCTGACGTCATGCTGCGCATGATGGAAGAAGTGACCAAGGATGGCGGTACCGGGACGCGTGCCCGTGTGGCGGGTTTCCGCGTGGCCGGCAAGACCGGCACGGCGCGCAAGTCCGAAGCCGGTGGGTATGCCAGCGATAAATATGTCGCTGTTTTCGCCGGCGTCGCGCCGGCGAGTCGCCCGCGACTGGCCCTGGTGGTGATGATCGACGAACCCAGCGAGGGTGCTTACTACGGTGGTCAGGTCGCCGGGCCGATCTTCTCCCGCATCATGAACGGTGCGCTGCGCCTGCTCAATGTCACGCCGGATGATCTGCCCGCGGGCCAGCAGATTGCGCGCATCGCGCCGGAGGCACGGACATGATGACCCTGCGCGAATTGCTGTACGGCATGGGTGGGGTGGGCGAAGCACCGGCTCTGCCGGTGTCGGGTTTATGCGCCGACAGCCGGAAACTGGAGGCCGGACAGGTTTTTCTGGCCTTGCCCGGTGCAACTCATGACGGGCGAGCCCATGTGGAAGAGGCCCTGCGCCGCGGGGCGAGCGCCGTGGTGCTCGATGCCGCTGCCGGAGATCTCAGCAGCACTGCCGTGCCGGTGCTGCGCTTGCCGGCGCTTGCGGCGAAACTGGGCCTCATCGCCTCCCGGTACTACGGCGCCCCTTCGCGTGCGCTGCGCGTGATCGGGGTCACCGGCACCAATGGCAAGACTTCCGTCACCCACTTCCTTGCCCAGGCGCTGAGCGAGGCGGTTGGCCCCACTGGCTTGATAGGTACGCTGGGGAATGGCTTGTACGGGCAGCTCACGCCCGGTACGCACACCACCCCGGACGCGCTGCATGTGCAGGCAACGCTGGCTGAGCTGCGTGATGCCGGTGCGCGGCATGTGGCGATGGAAGTCTCATCGCATGCCTTGGCGCAGGAGCGGGTGGCCGGGGTCGAGTTTGCCGCAGCGGTATTCACCAACCTCACCCGCGATCATCTGGATTATCACGGCGATCTGGCCGCCTATGGCCGTGCCAAGGCCCGTCTGTTCAGCCTGGAGGGACTGGGCGAGGCCATCGTCAATATGGACGATCCATTCGGGCGAGCCCTGCTGGAAGAAATTGGCGATCGCGTCTCGACCTGGGCCTATGGCCTGGGAGACGTGCCTTGGGAAGCGACTCATGCCCAGCGGGTGCGCGGGCGTCATCTGCGCATGACAGACAGTGGGATGCGTCTTGAGGTGCATACCCCGCTGGGGCAGGGCGAGTTGCGCAGTCCGCTCCTGGGAGCGTTCAACGCGAGCAATCTGCTGGCGGCCTGCGCGACGCTCCTGGCCCTGGGCATGCCGCTGGAAACAGCCCTGGCGTGCCTGAGCGATGTGCGCCCTCCGCCAGGACGCATGCAGACCCTGGGCGCAGAAGGACAGCCGCGCGTGGTGGTCGATTATGCCCATACCCCGGATGCGCTCGCGCAGGTGTTGAGTGCCCTGCGCGCCCATCTGCCGCCGGAAGGGCGTCTTTGGTGTGTTTTCGGCTGCGGCGGCGAGCGCGACGCAGGCAAGCGTCCCCTGATGGGGCAGGTGGCCGAATCGCTGGCCGACGTGGTGTTGCTGACCGACGACAATCCACGCGCAGAGGACGGTGACGAGATCGTTGCGCAAATCCTCGAAGGGATGGATGCCCCGGATCGGGCACGGGTTGAGCGTGACCGGCGCTGCGCCATCGAGCAAGCCGTGCGGGAGGCGACGGTCAAAGACATCGTGTTGATTGCGGGCAAGGGGCACGAGACCGAACAGAGGATTGGCGCGCGCGTGTTGCCTTTTTCAGATAGCGAGGTGGCACAAGAGGCGCTGGCCGGATGGCTTGGGGAGGTGAGTGCATGATTCGCTGGACGCTGGCACAGGTGGCCGCCGCCGTGGACGGACAGCTCTTCCCGAACGCGAGCAATGCAGAGCGCGCGTTTGCCGGTGTGTCCACGGACACCCGTAAGCTTGTGCCCGGCACGCTGTTCATTGCCCTGCGCGGACCGAATCACGATGGGCATGCCTATCTGGAAATGGCTCGCGAACACGGCGCCGCCGCGGCCCTGGTCGAACGTGGGAGCGAATCCCTGGACCTGCCCCAGATCGTGGTGGCCGATACGCGCCGCGCCCTGGGCCAGCTGGCCGCCGCCTGGCGGGCCAGTCTGCCGCTGCGTGTGGTGGCAGTGACCGGCAGCAACGGCAAGACCACGACCAAGGAAATGCTGCATGCGATTTTCGCCCGGCAAGGGCCGACCCAGGCGACGCTCGGCAACCTGAATAACGATATCGGCGTGCCCCTGACCCTGCTGGGCCTGTCGCCCGACACCCGCTATGCCATTGTCGAGATGGGGGCGAACCATCCCGGCGAAATTGCCGAACTTACGGCGCTGGTCCGCCCGGATGTGGCGCTGGTGACCATGGCCGGACGTGCCCATCTGGAAGGTTTTGGCGGACCGGACGGTGTGGTGCGGGCCAAGGGCGAAATCTACGCGGGGCTGGGCGCGGACGGGGTGGCGATCATCAACCTGGACTCGCCGGGTGCGGCCTGGTGGCGGGAAATCAATGCCGGACGGCGGTGTCTGGGCTTCAGTCTGGAAGGCCATCCCGAGGCCGATCTGCGTGGTCACTGGCAGGCGCAGGGTACGGGGGGCGAGCTGCAGCTTGAAGGTGCGATGCGTCTTACCGTCCGTCTGCCCCTGCCCGGTCGGCATAACGCGGCCAATGCACTGGCGGCCCTGTGTGTTGCACAGGCGCTGGATGTGGCGCCGCAAGCTGCCCGGCAGGCGCTGGAAGCGATGACGCCGGTCAAGGGCCGGCTCAATCCGCATCGCCTGCCCTCGGGCGCCCTGCTGCTCGACGATACCTACAATGCCAACCCCGACTCGCTGGCGGCGGGCATTGCCGCCCAGAAAGCGCTGGGGGGGGAGTCGTGGCTGGTGCTGGGCGATATGGGGGAGCTGGGCGAGGCCGGGCAGGCGCTGCACCGCGAGGCGGGACAGCAGGCCCGAGCGCTGGGCGTGCGGCGCCTGTACGCGTTGGGGCCTCTGGCGGCGCGAGCCGCCGAAGGCTTCGGTGACGGCGCAAGGGCGTTCGCCGGGTTGGAAGAACTGCTGAGGGCACTGCGTGCGGAGCTGGCTCCGGAGGTGGTGCTACTGGTGAAGGGGTCGCGTTTCATGCGCATGGAGCAGGTCGTGTCGGCCTTGCTGACGGCGCCGGAAACGGATGTGAATACGGCGGGAGAGCCGGAAAAAAGTAAATCAGAATCGGGAAGCGCTGCCTGAATGTTATTGGTCCTGTTTGACTTTCTGACGCAGTACTACAGTGGTTTCGGGGTGTTCAAATACCTCACCCTGCGCGCCCTCCTGGGCGTGATGACTGCGCTCTTGATCGCCCTGTGGGTGGGGCCGGGCATGATCCGCTGGTTGCAGCGTGTCAAGGCCGGGCAGCCCATTCGTGGCGATGGGCCGCAAAGCCACCAGGCAAAAGCGGGCACGCCGACCATGGGTGGCGCGCTGATGCTCGTGGCAATGTCCGTGGCCATCCTGCTGTGGGGCGACCTGTCGAACGTCTATGTGTGGATCGCCCTTCTGGTGACGCTTGCTTTCGGCGTGGTGGGCGGCATGGACGATTACCTGAAGCTGAGCAAGCGCAACTCGCGGGGGCTGTCCGCGCGGGCCAAATATTTCTGGCAGTCGCTGATCGGGTTTTCGGCTGCAGGCGTGCTCTACGCGCTGGCCAGCACACCGGTGGAAACCAGCCTGAGCCTGCCGCTGTTCAAGGATGTACTGATTCCGCTGGGCGCAGGCTACATCCTGCTGGCCTATTTCGTGATTGTCGGCTCCTCGAACGCGGTCAACCTGACCGACGGTCTGGACGGTCTGGCCATCATGCCGACCGTGCTGGTGGCAGGGGCGCTGGCCATCTTTGCCTACGCGACGGGTAATTTCAAATTCGCCAGCTATCTGGGGATTCCGTATGTCGCCGGGGTGGGTGAGCTCACCGTGTTCTGTGCAGCCATGGTCGGCGCGGGGCTGGGTTTTCTGTGGTTCAACGCCTATCCCGCCCAGGTCTTCATGGGCGACATCGGTGCGCTGGCGCTGGGCGCCGCGCTGGGGGTGGTTGCGGTGATGGTGCGGCAGGAAATCGTGCTGTTCATCATGGGCGGGGTGTTCGTGATGGAAACCCTGTCGGTCATCCTGCAGGTGGCAAGCTTCAAACTGACGGGCAAGCGGATTTTCCGCATGGCACCCATCCATCATCATTTCGAACTCAAGGGCTGGCCTGAGCCGAAAGTGATCGTGCGCTTCTGGATCATCACGGTGATCCTGGTGCTGATCGGCCTGGCCACGCTGAAGGTGCGCTGAACATGACGACGGTCATCGCGGGGCTGGGCACGACGGGACTTTCGGTGGTCAGGCAACTGATCGGCGAAGCGCGTTCCTTCGTCGTGGCCGATACCCGCCTGACCCCGCCGGGGCTGGATGCGCTGCTTAGGCTGGTCCCCCAGGCGAAGTCCCGTCTGGGGCCTTTCACGGCGCAGACCTTTGCGGATGCTTCGTGCATCGTGCTCAGTCCCGGGCTGTCCCCTGATGAGCCTTCGATTGCTCAGGCGCGTGCGCGAGGGGTTGAGGTGATTGGCGATATCGAGCTGTTCGCCCGTCGCTGCCCGCGTCCGGTACTGGCCATTACCGGTTCCAATGGAAAAAGCACCGTCACCCGTCTGGTCGGGGATCTGCTTGCAGCGGCCGGGGTGCAGGCCGCCGTCGGCGGGAATCTGGGTACACCGGCGCTGACACTGTGGCAGGAGCAGCCGCAGGCTGATCTGTTCGTGCTGGAGCTGTCCAGCTTCCAGCTGGAGATGACGGACAGTCTGGCGCCTCTGGCGGCCACCGTGCTCAACGTGAGCGAGGATCACATTGATCGTCATGGCTGTCTTGAAGCCTATGCCAAGGCGAAGGGGCGGGTGTATTCACACTGCACGACGGCTGTCTACAACCGGCAGGACGCCTGGAGTCGTGCCTTGTCTTCGTCCTGTGACCGGCGCATCGGGTTTGGTCTGGAGGCGCCGGGCGAGGGCGATTACGGGCTCATCGAACGCGACGGCGTCATGTGGCTGGCGCGCGGTGCGCAGGCCTTGTTGCCCGAGACGGCGCTGAGTCTGCGTGGACGGCACAACGTGTCCAATGCGCTGGCCGCGCTGGCACTGGTTGAAGCCACCGGCGTGGCGCCGACGCGTGTTCTTGACGCCCTGGCACAGTTCCGGGGGCTGCCACACCGCAGCGAATGGGTGGGGCGATTGGCCGGGGTGGACTGGATCAACGATTCCAAGGGAACCAATGTCGGCGCCACGCTGGCGGCGCTGGACGGTACGCCGGGATCGGTGGTGCTGATCGCCGGGGGCGAGGGCAAGGGGCAGGATTTCAGCGTGCTGCGCGATACGGTGTGCAAAAAAGCGCGTGCGGTGGTGCTGATCGGCCGCGATGCCCGGCTCATGGCCGATGCCCTGGACGGTACGGCGCCACTGCATTTCGCCATCGACATGGCCGATGCGGTGTGCCGCGCGGCCAAGCTGGCCTTGCCGGGGGATACCGTGTTGCTCTCGCCGGCCTGCGCCAGCTTTGACATGTTCAGCGGCTATGCCGAACGCGGTGAGGTGTTTGCCGCCTGTGTGAAGGAGCAGGGCACATGAGTCTCTACGGTGCCTTGCGTGAACGCTGGACGGATCGGTCCACCGGGCCCACCGGGCCGACGGGGCTTTTCCATCCGCTATCGGATGTCGCGCGCGAGACCCAGGGCGAGTCGGGCATACGGCTGGACGGCTGGCTGCTCTTCGCCTGGGCCGGGATACTCGGTCTGGGTTTCGTCATCATGACCTCGGCTTCGATCGCGCTGGGCGACAAGCTGGGCAATCCCTACTACTACGCGATACGCCAGGGTGTGGCCTTGGGCTTGGGCCTTATCGGCGCGGTACTGGTCATGCGCGTTCCGCTGCGCCGTATCCAGGAACTGCGCTGGGCACTGCTGGCGCTGGCTTTTGCCCTTCTGGTGCTGGTGCTGGTGCCGGGGATCGGCAAGCAGGTGAACGGGGCGCAGCGCTGGATTCCTCTGGGGATTTTCAACTTGCAGGTCGCCGAATCGGCGCGCCTTCTGATTATCGCCTATGTGGCGGCCTATCTGGTGGCGCGGGGCGAGCGGGTGCGCGGCAGTTTCATGGGCTTGTTCATTCCCCTGCTGGTTGCCGGGATGGCGGCCGTACTGATGCTCATGCAGCCGGATTTCGGTTCGTCGGCGGTGCTGGTGGCCACGGTCATGGGCATGGTGTTTCTGGCAGGCGCCAATCTGCGCTGGATCATTGTCGGCGGCACGCTGGCAACGGTTGCGGCGGTCATGCTGGTCTACGCCGAGCCGTACCGCGTCGAGCGTCTGCTGGGCTTCAAGGATCCCTGGGCCGATCCGTTCGACAAGGGCTTCCAGCTGACCAATGCGCTGATCGCCATCGGTTCGGGTGGCTGGACGGGGCTGGGCCTGGGCAGCAGCGTGCAGAAGCTCTTCTATCTACCGGAAGCGCACACCGATTTCGTTTTTGCCGTGCTGGCCGAGGAACTCGGGTTGCTGGGCGTGCTTTCGGTGATCCTGCTTTATGGCGTGCTTATCTGGCGCGGCTTCGTGATCGGGCGCCGGGCACTTGAAGCCGGTCAAGCCTTTGGCGCCTACCTGGCCTGGGGCATCACCTTGTGGTTGGGGCTGCAGGCGTACATCAACATGGGCGTGAACATGGGGGCCCTGCCGACCAAAGGACTGACCCTACCCTTGATGAGCTATGGCGGCAGCAGCCTGATGGTGGTCTGCGTCGGTCTGGGGTTGTTGATGCGCGTCTATCACGAAGCCAGCCAGCCGATCCCGGGTGTGCAGAGGAACGCGACATGAACCGCACCGTACTGGTCATGGCGGGCGGCACCGGAGGGCATGTGATGCCGGCACTGGCGGTTGCGCGAGGCTTGCGCGAGCGGGGCATGGACATTCTCTGGCTGGGCACGCGCAACGGTATCGAGGCCCGTCTGGTACCCGAAGCCGGCTTGCCCATCGAGTGGCTGGACATCGGGGGATTGCGCGGCAAGGGGTGGCAAACCCGGCTGGCGGCGCCGTGGAATCTTCTGCGCGCCTGCGTGCAGGCGGCGGGCATCATCCGGCGCCATCGCCCGGTGCTGGCCCTGGGGTTGGGCGGTTTTGCCTCCGGTCCCGGCGGCCTGATGGCGCGGCTGATGGGTGTGCCGCTGGCCATTCACGAGCAGAACGCTGTGGCCGGTCTGACCAATCGCGTGCTGGCCCGACTGGCCCAGCGCGTCATGGAGGCCTATCCCGGCAGTTTTCCGAACGCGCGGGGTGCCGTTGAAACCGGCAATCCGGTGCGTCCGGCGATTGCCGGGTTGCCGCTTCCCGAAGCGCGTTTCGCCTACCGCACGGGGCCGCTGCGCCTGCTGGTCATGGGCGGAAGCCTGGGGGCCCGCGCCCTGAATGAAACCGTGCCGGTGGCACTGGCGCGCCTGCAGGGAACGAGAGGGTTCATGGTCCGCCATCAGTGCGGCGCGCGGCATGTCGATGCGGCGCGTGCCGCTTATCGCGGGGCGGGGGTAGAGGCCGAAGTGGAGCCGTTTATCGCCGATATGGCCGAGGCCTATGGCTGGGCCGATCTGGTCATTGCCCGTGCGGGCGCCTTGACCGTGGCGGAGCTGTGCGCTGCCGGGGTCGGTGCCCTGCTGGTGCCTTACCCGCATGCGGTGGACGACCATCAGACGCGCAACGCCGAATGGATGGTGCGCCACGGTGCGGCCCGCCGTGTAGAAGAAAGCGCCCTGGACGCGGCACGTCTGGCCGACGAGCTCGATAGCCTGTGCATGGACCGTGCGTACCTGCTGGCCATGGCCCGTGCGGCGCGTGAGCTGGGTCGTCCGGAAGCCACGGCGCAAGTGGTCGAAATCTGCATGCAACTGATCGCGGAGAAAAAAAAGCGATGAATCGCCCATCCGGAACCCCGACACAAAGGCAGCCTGCCACCGTGGCGCCGCTGTCGCCCGCTCCGGCGGTGCTGGCGCGGGAGGGCTTTCATCGCCGGGTGCGGCGCATTCATTTTGTTGGCATCGGCGGCGCGGGAATGAGCGGCATTGCCGAGGTTCTGCTGAACCTGGGGTATGCCGTCAGTGGCTCGGATCTGGCGGAGGGCGCGGCTGTGGCGCGCCTGCGTCAGCTAGGGGCACGGGTGGCCATCGGTCACGAAGGTGCAAACCTGGGGGATACCGACGTGGTGGTGATCTCCAGTGCGGTACGTCCTGACAACCCGGAGCTGCAGGCCGCGCAGGCACGGCGCATTCCCGTGGTGCGTCGCGCTGAAATGCTGGCCGAGCTGATGCGTTTCCGCTTCGGTGTGGCAGTGGCCGGCACCCATGGCAAGACCACCACGACCAGTCTTACCGCGTCCCTGCTGGCGGAGGGGGGGCTGGATCCAACCTATGTGATTGGTGGGCGGTTGCTGTCCAGTGCCTGTCACGCGCGGCTGGGCGAGGGGCAGTATCTGGTGGCCGAGGCCGACGAGAGCGACGCCTCCTTCCTGCATCTGCAGCCGCTGACCGCCATTGTTACCAATATCGATGCGGATCACCTGGAAACCTACGGCGGCGATGTCGGTCGGCTGACGGATACCTTCGTGGAGTTTCTGCACAACCTGCCGTTCTACGGACTGGCCGTGGTCTGTGGAGATGATCCGGGTGTACGCGCGATCCTGGGGCGCATCGCTCGACCGGTGAAGACCTACGGTTTTTCCGCCGAATGCGATGTCCGTGCCGAAAATCTGCAGGCCGATGGCTGGCGTTCGCGCTTCGAGGTGTTGTTTCCCGGCGAGGCGCCCCTGTCCATCGAGCTCAATCTGCCGGGGAACCACAACGTGCTTAACGCCCTGGCAGCGATGACCGTGGCACGCGATCTGGGTGTCCCGCGCGAGGCGATGCAGCGGGCTTTGTGTGAGTTCCAGGGCATCGGTCGCCGTCTGCAGCGTTACGGTGAGCTGTGTCTTGCCGGGCGGCGGATCGAGGTGGTGGATGACTACGGACATCACCCGAGCGAGGTGGCCGCCACGCTGCAGGCGGTGCGCGCCGCCTGGCCGCAGCGACGTATCGTGCTGGCCTTCCAGCCGCATCGCTACACCCGCACCCGCGATCTGTTCGAAGACTTCGTTGCCGTACTCTCGCGTGCCGATGCCTTGCTGCTGATGGAGGTGTATCCGGCGGGTGAAGCGCCGATTACCGGAGCGGACGGACGCAGTCTGGCGCGGGCCATCCGTCTGCGAGGGCAGGTCGATCCGCTGTTCGTTCCCCAGCCTGAGGAACTGCCCGCCTTGCTGGGCGATGTTCTGCACGAGGACGATGTGCTCCTGCTGCTGGGTGCGGGCAGTGTTGGAACGGTGGCCCCGCGTCTGGCGGCGCAATCACGGGAGGAAGGCGCATGAACGTACAGGACTTCGGCCGCGTTGGCGTATTGATGGGCGGCTGGTCGGCCGAGCGCGAGGTCTCGCTGAACAGCGGCGCCCGCGTGCTTGAGGCGCTGCGTGAGCAGGGCGTGGCGGCGGTCGGTGTGGATGCCCGGCGCGACACGATTCTGGGCGTGCTCGAACGCGAACGCTTTGACCGCGTGTTCATCGTCATGCACGGTCGGGGCGGAGAAGACGGCGTGATTCAGGGTGCGCTGGAGGTGCTGGGCATTCCCTACACCGGTAGCGGCGTGCTCGGTTCCGCGCTGGGCATGGACAAGCTGCGCACCAAGCAGGTCTGGCGCGGTGCGCGCCTGCCCACACCCGCCTTCCGTGTCCTCAATGGGGAAAACGATGTCCGGGAAGCCGCCGTCGAACTGGGCCTGCCCCTGATGATCAAGCCGGTGCTGGAGGGCTCCAGCATCGGCATGTCCAAGGTGCGTCGTGAAGCGGATCTGGCGGCGGCTTACACCCTGGCGCGAGCTTACGGTCCGGTGATTGCCGAGCGTTTCGTGCAGGGCGCCGAGTACACGGTGGGAATTCTCGATGGACAGGCCCTGCCGTCCATCCGTCTGGAAACTCCGCATGATTTTTACGACTTCGAGGCCAAGTATCTGGCGGATGACACCCGTTACCTGTGCCCGAGCGGACTGAGCAAGGCGCAGGAGCAGTCGGTGCAAGCGCTGGCGTTGCAGGCTTTTGCGGCCGTGGGCGCCAGCGGCTGGGGACGGGTGGACCTGATGCTGGACGAGGCCGGTGAGCCCTGGCTTCTGGAGGTGAACACCGTTCCGGGCATGACCGATCACAGTCTGGTGCCTATGGCCGCCCGTGTGGCAGGCATCGATTTCGGCGCCTTGGTGTTGCGCATCCTGGCGGGCACGCTGGCCAGTGCCTCGGGCTGACGGAGCACGCGATGCTGTTCGGCGACCGCAACGACCGGAACGCGCGCAAGCCCGCCTCAATGGCGGTGCGCAAGAAGCCGCCGCTGTGGCAGCGGCTCATGCCGCAGCGGCCTGCCGCGCCGCGTGTGGCGGGGCGGCAGGCGGGGAAGACCGGGGAGCGGGATTTCGGGAAAGCGTTGCAGCCTTTGTTGCGTTACCTGGATCCGCGGCCGTGGTTGCTTCCGGCGTTCAACCTCGCGGCACTGGGGGCCGTGCTGTATGTGTTGCATCTGGGATATGCCTGGCTGATGGCGCCACAAACCCTGCCGGTCCGGCAGGTGCAGGTCGATGGTGTGCATCAGCATCTGGAAGCGGATCAGCTGCGGGCGCGTGTCGAGGCAGAGATTGCACGGGGGTTCCTGGCAATGAATCTGGACCGGGCACGTGAAGCAGTGGGCGAGGTGCCCTGGGTGGACGAGGTGGTGCTGGTGCGCGAGTGGCCGGATACCTTGCGGATTCAGGTGACAGAGCACGTTCCCTTGGCCCGTTGGGGGGGCGGACAGGTAATGAATGTGCGTGGCGAGCTGTTTTCGCCGCCCATCGACGATTTCGTGCTGGCCCTGCCGGCGCTCTCCGGCGCGCAGGGGCGGCACTGGGCTTTGTGGGAACGCTACCTGACCCTGCGTGAAGTGCTCGGTGAGGTGGGCTTGGGCCTGGGCGGGGTGCGCGAAGACGAGCGCGGTTCGCTCAGCCTGCTGCTGGCAAATGGCGTGGTGCTGCGCACCGGTCGTCAGGACGTGGAGGCGCGGGTGCAGCGCTTCCTTGAAGTCTATCCGGCAGCCTTGAAAGAGCATATTGCGCGGGTCGGCAGTATCGACCTGCGGCATACGAACGGGTTTGCGGTCAGCTGGCGGGAACCGCCGGCGGCCGGTGAGCAGTCACTGCACAAGGACAGTGGATCCGTGCGTCCCGTGCCGCCCACCGGGCCGGCTCGCGGCGTCAGAACGAATGGGGCCTGAATGTCATGTCTAGGAAATTGGAAAAACAGCTGATCGTCGGGCTGGACGTGGGTACGTCCAAGGTGTCCGCTATTGTCGGCGAGGTGGGAAGCCAGGGTGACCTGGAGATCATCGGTTTCGGCAGTCATCCCTCGCGGGGCCTGAAGCGCGGCGTGGTGGTCAATATCGAGTCCACCGTGCAGTCCATACAGCGGGCCATCGAGGAAGCCGAGCTGATGGCTGGTTGCCAGATCAATGCCGTCTGGGTGGGGATCGCCGGCAGTCACGTCGAGAACAAGGTGTCCAACGGGGTGGCCAACATCAAGGAGCGTGAGGTCAGCCAGGACGATGTCGACCGGGTGATGGATTCGGCGCGTGCGATTGCCCTGCCCGACGGGCAGCGCATCCTGCACGTGCAGCCTCAGGAATACGTCATTGATGGGCAGGACGGTATCCGCGAGCCCATCGGCATGTCCGGTGTGCGCCTGGAAGCGAAGGTGCACATCGTCACCGGTGCGCTGAGTGCGGTGAACAACATCATGAAGTGCGTGGAGCGCTGCGGTCTGCATGTGGAGGGCATCATCCTGGAGCAGGCGGCCTCCGCCAGCGCCGTGCTGTCCGATGACGAGCGTGAGCTGGGCGTGGCGCTCGTCGACATCGGTGGAGGCACCACGGATATTGCCGTGTATGTGGACGGCGCGTTGCGTCACTCGTCGGTGGTCGGCATTGCGGGCGATCAGGTGAGCAATGACATCGCGGTGATCCTGCGCACGCCGGCGCATGCGGCCGAGCAGATCAAGATCAATCACGCCTGTATTTTGCGCGGCGAGGGCGGTGACGAGGCCATTGAGGTGCCGAGCGTGGGCGAACGACCGCCCCGACGCATCACCCGGCGCAGCCTGTCGGAAATCGTCGAGCCGCGCATGGACGAAATTCTGGTTCATGCGCGCGACATCCTGCGCCGCAGCGGCTACGAGGAGCTGATACGCGCCGGAGTGGTGCTGACCGGTGGTAGCGCGCGCATGAACGGCTTGGTCGACCTGGCCGAGGAAATATTCCAGATGCCGGTGCGGCTGGGCGTGCCCCAGCGTGCCACTGGCCTTCGGGAAATCGTGCAGAACCCCCAGCATGCCACCGGAGTGGGCCTGCTACTGCACGGCATCGAGCAAATGACGCGGGGGAATGTCACGGGAAGAGGAACGGAGATTTCCGCGCTTCCCCTGTGGGATCAAATGAGACGCTGGTTCAAGGGCAATTTCTGATGGGGCGCCCTGTCTATTGGCGCGATAAAATCAGATCAGAGGAGATTGGAGCATGACGACTGTGTTCGAACTTGTTGATTCGTATTCGGATAATGCCAACATCAAGGTGATCGGTGTCGGCGGCGGTGGCAATAATGCCGTGGTCCACATGCTCTCCAAGAGCATCGAAGGTGTGGATTACATCTGTGCCAACACCGATGCGCAGGCGCTGAAAAAGAGCGAGGCGCGCATCCAGCTGCAGATTGGTGCCAATATCACCAAGGGCCTGGGCGCGGGCGCAAACCCCGAGCTGGGGCGCCAAGCCGCACTGGAAGACCGTGACCGCATCCAGGAAGTGATCAGTGGTGCGGACATGCTGTTCGTTACCACGGGCATGGGCGGCGGTACCGGCACGGGCGCCGCACCGGTCATCGCCCAGATTGCCAAAGACATGGGCATCCTGACCGTGGCCGTGGTGACCCGGCCGTTTTCCTTCGAAGGCAAGAAGCGCATGGACCAGGCTCAGCAGGGCATTGCCGAGATGGAAAAGCATGTCGACTCGCTGATCATCATTCCCAATGACAAGCTTCTGACCGTCATGGGCAAGCAGGCCAGCCTGATCGAAGCGTTCAACTCCGCTAACGAAGTGCTGTACACCGCCGTTCAGGGGATTTCCGAGCTGATTACCCGTCCGGGACTCATCAACCTCGACTTCGCCGATGTGCGCACCACCATGACCGAGATGGGGCCCGCGATGATGGGCGTCGGCATCGGTACGGGCGAGAATCGCGCCCGCGAAGCGGCCGAAGCCGCCATTCACAGCCCGCTGCTGGATGATGTCAGCCTGACCGGTGCGCGCGGCATTCTCGTGAACATCACCTCCAGCGGCGACCTTTCCATTGGCGAGTTCATGGAAATCGGCGATGTCGTGCGCGAGCTGGCTTCCGATGAGGCCACGGTCAAGGTGGGCACCGCCATTGACCCCGAGCTCAATGGCGAGCTGCGTGTCACGCTGGTAGCCACCGGCCTGCGTCGCAATGGGGTGGTGGAAGCCGCTCCGGCCAAGCCGCGTGTCGTGGTCAGCAATGAAGTGCGTCAGGACGCCCCGGCCAGCGCCGGCCCGGCGGCACGTCCGGCCGTGGCGGCCACAGCGGGCAATCATGCCCTGGATCTCAACTTCCTCGACATTCCGACTTTCCTGCGCAAGCAGGCGGATTGAGCCGCAAACCTCGCGGGGCTCACGGGCTCTGCGCGGACAACGAGCCCCCGGTTTGCCGTGACCTGAGTCGGCAAACCGGGGGCTCGTTTTTTTTTGGGGGGAAGCGGCTTGACGGCGCGCTTGCACCGTCAAGCCGGAGGGGATCAGCCGGGAATGAAACGCATGGACAGATCGATGGCCTTGATGTCCTTGGTCAGCGCGCCTATGGAGATGAAGTCCACGCCGGTTTCGGCCACGGCACGCAAATGAGCGAGGGTGATTCCACCCGAGGCTTCAAGTGAAACGCGACCGCCGGCCAGGGCGACGGCCTGATGCAGTCGTGGGAGGTCGAAGTTATCCAGCAGGACGCGCGACACATTCAGTTCGAGGCACTCTTCAAGCTGCTTCAGGGTTTCGACCTCGACTTCAAGGAACAGTCCTGGATGCCGTTCTCGTGCCGCATTGACGGCGGGAGTGATGCCGCCGGCAGCAGCAATGTGGTTTTCCTTGATGAGAATGGCATCGTACAGGCCGATGCGATGGTTGTGCCCGCCGCCACAGCGTACGGCGTATTTCTGCGCGTGACGCAGACCGGGCAGGGTCTTGCGTGTGTCGAGCAGGCGAGTGGGCAGCCCGTCAAGCACATCGACATACCGGCGGGTGAGGGTGGCGGTTGCGCTCAGGGTCTGCAAAAAGTTCAGTGCACTGCGTTCGCCACTGAGCAGGGCGCGGGCCGGGCCGTGCAGGGTGCACAGGGTCTGATCAGCCTGGATACGCTCGCCTTCGCCGACCCGCCAGTCAATGACAATACGGGGGTCCATTCTGGCGAAGACCGTGTCAAACCAGGGGCGACCCGCCACTACGGCATCTTCGCGGGCAATGACACGAGCCTGCAGGCGGCGGTCTTCGGGAATCAGGTCGGCAGAGGCATCACCGCTACCAATATCCTCGGCAAGCGCACGCTCGACATCGCGGTTCACGATGTCGAGGGCAGGGGGCGGCGCAAGGGGTTGGGAAGGCATGTCATGAGCTCACGATGAGTAAGCTTGCTATGCTAAAAAGATACGCTTGGGACGGCTAGTCCAAAATAAGCCCCAAGGCCCGGCGCTGTCATTCGCGCGTCATGTTGGTGCGTTCTAATGCCGCTGGTATGCCAGACTCTGACCAAAATGTTGCAATCCCATGTCACGCAAGACCATCCTGATCGTTGAGGACGAAAAACCCATCCGTGAAATGGTGGCCTTTGCCCTGGGGCGCGCCGGTTTCGAGATGATTGAGGCCGGCGATGTGGCCGAGGCTTACGAGCAGATGTCCAGCCGCCTGCCGGATCTCATCCTGCTGGACTGGATGTTGCCGGGGGCCAGCGGCCTTGAGCTGGCGCGACGTCTCAAGCGCGATGAGCTGACCCGCGATGTGCCGATCATCATGCTGACCGCGCGCGGGGAGGAGGAGGACAAAGTCTCCGGCCTGGAATCCGGTGCGGATGATTATGTGACCAAGCCCTTTTCCCCGCGCGAGCTGCTGGCGCGCATCAAGGCGGTGCTGCGCCGCGCCGCGCCGGATGGGGAGAGTGGTGTGATCGAGATCGACGGTCTGGTGCTCGACCCGTCCAGTCACCGCGTGATGGCCAATGAAACGCCGCTGGACATGGGGCCGACCGAATTCCGTCTGCTGGAGTTCTTCATGACGCATCCGGAGCGTGTGTACTCCCGTGCCCAGCTGCTTGATCGCATCTGGGGACGTAATGCCTACGTCGAGGAGCGCACGGTGGATGTGCATATCCTGCGCTTGCGCAAGGCGCTGTCGGTACAGAGCTTCGATGCCATGATCCAGACCGTGCGCGGCGTCGGTTACCGCTTCTCCAGCAAGGTCTGAGCGCGCGATGCGCGACGCCTGGGTTCAGGAATATTCGCTGCTGGTTCTTGCCGCCGGGGGCGGTGCGCTGATCGGTGCTGTGTTCGAAGCCGTTCTTGCCGGGCTTGTCCTGGGGCTGCTGATCTATGTGCTGTTCCTGCATCTTCGCCTGGGGCGGCTTTTACGCAACTCCACCGGGCATAACTGGGCCTCACCGCCCATCGGTGTGCCGGGTGCCATCCAGGGGCGGGTACGCCGCGCCTGGCGGCGCTGGTTCGCGCGTCAGCACCGGCTGATCGGCCTGTTGCGTCGCTATCACGATTCGGCGATGTCCATCCCCGATGCCACGGTGGTGCTCAACCAGAAGCTGGAGATCGAGTGGCTCAACCGCGCGGCGACCGATGTATTCGGGGTGGGGCGGCGCGACCGTGGGTTGCGCATCGATGGATTCCTGCGCAGTCCAAGCTTTGGCGAATGGTTGCGCCAGGATCCCTTCGATCACGTGCTGGAAATTGCCTCGCCGGTGGATGAAAGCCGCCAGCTCAGTCTGCGCCTGCAGCCCTACGGCGATGACCGCATGTTGCTGGTCGGGCGCGACATTACCGCGCTGCAGCGCCTGCAGGCGGTGCGTCAGGACTTCGTGGCCAATGTCTCGCACGAGCTTCGTACGCCTCTTACCGTGCTGGCCGGTTATGTCGAGACGCTCAACGACATGGCTGACGAGTTCGATCCACAGATGCGGCGCATCCTGCTGAACATGCAGCAGCAGGGGGAGCGGATGCGACGCATCGTTGAGGATTTGTTGCTGCTTTCGCGCCTGGAAACCACGGTGCCGCAGGAGTCGCAGTTCGAGGATGTGCCGGTGGCGGATCTGCTCGAAGGCATCGCTCATGATGCGGATTTGCTCTCCGGCGAGGATCGGCATGTGATTGCCCGCGAAATCGACCCCACGCTGCGCATGCGCGGGATTACCCGTGAGCTGCAGAGCGCCTTCTCGAATCTGGTGTTCAATGCCGTGAAATACACCCCCGCAGGCGGTCACATAACCCTGCGTTGGCGGCTTGCACCTGAGGGGCGGGTGTTTGAGGTGGTGGATACCGGGCTCGGGATCGACCGGCAGCATATCCCGCGGCTGACCGAGCGTTTTTACCGCGTGGATGTGGGCCGTTCGCGTTCACGGGGCGGCACCGGGCTGGGGCTGGCCATCGTCAAGCATGTCCTGCTGCGTCACGGCGGGAGGCTGGAGATCGAAAGCGAGCTGGGCCGGGGGAGCTGCTTTCGTTGTGTCTTTCCGGAAAAACTGGAAAGTTCGACATTGTCATATAAATTTAACAATGCCGTCATGAACGAGCCATGACGGTGAGCAAGAATCCAGACCACTGGACGACCGGAAGTGCTCAGGCGCTTTCAGGAAGGGCGTGCGGGAAGCTGCTGAGCCAGGGATGGCACCGCCCAATGGCGGCAAATAGTGTCGTCGACGATTTCTTGATCATTTACTTCAGGAGCCTTTAACCCATGAACCGTCTTGCCAAGACTCTCGTTCTGGGCAGCGCCGTGATCGGCCTGTCGATTTCTTCCAGTGTGTTCGCTTCCGATGTGAAGCAGATCAACGGCGCTGGTGCGTCCTTCCCGTACCCGATCTACTCCAAGTGGGCTGAAGCCTATGCCGCCAAGACCGGCATCAAGCTGAACTATCAGTCCATCGGTTCCGGTGGCGGCATCAAGCAGATCAAGGCCAAGACCGTCGATTTCGGCGCGTCCGACGCGCCGCTCAAGGGCGAAGATCTGGCTGAGTCGGGTCTGGTTCAGTTCCCGATGGTCATGGGCGGCGTGGTGCCGGTCGTGAACATCGAAGGCGTAAAGTCCGGTGACATCGTTCTGGACGGCGAACTGCTGGCGGAAATCTTCCTGGGCAATGTCTCCAAGTGGAACGATGCCAAGATCAAGGCGATGAATCCGGGCGTGAACCTGCCGGATGCGGAAATCACCATCGTGCACCGTGCCGACGGTTCGGGTACCACCGCGATCTTCACCGACTACCTGAAAAAGGTGAGCACGAAGTGGGCGGATGAAGTCGGCGCCGGTACGGCGGTCAAGTGGCCGGTCGGTCTGGGCGG
This sequence comes from Halothiobacillaceae bacterium, assembly GCA_028696185.1. Taxonomy (GTDB): domain Bacteria; phylum Pseudomonadota; class Gammaproteobacteria; order Halothiobacillales; family Halothiobacillaceae; genus JAQVHL01. Next base: position 177,185 of record JAQVHL010000001.1, read on the forward strand.
CAAGGGCAACGAAGGCGTAGCCTCCTATGTCGGTCGCGTCAAGGGCTCCATCGGCTATGTCGAGTACGCCTATGCACTGCAGAACAACCTGGCCTACACCAAGTTGAAGAACAAGGGTGGTCAGTCGGTCTCTCCGACCTCCGAAGCCTTCCAGGCGGCCGCCGCGGGCGCTGACTGGAAATCCGCTCCGGGCTACGGCGTGGTTCTGACCAATCAGCCGGGTGCGGCCAGCTGGCCCATCACCGGCGCGACCTTCATCCTGATGCACAAGGATCAGGCCAAGCCGGAAGTGGCCAAGGAAGTGCTGAAGTTCTTCAGCTGGTCCTATCACAACGGTCAGAAAATGGCCGATGAGCTGCACTACGTCCCGATGCCGGAAGCGGTTGTCAACATGGTTGAAGCAACCTGGGCCGCCGAATTCAAGGATGCCTCCGGCAAGGCCATCTGGGATGCTGGCATGGTGCAGAAATAAGCCGGGCCTCGGGTCCGCGCGATTTCTGAATCCTTGACTTGGGAGGGCCTGGGCGGGTTTGTTATCCTGCCAGGCCCTTTCCCATGCCTATGAGGTGTTTATGAGTACGCCAACCAACACAGGCGATGCGTCCGCGTCCTACTACGAGCGTGCGCGACTCTGGGGCTTGTGGGGAGACCGGCTATTCAAGGGACTGTCGGTTTTCTTCGGCTTGCTGGTGTTGTTGATCATCGCCGGCATTATCATCATGCTGCTGATCGGTGCCATGCCGGCTCTGCAGCAATTCGGTTTTTCGTTCCTGACCAATGCCGAGTGGGACCCCGTCAATGACGAGTACGGTGCCCTCGTGCCCATGGTGGGAACCCTGGTGTCCGCGCTTATCGCCATGCTGATCGGCGTGCCGGTGAGCTTTGGCATTGCGCTGTTCCTTACGCAAATGGCCCCGGACTGGATCAAGCGTCCGGTGGGTACGGCCATCGAGCTTTTGGCGGCCATTCCGTCGATCATTTACGGCATGTGGGGGTTGTTCTTCTTCGCGCCGTTCTTTGCCGATCACATCCAGCCGTGGATGACCTCGAATCTGGGGGGCATTCCGCTGATCGGGGCCTTGTTCCAGGGACCGCCGATCGGGGTGAGCATGTTCACCGCCGGAGTGATCCTGGGCATCATGATCATTCCCTTCATCGCTTCGGTCATGCGCGATGTCTTCGAGATCGTCCCACAGGTGCTCAAGGAGTCGGCCTACGGCATGGGCTGCACCACCTGGGAAGTGGTGTGGAACGTGGTTCTGCCCTACACCAAGGCTGGCGTGGTGGGTGGCATCATGCTGGGGCTGGGGCGTGCGCTGGGGGAAACCATGGCGGTGACTTTCGTGATCGGCAATGCGCACAACCTGACCTGGGGCTTGTTCAATCCGGGCAACACCATCGCCTCGACCCTGGCCAATGAGTTCAACGAGGCTTCCGGTCTGCAGATCTCTTCGTTGATCGCCCTGGGCCTGATCCTGTTCATCGTGACCTTCATCGTGCTCAGCCTCTCCAAGTGGATGCTGGTCAAACTCGGTGAGCGTCAGGAAGGCAAAAAGACCTGAGGAGCGGGAAATGAGCCTTTATCAACGTCGCAAGTTCGTCAACTACTTCAACCTGACGGCCTCGATCCTGACCACGCTGTTTGGCCTGTTCTTCCTGGCGTGGATCATGTGGGTGCTGATCGTGAAGGGCGCCCAGTACATCGACCTGAGCGTTTTCACCCAGATCACGCCAGCGCCGGGTAGCGAGGGGGGGCTGATCAACGCCATCGTCGGCAGTCTGCTGCTGACGGTTTTCGGTATCGTGATCGGCACGCCTATCGGGGTGATGGCAGGCACCTTCCTGGCCGAGTACGGCAAGGGTTATGTGTTCGCGCCGGCCGTGCGTTTCATCAACGACGTGCTGCTGTCCGCGCCCTCCATTGTCATCGGCGTGTTCGTCTACGAGATCATGGTCATGCCCATGGGGCATTACTCCGGCTGGGCCGGTGCGGTCGCGCTGGCGATCATCGTTATTCCTGTCGTGGTGCGTACAACGGAAAACATGCTGCTGCTGGTGCCGACGCAGATGCGCGAAGCGGCCGCCGCACTGGGTGCCCCGCAGTGGAAGGTCATTGTCCTGGTGGTCTACAAGGCGGCACTGGCCGGGATGGTGACCGGGGTGATTCTCGCCATGGCGCGTATCGCTGGCGAAACGGCGCCGCTTTTGTTCACCGCCCTGAACAACCAGTTCTGGACGACCAACATGAACGAGCCGATGGCCAACCTGCCGGTGGTGATTTTCCAGTTTGCCATGAGCCCCTACGAGGACTGGCAGCACCTGGCCTGGGCCGGTGCCCTGCTCATCACCCTGTTCGTTCTCATCATGAATATTTCGGCGCGCAGCCTGCTGCGTGGCCACAAATAACCGGATCGGAGACTTTGCATGACGACCATGACCACCGGTGAGCAGGACGCGGCCAAGTCCGTCACCTTCAACATGAGTGCCGCGGTAAGCAATACGGCGCAGCGGGAAACCATCGAGTCGAAGACGGATGGCATACGCCATGTGCTGAACGTCAAGATGGCTATCCGCAACCTGAACTTCTTCTACGGCAAGTTCCAGGGGCTGCACTCGATCAACATGGGCATTCCCGCCAACCAGGTGACGGCTTTCATCGGCCCTTCCGGTTGCGGCAAATCCACCTTGTTGCGCACCTTCAACCGCATGTACGACCTCTATCCCGGCCAGCATGCCGAAGGGGAGATCGTGATGGATGGGCAGAATATTCTGTCCAAGGGCATCGATCTGAACATGCTGCGTGCGCAGATCGGCATGGTGTTCCAGAAGCCTACGCCGTTTCCCATGTCGATCTACGACAACATCGCCTTCGGTGTGAAACTGTACGAAAACTTCGGCAAGGCCGAAATGGACGAGCGTGTGGAATGGTCCCTGCGCAAGGCCGCCTTGTGGGATGAGGTGAAGGATAAGCTCAAGCAGAGCGGTATGGCGCTCTCCGGCGGTCAGCAGCAGCGTCTGTGCATCGCGCGCACCATTGCCGTACGTCCGAAGGTCATCCTGTTCGATGAGCCGACCTCCGCGCTGGATCCGATTTCCACTCTGAAGATCGAGGAGCTGATCCACGAACTGAAGGGGGAGTTCACCATCGCCATCGTGACCCACAACATGCAGCAGGCTGCGCGTGTTTCCGATTACACCGCCTTCATGTATCTGGGCAAGCTGGTTGAATACGATCACACCGACGTGATTTTCACCCATCCGGATCGCAAGGAAACCGAGGATTACATCACCGGTCGCTTCGGCTGATATCCGCGCTTCCCTAAACCGAGTCAGGCCACCCTAGCGGTGGCCTTTTTCATGGGCGCTTGTTTTATATTTTCTTTCGGGAATATAATCGTCCGCGAATATCCCCCCCCCTGGAGAGCTATCATGATCCGCACCCTGAGCCTTGCCTGTCTGTTTCCTGTCGCCCTGGCCCTGCCGGGGCTGGCGAGCGCCTACACACCCAAGGCGGAAAAGGTCGTCGAGAATGTGTATGCCATCGTCGGCCCCACCGATGATCGCACCTACGACAACGATGGGCTCAACAACAACCTGGGGTTTGTCGTGACCGGCGAGGGCGTGGTGCTGATCGACAGCGGCGCGAGCAAGCTGGGCGCGCAGCGACTGGCCGAGGCCATTCGTGCCGTGACCGACAAGCCGGTGAAGTGGGTCATCAATACTGGAAGTCAGGATCACCGCTGGTTGGGTAATGGCTATTTCAAGGCGCAAGGGGCCGAGATCATCGCCTTCAAGGCCACGGTGGATACTCAGCAGCGCTCTGCTGCCCAGCAGGTGGACAGTCTGGGGAAAACACTCAAGGACCGCTTTGCCGGTACCGAGCCGGTCTATGCCGGCCGTCAGCTCGAAGGGGACAAGGCCAGCCTTAGCCTGGGTGGGCAGAATTTCGAGTTGATGCGTACCGATGCGCATTTTCCTGGCGATGCCCTGGTCTGGATGCCTTCGCCCCAGGTCGTGTTTACCGGCGATCTGGTCTACGTCGAGCGCATGCTGGGTGTCCACGATTGGTCGAGCGTTAAAAATGCACAAGCGGCCTATCAGCGCATGAAGGCGCTTGCGCCGAAGTATGTCGTGCCCGGTCATGGTCCGGTGTGCGACATCGCGCGTGCCGACAAGGACACCGGCAATTACTACACCTTCCTGGTGGACGTGGTGGGCAAGGCCGCTTCGGATATGGCGCCCATGGACGAGGTCATCAAGGCCAATGCCGAGCGTGCTGAATTCAAGCATTTGAAGCACTACGACAGTTGGCACCGCACCAACATGAACCGGACCTATCTGCAGTTCGAGGGGCAGTGAGCGCGTAGAAAGGGGATTCCCCATGTTCGATACGCTGGCGTCCTGGCTTGTCTATGACCTGTTCGGGCTGAGTTCCGGGCAGGCTTTTGGTCAAGCCCTGCACTTCTTTGTCATGGATGTGACGAAGATTCTTGCCTTGCTCACCCTCGTTATTTACGTCATGGGGCTGTTGCGTGCGGCGCTGACGCCTGAGCGTGTGCGTGAATTTCTGCGCCAGCGTTCCCGGTTTTCCAGCCGGGTGCTGGCTGTCGGGCTGGGGGCGGTGACCCCGTTCTGCTCCTGCTCGTCGGTTCCCTTGTTCATTGGCTTTGTCGAGGCGGGTATCCCCCTGGGGGTGACATTCTCGTTTCTGATTGCCAGTCCGATGATTAATGAGGTCGCGGTCGTGATTCTGCTGTCCGTGATCGGATGGAAGCTGACCTTGCTGTATGTGGTCACCGGGCTCGTTGTGGCACTGATGGGAGGGTATGTCATCGAACGCTTCCGTCCGGAGCGCTGGGTGGAGTCGTACGTCTGGGACATACGCATGGGGCAGGTCGTGGGGTCGAATACCCCACAAGGTCTGATGGCCCGGCATCAGTATGCCTGGCGTCAGGTGCGCGAGATCGTGGGAAGGATCTGGAAATTCGTGTTGATCGGTATTGGCATTGGAGCGCTTATCCATGGCTATGTGCCTACCGACTTTGTTGGGCGCATCGCCGGAGATGCGAGTCCCTGGTCGGTGCTTGTGGCTGTATTGGTGGGGATTCCCCTGTATTCCGATGCCGTCGGCATCATTCCGGTTGCCGAGGTACTGCTGGCCAAGGGTGTACCCATAGGCACCGTTCTGGCGTTCATGATGGCCGTCGCCGCCCTGTCCTTGCCGGAGATGCTCATTCTGCGCAAGGTGGTGCAATGGCCTTTGCTTTCCGTGTTCGCAGGCTATCTGGCCCTGGCGTTCATCCTGGTCGGTATTTTGTTCAATTTCATGCGAGGAGTGATTTGATGAGCTCAATGGCTTTGCATCCTTCCATCCGCGCCCTGAGTGCGCTTGCCGCTGCCGTGGCCGCTCGCTGTCCGTCAGAGGCGGCGCGGCGCATTCGTGAACTCAATGCGCTGGGTGTTGCTCAGGCGCAGATCGACGATGTGCTGGCTCTTGCCCGCGAGGTGCGCGATACCGCCAGTGCGCGATTCGACAGCGTACTGGCCGGTGGCGGTTCGTGCTGTTCGGATAAATGCGTAAACGAGGACGAAGTCCGCGAAAAACCGGCGGCTTCTTCCTGTTGTGGAGGGGGCGTCACATCGACGGCTTCGACCTGTTGCTAAGTGGTCAGGAAACCTCATCCTGAGGAGAGCATGATGAAAGAGATCAAAATACTGGGTAGTGGTTGCGCGCGTTGTGCGGACACGTATGCCCTGATTGCCGATCAGGCACAGGCGCTGGGTGTTGAGGTGCATCTTGAGAAAATCGAGGATATGGCCCGTATTCTGGGGTATGGGGTGATGTCCACGCCGGGGGTGGTTGTCGATGGACGTGTTGTCCATGCCGGGGGTATGCCGGATCGCAAGGCCGTCGTGAGCTGGTTGAGCTCCTGATTTACCGGCCGTATCTGTAATTGCAAGACATGAATCCGTTGCCTGCCCTGTCGCTGGACTGGGATATTTTCTGCGCGGTGATCGACAACTACGGGGACGCCGGGGTGTGCTGGCGGCTGGCGCGTCAGCTCGTCGCTGAACACGGTCAAGCGGTACGCCTGTGGATCGACCGCCCCGAGGTGCTCGCCTGTCTGCTGCCCACCTTGGCGCCCGGTCGCGACCGCCAGACAGTGCAGGGGGTGGAGGTGCGTCACTGGGTGGGCGGGCTTGAGGGCGAGCGGCCGGCGCGGGTCGTGGTCGAAGCCTTTGCCTGTCATGTGCCGGATGCCTTCCAGGTGGCGCTGCGTGAGCGCGGTTCCTTATGGGTGAACCTGGAGTATTTCAGCGCCGAGGACTGGGTGGAGGGGTGTCATGGATTGCCGTCCCTGCAGGCGGGCGGTGCGCGCAAGTTCTTTTTTTTCCCCGGTATGACGGCCGCAACGGGAGGTTTGCTTCGCGAGCGTGATCTGATCGCGCGGCGCGATGCGTTTGTGTCCGATGCGTCCCTGCGTCGCGCATGGTGCGCCTGCCGTGGTCTGCCTTTTCCCGAGGCGGGTGAGCGCGCGGTTTCCCTGTTTGCCTACGAGCAACCGGCTATCCCGGCGCTTCTGCAGTCACTGGCGCGGGCGCCTCAGCCGGGTTTGTTGTATGTGCCGCAGGGGCGGGTGTTGAGCAGCTTGAACGCGGTGCTGCCGGGAGGTTGTCCGGCGCCGGGGCAGACGTGTACGCTGGGCGCGCTTGGGAGATTGCGTGTGCATGTCCTGCCCTTCCTGCCGCAGGAGGACTATGACGCGCTGCTGTGGTTGTGCGAGCTCAATCTGGTGCGGGGTGAGGATTCGCTGGTGCGTGCATTGTGGGCGGGAAAGCCGTTTCTCTGGCAGATCTACCCCACGGAAGATGAGGCGCATCGGCTCAAGCTGGAGGCGTTTGTCGCGCGTTACACAGCGCTTGCGCCGGAAGGGGCGGTAGGGGAATGGGCGGAGGCAATGCGTGCCTGGAACGGGCAGGGCGTTTTGGTCCCCGAGGCGGTGGAGGCGCTGTTCATCCACCCGGCCTGGTTCCGGCATGCCTCGGAGGCCTTGATTCGTGAAGAAGATCTTGCCACGCGACTGACCAAATTTGTCTTCGACAGGGTATAATCCCCGGCCTTATCAAACCATTGATCGTTTATTGGTAGTTACCCGATGAAAATCGCACAAGAATTCCGCGCCGGCAATGTCATGATGTTCGAAGGCCAGCCGATGGTCGTTTTGAAGGCCGAGTACAACAAGTCCGGCCGTAACGCCGCCGTGGTCAAGATGAAGCTCAAGAACCTGCTGAACGGCATCAATACCGAAACCGTCTGCAAGGCCGACGACAAGTTCGATCAGGTCATCCTCGACAAGAAGGAGTGCACCTACAGCTATTTCGCCGACCCGCTGTATGTTTTCATGGACAGCGAATTCAACCCGGTAGAGGTTGAAGCCGAGTACATCGGCGATGGCATGGGCTACATCGTCGATGGCATGGAAGAAACCGTCGAAGTGACCTTCTACGAAGGCAAGCCGATTTCCGTCGAGTTCCCCACCCAGGTGGTGCGCGAAGTCGTCTACACTGAGCCGGCCGCACGTGGGGATACCTCCGGCAAGGTCATGAAGCCGGCCAAGCTGGCCAGCGGCATGGAAGTATCCGTCGCTGCGTTCATCGAAATCGGCGAGAAGATTCTCATCGATACCCGTACCGGCGAGTTCCGCGGCCGCGCGTAAACCACGCCATTCGGCGAAGCCGGGGTTCGGGGAAGTACCGAAGTCCGGCCCGGCCGATGCGCCGTGTGAATGTGAGGAATGAAAAAAGGGCGACCCCATGGGGCCGCCCTTTTGGCTATCTGCCTGCTTTAAAGCAAAGCCCGGTTCGGGCTCAGTCGTTGTCGCCCAGGTGTTGCGTCGTGCTATGGCGGATATCGCGCCCCTGTACGCGGTAGACGATATGCTCGCAGATGTTCGTGCAATGGTCACCGATACGCTCCATGGCGCGCATGCAGGCGAACAGACTGAGGCTTTTCTCGATGGTGGTCGGCTGCTTCTGGATGTGGTCCATCAGGGCATGGTAGGCGCGGTCATACTCGCCGTTGACGTGCTCGTCGCGCCGGATGATTTCCTGGGCGGCTACCGCGTCCTGGCGGGCGAAGGCATCCAGGGTGTCGTGCAGCATGATCTGTACGGTGCGCGCCATGACGCGCAGGTAGTCGGTCATGTTGATTTCGGCCAGATAAGGTGCAACGACCGGGGCCAGCGTGCCCATTTTCTCGGCCTTGTCACCGATGCGTTCCAGATCGGTGATGGCCTTGACGATGGCGAATACCGTGCGCAGGTCATTGGCGGTCGGCTGGAAGCGGGCGATGATCTGCACCGCGAGCTCGTCGATGCTCATCTCCAGTGCGTTGACCTGCTTGTCCTGGCTGATGGCCGATGCCGCGCGGGACAGATCCTGCTCCAGGAGCGCGGCAAAGGCGTCCTGCACCTGCTGCTCGGCGATGCCGCCCATGTTGAGCAGCATCGAGCGCAGAGAGTTGAGTTCGTCGTCGAAGAACGAACTGATGTGAGGACTGTGCTGATCCATGACTTATCCGGTCTCCCGTGGCGTGATATGGAAATGTGTTTGTCACGGGCGTGGGCGAAAATAAGGTTTGAATTTCGCCCGACGTGACGGTAAGACTTGACCTGTCGCCCGATGGCGTTGGCCAACTCCAATCCGTGATTCTACAAGACGAGAGTTTAGTTTCTATGACGAACGCGCCGTATCAGGATACCTCACTGCCGGATCTGCTCAACCGTGAGATCAATCTGCTCAAGTTCAACCGGCGCGTGCTGGAGCTTTCGCAGGATAACAGTCTGCCCTTGCTTGAACGTCTGCGTTTTCTGTGCATCTCCAGCAGCAATCTCGATGAATTCTTCGAGGTGCGTATCGGCAGCCTGAAACAGCAGATCCAGCATGGGGTTACCCGGCCCGATGATAGCGGCATGACGCCTCAGGAGCAGCTCAACGCCATCAGTGACGGCGCCCATGCCCTGGTGCGCGATCAGTACCACACGCTCAACGATGTCGTCATCCCCGCGCTCGCCGGGCAGGGCATCCAGTTTTTGAGGCGCACACACTGGAACGAGGCGCAGGCGCTGTGGGTGAAGCATTACTTCCGTCGCGAGCTCCTGCCCCTGCTCACGCCGCTGGGGCTCGATCCCGCGCACCCCTTCCCGCGCGTGCTCAACAAATCGCTTAATTTTGTCGTCTCGCTCGAAGGAACGGATGATTTCGGGCGCGAGGGCTGGATGGCTGTGGTACAGGCGCCGCGCGCCCTGCCGCGCATCATCCGCATGGACGAAGAGGCCGCCGGCAGCGAGAACAGCTTTGTGTTCCTGAGCTCCATCATCCATGCCCATGTCGGTGAATTGTTCCCCGGTATGCAGCTGACCGGCTGCTACCAGTTCCGCCTCACGCGCAACAGCGACCTTCTGGTGGATGTGGACGAGGACGATGACCTGCTCAAGACCCTGGAAGGTGGCCTGCTGGAGCGCAACTACGGTGATGCGGTGCGTCTGGAAGTGGCGGACAACTGCCCTGATGATATTGCCGAGTTCCTGCTGGAGCAGTTTGGTCTGGAGCGTCGCGAGCTGTTCCAGGTCCATGGGCCGGTCAATCTCAACCGTCTCACCGCCCTGTATGATCTGGTCGACCGCCCCGATCTCAAATTTCCGCCCATCACCCCGGCGTTGCCCGCCGAACTGGGGCCGGGGGAAAACATCTTCGACACGATTGAAAATCGCGGCAATGTGCTCCTGCACCATCCCTACCAGTCTTTCGTGCCGGTCATCGAGTTCGTGCGCCAGGCGGCCGTCGACCCCAAGGTCATGGCGATCAAAATGACGCTGTATCGCACGGGGCGGGAATCGGCCATTGTCGATGCGCTTGAACTCGCTGCGCGGGCGGGCAAGGAAGTCACGGCCGTCATCGAGCTGCGTGCGCGCTTCGACGAGGAGTCGAACATCCGCATGGCCACCCGCCTGCAGAAAGCCGGCGCCTATGTGGCCTACGGTATCGTCGGGTACAAGACCCACGCCAAGATGACGCTGGTGGTGCGTCGCGATGGTGCGCGTCTGAAGCGCTTCGTTCACCTGGGCACGGGCAACTACCACGCAGGCACCGCCCGCGCCTATACCGACTGGGCCTTTTTCACGGATGATCGCCTGATCGGTGACGATGTGAACAAGCTCTTCATGCAGCTCACCGGTCTGGGGCGCGGCATGCGTTTAAAACGCCTGCTCCAGTCCCCCTTCACCCTGCACCAGGGAATGATGGATCGCATCCAGCGCGAGGCCGATCATGCCCGGCAGGGCAAGGCCGCACTGATCCGCGCCAAAATGAACGCCCTGATCGATCCGTATATCATCCGCGCGCTGTACGCCGCCTCGCAGGCCGGTGTGAAGGTCGAGCTCATCGTGCGCGGCGTCTGCTGCCTGCGTCCCGGCGTTCCCGGCCTGTCAGAGAACATTCATGTCCGCTCGGTCATGGGGCGTTTTCTGGAGCACCCGCGTGTGTTCTATTTCCACAACGACGGCGATGAAGAACTGTTCCTCTCCAGCGCCGACTGGATGCCGCGCAATTTCTTCACCCGCATGGAAACCTGCTTCCCCATCGAGGCCCCGGAGCTGCGCAAGCGCGTGATACGCGAATCCTTCGAGCTCTATCTGGCGGACAACACCGGCGCGTGGGTTCTGGGGCCGGATGGTGAATACACCCGTGTTCATCGGCACGGCAATGCCAAACCACGCTCGGCTCAGCAAACCTTGGTCGAGGAGCTGACTAAACTCGTCTGAGGGTGTGTTGCGCTTTCGCTGGAAGAGTAACGCTGCTGACAATCGAAGGTTTGGGGGGCTTGTCCCTCACTGGACGCTATACAGTGTCCAACAAACCTTCTTTCTTCCAACACGCTTGACCGCTATCTCAGTAGTTCCTGAATCTCTGGCAGCGGCATGAACAGCAACAGCCCATTTTCCGGCACCTGACGGAATCCAAACGCCAAATAGAACCCGGCCGCCCGGTCGTCCTTGGCATCGACGATCAGGCCCATGCAGCCCGACAACTCCGCTACTCGATTAACTTTTGTCATCGCATCGGTCAACAGAATCTGCCCCAAGCCCTGGCCCTGAAAACGGCTATCGACGGCCAAGCGTGCCCGCTCGTCTGATTCGATAAACACAAGGCGACGCTGCCTGCCGCAGGGCGCCAGCCCTCAGCCATGATGTCCGTGCCGTAGGGGGTATCAGGGGCGCGTGGGCGGCATGTTGTAGCGGCCGGGGTAAAGCTGTACGGTTAGCGCGGCGGCAGCGTCGGAGAAGGCTTGTGTGGGATTTTGCCGGCAATGCCCTTCCAGCCAGTTCAGCGCGTAGCGCAGATCGCGGGCGCCCAGGATGCTCCAGGTGTTGTCCGTGGTCAGGTTGACGGCGCTCAGATAGCCTTCGAGCCAGGTGATGAAGCGTTGCTCGTTGATTCCTCCCTTGCCGCGCGTCTGCACGAATTCCAGGCAACTGCGCGTGCCTTCGCCAATGGCGACATAGCCTTCGTTCAGGCCGCGTGCTTCAGCCGTTGCCCAAGGGGCGGCAAGCAGCAGGGTTGCGGTCAGTGCGGCAATCTGACGCTTGGCGCTTGGCATCAGGTGAACTCCAGGCTGAAGCCGCTGGGGGTGAGGTATTCACGCTCGCGTTCCAGGTCGGTGAGGGTCAGCGGGTGACGTTCCAGCCAGTCGGGAGGGAAGCGCAGGGACAGGTGATCGGGTGTCGCTTCGATCTGCAAGGCGGGCAGGCGCGGGGTGCGCGAACGATTGCGATGCAGCAGAACGGCCAGTCGGAGCAGTACGGTCAGGCGCAGGGCGGTGGGCCGCTCCTCCATGGGCAGTTTCTCGAACCGCGAAGGACGCAGGCGGCGGCGATGGCCGTAGATCAGGCTGGCGAGGCGCAGTTGCTCCCGGCGCGAGAAGCCGGGCAGGTCGGAATGCTCGATCAGATAGGCGCCGTGGGTGTGATAGTCATTATGCGCCACGGCGAGGCCGATTTCGTGCAGCTGGGCCGCGAGCATGAGCGTCTGGTGATCCTGTACCGGGTCCAGTGCCCAGGGGCCGCTGACTAGGTCGAACAGGCCCTGCAGGGTGTGCGCCACGCGCTGGGTGTGCGGCAGGTCGATGGCGTAGATGCGTGAGAGTCGGTCGAGCGTGGCCTGCCGTACCCCCGCGCCGCCGTCGGCGCCGACCATTTCGTAGATCAGTCCCTCACGCAGGGCGCCTTCGGAGATGTGCATCTCTTCCAGGTCCAGGGCTTCGAACACGGCGTGCATGACGATATAGCCGCCCACGAAGACCGGAATCCGGTCGGCGGTCAGTCCGCCCAGGTCGAGCTTTTCCAGCTCGCCGACTTTCACCAGGGCCTTGCGGATGCGTTCCAGAGCGTGGCGGGTAATGGTCCCGGTGCTCCAGCCATTGGCTTCGGACACGCTGGCCAGCGACTTGGCACTGCCGGATGAGCCGATGGCACGCTGCCAGCCCAGGTGGCGGTAGCTGCCCTCCAGGGGGCGAAGCTCCAGCCGGGCGCGGTGCATGGCCTGCTGGATGCGCTCCTTGGTGATGCGCCCGTCGGCGAAGTGTGCCTGACTTAAGGTGACACAGCCCAGCGGAACGCTTTCCATATGCAAGGGGCTGGCGTGGCGGCCAATGATGAGCTCGGTGCTGCCGCCGCCGATGTCCACGACCAGGCGTTTTTCATCACTTTCGGCATCGGTATGCGCCACACCCAGGTAGATCAGGCGGGCTTCCTCGCGGCCGGCGATGATGTCGATGCTGTGCCCCAGGGCGGCCTCGGCGCGGCGGATGAATTCGGCCGCGTTGTTGGCACGGCGCAGGGTATTGGTGCCCACGATGCGCACGCTGCCGCGCGGAATGTCGCGCAGGCGCTGACCGAAGCGGGTCAGGCAGGTCAGGGCGCGCTCCATGGCTTCTTCGGAAAGCTTGCCGTCCTCATCCAGGCCGGCGGCAAGGCGCACCATTTCCTTGATGCGATCCAGTATATGCACCTGACCGTCCTGTACCCGCGCCACCAGCATGTGAAAGCTGTTGGAGCCCAGGTCGACCGCGGCCACTTGCCGGGTGTTTTCCGTCATCAGTGGCTATCCTCCGGGAAAGGGGGCGTCAGTATAGCAGCGCGGTGTTCAGGCTTCCGCCAGGGCGCGCAGCATACCCGGCGGGAGCAGCCAGCGCAGCTGCGCGGCACCGGGTTTGGGCGTTTCGGGGAATTCAAGCAGGGCCGCGCCGCCTTTCTTGAAGGGGAAGGCTTCCGCGCCGCGCGCACCCAGGGCCGCTCCGACCAGCTCGCCAAGATCCGGCTCATGGCCGACGATGGCCAGGCAGAGCTCGGGCGAGTCGCCTAAGGAGGCCAGACGGCTCAAAACCTTGCGCGGTCCCACACCGGGCGCGAGCGCCTCTTCCTCGGTTACCGTGAGTTTGCCGAAGGCGTTGGCGACGATCTCAGCGGTTTGCCGCGCGCGTACCAGCGGGCTGGCAAGCAGCCGGTCGGGGCGCGGTGCGATGCTGGCCAGCCCCTTGGCGGCACGCCGCATGCGCAGGCGGCCTTCCTCGGTGAGCGGGCGCAGCTCGTCTTCCTGTCCGAGCAGGGCGTATTGCAGACGGTCTTCGGCGGGGGCGTGACGGATGACGAGGAGCTTCATGTTTCGTTCCTGAGGTTGTCCAGGGTTTCGCTCAGCTCAAGCCAGCGTGTTTCGACGCTGTCGATGCGCTGGGTGAGGGTGTGTTGGCGCGTCAGCAGGGCCGGGATTTCGGCGCGGCGCGGCTCTTCGTATTGCTGGGGATCGGCAAGGGTGGCATCCAGCGCGGCCCGTTCGGCGTGCAGGATTTCCAGCTCGGTTTCCAGCATGCGTAGTTCGCGGGTCAGCGGTTGCAGGTTCTGTCGGCGTGCCGCGGCCTCCTTGCGTTGCTGGCGTCGGTCGGGTGGGCTGTTGTCGCCTTGTGCCGGGCGGCTGCTTTCGCTGGCCTCGCTCAGGACAAGACGGCGGTAATCGTCCAGATCGCCGTCGAAGTCGTCCACGCGGCCGTCGTGCACACGCACGAAGCTGTCCGCCGTGGTTTCCAGCAGGTGCCGGTCATGAGAGACCAGCACCACGGCCCCTTCGTACCCTTGCAGGGCGAGTGCCAGGGCGGCGCGCATGTCCAGATCGAGGTGGTTGGTCGGTTCGTCCAGCAACAACAGATTGGGCTTCTGCCAGACGAGCAGGGCCAGCACGAGGCGGGCCTTTTCACCGCCAGAGAACGGGCCGACCGGCTCGAAGGCGCGGTCGCCGCGAAAATCGAAGCCGCCCAGGAAGTTGCGCAGGGCCTGATCCTCGGCCTCCGCGTCGAGGCGGCGCAAATGCTGGAAGGGGCTGGCCTGGGCATCGAGCAATTCGAGCTGATGCTGGGCGAAGTAGCCGATGCGCAGGCCATTCCCCGCCTGACAGCGGCCAGTCAGCGGCGGCATGACGCCGGCAATGAGGCGGATCAGCGTGGATTTGCCTGCACCGTTGTGACCCAGCAGGCCCAGCCGTGCGCCAGGGCGCACAGAGAGATTGATCCCGCGCAGGATGGGGGTACCGGCATAACCCGCGCTGGCGTCTTCGATGACCAGGAGCGGATCGGATGCCGGTGGCGCGGGGCGGAATTCGAAGTCGAAGGGGCGATCGGCCTGAGCTGCGTTGATGACGCTCATGCGCTGCAGGGCCTTGAGCCGGCTTTGCGCCTGGCGGGCCTTGCTGGCTTTGGCGCGGAACCGGTCGACAAAGCCCATCAGGCGCTCGCGCTCGCGTTGCTGGCGGGTGTGCAGCGCATTCTGCTGGGCCAGGCGTTCGGCGCGTTGTTCTTCGAAGGCACTGTAATTGCCGGTGTACAGATGCAGCCCTTCGTGTTCGATGTGCGCGATGTGGGTGGCTACGGCGTCGAGGAAATCACGGTCATGGGAGATGACCAGCATCGCGCCCCGGTAATCGCGTAGCCAGTCCTCAAGCCATAAGACGGCTTCGATGTCGAGGTGGTTGGTTGGCTCGTCGAGCAGCAGCAGATCCGAACGCGCCATCAGGGCGCGTGCCAGGTTCAGGCGCACGCGCCAGCCACCGGAAAAACTGGCCACGGGTTTTTCCAGATCGTCCTGGGTAAAGCCCAGGCCGCGCATCAGCCGCGCGGCGCGCGCGGTCGCCGTGTAACCGTCCAGACTTTCCAGCTGGTCGTGCAGGCGGGCCAGGGCTTCACCTTCGGCGTGCTGCAGGGCTTCACGCACGCGGGCCAGTTCCTCGTCACCGCCCAGGACATGCTCGATGGCGGGCAGGGGCAGGGGCGGGGTTTCCTGGGCGACATGCGCGATGCACAAGCCGTTGGATGCATTGACCTCTCCCGCGTCGGGACTGAGCTGGCCCAGGATGAGGGCCAGCAGGCTGGATTTTCCCGCGCCGTTAGCGCCGGTCAGGCCGACGCGCTGCCCTCGATGCAGGGTGAGCGAGGCGTTTTCCAGCAGGCGGCGCGGCCCGCGATACAGTGTGATGTGGTCGAGACTGAGCATGTTCGTTCAGGAGAGGCGTAGCCCCGGTGCGGGACGGCCGACATGATAGCCTTGGGCGTAGTCGACGCCCAGACTGGCGACTTTTTTCATCACCTCGTCGGATTCGACATATTCGGCGATGGTCAGGATGTCCAGTTCGCGTGCCAGAGCCGCGATATTGCGCACCATGGCCAGATCGCGCGGGTCGTTCATCATGTTCAGTACGAAGTCGCCTTCGAGCTTGATGTAGTCGATGGGGAATTTCTTGATGTAATGGAACGAGGAAAAACCGGAGCCGAAGTCGTCGATGGCGAACTTGAAGCCTTCCATGTGCAGGCGGCCGACGAAGCGTTCCAGCATGGCTGGGGTTTTGACGGTTTCGCGCTCGGTCAGCTCGAATACCATGCGGCTGGGGGCGATGGCGTACTTCTGGGCCAGACGTTTGACCGTGGGAAAGAATTCGTTGAGCACCAGCGAGCGCGGGGAGATGTTGAGAAACAGCAATCCCTCGTAACCGCTGCGCGAGGCATGGTCTAGGGCTTTTTCCATGACGATTTCATCCATGCGGTGAATCAGCCCCAGCTGCTCGACCGTTTCGATGAAGGCAGCGGCGTTGATGAACTGCCCGTCGGGCAGGGCGATGCGTGAGAGCACTTCGTGCGCGTGGGCCCGACCGTCGCGGGTGGAAACGATAGGCTGGAAGAAGGGCTGCAGCCAGCGTTCCTCGATGGCGCGGGTCACCAGTTCGATGGTTTCGTTGACCTGATGAAAATTCTCGATCACATCCTGTTCGGTGGGCTGGGACAGGCGATTTTTTCCCTCGGACTTGGCGCGGTACATCATGTTGTCGGCAAACAGGAACAGATCGCGCGGATTGTTGGCATGCTCCGGGTAAATGGCCACACCGATCGAAATGGTGGCCTTGACTTGGCTTCCGTCCGGGGTCAGCAGGGTGATGTCGCTGACCCGCTCCAGCAGGCCTTGTGCGATCTGGTAGGGCTCCTCGGCGCTGGACAGCTCCGGTAGCATGACCACGAATTCGTCGCCGCCATACCGGGCGAAGACATCGCCCTTGCGCAGGCCTTTTTGCAAGGTTTCGGCCACTGCCTGCAGGAAGCGGTCACCCATCTGGTGCCCGTAACGGTCGTTGACCGCCTTGAAGTTGTCCAGGTCGATGACCAGCAGGCCGAACGGGTAATGGTGGCGTTCGGCGCGGGCCTGCTCGTATTCGAGCAGCTCCCAGAACACGCGGCGGTTGTACAGGTTGGTGAGCGGGTCGCGGCTGGCGTAGTACTCCAGATCCTTGGTGTATTTGGAGATGGCCTTGACCGAGCCGACCACGTTCAGCAGCGTGGAGAGGATGCTTTCCAGCACCAGCTGGCGTACCTCGTCGCGCGAGATGTCGGCCTGCACGCCGATGCCGACGATGCCGCCGATCTTCGGGCTGGTCACGACCAGCGATTTGGTGGCCACCTCGATCTGGTGTTCGTCGAGGTCGATGGTTTCGGCCGTCGGGTCGGCAATGTGGTGATGGACGGTAAGCTTCTCGGGGTCTTCCATCATCGGTAGGGCGCTTAATGCCTTGCGTGCGGCGGAGTCGAGCAGGGCGCGGGTTTTCTCCGAAGGGGGGGCGTTCCAGAAGATTTCCAGGTCGAACAGCTCGTCATCGACCTTGAAGACCGAGAACAGGGTGTATGCGTGCACCACATGGTTGATTTCCAGCAGCAGGCGCTCCACATACTCGCGCCAGTCGCGCACCACATCGGAGGTGATGACAAAACGTTCGAGCAGGCGGATTTCGAACTCCAGCAAATCCTTGTCTACCGCGAAACCGCGCAGGCGGCTGACCATTTCATCGACGCTGTCCAGCAGGGTCTGCAGCTCGCGGAAGCCGACCTGGGTCTGCGCTAGTGAGAGATGACGCAGGTCGGAAACCTTGTTGACCTGCTCCACGCGACCGCGCAGCGTTTCGATGGCACGTTGCAGTGTGCGGTTGAGGAAAATGGCCAGCAGGAGGGCGGCCAGGAAGGGGATGGGCGCGATGAGCAGCAGGTTGTAGAAGAAATCCTGCCGTGCCTTGGCGGTCAGCGGGGCGAGGTTCTGCTCTACATCGATCACACCCAGTACATCGCCCTCGCGTGCGTTGACGTGGCAGCTCAGGCACTCGCCGCGCGCCTTGAGCGGAAAGACATAGCGCAGGCGTTCCCCTTCCTCGATCTGCGCCGCCTCCGCGGTGGCAAAACCACGGCGCACGGCCTCGTCCGGTATGAGCTTCTGCTCCGGGATGGGGCCGAACAACGCTTCGACTTTCTCGCCCCGATACACCTCGATGGCGTAGGGGCTGCCGGCGAAAGCGTCCTTCTGCGCGTGCAGGAAGGCTTCCATGTCGGTGCGCGACCAGCCCTTGCGCATGACCTCGAACATCGAGTTGAAGCTTTGCCGGGCGATGGTTTCGGAAGTGGCGCGTGCGTCCTCGCGCAACAGGCGGTCATGCGTGCTCGATAAAATCAGGAACATGCCCACGAAGCCGACCAGCGAGACGGCGGCGGCCACGACAAGAATGAAGCTCTTGATGCTGCGAGGTGTCGCACGCGGTGCAGGGCTGTTCACGGGCAAGGTTCATGATCTCCAGGATAGGCCCAAGCATATTAGCAGCCCCCCCCGAAAAACCCAGTGCGCAAAGAAGAACTCAGGTGTTGGGTGGGGGCGCGGGCTCGCTGCTGGCGGAGCACTGTCGTGCCGCACGCATTTCCAGAACAGCCAGACGCGCCTGCATGGCGTCGTTGGCATAGGCCAGCTTTCCGGTTTCGACATGCAGACCGGCGCGGCGCAGCTTGGCTTCGATGCGAGGCGAGACACCACAGATCACCAGTCCCAACTGGCGCTCGCGTAGCCCATCGTACAACGACTGCAGGGCTACGATGCCTGTCATGTCGATGGCCGGCACGTTGCTCATGTCCAGCAGTACGAGGCATTTGCCTCGATCAAAACGCAGACCTTCGAGCAGGCTCATGGCCTTCTGCGCCGCACCGAAAAACAGCGGCCCACGCATCGCGTAGCCGATGACATCCTCGGGCATGTCGCGCATCAGCGGGGTGTTGTCCGGGTCGAGCAGCCCAAGATCCGTGAGTGCCGCCATGCGATGAATGAACAGGAAGGCGGCCAGCACCATGCCGACGCCCACAGCCAGCACCATGTCGAATACCACGGTCAGCCCCAGGCAGGTCAACAGCACCACGACATCCTGGCGAGGCGCCGTACGCACGATACGCAGGACATGGTGCACTTCGCTCATGTTCCAGGCCACGATGAGCAGCAGGGCCGCCAGGGTCGCCATCGGTACATGCGACAGCACCGGCGCCAGGGCCAGCATGGCCAGCAGAACCACGCCGGCATGCGTCAGTGCCGCAAGGGGCGAGCGAGCACCGGCGCGCACGTTCGCGGCCGTGCGGGCGAGGGCCGCTGTGGCCGGGATCCCGCCGAAAAACGGAGCAATCACATTGCCTGCCCCTTGTCCGATCAGCTCGCTGTTCGGATCGTGCCGCTTGCCGGTCATGCCATCGGCAACGGTGGCGCAGAGCAGCGATTCAATGGCGCCGAGCAGGGCCACGGTCAGGGCAGGGCCGAGCAGAGCCTGGAACAGGGCCAGGTTGAGTTCCAGCGGTTGCCCGTTGGCGCCGGGCAAGGTCCAGGGGGCGGCAAAATGGGGCGGTAGCGGGGGAATGCCCTGCCCGGTTTCCCCGTTCGCCAGCGTGTAGCTGAAGCGGTCGCCCAGCGTGGTCGGGTCAAAGGCGGGGAAAATCAGGTGCGCGATCCACGCCAGCGTTGCTCCGCCGATCAGTGCGGCCAGATGGCGAGGAATGGGTGTGCGTAGCCGGTCCCAGTAGATCAGAATCAGCAGGGTCACGACGCCGGTGAGGGTGTCTGACGGGTTGAAACTGCCGGCAGCCTGCAGGTAGTCCATCAGCCGTTGCGGCACATGGGATGCCTCGCTTTCGAGGGTCAGACCGAAAAAGTCCTTGACCTGCAATACGGCGATTACCACCGCAATACCCGCTGTGAAGCCTGTGGTGACCGGATAGGGGATGTACTGGATCAGCGCTCCCATGCGCATCAGGCCCATGGCGATCAGGATGAGCCCGGACAGTAGTCCGGCCAGCATCAAGCCGCCCAGCCCATAGTGTTGGGTGATGGGCAGCAAAAGCACGATGAAGGCGGCGGTGGGACCGGAGACCGAGTAGCGCGAACCGCCGAGCAGGGCGATGATGGCCCCGGCCACGATGGCGGTATACAGGCCGTACTGGGGCGGTGCGCCGCTGGCGATGGCCAGCGCCATGGCCAGCGGAATGGCGATGATGCCAACGGTAACGCCGGCCAGCAGGTCACGTGCCAGGTCGCGTCGGCCATACCCCTCCCGCAGCACCGCCCGCAGGCCCGCCGCGAGGGCGGGGAGGCGGGTGGACGTATCGTGCGGGATGGGATTCATCGCAGGTTCGGGCGACCTCGGGCAGGCTTAGTCGGAGTGATGCAAGGGCGGCACGCGCCAGCCGGGGGGCAGACGGGCTTCGTCCAGCGCCCAGACCTTTTCGTGCAGGGCTTGCATGCTATCAAAATCGTTGAGCAATTCCCCGCGTTCGGCGGAAGAAAGGCTCTCCGGGCCGTTTTGCAGGGCCTTGCTGACCAGCGCTGCGCGATGGGCCGCCGTGGCTGCTGGCGCGTGCCGCCGGCGGGTAAAGCCCAGGTGCAGGGCGTTGATGTTGGGATCCACCGCCGCGCGGACGAAGGCGTCACCGGCTTCCGGAGCGGGGGCTATGCTGGCGTAATGGCGCTGAATGCTCCATAGATCCAGAAGCTCGGGGCCGGGGCGGGTTTCGTCGGGTGTAAGGAAGATTCCCGCCTCGCGTGCCGCCTGCCCAAGACGGCCGCGACTGGTCAGGGCGACCATCGGTATGGCCAGCCACAGTCCGGCGAGCACCGGTGAGAGCCAGGCGAAGAACACCGGGTCCGCCCACCAGGCCACGACGGCCCAGACCACGCCCAGCGCCGTCACGCCACCGTAATCCCGCGCGGCCTCGCTCCAGCGCATGTCGCGTTCGCCGCGCTGCTGGGTGCCCCAGGCCACCTTGCGGTTCATGAGTGTCTGGATAACGAAACGGCTATGGAAGACCATGCGTACCGGCGCCATCAGGGCCGAGAGCAGGGTTTCGAGCAATACGCTGACGGACAGGCGCAGCCGGCCGCCAAACAGGCGGGCGCGTTCGCCATCGCCCAGCGCCAGTCCCAGGCTCATCAGCTTGGGCACGAACAAGAGTACGAGGGTCACCATGAACAGGCGCAGGGCCTGATCGAGGTCGGTCATGGCCCCTTCGGGCAGGGGGCGCAGCGCCGCCAGCGTGGTGGCGGCCAGCAGCAGGCCCCAGAGCAGGGCGTTGACATAGGCCATGATGCCGTTGAATAGCAGGAAACGCTGCATGCCATGCAGGCCAGGGGCCTTCATGATGCGCGCGTGCTGCAGATTGCCCTGGCACCAGCGACGGTCACGCTTGAGGTCATCGGTCAGGGTGGGGGGCACGGCCTCCCAGCTTCCGTCCAGATCGGGCGCAACCCAGACCTGCCAGCCACCCCGGTGTATCAGTGCGGCCTCGACGAAATCGTGACTGAGGATCTCCCCGGCAAACGGCCCCTTGCCACCGAGTTTGGGCAGGCCGCAGAACGTCATGAAGGGGCGGGTGCGTATGATGACGTTGTGTCCCCAGTACTGACCGTCACCCAGCCACCAGAAGGCCAGCCCCGCCGCAAACATCGGCGCGTACAGGCGATTGGCGAATTGCTGCATGCGCGCGTAAAGCGAGCCCATGCCCGCCGTGTAGGGCAGGGTCTGGATGATGCCGACGCGCGGATTGCGCTGCATGGCCTGCACCAGGGTGACCAGGGTTGAACCGGCCATGACGCTGTCTGCGTCCAGGACGATCATGTATTCGTGCCTGTCGCCCCAGCGGCGCAGGAAATCGACGACATTGCCGCTTTTCTTCTTCACCCGATAGCGGCGGCGGCGATAGTGAATCCGCTCGAATCCGTCGACCTCACGGCACAGGCGTGCCCAGGCCAGCTCTTCCTCAACCCATTTTTCCGGGCTGTAGGAGTCGGAGAGAATATAAAAATCGAAGTGTTCGAGCTGGCCGGTGTCGCGCACCGAGAGATACGTGGCGCGCAGACGGGCGAAAACCTCGTCCGCATCCTCGTTGCAGATGGGCATGATGACCGCTGTGGAGGTCAACGGCGTGTCGTGCCCATCCGGCGGGGCGTTCAGGCGCGTGATGCGGAAGCGATCCCCGGCCAGCAGGGCGTACAGTCCGAACGAGGCCGTCCAGAAGCCAATCCACAGCCAGGCAAACAACACGGCGAACAAGAAAAGGATGAGGATTTCCAGCGCGTCACGTCCGCCATGCGGCAGGGTGTCCGCCAGCAGGGCGATGCCCGCCAGCGTGGGCAGCACGACGCCCGCCGCCAGAAAACTGCGGCGCAGGAACGCCGCCCGGCGAAGATCGCCCGGCGGCAGCTCGGGTTCGGGCAGGGGCGTGCCCATGCTCAGTGCTTGGCTTCGTGAGTCAGTCGGGCGACGGGGATTGCGTTGCGGCCCAGGCCAGGCATGGCCTGCGAAGCGCGCCACTGGAAGTGGCGGCCTTCGCGGGTGCTCTGCAGCGAACGCCAGGGCACCTGTTGCCAGTTCTGACGCTCGGCGGAGGTGTGACGCAGCACGCCGACGCGCCAGGCGGCCGACCCGAGCAGAGGGTCGTCGAAACGCACACCCTGCGTGCGGGCCACCTGCCGGTTGAGGATGGCGTGCAGCTCGCGCATGGCGACGCTCACGGCCTGTTCGCTGCCGTCGAACTGCACGCGCGCCTGACGCAGCACCTGTTCGACGAGCTCCTCGCGGATGGCGACGGGCACGCCCAAGGCGCTCAGGTAACGGTTCACGCGCGCCTCGGCTTCGGGCCAGCACGCCTGGGCGTACTGTACAACCGCGTTGTCGATGGGCTGGAGCGAGTTTTTCATGTCGGGCAACCTAGAGAAGGATTGGCTTGATGTTCTGTGTTAATGCATGGGTTGTGCCATGGTTTGTGTGGCTTGTTTTTCAATGTGTTGCTGATTTTGCGCGGGGGTGTGTGTCGCTCGATGGAGACAGGTTTGGGCCTGCGGGTGAAAACCGCTGTCGGCATCTTGCGACAGGCCATGGACACGCGATGGTTTCGGTGCAGCAGGGTGGGCGCTATCATCGCGGGCTTTAATCGGGGAAAGCGTCGGGTGTACGTGGCAGTCAGGCGAAGAGCAGGGTGCGGCGCGGTTGCGCTTATGGTGCTGGCAGGGTGGGCTGTTCCAGCAGGGTGGGTGCACGCTGATGAGCCATTTCTGGCAGCCGAAATCGACGAGGCCAGCGGGCTGGTGGCCTCGCAGCGGCATGCCGGGGTTTACTGGACGCATAACGACAACGTGAACCTGCCGGCCAGTAACCGCGCTGGGCCGGCGCTGCTTTACGCCATCGGTGAAGACGGGCAGATTCGCGAGCGGCTGGAGCTGGTTCAGGTACAGCGGCGCGACTGGGAGGCCATCACCCGTATGCCTCTGGACGGGCGGGAGGTGCTGGTGGTGGGCGATATCGGTGATAATCGCCAACGGCATCCGCATTACCGTCTGTGGTTTGTAGAGGAGCCCGCGCAGCTGCGCTCCGCTGTGATCGAACCTGTGAAGTCGAAACCCTTGGGGAGCCTGCGCTTCACCTATCCCGATGGGGCGCACGATGCCGAATCCCTGGCCTGGGATGCCACCAGCGGGCGCGTGCTGGTGCTGACCAAGCGCGACGAGACGCCAGGACTGTACAGTCTGGATGTCAGCCGGGCCGCATGGGGTGCGTCGCAGGTGGCGCGCTTCGAGGCGCGCTTGCCGCCCCTGCCGGCCCCGGACCCGGTCAGCGGGCTGATGAGTCCGTTGATCGGTCCGCACGCGCATCAGCCCACCGATATGGCGTTGCACCCGGACGGGCGGCGTCTCGCGGTTCTCAGTTATGCGGCCGTATATTTGTTCGCGCGCGAGAAAGACGAGCCCTGGGCCACGGCCCTGCAACGTCAGCCCCGCGCTCTGCCCCTGCCCGTCATTGCGCAGTACGAAGGCTTGGCCTGGAGTCGGGACGGAAAAACCCTGCGGATCGTGCAGGAGGGCGCCGGAACGCCGTTTCTGAGCCTTGCGCCCTGAGCCTTCGTCAGGGAGAGTGCGTTCTCGTTGCGCTAACGCAACGATGCCCCCCCCGATTTGTTGCAAAAACAACATGCGGGCCTTGCTTGAGGGTGGGTCGTGTTGTACAAATCCATCCGTCCCCCCGAAAAGCGGGGAGAATCCATCCAACTCAATGGAGAACCGCAATGAAAAAGAATCTGATCGCGCTGGCTGTCGCTGCAGCCGTCGCCGCTCCGGCAGCCATGGCCGACACCACCCTGTACGGTCTGGCGCACGTTTCCTATGACTTCTACCAGGGCACCGAGGAAAACTACAACCACGGTCTGTCCAGCAACTCTTCCCGTCTGGGCGTGAAGGGTTCCGAGAAGATCTCCGATGGCCTGACCGCCATTTACCAGTTCGAAACCACTGTAGCTGTTGACGATGGCTCCAGCCTCTGGGGCGGCGCGCGTAACACCTTCGTCGGCATGACCGGCGGCTGGGGTACCGCTCTGTTCGGTCGTCACGACACCCCGATGAAGCTCGTGAGCCGTAAGTACGACCTGTTCGGCGACCAGGTTGGCGATTCCCGTAACCTGACCGGCGTCAAGGACGGCGGTGCTGGCTTCGATCTGCGCCCGGGCAACGTTGCTGCCTACGTATCCCCGAAAATGGCTGGCTTCCAGGCTATCCTGGCTTACGTCGCTGACCACGACCTGGCTCCGGAAGACACCAAGGGCACCATCAATGTCGGCAAAGACTACAACAAGAACAATGCCTACAGCCTGAGCGCCGGTTATGAAATCGCCGGCTTCACCGTGGATGGTGCTTACGAGCAGCATCGTGTGAACAAAGACATGCTGGGCACCAGCTCTTCCAGCGAATCCATGTGGCGTTTGGGCGCTGGCTACAAGTTCAGCGGCTTCAAGGTCGTTGGTCTCGTACAGCAGTCCAAGGACGTTGGTTTTGTTTCCGGCAACAAGCGCACCGTATGGGGCCTGGGTGGCGGTTACACCTTCGGCGCCAACACCGTCAAGGTTCAGTACTATGCAGCGCAGAAGCTGAAGACCGACAAGGGTGACGTGGCTGACAGCGATGGCGGCATGGTTGCCGTTGGTTACGACTACAAGCTGAGCAAGCAGACCACCGTGTATGCTGCTTACGCGCACACCATGAACAAGGACGGCTCCACCTTCGTTCCTTGGGGTGGCGGTCATGAAGACCAGCCGGCTCTGAAGAAAGAAGCTGGCAAAGACGGCGGTGTATTCTCCGTTGGCGTGAAGCACGCATTCTGATCCAGCCCTTCCATGGGTTGACAAAAAAGGCGCCTCCGGGCGCCTTTTTTTATGGGGGATCATGTGCGGATATCCCGACAGTGTGAGGCAATGCCTTGGCTTTTGAATTTTTTCTAAAAAAACTCGCGGGGGCGCTGACTCAACCCTTTGTGCTGGCCCTGCTGTTTGCTGCGCTGATGGCGGCTTGGGTAGGGCGGCGCCAGGGGTGGCGTGTGGCCGTGATGATCCTGCTGCCGGTCGGTCTCCTCGCGGCCCTGTCCACGCCTTGGGTGGCATTGCGTCTGGTAGAGGGGCTTGAGGCGCAGTATTCACCCTTGTCTATCCAGGGCGGAGGCGAGACTCCCGCCTGGATAGTCGTTCTTGGGGCATCGGCTCGGGAGGGCTTGGCGGGGGAGTCTGCCGTTTCCCGTCTTTCACCCATCGCCCTGCAAAGGTTGAGTGAAGGGTTAAGGTTATCGCGCGCCTTCCCAAAGGCGTGTGTGCTGCTCAGTGGTGGGGCGCCGGGTGCGGGTGCACCGGTTGCGCGTTTGATGTATGAGGCCGCTTTGGAGCTTGGCGCCGACACGGTGTGCCTGGAGGTTTTGGACACGCCTTTGGATACGGCAGGTGAAGCGCGGGAAGTCTTTCGCAGGGTTGGCGCGCAACCGGTCATGCTGGTGACCTCGGCCTCACACATGCCGCGCGCGGTGCGTTTGTTTGAGGGGGTTGGTGTGTCCGTCATGCCAGCCCCAACGGGATTTTCTTATCAATCAGTAGGATCTCTGCCAAAGGACTGGCTGCCGCAGGCGCGTTATCTTGCCCTTTCTGAACGCGCTCTGTGGGAGTATGGTGGCCTGTTATGGGCTATGATGCGCAACTGATGTGCATAAAACGCGGCTATTTTTTGTTCAGGTGCTCGGTTTTCAAGGGCGGGCATGCGCGTCTTGTCAGTCGAGTGCCGAAATCATGTTATTGCGAGTAAACAACCCTCTATGAAGTCTGGATTCAATCCCCTGGCAGGTCGTCGCTGGAAACGCTGGGTGATGGTTCTTGCCGACATGCTCATGCTGCCTTTGGCCTTGTGGTCGGCTTTTGCCCTGCGTTATACCGATTGGTGGCCTGTACGTGGTCTGGAGGGAGCAGCTTGGTTGTTTCTTGCGCTGCCGATAGTGGGCGTGCTGGTGTTCGCTCGCCTGGGCTTGTATCGCGCGGTTGTGCGTTTCATGGGGCCTCAGGCGGTGATGGCGGTCATCAAGGGGGTTCTGCTCTTGGCCTTGATGCTCTGGTTGTCCGCTTACTGGTTTCAGATTCCCCATTTCCCTCGCTCCGTTCCGGCCATTTTCATGCTGGTCGCCCTGGCTTATGTCGGGGGAAGCCGTTTTCTGGTGCGTGCCATATATCACCTGATTACACATGAGCGGGCTGCGCGTGAGCCCGTCATTATTTATGGCGCAGGCGGCGCGGGTGTACAACTGGCGGCGGCATTGGCGGTAGGAAGGGAGTATCGCCTCGTGGCCTTTATTGATGAGGCGCCGGCCTTGTGGGGCACCCTGATCCGCGATGCGCGGGTGCATGGCCCAGAGGAACTGGAAACCCTGATCGGGCAGTTTGGGGTTCGTCGTATCCTGTTGGCCATTCCGTCCGCAACAAGGGGGGAGCGCAAACGTATTCTTGAATCCCTGGCAGCTTATCCGGTGCGTGTACAGACGGTGCCCGCCATTGGTGACATCGTTGCGGGCACGGCGGCGGTCGATCAACTGCAGGAAATCGATATCGCCGATCTGTTGGGCCGGGACCCGGTACCGCCTCGTCCGGAGCTTCTGGCGGCCAGTATCACAGGTAAGGTCGTTATGGTGACGGGCGCGGGAGGCTCGATTGGGTCAGAGCTTTGCCGTCAGGTTTTGCGTCATTCCCCGCGTGCGCTGGTGCTTTATGAGATGAGCGAATATGCGCTCTACGCGATTGAAAATGAGCTGCGCACTGCCTTGACGCACAGTGGTGGGGCCATCGCCTTGTACCCCGTGCTGGGCTCGGTGGGTAACCTGCAAAGAGTACACAACACACTGAATCGGTTTGGCGTCCAGACCCTCTATCATGCGGCGGCCTACAAGCATGTGCCGATTGTCGAGCACAACATTCTTGAAGGCATTGCCAATAACGTGTTCGGGACGCAGACCGTGGCGAATGCGGCGGCGGCCTGCGGTGTGGAGCGTTTCATTCTGATCAGTACGGACAAGGCCGTTCGGCCGACCAATGTCATGGGCGCGAGCAAGCGTGTCGCCGAGATGATCTTGCAGGATCTGGCACGACAGGATGGTGTAACCGTGTTTTCTATGGTGCGCTTTGGTAATGTGCTGGGGTCATCTGGCTCGGTGGTGCCCCGCTTTCAGTCACAAATCGCCAGCGGTGGTCCGATAACAGTGACCCATCCGGATATTACCCGTTATTTCATGACCATTCCGGAAGCGGCTGAACTGGTGATTCAGGCCGGCGCCATGGCGCATGGAGGTGAAGTGTTCGTGCTCGACATGGGTGAGCCGGTGCGTATTCTCGATCTGGCGAAGCGCATGATCCATCTGGCGGGGCTTGAGTTGCGTGACACGGAACACCCCGAGGGAAACATCGAAATCGTCTTTACCGGCTTGCGGCCCGGTGAAAAGCTCTACGAAGAGCTCCTGATTGGTGACAATGTCGTGGGCACGACGCATCCAAAAATCATGCGTGCCATGGAGGATTGTGTGCCGACTGAAGTCCTGCAAGAAGCCTTGCCAATCCTGCAGCGCTATATGGATAGCTGCCGCCCTGGGGCAGCGCGATCCTTGCTTGAGCGCATGGTGCAGGGGTATCGCGTGCAGGGGCAGGTCGTGGACTGGCTGGCCGAGAAAGGTCTGCGGCGTGCGGGCGAAACGAGCGCTTGTTGAGTTCGAGTCTTGAAAAGCCTGTGTTGTCATCTTGCTATTTTCTTGTGTTGTGTTGAATTTATTGTGGTTTTTCTTGTGTTTGGTGTCGGGCGGGTTTGTGCTACTGACGTTTTGAGGGGTAGGGATGAAACTGTTTTTTTTGCGCTTCGTTGCTTATCTCGCGGTGGCATTTACCGTGGTCTACCTTCCCCCGGTGCGTGAGCATGTCATTGGGCCGTTCACCTACAGCCTGGCTCAGGTGTCCGGCGGTCTGATCCAGCTGTTCGGCGGTGAAGTCTGGGTGCATGAAAACATCCTTCGCATCCAGGGCTTTGCTGTCCAGGTTCTGGATATGTGCAATGGTGTGGAAGCCACGCTGATTCTCTGGGGGGCTTTGCTCGCTTTTCCTGCGCCCTGGGGCTATCGCCTCAAAGGCTTGCTTGTTGGAACCTTGACGGTTCATGCGCTGAATATCGTCCGCATCATCAGCCTGCTTTACATCGGAGCCTGGGATAAAAGCTGGTTTGACTGGGCGCATGCCTATTTGTGGGATGCCCTGATCATGCTGGATATTCTGGTGGTATTCCTGGTCTGGCTGCGCATGATGCCAGTGCCCCCCGCGTCTCCTCCGCCTGGGGAACCCCCAGCGTCGAGTGCGCAGATGGCTTGATGCGCATGCTTGAGCATCCAGGGCAAGGAGGGTTCCGGCAGTTTCTGGTTGGGTTGCTGATTGCGGTGCCGCTGTGTTTTCTACTTTGGTGGTGGCTGCAGGCGCCGCTGGTTCATGGGCTCAACCGCCTGGCTGGGGGGCTGATGGAGCTTGTCATGCCGGGAGCGATTGTCGAGGCCGAGGTGCGCGGCGGCATGCTTGTTATCAAGACGTCGCTACGTCTGATCGATAAACCCGATGAGTTTCTGGTGCGCCCGTTTGTCACTACCGGACGTCTGTCCATCGTTTTTCCGATTTTCCTTGCCCTGACGCTGGCTACGCCGGTGGCTTACGGGCAGCGCGTCCTACGTGCCTTGCTGGGCTCGACGCTGCTTTTATTGCCTTTGCTGCTGATTCTGACGCTTTTGTTGGTGCAGTTCCTGATTGCATTCGCCGTCAATAACCAGGCCATGGTTACCTTGCCTGCCTTGGGCTTCTACGTCATGCAAACACCCTATCCGGCCTGGGTAATGCATCTGCTTGGCGTCGTAAGGCAGTTGTCCGTTCTTGTCCTGCCCGTACTGTCACCCATTTTGATCTGGGGGCTGTTGAATCGCGACTATGTGCTGAGCATGGTAGGCGCTGGATACCATCGCAACGATAGGTCGGTATCGTGTGCTGAGGAGGCATCAACGAAGCCAGGAGGAGCGGTGTGATGACCCGGTTGGGCGGGTATGTCCTGGTGGGGCTGATCGTTCTTGTCTTGCAAGGGTGTAGTGAGCAGCAGGCGCAATACAATGCGGCGCTGCGCTTTTATTATGACGGTGAGGTTCAGGAGGCTTACCGACGGATGCTTCCATTGGCTCAGGCAGGAATGCCGGATGCGCAGTTTCATGTGGGGCTTGAGGTGTTGAAGGCTTCCGTGAGTGGCCGTGCCGATGCGCAGCAGGGCTATCTCTGGATGCGCCTGGCAGCGGAAAAAGGGCATCTCGGTGCGCGTTACCTGCTGGCCGATCAGGCGGCAAAGGGCGTGCGAATGGCGGGCAATCCCGCCTATGCACTGGAGGAGTTTGGTCGTTTGGCCGAGGAGGGGTTGGTTCCGGCGCAGTGGCGTATGGTCGTGATGCTGGAAGCCGATCCTGGGCGTTGGCCGGAGCTGCGCCGCTGGTTGCAGGCAGCGGCAGAGCAGGGGCACAAGGCGGCTCAGACACGTTTGATCCAGGCCTACGCGGCAGGCGAGCTGGGTTTCCCTGTCGATGCGGCGCGTGCGACCTATTGGCGGGACAGGCAAAAGGGTGGGGCATTTCGCTGAGGCGCGGAACGTCCCGGACTGTCACTCACCTGGCTGGGTAGGGTGGAGGCAGTCCAGCAGGGCGGGCGGCTGCTGTGCCCGATGTCGTTCCCACATCTGTGTGTAAAGCACTTCGAGATGACGTGTGGTGCGCTCTGAGTCGAAGAGCGGAGCCGTCAAGCGCCCTTCTGCCAATTTCTCTTTGATCGCGTTGAAACGACGGCCGTCCAGTGCCAGCGCTACGGCTGTTTCCTCATGGCTGTTCAGGTTCGGCGTGACCAGCTCGGGTAAACCTATGGCGTGCAGCAGACTGGCGGCCACACGGGAGGCGAAGCACTCACCCGGCGTGGTCAGTACCGGAACGCCGGCCCAGAGCGCGTCGCTGGCGGTGGTGTGGGCGTTGACCGGCAAGGTGTCCAGCATGAGATCGGCCTGTTGCAGGCGGGCCAGATGAGTCCCTTGGTCGACTTTCGCGGCAAATACCAGGCGTTCTGCCGAGATGCCTCGTGTCTTGGCTTCCTGGAGGAGATTGGCGCGCGATAGCGGGCCTTCATCAAGCAACCAAAGAATGCTGCCGGGCACGCGCCTGAGAATACGGCACCAATGCTCGAAAACCTGAGGCGTGATTTTGTAGTGCTGGTTGAAGCAGCAGTACACAAAGCCCTGCTCGGGGAGGCCGCATTCAGCGCGTAGCGGTGGGGGCAGCAGTGGGCGTGTGCGGTCATTGCATTGATAGCTGTCGGGGAGGTAAGCCAGCGCTTCACTGTAATACATGGCCTGTTCACGCGGGCTGACAACTTCATCGGAAATCAGGTAATCGATGAACGGTGCGCCCAGGGTGCCGGGGTAGCCCAGGTAATGCACCTGTACGGGGGCCGGCCTCAGGGCGAGGATGTCGGGACGGGAGAACTGTGTGTACCCCTTGAGATCGACGAGGATGTCCACGCCTTCCTGCGCGATCAGGCGTGCGCCTTCTTCGGCCGATAGGCCGAGGGGAAGGCGGATAAAGTGGTCGAAAGCGGCTTCCAGTCGTGCCTCCATGGCATCGCCCGTACGGGGGCCGCAGGAAAACGCCTTGATCTCGAAGCGGTTGCGGTCGTGCTGTTCGAACACGGCAGCCATCAGGTAGGCGGTGGCATGGGCGTGGAAATCAGCGGAAAGATAACCGATCCGGCAGCGTCCATCCGAGGCGGGGGGGGCGGGCGGTCGCTGCTCCAGGGCGCTTTTCCGAGCCTTTTCCACATAACTCTGCGCCAACCGTTCCGCCGCGCTTTTATGATCTTCCGGGTGGGCTTCGGTATTGGCAAGGAGGTTGAATGGGTCGATACCTTCCCTGCGCGCCAACTCCAGGAAGCGCTTTTCTTCTTCGGTAAAGTTGCGCCAGTCGCACAGGCGGCGCATGAGACTTCTGCGCAGGATGAAGGCTTGGTGATTTTCCGGATTTTTTTTCAGGATCGCGTCGTAGAGCTTCAATGCCTCGCGACGGCTCTCCGGGTGGTGCTTGCCGTGGTCGGCCAGCGCTTTGGCCAGGTTGAGGCGGCTGGTTTCACTCTGCGGCGCCAGTTTCAGGGCCTTGCGGTAATGCTCCAGCGCGAGCTCGATCTGCTGCGCTTCGAACAGTACTGTGCCAAGGTTGTTGTGGGTTTCTGCATGGTTTGGGGCTGTTTTCAGCGCCGTTTCCAGGATATTGAGTGCAAGACGCCATTCGCCAAGTCCCGCGAGCGCGGCAGCGGCTTCGTTGAGCACATCGACATCGCGAGGGGTGAGCGTCAGAAGTTGCTTCCAGAGCTCACGCGCCTCTGGGGCCGGCCCCGTCTCGCTCAGTGAGTGTGCCAGATTGCGCAGGGCATCGGCGGACTGGGGCGCGCGTTGCAATGCCGCACGGTAGGCCGCCTGGGCGGCCTCGTGTTGTTGATTCTGCTGGTGGCAATTGCCCAGGTTGATGAGCAGGCGCACATCCCTGGGGTACTGCTTTGCCGCTTGCTGAAAGTGAGCGATGGCTTCGTCCAGATGCCCGCTTTCCTTCAGACACAACCCCAGGTTATTGGCGCTGTCAGCGTCGGCCGGATTGAGAGACAGGGCGTCACGGTATTGATCGATGGCGTCGTCGAATTGCCCCTGTTGCTGCAGTGCGCAGCCTAAGTTGCGGGCAAGTCCTGGCTCGCGGGGGAAACGCTTGCGAGCTTCGCGGTAGGTGGTGACGGCGGCAGGGTTATCCTGGGCATGCAACTGAAGTATGCCTAGCGTGTCATAGTGTACCGGCTGCGGCGAGGGCGTCTTGATGGCTTGTTTCAGCAGGGCGAGGGCCGCCGCGCGCTTGCCTTGCGCATTCAAGGCCAGAGCCGTGAGGTAAAGTGCTTCGCCATCCTGGGGGGTGCGCGCCAGAATGTGCTGGCCGAGTTTTTCCGCTTCCGCAACGCGGTTGCTCTGGATGAGTTGGCGAAGTCGGTTGAGCATGCCTCTGGCGCCTTGTTGTGTAAGCGGTTTATGGTTTGGGCTTTCGAATGATGGGACGGGAGGTTAGCATACCTCGTCTGCCTTCGGAGGCTTGATACGTCTGGCCCAAGAGCGGAAAACGTCCTGTCCTTGCGTCGGTGCGGGAGGGGGATTGGCGTGGGGCGTGGTAGTCAGCAGGGTTTTTATTCTTGAATATGTCGACACGGAAATTGTTGGGTGAGCGGCTCGTGGAGGCCGGCAGCCTCTCGGCACGCGACCTGGAGCGCGCTTTGCATGCCCAGCAGGAAATGGGGGGCTTGCTCGGTCAGGTGTTGATCCGGCTGGGGGTGGTGTCCGAGCAGGAGCTTGCCCGGCACCTGGCTGACCAATTGGCGCTGCCTCTCCTGCAGGCGAGCGATTACCCCGATGTTCCGGTGGCCCTGGAAGGCTTGTCAATCGACTTTCTCCTGGCGCATCAGGTTGTGCCGCTGGCTGTGGCGCAGGGGCGTCTCCGGGTGGGCATGACCGTGCCGCAGGATGAGTTCACCTGTCGTGGCTTGTTTCTGGCGACGGGGCTTGAGGTCGAGCCTTGTCTGGGGCTGGAGTCGGAGCTTGTCGCCGCACTGCAGCGTCTCTATGTCGAGTCCGATACCGATGCCCAGGAGGAAACCGGCGAGACGGATTCGCTGCTGGGCAATGATTTCGTCGATTATCTCAAGGATCTGGCCAGCGAAGCCCCGGTCATCCGGTTGGTCAACCAGATCATCGCTCAAGCCATCGACCTGCGTGCCTCCGATATCCATATCGAGCCCTACGATGACCGTCTGGCCGTGCGCTATCGCATTGATGGGGTGTTGCAGGAGAGCGAGTCGCCGCCCGTCTCCCTGGCCCCGGCAGTAACCTCCCGTATCAAGCTTCTTGCGCATCTGAACATCGCCGAGCGGCGCCTGCCGCAGGATGGACGCATCCGGACGCGCGTCAAGGGGCACGAACTCGATCTGCGCGTCTCGACCGTACCCACCGTGCATGGTGAAAGTGTGGTCATGCGTGTGCTGGACCGGGCCAGCGTCCGGTTCGGTCTGGAGGAGATGGGCTTCAGTGCCGATACCCTTGAGCGATTCAACGAATTACTGACGCGACCGCATGGCATTCTTCTGGTCACCGGCCCCACAGGGTCGGGGAAAACCACGACCCTGTACGCGGCCCTGGCCAAAATCGATGCGGTCAGCCTGAAAATCCTGACCGTCGAAGACCCGGTCGAGTACCAGCTTCCGGGCATCAACCAGATACAGGTCCAACCTCAGATCGGCCTGAGTTTCGCGCACGCGCTGCGTTCCATCCTGCGTCAGGACCCGGACATCATCATGATCGGTGAGATGCGCGACACCGAAACGGCTCAGATTGCGGTTCAGTCCGCGCTCACCGGCCACCTGGTGCTGTCGACGCTGCATACCAACACGGCGGCAGGGGCGATCATTCGCCTCGAAGACATGGGGGTGGAGCGCTATCTCATCACCTCGACTGTCAACGGCGTACTCGCTCAGCGCCTGGTGCGTACGCTCTGTCCGCATTGCCGTCGCCCGGTGAAACTGGACGCGATCAAGCGCAAGGAATCCGGCCTCGCGCGCTTCATGCCGCCCGACCAGGACACCGTGTACGAGGCCGTGGGGTGTGCGCACTGCAAGCACACCGGATACCGGGGGCGTACGTCCATACACGAGCTTTTCGTCATGGACGAGCGCATGCATGCCGCCGTGCTTTCCGGTGTCGATGCCACAACCCTGCACAATGTCGCGCGGGAAGCCGGGATGCTGACATTGCACGAGGACGGATTGCGCAAGGTGGTGGCGGGCGTGACCTCGCTCGACGAGGTTTTGCGCGTGACCCAGGATCAGGACCATGCCTGAGTTCCGGTACCGGGCGGCGGACCGGCAGGGGGCCTTGCGCGAAGGGCAGTTGCGTGCCGATTCGGCCGACGCGGCTTTGCGCCAGTTACGGCAGCAGGGTTTGACCCCCATCGGTCTCACGGAAGGAGGCTCATCATCCGCCACAGCGTCGTCTGGTGCCCTGGTGCAGACCACATCCCGTCCGCGCCGGGCGCGTCGTCCCGGCGCGGAGGACGTGCTGGCCATGACCAATGAGCTGACCGTCCTGCTGCGCGCCGGCTTGCCTCTGGATCGGGCATTCAAGGTCATGATCGGCATGAATGCCAATCCCGCCATGACCGAGGTGCTGGCGCAGATTCTCGACGCGGTGAAAGGCGGGAAAGGCTTGAGTCAGGCGCTGCGGCCCCATGTCGCGCTGTTTGGCGAGTTCTATATCAACATGGTTCGTTCCGGTGAAGCCGGCGGGCGTCTGGGGGAAGTGCTGGCACGCCTGGGGGAGCATCTGGAGCGCTCCCGGGCCCTGCGTCAGAGCGTGATTTCCGCGCTCATCTACCCGTCCATTCTGATTGTGGTCGCCATCCTCTCGGTCTTCCTGATGCTGGGTTTCGTCGTGCCCCAGTTCGAAACCCTTTTTGCCGACATGGGGCAGGCGCTGCCCCTGCCGACGCGTATTGTGGTCGGCGCCGGGCATGCCGTGGCAGATTACGGCGTGTTCGGTCTTATGCTGGCCGCGGTGGTCTGGTTCTTCTGGAAACGTTGGCTGGTGACGACAGCCGGGCGAAACTGGCGTGATCGGCAAATACTCAGGCTGCCCGTTCTGGGCGCTGTGCTCATCAAGTACGAAATCACACGCTTCTCGCGTACTCTTGGAACTCTGCTGGGCAGTGGCGTGTCCATGCTTGAATCCATCTCGATTGCCCTGGATACCATCGGCAATATTCATGTGCGTCAGGCTCTTGTCGGCCTGACGGGGGCCGTGAAACAGGGGGGGCGCCTGGCGACCGAACTGGAAAAATCCGGCGTTTTCACACCCATGGCCACGCACATGGTGATGATCGGCGAGGAAACCGGCCGGGTCGATTCCATGCTTCTTGAGCTGGCTCGTGTGTACGACGATGAAGTTCAGGCGGGCGTCAAACGTGCGCTGACGCTTCTTGAGCCTGTGCTCATTCTCGTTCTTGGCGTGGTGATTGCCGCCATCATCATTTCGATTCTGATGGGTATTCTTTCCGTTAACGATCTGGCGGTCTGACCCGCGTGGAAAACGCGGGTCGTTCCGCCTTGTTCATTCATCAAGAGGTTGTCGCATGTCATTTCGTCGATTCCGCACCGTCGCGCGCGGTTTTACCCTGGTCGAACTGCTGGTCGTCCTGGCCATTCTGGGGCTGCTGGCAGGGCTGGTGGGGCCGGCCGTGCTCAACCAGCTGGGCGGCGCCAAAAGCAAGACCGCTCTGGTTCAAATCAAGGACATCGAGCAGGCGCTGGAACTGTACAAGCTCGACGTGGGCCGCTTTCCCAGTACCCAGGAAGGGCTGGATGCGCTGGTGCGCAAGCCCGCAGGCGCCAATGGCTGGAACGGTCCTTACCTCAAAAAGGGCGAGGTTCCCAAAGACCCTTGGGGGAATGCCTACCAGTACGCCAATCCGGGCAAGCAGGGCGGAGTCGATGTGATCTCCCTGGGGGCGGACAACCAGCCCGGTGGCGAAGGTGAGAACGCCGATATCGGCGTACAGAACTGATCCGGTGTATCGGCAGGGTGGCAGCGCATGAGGGCGGTTGACCGAACCGTGCTTCGACGTGGCGGCTTCACCCTGGTCGAGCTGGTGGTCGCGCTGACCGTGGCCGGATTGCTGCTGGCAGTCGCTCCCGTGGCGTTGCACAAGCTCTGGCAGTCGATGAGTTATCAGTCCACCGTGCGCGAGATGATGGCCGGCCTGCGTCAGGCGCGGATCGAGGCGATGCGTAGCGGTCGCCCCGCCGTATTCCTGCTGGACTTCGAACAGCGCCGTTTCGGCGTGGAGGGCGGGCGGGCGCATGAGTGGTCGTCGGATATCGAGGTATCCGCCACCCTGGCGGAAATGGAGCGGCGACCGGATGGTTCGGGAGGAATTCGTTTCTACGCCGATGGCGGGTCTACAGGAGGGCTGATCGAGCTGCGTCGCCCGAATGGGCAGGGCACCCGTTTGCGTGTCGAGTGGCTGCTGGGGCGGGTTGAATCGGGAGCGCTGGATGATTGATCGGCGCGGTTCGGCGGGGTTCTCCTTGTTGGAGGTGCTGGTCGCTTTCACCATCATGGCCTTGGCGCTGGGGGTGCTTTACAACGCCGTCGGCGGCAGTCTGCGCGGTGTGGGCAAGGCCGAGCGGCACAGCTATGCCTTGTTGGTGGCCGAGTCGTTGCTCGCCTCGCATGCGAGTATTCCCAGCGCGGGATGGGGGGATGCGGGTGAAACCGACGATGGTTTCCAGTGGCGGTTAAGTACGCAGCCCTTCGAAACCGGTCTGCCCACGCCTCCGGCCTGGCCTGCCCATCTGCTGACAGTGGAGGTGCGCTGGCCTGAAGGGCTGGGTGAGGGACGGCTGCAGTTGAGCACGGTTGTCGTGCAGGCCGGGGGAGGGGGGCCATGAACAGGCGCAGTCGTGGCTTCACTCTGATGGAAATCGTCATCGCGCTGGTGCTTGTGTCGTTGATCATGCTGGGCTTGCTCACCGCGCTGCGCAGCATGGGGGGAGCGGCCACGCGCGTGGATGAAGTCGGCGCACGGGTGGACGATGCGCGGCTGGTGGGTAATTTCCTGCGCTCGACACTCGAACAAACCCTGCCTTTGGGTCGGGTGACGGCTGAAGGCGTTGGAATTTACTTCGCTGGCGATAGCGCCAGCATGACCTGGTTGGCGCCGCTACGTATCGGCCCATTGCGCGGTGGTGTGCATGTGCTGCGTCTGTCCACGGAAAATGGCGCCGAGGGCCGCGCGTTGATACTTCAGGCAGCACCCTACGTGGGGGATCAATCCTGGCCGGACTGGTCGCAGGTAGAGCCCCAGGTGCTGGTCCGTCATGTCGATTCGTTTCAACTGGGTTATCAGGCGGCGGAGGGCGAGGATTGGCGGGATGGCTGGGGCGATGCCATGCGCTATCCCGCGCGGGTATCCGTCCGGTTGGCCGTGAACGGTCGGCGCTGGCCGGATACGGTTGTGGCCCTGGTGGGAGCGCGCTGATGAGGTGCACGCGAGGGGCCGTGTCGCTGCAGGCCGGTATTGCGCTGGTGGCCGTCATGTGGATGGTGGGCGGTTTGTCGATTCTGGCGGCCGGTCTGGCTTTCAGTTCGCGTGTTGAGCTGATGGCCGTGCAGCAGCAGCAGGAGCAAGCTCGGGTCCGGGCGCTGGCTGATGGCGCCATACGTCTTGCAACCATGAGCTTGCTGGGCGACGGGCCGGAAAGAAATCTCTATCGTGAGGTTCCACTGAGCTTCGATGGGGTGTCCATGCGCGTGCGCATCACACCCGCGACGGGTCTGGTCGATCTGAATCTGGCCGATGAGCGTGTGCTGACGCAGTTGTTTGTCATGGCCGGGGGGCTCGATGTGGAATCGGCCGCCACTTTGGCGCAAAGGGTGATGGACTGGCGTGATCCGGATACGGCGCCTCTGTTGCCTTTTGGCGCCGAAGATGAGGCTTACCAGGCGGCCGGGCGCCCCGAAGGGGCAAGGGACGGGCGCTTTGAAACCCCGGAGGATTTACGTCTTGTGCTCGGGGTCGATGGGCATCTTTATGATAAACTGCGCCATTTGATCGGCATCGAGGGGAATCGAGCCGTGGACCCGCTGGCGGCCGCGCCGGACGTCCTGATGGCGCTGGGGGGCGGTGATGCCGCCCTGCTGGCCGCTGTTGAGGCAGGGCGTCAGGCCGCCCCACCGCATATCGACCCGACCTTGTTGCCGGCTGAGATATTCGCGTCGTCGGCCGCGTTTGTCTTCCGGATCGAGGTGTGGGTTGAGGGGGCGTCGGGGGCGCGCTGGCGACGGGCCCAATGGGTCGAGCCGGGCGCCCGTCCCGGGGCAGGCTTGCCTTGGACGACGCTCCTGCTCGAACCCTTGGAGCGAATTTCTTGATCCTGAGCAATGGATAGACACGAGATGGCAGTGGATGGCGGACAAGCACGCCTGTTCGGTTCGGACCTGAAGGCGCTGTGGCTGAGCTGGAAAGCGGGATGGCAGGAGGCATCCCGCTGGCCGGTGTTCGCGCGTTTTGGCGTCGCTCATCCCGTGGCACTGGTGGAAACAGGGGCGGACGGGCAGCGTCTCTGGTGGCATGCGTATGAAGATGGCCGTGCGCGTCGCCTGGCGGGGGCGCCAGCGCTGACCCTGCCGGTGGCAGTCCTGCTGCCCGCCGACCGGGTTCTCGTGCAATCGTTCCGCCTGCCCCTGGTGGATGATGCCGATGTTGCAGCAGCGGTCGCCCTGCATGTGGCCTCACACAGCCCCTTCCCCTTGGAGCAGCGCGTTCAGGGATGGCGGGCGCAGCCGGTCGAAAATGGGCTGCGCGTCGATGTGGTCATGGCCTCGCGAGCCCTCATGCAGGCCCAGCTTGAAGCCATCGCCCTGGCAGGGCGTCAGCCTGCCGAAGTTTGGGCCCGCGTGGATGACGGATTCGTGGTCATCCAGGGCGCGGGGGAGGCGCTGCGCAGAGAAGCCGAGCAGGTGGCCCGCCAGCGGATAAGCTTGTTGGGTCTGGGGGCCTTGGGGTTGTTCCTGCTGGTTATGCTTACCCCTGCAGTCCAGTCGTGGATGCAGTTGAAGCAGGCTGAAGCCGCACTTGTTCAGGCGCAAGGCGAGTCTCGCGCTGCCGTGGCGCTGCGTGATGAGTTGTCGCGTCTTGAAAGTCTGGCGGCCGTTGTTCAGGCCCAGCAGACGCAAGGTGTGGATGTGGTGCGCTGGCTCGATGTGCTCAGTCGCCTGCTGCCGGACAGTGTATGGCTGGACAGGTTGGACATGCAGGGGGCGTCCCTGCGCCTCTCAGGTCGGGCCGATGATGCGGCCGCGCTGATGGAAACCCTGGGTAAGGAAGCGGCGTTTGCCAATGTGCGGGCGCCTTCGGCCACTTCGCGCGATCCCGCCACCGGCAAGGAGCGTTTCGTGATTGAAATCGATCTGCGTGGGGGTGGGCAGTGACGCTTAAGCTCACTCGGGCGCACAAGGTACTGGGCTTGACCTTGGTGACGGCCCTGGCGCTTTTTCTGGCCGTTCTTCTACCGGTATGGGCAAAGCACAATGGTTACGAAGCGGCACGTGGCGACGCCGAGCCGCGGGTGGCCCGCCTGCTGGGCCTGGCGGCGGCAGCCCCGCGTTTGGAGGCTCGGCTGCAGAGTGCGCGTGACGAGGTCGGTCCTCTGGCTTATGCCGCCGACCTGGATGCCAATCGCGCATCGACGGATTTGCAGCAGCAGGTACGTCGCATTGCCGAGCAGAATGGTCTGAATGTCACGGCCAGTCAGATTCTTCCGGTGCGTGGCGTGGAGGAAGGGGTGGAAGCCATTGGCTTGAGTGTCACCCTGCAAGGCGCGTTGCCGGGAACACAAGGGTTCTTCCGCGATATCGCCCGCGAAGCACCTGTCCTGATCGTCGAGCAACTGACCCTGCAGCCCATGCATGCGGGAAAAAAAGACCCGACCGCTCAGCGTCTGGCCATGCAGGTGCGTCTCATTGCCTTGAGGCGTGTGTCATGAGCGCTCCCCTGTTTCGCATGCTTGTACTGTTCAACGGTGTGCTGCTTGCTCTCGTCCTGCTTTTATGGGTTTTGGGCGCCGCAGGCTGGTCTCCCCCGGCCCCGGTGGCGCCGGCGATTCCCGAAACGATTTACACCCCGCGTCCCGTTTTTGAAGCTGGGCAAGACAATGCCATGCTGGAACGCCCGCTGTTCTGGGCCTCGCGCCGTCCCGTTGCGCCGGATGCCCCTCCGCCGGTAATGGTCAAGGACGGCTTTGCTGAAGATGCGCAGCTGATCGGCATGGCTGGAACCGGTGAGAATCTCGTGGCCTTGATCCGTACCGAAGGCACGGTGGTGCGTCTGATGCGTGGTGAGAAGCTCGGTTCGTGGCGACTCGATGCGCTCGATGCCGAAGGTGTCGTGTTCCTGGGGGGCAAAGGAGATGTGCGCCGTCTGAGGATGGAGCATGCACCGCAGGACAAGGGCGCAACAGCGCCTTCAGCGCCACCCGCGCCGCGTCAGCCAGCACTGGAGCGCAAGGCGCAGCCGAACAACATGCCGCCGCCTGCTCCGCCGGGCGGGCTGGTCATCCAATCCGCCAACTGAATACTGCAATACCCTCAGGGGAACGACGTGCGAACCGATTTTCAACGCAAGATTCTCTGGCTTAGTTGTGTCGTAGCGCTGGCTCTGACCGGCTGCGCCGCCAAGGGGCCGACCCGCTTCGAGCTGCCGGACAGCAAGCCAACACCTTTGCCGGCAAAACCCGCCGTTGAAGAAGGAAATCCTGGCGACAGTACGCGTCCGAAGCCGACGCTCTTTCCGGGGAACGATCAGGTGGTACGTTTGCCTGCGCGGGCCGCACCGGTAAGCGTGCAGGGCGAAGATGTTTCGCTCAATTTTGAAAAGGCGCCTATTACCGATGTCGTGCATGCGGTAATGGGGGATCTGCTCAAGCTCGATTACAGCATCGACCAGCCGCTCAAGGGCGAAGTGACCTTGCGTACGCGGGCGCCTGTGGCCCGTGCGGATCTGATTCCCATCCTGGAATCGGTGCTGCAGGCCAACGGCACGCTACTGGTGCGTGATGCGCGCGGGTTGTATCACCTGGGCACGCCGGAAGGGCTGAAAAACATCGCCCCCGGGCCGCACCGCGTGGATTCCCTGCCCGAGGGGTTTGGTACGGTCATCGTTCCCCTGCGCTATATCGGTGCCACTGAAATGGCGGAAATCCTCAAGCCGCTGGCGCCTGCCGAATCTTTCCTGCGTGTGGATACCCTGCGCAACCTCATCATGCTGGCCGGCAGTAGCGGTCAGATCGACGGTTGGCTGGATATTGTCAACAGCTTCGATGTGGATTTCCTCAAGGGGATGTCCGTTGGCGTATTCCCGCTGGAGCATGCTCCGGTGTCCGAGGTGCGCGATGCCCTGGCCGCGATGCTGGGGTCGGGTGAGGGAGGCGGCGGTAGCGGCCCCGGAGGAGGGGGTGAGGGGCCCTTGCGCGGTGTGGTCAAGGTCATCCCGGTGGAGCGCTTGAACAGCCTGCTGGTTGTCACCCCGCGAGCGCACTATCTGGAGCAGGTGCGTAAATGGGTCGAACGTCTCGATCAGCCGGTCGAGAATGAACTGGAACCGCGCCTGTATGTTTATCCGGTGCAGAACGGTTCGGCGGTGCATCTGGCCGCGCTGCTCAATGGCTTGTATGGCGGCGGCAAGACAAGTACCACGCAGGGCGGTACGGGGATCGCTCCGGGGCTTGCATCGGGCTCGTTCGGTGGCAGCGCGCAGAGCGGAACATCGGGGCTCTCCGGCACGGCCACGGGTATGGGGGGGACCGGGAGCACGGCCCTGGGCGGCAGTGGCACGGGCCTTGGCTCGACGGCGACAGGCCTGTCCGGATTGACGGGGAGCAGCAGTGCGGGAGGTTTGTCCGGTGCGGCGGGCGGCTCCCTTGGAGCGGCAGCCGGCGGTATGGGGCAGACAGGCCAGGCTCAGCAGCAGACCACGAGCGTGACCCAGCTGGGCGACAAAGTGCGTGTCGTAGCGGACGATCAGAACAATGCGCTTCTCATCATGGCGCCGCGCAAGGATTACCGAAAGATTGAGCACGCACTGCGTCAGCTCGACATCGCGCCGACCCAGGTGCTGATCGAAGCCAGCATTGTCGAAGTGACACTGAAAGACAATCTCAAATACGGGCTGGAGTGGTATCTGCAAAACGGGATCGGCAGTGGGTTCACCGGTTCTCCCCTACTCAATATGAACAAGGAAGGCACCATTGGCGCGAAACAGCCAGGGTTCTCTTACACGATTTCCAACCCGGCGGGCGAGATCCGGGCCACAC
>JAQVHL010000046.1 GCA_028696185.1 Halothiobacillaceae bacterium
GCGCGACATCCTGTCGCGGCGGAGCTAAATGGACCATCCCTGGCCCATTTATCCGGCTTCCACAGGCCAGACCACGGCGGTCCCAAGGGGGCCCTTCCATCGGCCCACGCTCGTCCAGCAAATCTTCGTTTTGTACCCCCCTTAGTGCAGCCACACCCCGGCGGTCACGCCGATGGCGATGGCGAGTGCGAGCAGGAAGCGCCCCCAGGGCGTCGGGCCATTTTCCGCCCCATCGACGGGTGTGTCGGCCGGCACGCAGGCCGTGCCGATAATCATCGGGCCGAGCAAATCCTGTTTCCTGATGATTTTGTAGAGGGCGATGGCCAGCACATGCAGGCCGATGAGGCCGACCAGCACGGCGATATTGAGCTTGTGCAGCCCGGTGAGGGTCTGGCGCAGCCCTTCGTCGATATGGCGCGCAAGCGGCCCCTGGGTGAGGATTTCGTCGTCCGCGAACAGGCCGGTGCCCACCTGGATGGCGAGCAGGGTCAGCAGGGCCAGCACCGACCAGGCGCCGAGCGGGTTGTGGCCGATATGCAGGGTGGCGGGCTGGCGCCGTGCCTCGCGCAGGTAGCGCAGGGTGGCCAGCGGGCTGCGCACGAAATGGCCGAAGCGGGCGGTCGGGCTGCCCAGAAAGCCCCAGAGCAGGCGAAAAATCAGCAGGCCCAGAATGCTGTGCCCAGCCCACAGATGCAGGTCCATCTGGTTCGTGTTGGCGCTGACGATGGCCGTGAGTACGGCCGCGAGCAGCAGCCAGTGAAAAGCGCGAACCGGAAAATCCCAGACGCGGTAACAGCGTTCATTCATGAGGCGTACTCCCGTGCGGGCCCGGAATCACGGGCGTGTCGTTGAGGGTGAAGAGGATGGGGGCTTCGCTAAGCGCCAGATGCAGCGCCTTGTGCTGGTGCAGATCATGAAGCGCTTCAGCCTGGGCGCTGACCCGCGTGCCGTCGGGCAGGCGCAGGGTATAGGCGTAGTAGGCGCCGCGGAAACGCCGTTCGATGATTTCGCCGCGTATGTCAGCGCTCGATGTGTGCTCGTCTTCAACAACGCGCAGCATTTCCGGGCGCACGAACAGACGCAGGCGCTCGCCGTCCTCGCGCGCTTGCGGCAGGTGGACGATGCCCAGCGGGGTGACCAGTCGGTGCCCATCCTGCACCACGCCCTCGACAAAATCGCCCTGACCGATGAAGCGGGCGACGAAGGGGTGCAGAGGGCGGTGGTATAGCGTCCAAGGGTCGTCCCATTGGCGCACACGGCCCTCGTGGATGATGCCGACCCGGTCGGCCACCGCGAAGGCTTCAAAGGCATCGTGGGTGACGAGAATGGCGGTCATACCCTGCTGGCGCAGGATGTCGCGTACCTCGCAGGCCAGCGATTCGCGCAGCTCCCGGTCCAGGCTGGAAAACGGCTCGTCAAGCAGGAGCAGGTCCGGCCGGGGGGCCAGCGCGCGCGCCAGGGCCACGCGCTGCTGCTGCCCACCGGAAATCTGATGCGGGTAGCGTTCCTCGAAGCCGGACAGGCCCACCAGGGCCAGCAGTTCGCGCACGCGGGTTTTCCGCGCTTCGCCGCGTGTT
The DNA here is from genome assembly GCA_028696185.1 of Halothiobacillaceae bacterium. Lineage (GTDB taxonomy): Bacteria > Pseudomonadota > Gammaproteobacteria > Halothiobacillales > Halothiobacillaceae > JAQVHL01. The sequence continues at coordinate 1,578 of JAQVHL010000046.1, forward strand.
TTGCCCAGCCCGAAGGCGATGTTCTCGCGCAGGTTCAGATGCGGGAACAGGGCGAAATCCTGAAACACCATGCCGACATGGCGCTGTTCCGGCGGCCGGCTGAAGCCGGGCTGGCTGACGGTCATCTCGCCGATGCGAATCTTTCCCGCATCGACTGGCTGAAAACCCGCTATGGCGCGCAGCAGGGAGGTCTTGCCACAGCCGCTGGGCCCCAGCAGGCAGCCGATCTCGCCTTCGGCCAGGCGCAGGTTGACCTCATCAAGCAGAAGGCGTCCCGACAGGGTCAGGCGCAGGGCGGACAGTTCGAGGGCGCGGCTCATCGGTGCTGGGGCGTCACGGTTTTGGGGCCACGCTACCGGATAAAGCCGGGCGGGGCAATCGCTGTCTCAGTGGCGCGGACGGCCAATGGCGCGCGAGAGCAGGATGACCGGCAGCAGGGCGATCAGTACGATGGTCAGGGCCGGCAGGGCGGCGTCGGCAAGGCGTTCGTCATTGGCCATCTCGTAGGCGCGTACCGCCAGCGTATTGAAATTGAAGGGGCGCAGGATGAGTGTGGCCGGCAGTTCCTTGAGCACTTCGACGAAAGTGAGCAGGGCAGCGGTCAGCAGGCTGCCGCGAATGATGGGCAGATGCACGCGCAGGAAGGCGGGGCCAGGGCGCTGGCCCAGGGCGCGGGCCGCATCGAGCATCGAGGGGCGCACGCGGGACAGACCGGCTTCCACGCTGGACAGGGACAGACTGAGAAAGCGTACCGCGTAGGCAAAGATCAGCGCCACCAGGGTGCCCGACAGCAGCAGGCCGCTGGAGACACCGAACTGCGCGCGCAGGAAGGCATCGATGCGATTGTCGATGAAACCCAGGGGGATGAGCACGCCAACGGCGATGACCGTGCCGGGCACCGCATAGCCCAGCTGCGCCAGATCGGTGATGAGCAGGTTGGCCGGACGCGGATCGAGGCGGCGCAGGAAGGCGATCAGCAGGGCTAGCAACAGGATGACCCCCGCCGCGGCCCCAGCGACGAAAAAGGTATTGGCGGCCAGTTTCAGGAAGTCGGAGGACATCAGAACCGGCAGCGAGTCCGCCGCCCAGTAAGCCAGTTGCAGGGTGGGCAGGAGAAAGCCCAGCAGCAGGGGCAGCAGGCAGACCGTTGTGGCCAGGGCCGCGTGAGGCCCACGCAGCCGGGTGGGGGCCTGCGCTTGCGCCGGGGCGCCGTGATGATAGCGGGCATGGCGGCGCGAACGCCGCTCGATGAGCAGCAGGGCCAGGACAAACAGGGTCAGCAGGCCGGAAAGCTGCGCGGCGGCGGTCAGATCGCCCAGGCCGAACCAGGTGCGGAAGATTCCGGTGGTAAAGACCGGTACACCGAAATACTGCACGGTGCCATAGTCTGCCAGGGTTTCCATCAGTGCCAGCATGAGCCCGGCCACGATGGCGGGCCGGGCCATGGGCAGGCCGACGCGCAGGAAGCGTTGCCGCGCGTTGAGACCGGCAAGGCGCGCGATTTCGTCGTGGCTGGCGGATTGTTCGGCAAACGCGGCGCGTGCGAGCAGGTACACGTACGGGTAGAGCACCAGCGACAGCATCAGGATGGCGCCGCCGAGAGAGCGCACGTCGGGGAATGCATAATCGCCGTATTTCCAGCCGGTGATCTCACGCAGCGTGCTCTGTACCGGTCCGGCAAAATCCAGCAGCCCCGTGTAGGTGTAAGCCAGGATATACGCGGGCATGGCCATGGGCAGCAGCAGCGCCCAGCTGAAAAAGCGCTGGCCGGGAAAGACATGGCGCGCGGTAAGCCAGGCGGTCGGCAGGCCGAGCAGCAGCACGCCGCCCGCCACGCCGACCAGCAGCCACAGCGAGTGCGCGATGTAGTCGGCCAGCAGGGTCTGGCTGAGATGGCGCCAGACCTCGCCTGTCGGTTCGGTCAGCGCGCCGAGCACGACCAGCACCGGCAGGGCGATGGGCAGGGCCAGCAGGAGTACCCAGGCATTGGGTGCTCTGGGCAGCGTCCGGCGGGTCGCCCATTGGGTCAGCCCGATATGTCGAGTGCGCGCTTGAGCTGTCATGAGGAGGCTTATGTGGAGACGGTGTCTATTCCCGCATCACTGCGGCGGATGCCGGGGGGCAAGGAAATGCTGAACAAAGCCGTCCCTGGCTTTCTTCAGCTCGCTTTGTCCCGGTATGGGCACGGGGCGGACTGCTCTAATCAAAGGCGTATGCCCTTGTTCGCGCTGCGGTGCTGAGCTGAATCAATCGACCGCAAACAGGAAGCGCTGAATGATTCAGCGCTTCCCTTACTTCCACCCCGCACGGTCCATCAGCTGAACGGCGGCGGCGTTGTTCTTGCCCAGGGCGTCAAGGTTGATGTCATCGGCCTTGAAGGAGCCCAGGGCGCGCAGGGTGGCGCTGGGCTCGACGCCGGTCTTGACCGGGTATTCGTGGTTCACTTCGGCATACCATTTTTGCGCGGCATCGGAGGAGAGGAACTCGATGAGCTGGCGCGCCTCGCCGGCATTTTTCGCCGCGCGGGTCACGCCCGCGCCGGAAATGTTCACATGCACGCCGCGCGCCTCCTGATCCGGCCAGAACACGGCCACGGCGGCAGCCGCATCGCGGGTGGCGGCGTCCTTGTCGTCCACCATGCCGGCGTAGTAGTAGGTATTGGCCAGCGCCAGATCGCACTCACCCGCTGCCACGGCCTTGATCTGATCCCTGTCGCCGCCCTTGGGCGGCCGGGCGAAATTCGCGACCAGGCCACGGACCCAGTTTTCCGTCGCTTCCGGGCCTTTTTCCTCGATCATGGCCGATACCATGGACTGGTTGTAGATGTTGTCGGAAGAGCGCACACAGAGACGGCCTTTCCAGCGGGCATCGGTCAGGCCGGCGTAATCCTTCAGCGCCTCGGGCTTGACGCGGGCGGGGGCGTAGAAGATCGGGCGGGCGCGCAGGGTGAGGCCGAACCAGGTGTTGTCCGGGTCGCGATACTGGGCGGGAATGTTCTTCTGCAGGGTTTGTGAAACCACCGGTTGCAGCAGCTGGGCGGCTTCGGCACGGTACAGGCGACCGGCGTCGGCGGTCATCAGCAGGTCGGCCGGAGAGTTGGCCCCCTCGCTTTGCAGGCGGGCGATCAGCGCATCATCCTTGCCGGAAACCAGGTTGACCTTGATGCCGGTCTGTTCGGTGAACTGGTCCAGCAGGGGCTTGATGAAGGCTTCGGCGCGGCCGGAATAGACATTGACCTCGGCGGCCTGAGCGGGAACGCTCAGGGCCAGGCCGATCAGGGAAGCCAGCAGGGTCTTGGGCATGTTCATGGGGGCGCTCTCGTTGGTGTGAGGTTTTCCCGGATGGTAGCCCGCCTTTTTGTTCCTGTAAATGATAATGATTCATGGTTTTGTGTGCGATACCGGGGCCGTGCCGCTTGGGCGCGAGCGCGCTTTTCACTACAATATTGCGCCTTTGCAAGCAAGACCGGCCTGAGCGACATGAAATTCCTTACCGACGACCTGCGCATCCGCGAGATTCACGAGGTGGTGCCCCCCGTGGAGGTGCGCCGCACGCATCCGATCACCGAGCGTGGCAGCGAGACGGTGTATGCCGCGCGCCAGGCCATCCGCGCCATCCTGCGCGGCGAGGATGATCGCCTGCTGGTCATCATGGGCCCTTGTTCGATTCACGATACCCGCGCCGCGCGCGAGTACGGCGAGCGTCTGAAGGCTCTGGCCGAACAGGTACGTGACGACGTGTTGCTGGTCATGCGTGTGTATTTCGAAAAGCCGCGCACCACCGTCGGCTGGAAGGGGCTGATCAATGATCCCAACCTCGATGGCAGCTTTCGCATCAACGAGGGGCTGCATAGAGCCCGTCACCTGCTGGCCGATCTTGCCGACATGGGGGTTCCGGCGGCGACCGAGTATCTTGATCTGATCAGTCCGCAGTACGTTTCCGACCTGGTGGCCTGGGGCGCCATCGGTGCGCGGACCACCGAAAGCCAGGTGCATCGCGAACTCGCTTCCGGCCTGTCTTGCCCGGTCGGTTTCAAGAACGCCACCGATGGTGGCTTGCAGGTGGCCATCGACGCCATTCGCTCCTGCGGCATGCCGCATCATTTCCTGTCGGTGACCAAGGAAGGACGTTCGGCGATTTTCTCCACCAGCGGCAATGACGACACGCACATCATCCTGCGTGGCGGCAAGATGCCGAACTACGACGCCACGCATGTGGGCGAGGCGCTGGACGCACTGGAGCGCGCCGGTCTGCCGCGCCGTCTGATGATCGACTTCTCCCATGCCAACAGTCAGAAGCAGCATGGCCGGCAGATCGTGGTGGCCGAAGATGTGGCGGGCCAGATTGCCGGGGGTAACCGGGGCATCATCGGCGTGATGGTCGAAAGTCATCTGGTCGAAGGCCGTCAGGATGCGGACAACATGGAAAAGCTGGTCTATGGTCAGAGCATCACCGACGCCTGCATCGGCTGGGACGACAGCGAGCAGGTGGTGGCGCGACTGGCCGAGGCCGTGCGCGCACGGCGCGGCGTCTGAGTGCGCCCCTGCCGAAGGGCGCATCGCAATACGGGCCGGCGCGGATGAATCACCCGTGCCAAGGAATTTCCGTCATGCCTTGTTCTTCGTCTTTCCTGCGGGCCGGCCCGGTAGGGCTGGCCCTGTTTCTGTGCGCGTCGCCGTCCCTGGCCGCTTCCGCTTCGCCCGATCTGAGCGTCAGCTCCCGCGTCGAGGCCGTCACCCTTTATCCTGATCGAGCGCGCATCACCCGTCATGCGGCGGTGGAGCTGCCTGCCGGTCAGGGGCGACTGATCCTGACCGGTCTGCCGGCTGGCTTGCAGCCTGATAGCCTGCGCCTGCGTGCTCGGGCGGCGGGTGAGGTCGTCTTTGGTGGCGTGGCCTTGGGGCGCGAGGTGGGCAGTGAGCTGCTGCGCGAGGACGAGCGCCTCCTGACGGAACAGATTCGCACCGAGCAGCAGGCGCGGCGGGCGCAGGAGGACATCCGGCGCGCGGCACAGATGCGTCTGGAGGCCATTGCGGCGCTGGCCCGCGCCCCGCTGGAGCCGCCTTCGCCGCAAGGCGAGGCGCGTGCTGGATTGCCGCCCGAAGCCTGGCCCAAAGCCTGGGAGGCGCTGGATGCCGGTACGCGCGCCGCCCTCGCGACCCAGCGTGAAGCCGATGAGGCGATCCGCCAGCATGACGAAATGCTCGTCGCCCTGAACAAGCGACTGGCCGACATCCAGAGCGGGCAGCGCGAGATGCGAATCGCGCGGGTCGATTTCCGGGCGGCTCAGGCTGGGAAGGTCGAACTGGAGCTGGATTACCTGATTGGCAAGGCCGGCTGGCGTCCGCTGTACGAGGCGCGTCTGGATACCGGCAAGGCGCGGCTGAACCTGCTTTCGCGTGCCGAAATCTTCCAGCGTGGTGGCGAGGACTGGCAGGAGGTGGAGCTGACCGTCTCTACCCTGCGCCCCGCTGCATTGGTGCCGGTCCCCGAGCTGTCGAGCTGGGAGATCGGTTTTGAAAGACCGAGTGCCAAGATGGAAATGGCGGCGCCCGCGCCCGCCCGCATGCGCGCTGCGCAATCGCCGGAGGCCGGGAGCGCGCTGAACGACGAACGGGCCGTGGTTGAGGAGCAGGCCACTCTGGCCGGGGGCGAGTTCAACCGGGAGTTCACCGTGCCGGGGCGGGTGAGCCTGGGCTCCGGCGCCGAGCAGCGTACCGTGTTGCTGGAAGAGCACGATCTGGCGGCCGGGCTGAGTGCGCGACTGGCGCCGCGTCATCGGCCGCGCGCCGTGCTGGTGGCGCAGGCCCCCTACACCGGCGTGGCCAGTCTGCCGCCGGGGCCACTGGCCCTGTATCTGGACGGGGGCTTCGTCGGTCAGGTGCGTCTGGACGGGCTGCGTGCCGGTGAGACACTCAAGTTTGGCTTCGGCGAAGATCCGGCGATCGAGGTCGTCTTCCGCGACACGCCGGAAGCCCGCGATACCACGGGGCTCATTCAGCGGCGCTGGCAGCTCGTCCGCCGTTATGAGGCGCGGATCGTCAACCACCACGCCCGCCCCATCGTCTTGACCGTGCTGGACAATATCCCCGTCGCCCGCGATGCGCAGATTCGTGTAGAGTTGCCCAAGGACATCACGGCCCCGGATACGCAGGATTTCGACGGCCATGCCGGGGTGCTGGCCTGGACACGCGAGCTGGCGCCGGGAGCGGTTTTCGAGTGGCGCGGTGGTTTCCGCGTCGATGCGCCGGCGGACAAGCCGGTCGAGGGGCTGTAGCCCCTGGCGGCTGTGGGTGGTTTTTAGGCGCTGAAAAAAGGCGGGGGATCCTTTTTCAGCGTCCGTGTTAGAGACGTTCTGTTGACCGGTGGGGCGGCGCGCCCCGCCCAGGCTCCGGGAGGGCCGAGAGACACATGCACAGCACCTGGGATCTGATCGCGGCGGGCGGCTGGCTGATGGCGCCCATCATTTTGGGCTCGTTCATCGCGCTGACCATTATCTTCGAACGCTTCATGAGCCTGCGCCGGACACGGGTTCTTCCACCCGACCTGGTGATGCGGATCCTGCCCGAGGCCCGTTCCGGGCAGATGACGGCCTCGCGCCTTGGCGTGCTGGCGGCGGGCTCCCCGCTGGGTCGCGTGCTCGCCGCCGGGCTGGGGGCGCCGCTCTCGCGCGAGGAAATGAAAGAGCGTATCGAAGACGCCGGCCGGCATGTCGCGCACGAGCTGGAGCGCTATCTGAACACCCTGGGCACCATCGCCGTGATCTCCCCGTTGCTGGGCTTGCTGGGTACCGTGGTCGGCATCATCGATGTCTTTGCCGCGATGTCGCTGGAGCAGGGCGATGCCCTGCAGACCACGGCCCTGGCGGGCGGCATCTCCAAGGCCCTGGTTACCACGGCGGCGGGTATCTGTGTCGCCGTGCCCGCGCTGATTTTTTATCGGTATTTCCGCGGGCTGGTCGATGCGTTGGTGATCGACATGGAGCGCGAGACCATCCGTCTGGTGGAAACCCTGCATCCCGGTGTCATGGAGTACGTCACACCGATCCTGGGGGAATCCTTGCATCATGGCACCATGCAGGGTGAGGAATCGCGTAAGGCGACGCCTGAGGAGCCTGCTTCATGAACTTTCAGCCGCGCCGCCGCGAGGAGCTGGATCTGAACCTGATCCCGCTGATTGACGTGGTGTTCATGTTGCTGATTTTCTTCATGGTTACCACCACCTTCGAGCGGGAAACCACGCTGAATATCGACCTGCCCGTGGCCGGCGCCGAGGCCAAGGCGCCGCCGAGGAGCCTGACTCTGGAAATCGACCGCGACGGTCAGTACGCACTGAACGGTGAGCGCCTGACCGCCGAGCCCGATGCCCTGCGCAAAGCGCTGCGAGAAGCGCGCGGCGAGGACAAGGACGCACCGCCGTTGCTGGTGCTCGCGGACGGCGAAACGGCGCATCAGGCGGTGGTCGCCGCGCTGGATGCCGCCCGCGAGGCGGGATTGACGCATCTTTCCATCGCCACGCGGGAACGGCATTGATGGACGCTTCTGCTGCGCCCCCGGCGCCGGGGGCCTATCGTCGCCTGCTCGGTTACGTGTTCGCCTATCGCGGCGTGTTCATCCTGGCCCTGCTGGGCATGGTGGCGGCCGGGCTGACCGATGCGGGGTTTGCCGCATTGATGAAGCCGATGCTGGATGGCAGCTTTGTCGAGCGCGATCCGGAAATGATCCGCCTGATTCCCCTGGCCCTGCTGGCGATTTTTGCCGTGCGCGCCGTGGCCGAGTTTGCGTCCAATTTCGGCATGACCTGGATCGGCCGGCGCGTGATCCGCGATCTGCGCCGCGACATGTTTGCCCATCTGCTGCGCCTGCCGATTGCGTATTACGACCATGTCTCCGGCGGCGAGCTCCTGGCCAAGCTCAATTACCACGTCGAGCAGGTGGCTGAAGCCTCCACCCGCGCCCTGACCACCCTGGTGCGCGACAGCATTACGGTCGTTGCCCTTTTGGGCTGGATGCTGTGGTTGAGCTGGGAACTGGCGCTGTTCATCCTCGTACTTGGGCCGGTACTGGCCGTCATGATCGGGGGCATCAGCCGCGTGTTCCGTCGTTACAGCCATCGCATCCAGGATTCGATGGGGCAGGTCAGCCATGTGGCCGAGGAAGCCATCAACGGTCAGCGTGTCGTCAAGCTCTATGGCGGGCAGGACTACGAGGCGCGGCGCTTCGCCGAGGTCAACGAGCGTAACTTCCGCAACTTCGTGCGCCTTGAGGCCATCAACGCCGCCAATACGCCCATCGTGCAGTTGGTCCTGGCCTGCGCCGTGGCGGCCATCATTGCCTTCGCCACCAGCGGCGACCGGCTGGAGAGCGTGACCGTCGGCACCTTCATGTCCTTCATCACAGCCATCGGCCTGATGCTCTCGCCGGTCAAGCGCCTGACCAATGTCAATGCGGAGCTGCAAAAAGGCATTGCGGCCGGCGAGAGCCTGTTCGCCCTGCTCGACACCCCCGCCGAAACCGAAAGCGGCCAGCGGATATTGCCCGCCGCGCGCGGCGACATTCGCATCGAAAACCTGCGTTTTCGTTATGCCGAGAACTTGCCGCCCGTGCTGGACGGGGTCGACCTGACGATACAGGCCGGACAGACCGTGGCCTTCGTCGGCCGCTCCGGCAGCGGCAAGACTACGCTCCTGTCGCTGGTGCCGCGTTTTTTCACGCTGGAGGAGGGCCGTATTCTGATTGATGGGCAGGATATCCGCGAGGTCACGCTCGCCTCGCTGCGCGCGCAGATGGCCTTTGTCTCGCAGGACATCACCCTGTTCAACGACAGCGTGGCGCGCAATATCGCCTACGGCGAAACCGGTGAAATCGATCTGCCGCGCGTGCGCGCGGCGGCGCGTGCGGCGCATGCACTGGAATTCATCGAAGCCCTGCCGCAGGGGTTCCAGACGCGGGTGGGCGAGAACGGCGTGCTGCTCTCGGGCGGGCAGCGGCAGCGTCTGGCGCTTGCCCGCGCCTTTTACCGCGATGCGCCCATCCTCATCCTCGACGAAGCAACCTCCGCGCTGGACAGCGAGTCCGAACGGCATATTCAGGCCGCCCTGGAAACGCTCATGCAGGGGCGGACCACGCTCATCATTGCTCATCGCCTTTCCACGGTGGAGCGCGCGGATTGCATCGTGGTCATGCGCGAGGGGCGCATCGTCGAACAGGGCCGGCATGAGGCGCTCCTTGCCCGCGATGGCGCCTATGCCTCGCTGTACCGCCTGCAATTCGCCGATGCGCGGCCATCCGGCGCGGGGGGGGATTAAAAACGCATGCGTTACCCCGCCTTCTGGGCGCGGCGCGGCCTGCTGGCCCGCCTGCTGTGGCCTCTGTCCCGTCTGTACTGCGCCATCGCCCGTCGCCGCCGTGCCCAGGCGATGGCGGGTGCCCGTTCGAGTCAAGGCGTGGGTGTGCCGGTGGTCGTGGTGGGCAATATCTCGGTGGGCGGTACCGGCAAGACGCCGCTGATCGGTGCACTCGTCGAGGCCCTGCGTGCGCGGGGCTTTCATCCGGGAATCGTCAGCCGGGGGTATGGCGGGCGGGTCGGGCCGCAGCCGCGGCCTGTGTTGCCGGACAGCCGCGCCGAGCAGGTGGGCGATGAGCCGCGCCTGCTGGCACAGAGCACGAGTGTGCCGGTGTGGGTGCATCCGGATCGCGTGGCGGCGGTGCGCGCCCTGCTTGCCGCGTATCCGGCGTGTGACCTGATCCTCTCCGATGACGGCCTGCAGCATTACCCTCTGGCGCGCGATGTGGAACTGGCCGTCGTTGACGGGCTGCGCCGCCTGGGCAATGGCTGGTGCCTGCCCGCCGGTCCGCTGCGCGAGGGGCCGGAGCGTCTGAAAAGCGTGGATGCGGTGGTGTGCAATGGCGGACGCCCCGCGCCTGGCGAGTATTTCATGCAGTTGCAGCCTTTCCAGGCCCGTCGTCTGTGTGATGGGGTCGTGCGCCCGCTGAGTGATTTTGCCGGGAGGAGCCTGCATGCATTGGCCGGCATCGGCCATCCCGAGCGGTTTTTTCAGTCCCTGCGCGATGCAGGGCTGAGGGTTCAAACGCATGCGTTTCCCGACCACCATGCCTATACTCGGGCCGATCTGGCTCTGCCCGGTGATGGGCCGCTGCTGATGACGGTCAAGGATGCGGTAAAATGCGCGGGTTTCGATGATGACCGGCTCTGGCAGGTCGAGGCACGGGTGGAACTGGACCCGCGTCTCGTTCCGTGGTTGATCGACCGTTTGTCTGCCGTACCGTCTTTCGTCCCCCCCGTGGACCTACCTGCTGCTGGAGAGCGCTGAATGGACAAGAAACTGCTCGAAATCCTGGTCTGTCCGGTCACCAAGGGGCCGCTCATCCACGACCGCAAGAACGATGAGCTCATCTCGGTTGCCGGCCGGCTCGCCTACCCGGTACGTGACGGCATCCCCGTCATGCTGGCTGACGAGGCGCGCCCGCTGAGCGAGGACGAGGCTGCCCGCTGGCGTGCCCAGGCGCCGTCCACAGATACGGGTGTGTGATGAGCGTCTTCGAGTCGGAAAACACGGTATCGCATGCCTACAAGCTGGTGATTCCGGCGCGCTACGGCTCCAGCCGCCTGCCGGGCAAGCCGCTGGCCCTGCTTGCCGGCAAGCCGATGCTCTGGCATGTCTATCAGCGCGCGCTGGAGAGTGCCGCCGAGGAAGTGGTGATTGCCACGGACGATCTGCGTATTGTGATGGCGGCGGAAAGTTTTGGCGCCACGGTAGTCATGACCGGGGAGAATCACCCTTCCGGTACCGACCGGCTGGCCGAGGTCGTCGAGCAGCTGGGCTGGGATGACGCGACCCTGGTGGTCAATCTGCAGGGCGATGAGCCGCTGATGCCGGCCAGCCTGCTCGACCAGGTCGCCGCCAATCTGGCCGCGCACCCACGTGCCGGCATGGCCACCCTGCGCACGCCGATTCACGAAGCGCGTGATTTTTCCGACCCGCATGTAGTCAAGGTCGTCACCGACAAGGACGGCTACGCGCTGTACTTCAGCCGTGCGCCGATTCCCTGGGAACGCGATGCCCTGTCGATCGAGGACAACCCACATGACGAGTGTTTTCGTCATCTGGGTATCTATGCCTACCGGGCCGCTTTTTTGCGTGGTTATCCCCGCTTGCCGCCCGGTCCCCTGGAGTCTCTGGAAAAGCTGGAGCAACTGCGGGCCTTGTGGAATGGTGTCCTGATTCATGTCGACACCGCCCGTGAGGTTCCGGGGCCGGGGGTGGATACGCCGGATGATCTGGCGCGGGTCGAAGCCCGGCTTTCCGCACGGGAGAACCCCGCCTGAGGTGATCCTGTCCCGAGTCCGCTCGGGACAAAACGTGATTGGTGTTTGCTCGCCCGAGGCGGCTTTGATGTGCCTTGGGCGTTTTTATTTCAGGATCGCATCCAAAGCGGCCAGGCCGCCGTGCTCCAGATCGAAAGGGCGTATCTCGACATGCAGGCCGCTGTCTGCCAGCGGGCCGGTTTCGAGGCTTGCCGGGCTGATGTCCTGCGCGGCGTCGGACAGCAGCAGGAAATCATCGCCCATGATGCGGAAGGCGGTGGCCTGGGGATAGTGGGCGGTCAACCATTGGGCGACGGCACGCAGGGCTTTTTCGCCCTCCGTCCAGCCGTTCTGTGCGCTGAAGGCGGAAAACCCGCGCAGCAGGATGAGGGCCGCATGCGGCGTGTCGTGATACTGGTTGTTGGCCAGCAGGAAACGCAGGTAGTCGCCGTTGTGCAGGCCGGTCAGTGCGTCGTTGAAGAAATAGGCAAAGCGTTGCTTTTCCAGCGGGGTCTTGGGGAGCTGGTCGCCTGCCGGCGGGATGGTGACATTGCGCAGGGCGTGTTCGGCGGCCTGGATGATCTCCGGCGCGTAGCGGATGCCGGCCAGTGAGCGCAGTTCGGCAAGGGCTTCGGAAACTTCCTTGCGCGGTTTGTAGATGCGGTTGGTGGTCATGGCGTCGAAGGCATCGGCCACGGCCATGATCTGCGACAGGCGTGGGATTTGATCGCCCTTGAGTCCCTGTGGGTAACCCGAGCCGTCGATCCATTCGTGATGGTGGCGCATGATTTCCGCCAGTTCCTTGTACATCTCGATATGGGCGAGGGTCTGGTAACCGACTTCCACATGCTGCTTGATCAGGTCGAATTCCAGGTCCGATAGCCGGCCGGGTTTGAGCAGTACCGCATCGGGAATGGCAATCTTGCCGATGTCGTGCAGGATGGCGGCACGATGCAGCTTTTCGATTTCCAAGGCCGGCAGGCCCATCTCGGCGGCGATGCGCGAGGAATAATCCGCCACCCGGCGGGTGTGGCCGGCGGTATACGTGTCGCGTTTTTCGATCATGTCCACCAGCGAGAGGATGGTTTCCTCGTAATGGTGGATGCGTTCGCGCTGCAGGCGTTCGGCTTCTACCTCTTGCCCGAAGGCATTGATGGCAAAGCCTATGTCGCCGGCCAGCTGTTCGAGCATGGCGATTTCTTCTTCCTCGAAGCCTTCCGTGCGTGAGCTGTAAACGCAGAGTACGCCCTCGGGCTGGGCGAAGGCGTCCTTGCGCAGCGGCAGGGCGGTCACGGAAAAGATGCGCGAGCCACCGAAGCTGATGTCGCTCACGCAGGGTTCGGTCAGCGTCTGGTTGCTGGTGAAGCTGCGATACGCGGGCGTTGCTTCGTCGGTGCGCGTGAGCTGGCGTATGGCATCGGCGGGGCCCCAGGAGCGGCTGGTGACGTCCAGCGTATCTTCGTTGCTGAGCTGGCCGATCCAGGCGAAGCGGTAGTCGCGGTGCGCGATCAGACGGTCGCAGCAGGCTTTGAGCATGTTTTCCGGACTGTCGGCGGTGATGATGATCTGGTTCACGTCCGCCACGGTTTCCACGATGCCGCGCAGGTAGTGTTCGCGGCGCAGTAGCTGGGCGATTTGCTCTGTGCGCTCCTGCACCCGTTCACCCAGGCTGTCATTGAGCTGCTGCAGCTCGATTTGGTGATCTTTCAGGCGACGGTTGATGCGTGCCACATAAGCGGCGGCGAACAGGGCCAGCAGCAGGGCAAGGGTGAGAATGACCAGCCAGTGACCGTATTCGCGCAATACTTCGCGCAGATTGTATTCGCGCAGATACTCATAGGGGCCGATACGCAGCTCGCGCAGTGCTTCGAGTACGGGCTGGTAATTGAGCGGCAGGGTCCAGCCGGCTGTCTGGCTCTGGGTCAGGGCCGGATGGCCGGGCGGGATCTGCATCAGGGCGACGGCCACATCGATGGCGAGCTTGTCCGGTACGCCGGGCAGGCGGGCGAGGGGCCATTCGGGATAGAGTTCGGTGCTGAGAAGGAAGGGAAAGCCCTCGACCACACGCGGGTTGAGGATATGGACATCCCCCAGGCGAATCTGGCCTTCGGCGGCCATGAGTTCGAGGGTTTCGGTACGTACCGTGCCGGCATCGATTTCGCCGTCCAGAACCGCGCGCACCACATTGTCGTGCGTGCCGAAAAAACGCAGCGACTTGAAATCCTTCTCCGGGGTGATGTCATGGTGGAGCAACTCGCGCCAGCCCGCGTGCCAGCCGCCGAAGGAGTTTGGATCCACCGCGCCGAAACGCTGGTGACGCAGTTCGCGAATATCGCGCAGATCCTGCCGATCCGCACGGGTGAAAATCACGCCGCCAAACTGGCTGTGTCCGGCCATACCGTTATGGCAGCTTTTGCGCGTGACCACGGCAGAGGCACCATAACTGGTTTCCAGCTCAACGTAGTAGCTGGGGTTGGACAGTATGAATTCAACTCGCCGCTGGCTGGCGGCCAGTTTGATTTCATCAAACCCCAGAGGAACGATGCTGACGTGATAGCCCGGCAGGCGCTGCTGAAGATAACTTGCGGTGGCTGACCAGTTCTCCAGCGCTTTCTCCGAACCGCGCAGCGCCAGTACGCCGATGCGCAGCTCCTGGGCCAGCGCGGCCTGAAAAGGCAGCAGCAGAAGCAGGGCGGCAAGCAGCAACCGCCCCTTCGCCGCAAGGCTCAGGGGCAACGTGATACAAATGAAACCCTTGCGGGCGGGGTATGGCATGTTCATGCCCAAAGCATACACCAGCGGGGCCTTGAAAACGCCCCGCTGTATACGCGTCGGTCATTGCCAGAAGGCGGCCGTTTCAGCGCGGCCCGCCACCGCAGGGGCGCTTGCCTTCGGGACGCGGCATTTCCTCGGGGGTGAGCATGCCGTCATGGTTGCGATCCATCCGCTCGAAGCCTTTTTCGCCCATCGCGCCGAACTCGCTGGCGTCGAGCTTGCCGTCACCGTTCTTGTCCTGGGCCTCGAACATTTTCCTGGCCCGTTCCTGGCGCTGGTTTTCACGCGCGGTCTGCATTTCCTCGAAGCCGATGGCGCCATCGTTGTTGAGGTCGAATTGCTTGAAGCGCTCGCTACGGGCCTGTTCACGTTCGGCCTGCGAAACCATGCCGTCGCCGTCCTTGTCCAGTGCGGCCATGCCGGGCCGCGGATGATCGGCCGCAAAGGCGGGAAGGGATAGCGCGGCCAGCAGGCTTGCGGCGATGAGTACGTTTTTCATGGTGTTTTCTCCGTGTATCGGGGGGCCGGAACACCGCCCGGTGTTCCGATGGGGGCCAGTGTGTTCCGCAAGCGTGGAGGCACGGTGGTGCGATTAAGGAGAAAACGTGAAGCCGAGGGCAGACGCGTCTGCCAGGTATCGTGGCGCCCTTTTACCCTTCCTCGAAACGGTAGCCCACGCCATAGACCGAATGGATGAATTCGCGTTGCGGTGCGAGGCTTTGCAGCTTGCGGCGCAGATTCTTGATGTGGCTGTCCACGGTGCGGTCGGTGACCACGCGGTGGTCGTCGTAGAGCCGGTCGAGCAGCTGGTCGCGGGAGAAGACCCGGCCCGGTTGGGCGCTTAAGGTGGCGAGCAGGCGGAATTCCACCGGGGTGAGGTCAAGGGCTTGCCCGTCGAGGCTGGCGCGGTAGCCGTTGAGGTCGAGTTTCAAGCCGCTATCGCTTGTGTCTGGAAGCGGGGTCTTGAGCCGCTCGATGCGGCGCAGGTGGGCCTTGACGCGCGCCACGACTTCGCGCGGGCTGAAGGGTTTGCAGATGTAGTCGTCGGCGCCCAGTTCCAGGCCCAGCAGGCGGTCGATTTCCTCCATCCTGGCGGTGAGCATCAGGATCGGTGCCGGGCTGTGTTCACGCAATTCGCGGCACAGGGTCAGCCCGTCACGACCGGGCAGCATGATGTCCAGCAGGATCAAGTCCGGCGTCTGGGCCGGCGTCTGGGCCTGCACCCAGGGCAGCACGGCCAGCCCGTCATCCAGATGGTGGGTGCGGTAGCCGGCATTGTGCAGGTAGTCTTCCAGCAGCCGGGCAATCTTGGGTTCGTCCTCGACGAGGAGGATCAGCGGCGTGGTGTTCATGCGTTCAGTGGCAGCTCGATGTGGATGCGCAGGCCGCCCAGGGGGGAGGGGCGGGCCTCGATGCGCCCGCCGTGGGCCTCGACGATGGCGCGACAGATGGATAGTCCCAACCCGGCCCCGCCATGGCGGCGGTTGCGCGAGCCTTCGACCCGGTACAGACGTTCGAACAGGCGGGGCAGGGCTTCAGGCGGCACGCCCGGTGCGCTGTCGTCGATGTCGATCTGCAGGTGTCCGTCTTCCTGAGCGCACAGCAGGCGGACTTCGCCGCCGCTGTCGGTGTAGCGCAGGCTGTTTTCCAGCAGATTGCCGAACAGTTGCATGAGTCGGGCGCGGTCGGCATGAAGCGTGGGCGCCTCCGCGCAATCGATATGCAGGCGTAGCCCGGCTTCACGCAGGCGTTCGCCGAACGTGGCGGCCGTGGCGGCCAGGAGCTCGCCGATGGGGACGGGGCTCTTGTGGCAGTTCAGCGCGCCGATGTCGGACAGGGCGAGCTGGTAGAGGTCTTCCACCAGGGTGGTGAGGGTGTCCACCTCGCTGCGCAGCGAAACCAGGGCGCGGGCATCCAGCGGTCGCACGCCGTCTTCCAGGGCCTCGATTTCGCCCTTGAGCACGGACAGTGGGGTGCGCAGCTCATGCGAGATGTCCGCCACCCATTGCCGGCGAGCCTGATCGGTGCGCTCCAGCGTCTGGGCCAGGGTGTTGAAGTCCTCGGCCAGACGGTGGAACTCGTCGCGGGTGTCCACCTGCACCCGTGTCGTGTAATCCCCGGCGGTCAGCGCGCGCGTGCCCCGTGCCAGCGCATCGACGGGGCGCAGCAGGCGACGGGCAAGGACGGCGGCGGCGATGAAGGCCATCAGCAGGGCGATGAGGGCGATGCCCCAGAACATGCGCGATTGTTCGGCATGAAAACGCAGGGCCAGCGCGTCGGTCAGCCCCTGCGGGGGCTGGTGACCGAGCCAGCCGATGGTGCGCTCGCCTTCGTGCAGGGGATGCAGGCGCAGGGGTGCGTCCGGGGGGGCGTTGCCGATGACCGGGCGGCGCTGGGCGTCGAGCACGATCAGGCGTGGCGTCCATATCGGCGGTTCCTGCGCGCGCGGGTGTTCGTTGTCCTCGCGGGATTTCAGCGCGGCACGGCGCAATAATTCGGCCCATTTGCGCCGATTGTGGCGCAGGCTGTCCCAATCGCCTTCTTCGGCGTAGTAGCGTTCCAGCACGCAGCTCAAGGTTTCGATGCGCTCGGCTTCGACCTCGTGCATGTAGTTGAGAAAACCATGATGAAAGCTGAACCGCGCGCCCAGCATCATGGCCGCGATGAGCAGGATGCCGGTCAGAAGCAGGGCAAGAAACAGCTTGGCATGCACGCCTGGCGCATATTTCATGAGTTTTCCGAAAAAAGCGGCCTTGGAGGGCCGACTATAGGGGCATTGCTTTGTCAGGCTCAAGGCGGCTTGCGGGTGTTGCGTGCGATTTCATGTTTTCTGCACAATCGCCGCGTGATACAGGCCGGGATATTTTATCCTCAGTGCTTGTTTTGACAGGATGTGCGTGATGTTGCGATGGATTTCACCGGTCTTGCTGGCCTTGTCCATAGGTGGGTGCGGTGCAGGGGAGACGGCCGCGACGGCCGCTGCCGCTGGAGCGGCCAAGGCGCAGGAAGCGCAGGCGGCCCAGCAGACGCTGGATAAGGTCAATACATCACTTGATGCGGCCAATGCCCAGGCGGAGCAGCGTTTGCGCGAGGCCGATCAGTAAGCGCTTGTGTTGCGCAGGCCGCATGAGACTCCGGTCGGCAGCAGGCGTGCTTTGATTTCCACTTGTTCTGCCTCTTGAAAGCGGCTTTAACCGGCGCCTGAACGACTTGATCTTTCGCAAGTAGACAGGCTTGCGCACTGTTTCGCCCGCCTCAAG
>JAQVHL010000101.1 GCA_028696185.1 Halothiobacillaceae bacterium
TTGTCGGCACCGACCGTGGCCCGCTTGTTCCTGTTGCCCCGGCGCCCCAGCATGGCCAGCGCCGCTTCGCGCTCGGCGGTGCCACTGGCGTGGGTGATCTCGACATCCACGATCAGCCCGTTGCGGTTCTCCATGAGGATGTGCCCCATGTGGCACAGGCGGGACTTGTCACCCGCGCTCTTCTTGAACAACCGTGCATCGGCGTCCGTGGTGCTTTGGTGGGTGTCGTTGCAGCGCTCCTGCCCTTTGAAGTCCACCTCGGGATTGCGTCCGGGCGGCGTGCCGCTGTCATCGTCTTTGCGCTTGAAGCTCTTGTGCGAGGCCCAGGCTTCGATGAGCGTGCCGTCCACGCTGAAGTGCTCGTCGCTGGCAAGCCGCCCCCACTGGGCGCTGAGCTTGACGCGCTCGAAGAAGGCACGGGCGAGGTCTTCGTTGAACAGGCGTTCTCGGTTGGCGCTGAAGGTGGAGTGGTCCCAGGCCTTGTCTTCGATGTTCAGGCCCACAAACCAGCGGTACAGCAGGTTGTAGTTGACCGCTTCAACCAACTGGCGCTCGCTGCGGATGGAAAACAGGATCTGCAGCAGCAGGGCCTTGAGCAGCATCTCCGGCGGCACCGAGGGGCGGCCACGGCGCGAATACACCGCGTCGAACTCGCTGTGCATCGTCGCCAGCAGCGCATCGACCACGGCGCGCAACTTGCGCAGCGGGTGTGCCGCTGGCACTCTCTCCTCAAGGCTGATGTAGCTGAACATCGCCCCCTGGAAGTCCTGCTTGCCTCTCATCTTCCTCGTCTGGGTCGTTCTTGGGTGGCTTCAGATCGTAGCAGCCCACATGGGCAGCGGCGGAGAATTTTTCAACGGCCTGTTAAGAACGGACGACTGACCATGCCCCGCCGCTCCATCCTGTCCGTCGCTGAGCGGGCCAGCCTGTTGGCCTTACCCGATACCGAAGATGAGTTGATCCGGCTCTACACCTTCAGCGAGGCCGACCTGTCGTTGATTCGCCAGCGGCGCGGCGACGCGAACCGGCTCGGTGTAGGGGTGCAGTTGTGCTTGCTGCGCTTTCCTGGTCAGGGACTGCTTCCCGATGCCACAGTGCCTGTGTCCTTGCTGCAATGGATCGGACGGCAACTGCGCACTGATCCCGCATGCTGGCCGCTGTACGCCGAGCGCGATGAAACCCGGCGCGAACACCTGCTCGAACTGCGGGCATACCTGGGCATGGTGCCGTTCGGTTTGGCCCATTACCGCCAGGCCGTCAAAGCAACGACCGAGCTGGCCTTGCAGACGGATAAGGGCATCGTGTTGGCTGCCAGCGTCCTTGACGCGCTGCGCCACCGGCACATCATCTTGCCGACGCTGGATGTCGTCGAGCGCGTCTGCGCCGAGGCCATCACCCGCGCCAACCGGCGCATCTATGAAGCCCTGTCCGAGCTGCTGTCGAGCGGGCACCGGCATCGCCTCGACGATCTGCTGAAACGTCGTGACAACGGCAAGACGACTTGGCTGGCCTGGCTGCGCCAGTCGCCTGTCAAACCGAACTCCCGTCACATGCTCGAACACATTGAGCGGCTCAAGGCGTGGCAGGCGCTCGACCTGCCTTCCGGCATCGAGCGGTCAGTACACCAGAACCGCCTGCTCAAGATCGCCCGCGAGGGTGGCCAGATGACGCCCGCCGACCTGGCCAAGTTCGAGCCGCAGCGTCGTTACGCGACCCTGGTGGCGCTCGCCATCGAGGGCATGGCCACCGTCACCGACGAGATCATTGACCTGCACGACCGCATCCTGGGCAAGCTGTTCAACGCCGCCAAGAACAAGCATCAGCAGCAGTTCCAAGCGTCCGGCAAGGCGATCAATGCCAAGGTGCGATTGTTCGGCCGCATCGGTCAGGCGCTGATCGAGGCCAAGCAAGCTGGCCGCGATCCGTTCGCCGCCATCGAGGCCGTCATGTCCTGGGACGCCTTCGCCGAGAGCGTCACCGAAGCTCAGAAGCTCGCGCAGCCCGAGGACTTCGATTTCCTGCACCGCATCGGCGAGAGCTACGCCACGTTGCGCCGCTACGCGCCAGAATTCCTTGCCGTGCTCAAGCTGCGGGCCGCGCCCGCCGCCAAGGACGTGCTCGATGCCATCGACGTGCTGCGCGGCATGAACAGCGATAACGCTCGCAAGGTGCCCGCTGATGCGCCGACCGGCTTCATCAAGCCGCGCTGGCAGAAGTTGGTGATGGCCGACGCCAGTATCGACCGGCGCTACTACGAGCTGTGCGCACTGTCAGAACTCAAGAACTCGCTGCGCTCGGGCGACATCTGGGTACAGGGGTCGCGCCAGTTCAAGGACTTCGAGGACTACCTAGTGCCGCCCGCGAAGTTCGCCAGCCTCAAGCTGGCCAGCGAATTGCCGCTGGCCGTGGCTACCGATTGCGACCAGTACCTGAATGAGCGGCTGACGTTACTGGAAACACAGCTTGCCACGGTCAACCGCATGGCGGCAGCCAACGACCTGCCGGATGCCATCATCACCGAGTCGGGCCTGAAGATCACGCCGCTGGATGCGGCAGTGCCCGACACCGCGCAGGCACTGATTGACCAGACAGCGATGATCCTGCCGCACGTCAAGATCACCGAACTGCTGCTTGAAGTCGATGAATGGACGGGCTTCACCCGGCACTTCACGCACCTGAAATCCGGCGACTTGGCCAAGGACAAGAATCTGCTGTTGACCACCATCCTTGCCGATGCAATCAACCTTGGCCTGACCAAGATGGCCGAGTCCTGTCCCGGCACGACCTACGCCAAGCTGGCGTGGCTGCAAGCCTGGCATACCCGCGACGAAACCTACTCGACGGCGCTGGCTGAACTGGTCAACGCCCAATTACGGCATCCCTTCGCTGGGCATTGGGGTGACGGCACTACATCATCATCGGACGGCCAGAACTTCCGAACCGGGAGCAAGGCCGAGAGCACCGGGCATATCAACCCGAAGTACGGCAGCAGCCCTGGGCGGACTTTCTACACCCACATCTCCGACCAGTACGCGCCGTTTCACACCAAGGTGGTCAACGTCGGCGTGCGCGACTCGACCTATGTGCTCGACGGCCTGCTGTACCACGAATCCGACCTGCGTATCGAGGAACACTACACCGATACGGCGGGCTTCACCGATCACGTCTTCGCCCTGATGCACCTCTTGGGCTTCCGCTTCGCGCCGCGCATCCGCGACCTGGGCGACACCAAGCTCTACATTCCGAAGGGCGAAGCCGCCTATGACGCGCTGAAGCCGATGATCGGCGGCACGCTCAACATCAAGCACGTCCGCGCCCATTGGGAAGAAATCCTGCGGCTGGCTACCTCGATCAAGCAGGGCACGGTGACGGCCTCGCTGATGTTGCGCAAGCTCGGCAGCTATCCGCGCCAGAACGGCTTGGCCGTCGCCTTGCGCGAGCTGGGACGCATCGAGCGCACGCTGTTCATTCTGGACTGGCTACAAAGCGTGGAACTGCGTCGCCGCGTGCATGCCGGGTTGAACAAGGGCGAAGCCCGCAACGCGCTGGCCCGTGCCGTGTTCTTCAACCGCCTGGGCGAAATCCGCGACCGCAGTTTCGAGCAGCAGCGCTACCGGGCCAGCGGCCTCAACCTAGTAACGGCGGCCATCGTATTGTGGAACACGGTCTATCTGGAGCGGGCGGCGAACGCCCTGCGCGGCCACGGTCAAGCCGTCGATGACGGCCTGTTGCAGTACCTGTCGCCACTCGGCTGGGAACACATCAACCTGACCGGCGATTACCTCTGGCGTAGCAGCGCCAAGATCGGCGCGGGGAAGTTCAGGCCGCTACGTCCGCTCTCCGGGTCTTAGCGTACGATTTTTTCCGTTTTCTGAGACGACCCCAGGCAGGCGAGATGGTCAGCGCCGTCAGTTCCGGCGAGGCAGGCCCTAGAACCGCGACCAGCCCGCGCAGGAACGCCCAGGAAGCCCGAAACCAGGCGAGGGCAGGGGATAGGTGCCGCCAACCCCGGAAAACGCCGCCACGGCCCGCGCAGGGGCGGATTTCGCCGCCGACGCGCTCCCGGCCGGGCTGGCCCAGGCCAGACGGAAAATAATGGCTTGCATAATAAGAAGAATAAGAATATTATTATTCTTATCTTATCCACCGGAACCGACGCCATGGCACAGCAAG
>JAQVHL010000047.1 GCA_028696185.1 Halothiobacillaceae bacterium
CGTCCACTTCCACCACGCCCTGGCCGTCCGTGTCCATTATCGTGTCCACACCCTCGCCAAGGCGCAGCCGGTAGGTGTCTTTGCCCTCACCGCCTTCGAGGTAATCATTGCCGCCCTTGCCATCAAGTACGTCGGCGCCTGCGCCGCCGTAGAGGTGGTCTTCTACGCTCCCCCCGCTGACGCTGTCCGCACCGTTACCGCCAAATACGATCTGGTGGCTGGCCAGTGTGGTCGGGTTGACGCCGTCGATGTCCAGGCGTATGCCGCTGGCAATGTCATGATAGATGTAGTCACCGTCCACAGGGGTGGGAAACACTCC
The DNA here is from genome assembly GCA_028696185.1 of Halothiobacillaceae bacterium. Taxonomy (GTDB): domain Bacteria; phylum Pseudomonadota; class Gammaproteobacteria; order Halothiobacillales; family Halothiobacillaceae; genus JAQVHL01. The sequence goes on from JAQVHL010000047.1 coordinate 320, forward strand.
GCCCAGGTAGTTGAAGCGTTCCCCATAAGCCATATCTCGGGTGTCGTACAGGTTCTTGAACTGGAGCATTTCAGCCCGGTCACGAATCCATTGCTCGGTGATCTGGCCCGTGCCCGTGGTGGGGTTGTAGAGGTCGAGTTCACCGTTGGGGTTTTTGGTACTGTAGTCGACTTCGGGCACAACAAACGGATTGAGCTTGTGCAGGGCGTAACGCCAAGCTACGTCTGTCAGGGCGTTGTTGGCCAGCTCCGCAACATTGAACGCCATGGTGTAATGCCAACCATTTGCAGCGGCCAGATTGGCCTGAATGCTACTCAGGTTGTAGCTCTCTCCAAACACCAGATCAGTGATCCGATCAAACAGGTCGAGTTTGCCGTTTTCGCTCCGGTTCTTGGTCAGCTCGTAGAGCTCCTTGGCGACGTCGGCACCAAAAATACCGCCGAGAAGGGCGGCACCAAGGACGAACACCCCTGCCGCAGGCGCGGAAAAGGCCACACCGACACCAGCCAAAGCTGTGAGGGCGGCAGCACCGACAGCAGCCCCCAGCACCTGACCACTCGAGGAACCGGTTACATCGAGCCCCCATTCAATGACAATCTGTTTGGCGCCCTCATGGTCGCCTGCAAGCTCAGCGGCACCGGCCTGAGTACTCATCAGCCCGAAGCCGACGATACCGCCAAATACACCCAGTTTGCTTAGTGCACGAGTGGCCCCTCGCGGCACTTCAAAACCACTCAAAAGGTCGCTCCATGCCTTTAGTTCTGTGGCTGTAGCTGACTCATAGAGCCCCTTCAAACTATTCGGTGTTATGTTCAGCCAACTTCCATAACTGCTCAGCCCAGGCTTACTGAAATGAGTCTGGGTGATGGCGGTATTAATAAGGGAAGTACGCATGGCATCCGTCCAGCCTGTGCTGTAGGAAGCACCGATCTTGAGCAGATCGTCACGACCAATGCCGTCAATAGCAGTAATGTCGCTTGAGTTCTGGAGCTTGTCCAGAAGCTTTGGTATCTCGTTCCTCCACAATACGCTGTCGGCGGCGGGTCCAAGCGTCAGGAGCCTGACTTCACCCCTTGTGGCCTCGACAAACATCTCCGACGCCGTTGCCCAAGGGCCTGTACCGCCTTTGTTTAGCCAGACTTTGGCGGGGTGGGTGGAGTTTCTGTCGAGCAGCTCATTTTGGAACTCGAGCGGTGTCAACCCAAATGCCTGCGCGACTTTGGCTTTGAATTCATCCGAGTCCAGCACAGTCTTCGCCATGGTCTTGCCAATATGCCGTACATCGGCAGGCAGTTCGTCAACTATCTGCCAGGAGGGTGTCCCATTGATATCGCCCGAGTACAGCACGGTGGTCGTTCCGGATGCCTCCACGGAAAGTTGGCGGACGAAGGCGATGATGTCGGCTTGCGTGGCGTTGGTGCCGGATAGGGCGGAAATTGCCTCTTGAGCGTTTGCGTAAGACATGCCACTTACTCCTCAATGAATTCAATGGTGGCGGTACAACGAGCACAGGTAGAAAACACGCCTGCTCCACAGTAAACACTCAATGCTTGGGTCAGGTCTGGCATGATCTCGCTACGCTTAGACTCCAGGCAGTCTAGTAGAGAAAAATCCTTGATGAGGTAGCCAACCCAACAAGTACCATCAGGCCGGTTTTCGTCTACTCCTGTTAGCCGCATCTCAAAAAACATCCACTCGCCTTTCCAATAAAAGGCATAGCCTTCAAACTCCGCTTCATGATTTGACCAAACCTTGATCAAGAATGATTCAAGGTCACGGTCGATAGTCCAGTGTCTGCTGTGCATGATGCCGCGTTGTGATTTCAGGTTGTGCTCCCCGCAAACCCTTCTAAGATCATATTTTTCATAATCCGCTTCCGAGATATATTCATTTACAAACGCCATTGCACCATCCTCCATAAAACTTCCAGTTTTAATGTACATCTCAGGCCATCATTGACTGACAGCACCCCCGAATCCTTGCATGCTGCAAATGCCGTCTAAAAATCTTTGATATGGTAGCCTGGGCGGGCATGGCGCTCAGGCTTGGGTCAAGCCGGATGAGAAGTTCGTAGACCGCAAGGCTGTCGGTCATCTGGTCGACGCCCTGGCCGTCCGTGTCCATTATCGTGTCCACACCCTCGCCAAGGCGCAGCCGGTAGGTGTCTTTGCCCTCACCGCCTTCGAGGTAATCACGGCCCTCTCCGCCGTTCAGGGTGTCGTCTCCCCCCCCGCCTTCAAGCCGGTCATCGCCTTTACCCCCAAGCAAGGTGTCGTTGTCTCCTTCTCCCATCAGGTGGTCATGGCCGTCCCCGCCTTCAAGCCGGTCATCCCCGGCCCCGCCGAGCAGGGTGTCAACGCCTTCCCCACCCAGCAGGGTATCGTTACCTCCACCTCCGTCCAGAACATCATTGCCCTTGCCGCCGTCGATGTAGTCTTTCCCTGCGCCCGTGGTCATGTTGTTGTCATATTGATTACCCAGCCAGGCAACGCCCTCGCCTTTGGTAATCAATGTGTCGAGTGTGCCGTCGACCCCCTTACTGCCGCCGGCCCCATAGGTTCGCCACGCCTGGTCCGCGTTAGCGTCCGCCGAATCCGCGTGGAACACGTACCCATTGCGGTAGCCGCCAGGAATGCTGCGGCTGTCCAGCCCCGCCAGTTCGTAGAAATTGCGGTTGGCGTTAAAAACGTTCTCATAGCTGCCATCCGGGCCGTTGGCCCAGCTCAGCAACTGGGGGAGAACGGCGGGGTAGTTGGAGGGAGCTGTGGGACTTTCCTCAATAGAGGAAATAAACTCTGCGTAAGCGCCTTTTGCATCCTTCTGATTGGACAGGCCATAGCGTTCTCTTACGCGCTCCGCAATCTGTATCATTTCCGCATCGGATGCGCTCTCGGAAAGTGAGCCAATACCGGCCTCTTGAGCCACTTTGGCTAGTGCCGCAACCATCAATTCACTATGGGGAGCATGCATACCGGATGGCGTTGAAATTCCCAGCAACCCCAAAATGACATGCGATAGCTCATGGTGCATACCAATATCGGAGTCGTAATACATAAACGTTCTGTTTCCCCATCCGGCCACATCGCCAACGGGCGCCCCTTCCAATTTGCTGTTGCTGCCGGATTGAATCAAGGTGATTTGGTAGCCCCCGTGTACTCCAACACCAGCCCCTGGGCCACTCGTATCAATATACTTAACTGGCATTATCTCTTTATCAGGCCTAGGGCCCAGCAAATCCTGCTGAGTATCATCATATTTATAGTAATGAGATTTATAAAAAGCCGCCGCCACTTCCAGCAACCGGATTTGCTCCGGCGAAACCCCATGGGGCTTGGCGTATTGTTCAATAAAATCACCAATACTTATGCCTTCATCTTTGCTCATATCGCACCTTTATGTAAATCAGCGTCATAAATCAAAAGTGGCCAGGTGGCCTGTGTTTTTCGGGGTTAGTTCATGGCGTCCCTCTTGCAAAACCGGATTGGTAAAACTTCAGCGTCGCATCGTTAATAGGTACCAGCAGGCCCTCCTCGGTTTCCATATTCAGGTATTGCCTGGCGCCCGGCGTTAACGAAAGGCCGATGCGCTGCAGGGGCTCGTTGGGCTTATCACTCTCTTTAAACACAATCGCCTCCCCTTGAGGATAGTAATGGAAGTGATATTGAAATACACCCAAAGGAAACTTTGATACGCCGTAGCTTGGATCTCCGGCGTAATTCGATTTCATTTTAAAGCTCTTAAGAGCTATGGGCCAATAACCCTTGATGCTCAACGCCGTGGGATCATAGCTTCGTTGGCGCGTCCCTGTTCCCCCTATTCTTTCCACGTATCGGAAGGATCGTGTTTGCTGATCAAATAGCCCGGCCTGCCCTTCGGGGATTTTCAAATCAATCTCCCGATCGGCCACAAAGTCTCTGATAACGGTTGATGATGGGAAGTACAGTTCATTGAGGTCAGGCAGGGAAAACACATATGTAGCTTCCGATGCACGCAATTCAAGGCGCAGATCCTTGCTGTTTAGGATGAAAAACAGCCGACCAAAAATAAAGTAGACCCTGCCTCTACCCACCGACATGCGGGGGAGATTTTCCATTTTAGGGATCGGTGCAATGAGTGGGTTTAGATCAATGGCTTTTTCCTGCTCAAGCGAATCAAGCCCCCACACCCATAACTGATACTCATCCGTGGTATTGGGATGCGGACTCGTATTGGCGACTATAAAGATCCGGTCGTCGTCTATTTCGACCGGTCCAATCGATACTTCTTTTGGGAACTCTTTTGAATTCAGGAGTTTCCCTGTCATTGCATCAAAAATCACAATCATCCTGTTGCCGTACATAATCACCTTGCGGTGATCTTCGGTGGTCAGCATATCGCACCCCAAGCTGATATCCCGCCGCGCCTCAAAATCAAGCGCCACGGACCGGATCCGTTTGAACGGCTCAATCTGGTACTCCGACAGCAATCCGTCATACTCGATATAGAAGTTATCCTTATGCGGCAGCAAAACCCCCCTGCGGCAAGGGCCTCTTGACTCCATGGGCTTCGGTATTCCGATAACCTCTTCTCCCACGGTTTGCACCGGGGGTTTGCCGGGTTCTTCTGCGGCAGGGGCGCTGCCCCAGGGGGCCAGTAGCAGGGCGAGCAGCAGCAAGGCGCCGCGCAAAAAGGCGCTGTGCTTTTTGGGGCGTGGGTGGGGGGACGGCATGGTGGTTCTCCCTGGCGTGGGGTGTTGGGTATGCGGCGCGGGCCATGGACAAAAAAAGCCCAGCGCAGGCAGGGCGGATGCCGTGCCTGCACGGGCAGGAGGGGTGTGGGAAACGGGAGCCGCCTCAAGGGCGCCATGACGCGGGAAATCGTGAACGGGCACTCCTTGCCTCCGGGTGAACATCAGTTATTGCTAATGAACGAGCATAGCGTACGCGGGCGGGCGGTCAACGCAGGAATAAACCTACTGTTTTTGTGGGAGTCCGTGTGGCGCTAACCGGTCTGGAAAGCACGAAGCTGGGGTGCGCTTTCCGGGCCGGTTGCGGTGTGAGCGCAATCCCCACTTCAGGAGCGTCATTGCGATTGATGATGTCCAGTGTGAAGTCCTGGAATGTGCTTTCACCATCCGGGTCCGTCGCCGTTACGCGAATCGACAGCGTGCCCACATCGGCGTTTTCGGGCGTGCCGCTGAACTGGCCTGTCGCCGCATCGAATATCAGCCACGACGGCAGGGCGCTGCCATCCACGCGTTTCGCCCCAAGGCGCAGTGCGTCTCCATCCGGGTCGGTGAAGGCCCCCGTGGGCAGGTCATAGCTGAAGCGCTGATCCTGCTCGATTGTCTGCCGGACCTCCAAGGGAACGCCTGCTTTCGGGGCTTCATTGCCGGGTTTCGGATCGGGATCGGGGGGCGGGTTCACCGGGGTGGACGGAGCGGCCCCGGCTTTCCCGAAGGGCACCTCCGTGGGGGGCTTTCTTTGGTAGCTTTATTTTGGGCAAGCGAGGAAAGGTACTCGCCCGCATGCACTGACGCATGTTCGAAAGGCCAAGCCTCAAAGCGGGCGAAAAACCACTTCAACGGTTCCTGAAAGCGGCTTTGAGACAGGCCTGCGCGCTGTTTCGCCCGCCTCAGGTGACGCGCTTTGAAGCACCCGGATCACACGCGGGCGTTCGGCCTGTCCAACAAATCTTCTTGTTGTGAACACAGCGGCTTAAGAGAAGGCGCAGGGTGTCAAAAACAGAATTTCAATAATCCGGCATCGATTCCGGGCGAAACCATCAGCGCTCGCGGGGTTTGCGGCGAGAAGCGTCGCTTGACGGCTTGGGACGCGAGGGGCGAGGGCCACCGGATTTCGGACGATTGGAGTGCACCTTGATGCGCGGGCGTTCAATTTCCGGTGTGCGGCTGGGCGGCAGATCGACGGACTCGGAAAGCGCGTCCACTTCTTCCTGCGGCAGTTCCATCCACTTGCCTGGACGCAGACGTGGGTGCAGAGCCACCGTGCCATAGCCAATGCGCATCAGGCGGCTGACGGTCGCACCCTGGGATTCGATCAGACGCCGCACTTCGCGGTTGCGCCCTTCGCGCAAGAGGACGTGATACCAGATATTGGCCCCCGTCCCGCCGGCGTTTTCGATGGCTTCGAACTTCGCCGGGCCGTCTTCAAGCTCCACGCCGGAGAGCAGGTTGTTCCGCGCTTCCTCGCTCAGCCCGCCGAGTACACGCACGGCATACACACGTTCGACTTCGTGCGAGGGGTGCATCAGGCGGTTGGCCAGTTCGCCATCGTTGGTGACGAGCAGCAGGCCAGAGGTGTTGATGTCCAGCCGGCCGACGGTAATCCAGCGCCCGTTGCGCAACGGCGGCAAGCGCTCGAACACGGTGGGCCGGCCTTCGGGGTCGCTGCGTGTGGTCAGCTCGCCCTCGGCCTTGTGATAGGCCAGGACACGTCTTACGAAGGCCTCGGGACGCACCCGTACCGGCTGGCCGCGCACTTCGATGCGGTCGGTGGCCACCACCGTGGCGCCCAAGGCGGCCACGGCGCCGTTCACGGTCACCGCGCCTTCGGCGATCCAGCGCTCGATCTCGCGGCGCGAGCCCAGACCGAGTCGGGCCAGGAATTTTTGCAGTCGCTCGGCGGGCATATTACCTTCATCCTCATGGCGTAATGTCGCGGGGCGCCCCGCAACGGACGCTCAATCATATCACCCGGACCCGCGCAATGAGTCTTACTGGCTGGATACTGCTGAGCCTGGCCCTGCTCCTGGCCGGCGCGCTCATCTACTACTACAACCGTTTCGTGCAGGCTTCGCATGAGGTCAAGGCGGCCTGGAGCGACATCGCGGTACAACTCAAGCGACGCCACGACCTGCTGCCCAAGCTGGTCGAGGCGGTGCGCGCCTACACCGCCTATGAGCAGGCAACCCTGCTCGCGGTCACACGCAGCCGCGACCTGCTGGAGAGCCTGACGCCTGGGGAGGTGGCCGAGGGCGAGACCGGCGTGACCCGCGAAGTGCGCACGCTGCTTGCGCTGGCCGAAGCCTACCCGGAACTCAAGGCCAGCGACCGCTTCCTGCAACTGATGCAGGTGCTGAGCGATGTGGAACAGCATATCCAGTATGCGCGACGCTATTACAACGGCTGCGTGCGCGAGCTGAACGTGCTGCGCGAAAGTGTTCCCGCCAATCTGGTGGCCGCGCTGTTCCGCATCCCGGGGGCGGTGTATTTTGAACTGCCCCTGGCCAGCGAAGGGCAATCGCCCGCCCTGGACTTTGGAGCCTCATCATGAGCGCCCTGATCGCCCTGCTGATCGTGCTCGCCCTGGGGGCGCTGGCACTGGCCTATGGCCAGTCCATGCAGGCTCACACCCGCTGCCCGCCGCGCGTGGTCATTCCGGTTTATGAACCCGGCAAGGTTTCTGCCGGCCTGATGCGCTGGCTGTACCGGCGGCGCTACGACACGCCCAGCCTGTCCGCCAGCCTCTTGAGCCTGGCAAGCCGTGGGCTGATCCGTCTGCAACGCGGCAGTGACCGGCGCTTCACCCTGTCCCTGCGTTCAACCGACACGCCCCAGCTGCCCGACGAAGAAGCGGCGGTGCTGGAAGTGCTGCACCGGCATGCCCGAATCGCCCCGCTGCGCATCGAACCGGCAAATCACCAGGCCATTGCCGAACTCAAGCAGACGCATCACCGCCAGCTCAAGGCACAGGTGGACGGACCGCTGCTGTTCCGCAATGTCTGGATCGCCCTGCCCCTGCTGCTGCCTCTGATCGCGGCGCTGTTTCTGGCCCTCCATGCCCTGCTCAAACACGGCGGCCTGCTTGCACCCCTGATCGGTCTTGCGCTGTTCGCGCTGGCCAGTCGCGGGTACAAGCTGGCCATCGGCGCGGCTTCGGTCGGTCTGATCGTGCTGCTCATTCTCCACGACGGGCAGGATCTGGCCTTGATCCTGCCAAGCGCTCCGCCCCTGATCGCGCTGCTTGCCGCCGCCGGCGCCCTGGGGCTCATCAACCGGCGCTACGGCGCCCTGTTCGCCCCTCTCGCCACCCGCCAGGGCTGTCAGCTCCTCGATCACATGCAGGGATTTCGCCGCTACCTCGAACGGGCCGAGCTGGAGGATCTGCAAACCCGCCACGCCGGCAAGAGCGTGCCCGAGGTGCTGGAAACCCTGCTCCCGTATGCCGCCGCGCTGGGCCTGATGGGCACGTGGGTGGCGCTGTTCAACCAGGCGCTGGCCGCCGGCCTCGTTTCCCCCCAGACCGATGGTGGCGGCAGTACGGGGGGCGACGGGTTCTCCGGCATCGACGAGGGGCTGGATGCGGATCTGGACTCGGACCTCAGCGATGCACTGGACAGCTCCGACAGCAGCGGGGATGGTGGGGACGGTGGCGGCGATGGCGGTGGTGGGGGCGACTGAATGAAATTCTTGCCGTACCTGATCGGGCTGTTGTTTCTCGCCCTCTGCACAAGCCTGCGGGCCGAAGAACGCATCCTTGATTTTCATGCCGACATCGTTATTGAGGCCAGCGGTGCGCTGCAGGTCACGGAAACCCTGCGCGTTCGCGCCGAGGGGCGGGACATCCGGCGCGGCATTTACCGCGACTTTCCCACCCACTACCGCGATGCCTACGGACTGAACCACGGCGTGGGTTTCACGGTTACGGGCGTTGAACGCGATGGCGCGCCTTCGCCCTACCGCACCCAGGCCCAGGACAATGGTGTGCGCGTTTACATAGGCGATGAAAACGTCTTCCTTGCCCCCGGTGAATACACCTACACCCTGCAGTACCGTACTGACCGCCAGCTGGGCTTTTTTGCCGGACATGACGAGTTGTACTGGAACGTGACCGGCAACGGCTGGCGCTTCCCCATCGATCGGGCCAGCGCCGAAATCCGCCTGCCCACGGTTGTGCCTGTCGATCAATTGCGCCTTGATGCCTATACCGGGCCCCAGGGCGCGCAGGGGCGGGCCTGGCGCGCGGAGCCTTTCGCCGGTGGCGCTTTTTTTGCCGCCACCGCTCCGCTGGGGGTGCACGAAGGGCTGACCGTGGTGCTGGGCTTTCCCAAGGGCATCGTTCATGAACCGAGCGCTGAAGAGCAACGTGCGGCGCTTTTGCGCGACAACATCTATCTGCTTCCGGCGGGAGGCGGACTGCTGGTTCTGCTGTTGTTCTACACCGTCATCTGGTGGCGGATCGGGCGCGACCCGCGTGGCGGTGTCATCATCCCGCGCTATGAGCCGCCCCAGGGCTATTCGGCCGCCGCGCTACGCTTTGTAGAGCACATGGGCTATGACAACGACGGTTTCACGGCCGGCATTCTCGAACTCGCCAGCGGCGGCCGCCTGGGCGTCGAGCGTCAGGACGGCCAGCTCGGGAGACCTGCCTACACCCTGCACCAGCGGAACGATGCGCCTGCAGGACGGCTGAGCGGGGATATCCGCGAACTGGAAACCAAGCTGTTCAAGAATGGGCCGGCACTCACACTGGACAGCGAGGCACACACCGTGTTGAGACCGGCGCGCAAGGCGCACGAGAAGGCCCTGAAACACACGCATGAAAAACGCTATTTCGTCACCAACAGCGGCTGGCTGTTTCCCGGCATCGGTATTTCCCTGCTGACGCTGGCGCTGACCCTGATTGCCCTGCCCGAGGGGAATACCCGCGAAATGGCCAGCTTTATGAGCCTCTGGCTCAGTTTCTGGACCCTGGGCGTGGTCGTGCTCGCCTATGCCGTCGCCAGCGCCTGGAAACGCGCGCGTGGCGTGGGCAGCGGGCTAGGCGCGCTGGGCATCAGCCTGTTCAGCCTGCCCTTTTTCGCGGGGGAAGTTTTCGCGCTGGGCATACTGGGCAAGGAGGCCGGCCCTGGCCTGCCCGTGCTGCTCATCGCCCTGATACTGACCAACGCCCTCTTCTACCAGTGGCTGAAGGCCCCCACCCTGGCCGGCCGACGCCTGCTGGACGAAATCGAAGGCTTTCGCCGTTACCTGGCGATGGCCGAAAGCGAGGAGCTGAATCTCAAACACCCGCCCGAAAAAACCCCTGAGCTGTTCGAGCGCTACCTGCCCTACGCCCTGGCGCTGGGCGTGGCCCAGCCCTGGGCGGACAAGTTTGCCGATCGGCTGGCCCAGGCCGGCTGGGTTGCACCGGCCTGGTACGCGGGCAGCGCCTTCTACGACGGGGGCGCCTTCGCCAGCGAACTGAGCGGCGGCCTGTCCTCGGCCATTGCCTCATCGTCCAGCCCGCCGGGCTCAAGCTCAGGCGGCGGCGGGGGCGGTTCCTCCGGCGGCGGCGGGGGTGGCGGCGGCGGCGGCGGGTGGTAAACTCGGACCCGCACGGAAAGAAAAAGAACACCGCATGTCGAGCCCATCCCAAGCCGCGCAGGCCCTCTTGGACCCGCAGACGCGCACCCTGACCCTATCCGGGGACTGGACCGCCGTTTCCGTCGCCCGCTGGCAAGCGCCCCGCATTCCGTCCCCCTCGGATACGCCCTACACGCTCGATACCCGTGCCATCGGTCATATGGACACCGCTGGGGCCTGGGCCCTGCATCGCTATCTGCGTAGCCTGCAAGCCGCAGGCGTGCACTGTGACGAAAGCCGCGCGGAAAGCACACATCGCGCCCTGCTGAAGCTGGTGAGCGAACGTGGTGACAGCCCTCCTCCTGCCGCCCCCCCACGCGAGGGCGGACTCACGCAGATCGGCCGCAAGACGATGGAGAGCCTGCACCAGAGCTACAGCCTGTTCAGCTTTGCCGGCGAAACCCTGATCCACACCCTGCCGGTGCTGCTGCAGCCCTGGCGCATCCGCTGGAAACAGGTCATCGCGGAAATCCAGCTGGCCGGCGTTCAGGCCCTGGGCATTGTCGGTTTGCTGTCCTTCCTCATCGGCATGGTCATCGCCTATCAGGGCGGCGCCACTTTGCAGCAATACGGCGCAAATATCCTGATCGTCAATATGGTGGCCATCGTCACCCTGCGCGAAATGGCGCCGCTGATTACTGCCATCCTGGTGGCCGGGCGAACCGGCTCGTCCTACGCCGCCCAGCTGGGCACCATGAAGGTGACCGAAGAAATCGACGCACTGCGCACCCTGGCTATCTCACCGCTGGAAATGCTGGTCTTGCCCAAGGTGCTGGCTCTGTTCATCGCCCTGCCGCTGTTGACTGTGTATGCCGACATCATGGGCCTGCTCGGCGGCGCGGTGGTGGCCGGGATGATTTTCGACGTGCCCTTGTCGCTGTTCCTGCAACGCCTGCCGGAAGTGGTCAGCGGCAGCACCTTCTGGGTTGGCGTGGTCAAGGCGCCGGTATTCGCGCTGACCATCGCCCTGATCGGCTGCCACCAGGGCTTTCTGGTGCAGGGCAGCGCGGCGGCGGTGGGGCGCGCCACCACGGTCAGCGTGGTGCAGGCCATCTTCACCGTGATCGTGCTCGACGCGCTGTTCTCCATCCTGTTCAACAAGCTGGACCTGTAAGGCCGGGTATGGACGACGACGTCATCATCCGCACCCATGACCTCTGCAACCGCTTCGGCGACAAGGTCATCCACGAGCATCTGGACCTCAGCATCCGCCGTGGCAGCATTGTCGCACTGGTCGGCGGCTCCGGCAGCGGCAAGACCGTGCTGCTGCGCACGCTCATCATGCTGCGCCGCCCCTCCTCCGGCGAGCTGCACCTGTTCGGGCAAAACACCGCCGAACTGGGGTACCGGGAACAACAGGCCCTGCGCTGGCGCATGGGCGTGCTGTTCCAGCAAGGCGCGCTGTTCACCTCGCTCACCGTGTTGCAGAACGTCATGCTGCCGCTGCGCGAGCACACCCGGCTCGACGAAGCCCTGTGCGCCGAAATCGGCATGCTCAAGATCCGACTGGCCGGCCTGCCCGCCGACGCGGCGGGCAAATACCCCTCGGAGCTTTCCGGCGGCATGATAAAACGTGCGGCCCTGGCGCGTGCCCTGGCGCTGGACCCGGACATCCTGTTCCTCGACGAGCCGACCTCCGGCCTCGACCCGATCAGCGCGGCGGCTTTCGACGACTTGGTACTCGAACTGCGCGAGCTCCTGGGCCTGACCGTCCTGCAGATCACCCACGACCTTGACTCCATCTGGCACGGCTCCGACACGGTGGCTTTCCTCGCCCGCAAGCGCGTGCTGGCCATGGCCCCCGCCGACGAACTATCGCAGATGGACATGCCGGAACTTCAAGCCTATTTTCGTGGCAAGCGCTCACGCGCCGCCGCTCTCGCCCTCCCGGAGACGACCTGATTCATGGAAACCCGCATCAGTTACGCCGCCGTCGGTCTGTTCGTGCTGCTGTTCGGCATCGCCACCGTCGGGCTCGGGCTGTGGCTCGCCAAGGGCACCGACCGCATCCAGTACGAGCGCTACGCCATCCAGACAACGGAAAGCGTCAGCGGCCTCAATATCAGCTCACCGGTCAAGTACCGGGGCGTGGACGTGGGCAAGGTGGTGAGCATCAGCCTGGACAAGGAACACCCGGAGCGGGTCATCGTCCTGCTGGACATCGAACACGACGTGCCGATCAAGACCGGCACCCGCGCCAAACTCGCCCCCCAGGGCGTTACCGGGCTATCCACCATCAACCTTACCGGCGGCTACTCCAGCGAACCGGACCTGCGCGCACTGCCGAATGAAAAATATCCGGTCATTCCGCTGGACCCCTCGCTGCTTGACCAGTTGGGCACCGGCATCAACGACATCATGTATTCGCTGTCGCTGCTCGCCAATCGCCTGAACGATCTGTTGAACAAACAGAATATCGACAACGTCGGCGCCATCATCAATCATGTCGAAGAAGTAACCCGCACGCTCGCCGAGAGCCGTGACAGCATGCGCCAGTTCGTCGATGAATCCCGCCTCGCGGCACAGCAAGCCCGCCAGCTCGCCCAGGACAGCCGCGCCACGGTCCAATCCGCACGCGCCGTCACCGACAGGCTCCTGCCCGTGGTCGAGCAGCTCAGTGTCAGCCTCGAAGCGGTGCGCGACGCCGCCGTGGGCGCTCGCGCCGCCAGCGACAAGGTCAAGGGCATGGCCCAGGTCGGCTCCGAGCAGCTGCAGATCATCGGTGAAGAAACCCAACCGGAAGTCCAGCGCCTGCTGGGCGACCTGCGCGGTCTGACCCTGGAAATGACCAACCTGGCTCGCGAGATGCGCACCGACCCCAACCGCGTCCTGGTGGGCCCCCCCACCCGTCCGCGCGGCCCCGGCGAATGAACGCCCGCTTTCGGAGAACGCCCATGTCCCGCCTGATGCCCGCCCTGGCCCTCCTGCCGCTCCTGCTCGGCGGCTGCTCCGGACTGCTCAGTCAGCCGGACCCGACCACCGTCTGGAAACTGGAGATCAACCCGGCCCAGATCGCCCGTGCGCCCGAAGAACTGCCCCTCAGCCTGCGCATCGATGCCCCCATCGCCTGGTCCGGTCACGACAGCCCACTGATGGCCTACGAGCGCAACCCGCCGCGCATCGACTACTACGCCAGCAATCGCTGGGTGGCCCCCCCGGCGCAGATGCTCGGTGAATCGCTGGTCACCGCCTTTCAGGCCAGCGGCCGCTATCGCGCCGTGCTGGGTAGCGACAGCCTGTTGATCGGTGACTACAGCCTGCGCAGCGAGCTGGTCGAACTCACCCATGCCTTCGTCAGCGGCGGCTCGGTGGCCCGCCTGGTCCTGCGCCTGAGCCTGATCGACAACGCGCAGCGCCAGGTGATCGCCTCTGCCCGTATCGAAACCAGCGAGCCGGTGACGTCTACCGATGCCGAAGGCTTTGCCCGCGCCTCGACCCTCGCCCTGCAACGCGCGGTAGGGGAAACCCTGGGCTTCTGCGACGCCTTGCTCGCCACACGCGCATCCGAGGCACGCACGCGCCCGCTGGCCCCGGACAAGGACATCCGCTAACCATGGCAAGGCGTGCCGCCCTGCTGCTGGGAACGCTCTTCCTTGCCCTGGGCGGGTCCGTAGCGCAGGGCAGCCCCGCCACGGCACTCGAACCGGTCACCCTGCAACTGCGCTGGCAGCACCAGTTCCAGTTCGCCGGATATTATGCTGCCCTTGAAAAAGGCTATTACCGCGAGGCGGGTCTGGACGTCCGACTGGTCGAAAGCCATCCCGGCGAAGACCCGGTCACCCCGGTCCTGAGCGGCAAGGCCCAATACGGCGTGGGCAACAGCGCCCTGTTGCTCGATCACGCGCGCGGTCAGCCCGTGGTTGTGCTTGCCGCCATTTTTCAGCACTCGCCCCTGGCCCTGGCCGTACGCGCCGACCAGGAAATCGCGAACATCCACGGGCTGACGGGCCGGCCGATCGCCCTCGAACCCGGCGCGGACGAGCTGATCGCCCTGCTGCGCCGCGAGGGACTGGATACCCGGCAACTCGACACCCGCGCCCATGCGCACGACATCGAGGACTTCACCAGCGGGCGTGTTGCCGCACAATCCGTCTACCTGACCGACGAGGTATACACGCTCGATCAACAAGCGGTGCCGTATTACCTGCTCAGCCCCCTGCAGGCCGGCATCGACTTCTACGGCGACACCCTGTTCACCACGCGCGGTGAGATCAGCGCTCACCCCGAACGTGTCCGCGCCTTCCGCGCCGCCAGCCTGCGCGGCTGGACCTATGCCATGCAGCATCCGGAGGAGATCGCCCGGCTGATCCACGCGCGCTACAGCCCCCGCCACAGCCTGGAGCATCTGCGTTTCGAGGCCGAAGCCATGCGTGCCCTGATGCGCCCCGAGCTGATCGAGCCGGGATACTTCCACCCCGGACGCTGGCGCCATATCGCCGATGTCTACGCCGAATTGGGCATGGTGCCCGCCCAGCTTTCCCTGGAAGGGTTTCTCTACAGCGAAAAACCGCAAGGCATCGATCCACGCTACTACGCCTATCTGGCCCTGGGGCTGGGCCTCGCCGCGCTGTTCGCCCTGCTCGCCCTGCACATCTATCGCCTCAAGCACCGCACGGCACAGAGCGAAGCCCGTTACCGTGGCGTTTATGAAGCCGCCCCCATCGCCTTTCTCGTCATGGACCGCCAGTACCGCGTCACCGACTGGAACCGGCGTGCCGAAACCACCTTCGGCTGGACGCGCGAGCAGGCCATCGGGCGCAGCGTGTTCGACTTCCTGGTACCGCCCTCGGACCAGGACAGCGTGCGCCAGATCATCGACCAGACCCTCGCCGGCAACACGCACGTCTGCTCGACCAATGCCAACCTGACCGCCGACGGCCGGCACGTACTCTGCGAATGGCACAACACCCCCATGCACAACCATCAGGGCATCGTCAGCGGGGTCATGTCGCTGGCGGTGGACATTACCGCACGTCACGAGCTCGAAACCCGATTGACGCAAAGCGAGCAACGCTTCCGCCTGCTGGCCGAAAATGCCTGGGACGTCATCTGGACCATGGACATGCAGGGGCACTTCACCTATGTCAGCCCCTCCGTGGAGCGCCTGCGCGGCTACACCGTCGAGGAAGTCCTGCACCAGAGCCTGCCGGAAGCCCTCACCCCCGAATCCGCCCAGCGTGCCCATGAAGGGTTTCAGTACCTGATCGAACATGGCGAGCTGGCCAGGCGCCGCTGGGAACTCGAACAGCCCTGCAAGGACGGCAGCACCGTCTGGACCGACCTCATACTGAGCCTCATTCACGACGAGGCGGGCCAGATCACCGGCCTGCTCGGCATCACCCGCGACATCACCGAGCAAAAGCGCATCCGCGAAATGCTGCACACCCGGGGCGTGGCCCTGGACGCCGCCGCCGATGCCGTGATGATTATCAATCCCCTGCGACGCATCACCTACGTCAACCCGGCCTTCACCCAGATGACCGGCTACATGAGCGAAGACGTGCTGGGACACGACCCCAGCCTGCTGCACAGCCCCGCCCAGGATCCGCGGGTCTACGACGAGCTGTGGGAAACCGTGAACAACGGCCAGGTCTGGCGGGGCCAGCTCATCAACCGGCGCAAGAACGGCACCGACTATATCGAATCGCTGTCAATCTCCCCCGTATGGGACGAAGACGGCCGCATCATCAACCTCGTGGCCATCAAACACGACATCAGCCACCAGAAAGCCCTCGAAGACCGCCTGGAACGCCTCGCCCACTACGACAGCCTCACCGGCCTGCCCAACCGCATCCTGTTCTTCGACCGCCTCGACCGGCTCTATCAACTCGTACGCCGCGACCAGCGCGCCCTTGGCCTGCTGTATATCGATCTCGACGGCTTCAAACAGATCAATGACACCCAGGGACACGACGCCGGCGACCTCGCCCTCAAGGAAGTCGCGCGCCGCCTGCTCACCTGCGTGCGTGAATCCGATACCGTCTGCCGCATGGGCGGCGACGAATTCACTGTTCTCATCAGCTCGGTCGATGGCAATCTCTGTGCGGAAACCGTGGCACGCAAGATCGTCGACACACTCTCAGAACCCTTCGAAATCAATGGCCTGAGACAGACCCTGGCCGCCAGCATCGGCATCAGCCTCCTGCCCGGCGATGCGCAAAACACCGACGAACTTCTCCAGCACGCCGACCAAGCCATGTATCAGGTCAAAAGCCATGGCAAGAACACCTGGCGGGTCTACCACCCCGAGATGAACGATACCGACACGATACGCGATCCGTTTTCGGAGCATCTGGTGTAAGCCGGTCGTCCCTGTGAGTTACCCCCATAAAAAACAAGCGAAAATCATCGATATACACGCAGAAAAACATTCTTGGCGACGGCCCGGCGCTTCGGTATTACCCTCAAGCGGCACATCCAAAAACAGCGCTTTTGCAAATAGCGCCACACGAGGGTCCCCACCATGCACTATCTGCGCAGTCTCATCCTGGCTCTGGCCAGCAGCGTCTTCGCGCTCGCTCCCGCCCAGGCCGAAGAACCGGCACGCCCTGTCGAACATAAAGTCGTCTATCACATGAACGGCCCTGACCTTGCCTACCAGAAAGCCTTCCTGAACAATATCCAGAACCACATCAACGCCATTGGCGCCGACAAGATGGACGCCGTCGTTGTCATGCACGGCGAGGGACTGGACCTGCTCAAAAACGCCAAAACCGATGAACAACTCAAGGCACGCATCGACAATCTCAAGCTCCAGGGCGTGCACTTCAACGTGTGCAACAACACGCTGGTAGGACGCAAGATCGACATGGAAAAGGATCTGTACGACGTCAAACCCAGCGACATCGTACCCAGTGGCGTAGCGGAGCTTGCCAAACTGCAACTGAAGGGCTACGCCTACATTCATCCGTAACCGGGCATGCGCGCGCGCTCAGGCGCTGAAAAACACCCGCAAGGCGTTTTTCAGCGCGCCGTCATGAGTGGGTTTACAAAACGAAGGTTTGTTGGACACTGTAGCGTCCAGTGAGGGGCTGGGAATCCTTCGTCCGGCGCAGAATTGTTGGACAAGCGTGGGTGTAGGAAGGGCCCCCTTGGGACCGCCATGGACTGACCTGTGGAAGTCGGGTAAATGGGCCAGGGATGGCCCATTTAGCCTCGCCGCAACAGGATGTTGCGTCGAGGCGGCCCGGCTGGAGCAGGTCAGGCCAGGGCTTGCCCGAAGGGCGGTCCCGTGGGGGTGTGTTCTTTTGGTTACTTTTCTTGCACAAGCAAGAAAAGTGACTCGCCCGCTTGCGTTGGCGCCTGTTTGAAAGGCGTAGCCTCAAGGCGGGCGAAAGAGGGCTCCAACGGTTCCTGAAAGCGGCTTTAACCGGCTGTTGAACGACTTGATCTTTCGCAAGCGGACGGGCTGAAAATCAAGGATATGTTTTCAAAAACCGCTCAGGACAGGCTTGCGCGCTGTTTCGCCCGCTTCAAGCGGCGCACTTCGAACGGCCCGCATCGCGCGCGGGCGAGTACCTTTCTTTGCTTGCCCAAAGAAAGGTACCAAAGAAAAGGCACCCCCACGGAGGCGCCCTCCGGGCAAGCCATTGCCGGGGCCGCTCCGACCGGGCCATCCCGACACAACAT
>JAQVHL010000048.1 GCA_028696185.1 Halothiobacillaceae bacterium
CGTGCTTGGGCCGCGCTTCTGAAGCCTCACTTCTTCTCCGGCTCCCCTTCGACATTCGGCAGGCCTTCGCCGGGGAGGGTGTCGTTGTGCAGTTCGCGGGCGATTTGTTTCTGGATGTCGACGAAGCGGTCGAGGCCGGCCTGGATGCGGGCGTTGACGGTGTCGGGCGGGTAGTGGCCTTGGGTGTCGGGTTCGCCGGCGGGGAGGCCGGTGAGCAGGGAGAGGGCCTCATCGAGGGTGTCGACGGGGTGGATGGCGAATTGGCCTGCGCGGGCGGCGCTGACGATGTCTTCGCGCAGCATGAGGTGGTGGACGGTGCTTTGCGGGATGAGCACGCCCTGTTCGTCGCTGCGGCCCAGGGTGAGGCAGGCGTCGTAGAAGCCTTCGATCTTTTCGTTGACGCCGCCGACGGCCTGGATTTCGCCGTGCTGGTTGACGGAGCCGGTGACGGCGAGGTGTTGGGCGAGGGGGAGTTCGGCGATGGCGGAGAGCAGGGCGCAGAGTTCGGCGAGGGAGGCGCTGTCGCCTTCGACGGGGCCGTAGGATTGTTCGAAGGCGAGGGTGGCGCGGATGGACAGTGGGGCGTGGCGGGCGTGACGCTGGCCCAGGTAGGCGGCGAGGATGAGCACGCCTTTGGCGTGGATGGGGCCGCCGAGTTCGACTTCGCGCTCGATGTCGATGATGTCGCCTTCGCCCAGGCGGACGGTGGCGGTGATGCGGCTGGGGTGGCCCAGGCGGGTGCCGCCGAATTCGACTACGGACAGGGCGTTGACGCAGCCGATGCGGTGCCCGGTGACGGCGAGCCGTTGTTCGCCGTTGGCGAGTGCGCGCAGGCTTTCTTCGCGGTAGCGGTCGGCGCGGTACAGGCGGGCGGCGATGGCGGTTTCGATGTGTGTGCGTTCGATGCGGGGGGCCTGGTCGCGGTCGGCGTAGTGGTTGGCTTCGCGGATCAGGTCGAGGATGCCGCGCAGGGCGAGGCTGAGGCGGCGGGCGTCGCCGGCCTCGCGGCTGGCCTGTTCGATGACGCGGGCGATGGCGTCGCGGCTGGCCGGGCGCAGGCCTTCGCGCCGGGCGAGGGTGGCGAGCAGGCGGGCGTAGCGCAGGGTGCTTTGCGCGCTGCGGTCGAAATCTTCCGCAAAGTCGGCGTTGAGCTTGAACAGGGCGCAGAAGTCGGGATCGTATTCGGCGAACATGTAGTAGAGCAGCGGGTCGCCGACGAGGATGACTTTGATGTCAAGCGGGATCGGTACGGGTTCGAGGCTGACGGTGCTGGCCAGCCCCAGTTCCTGTTCGACGGAGCGGATGCGGATTTCGCGCGCCATCAGGGCGGTCTTGAGCCCTTCCCAGGCGTAGGGGGAGACGAGCACTTTGTGGGCGTCGATGAGCAGATAGCCGCCGTTGGCGCGGTGCAGGGCGCCGGGGCGGATGAGGGTGAAGTTGGTGATCAGCGTGCCCATGTGCACGAGGTGTTCGATGCGACCGAGCAGGTTGGCGTGGCCGGGTTCGAGCTCTTCGATGACCGGGGCGCCGCCGTCGGGGCGGTGGCTGACCAGCACGTTGACGCGGTAGCGCTCCAGCTCGTCTGCGTCCGGGCCGTTCTCGCCTTCGAGGATGTCGCCTAAATTCTCGCCCGCGTCGCGTTCCACGGTGGCGAGGTAGTCCAGCACTTCGGGGACGTCGGCATAGCGCGGGCGGATTTCGCCGACCAGCCGGGCTACGAGTGCGCCGATGGTTTTTTCGGTGAGCGCGCGAATCTGCTCCAGGCTGGATTTGTACCAGATGGGTACATCCTCGCGCAGCAGGTGCAGCAGGATCTTGCGGTGTTTTTCCAGCAGGGCGTCGATGCGCGCGCGTTCTTCGTCCGGGAGCTGGTTGAAGGCTTCCTGTGCCATGGGTTCGCCGTCCGCGAGCGGGGCGATGCGGTAGCCGGTCGGGGTGTCGAGGATGGTCGCGCCTTCGGCGCGCGCGGCCTGTTCCAGTTCGGCAATGGCGGCGGTGCGGCGCTGCTCGAAGCCTTCCTCGATCCGGGCTTTTTCGTGCGGATGCTCGCCGGTGGAGAGGCTGCGCGGGATGACATTCAGCATGTCGTCGATCAGCCGGTCCATGTCTTCGCGCAGCGTCGCCGCCCGTCCGGCCGGCAGTGAGAGTGCGCGCGGATGCTGCGGGTCGTCGAAGTCCTGCACGTAGCACCAGTCGCGTGCTGCCGCTTCCCGCGCGGCGCGCTCGTGCAGGGTCACGCGCAGTGCGCTGTGTTTTCCCAGCCCGCCATGTCCCATTGCGTACAGGTTGAACCCCGGCTGATGCACTCCCAGGCTGACCTCGATGGCCTGCTCCGCGCGCGGCTGGCCCAGCAGGCCGTGAAAGTCTTCGAGTTCGTCGGTGGACTCGAACACGGCTTCGCCAAAGTCGGCCGGGTGGTAGAGCGCGTCGGCAGGCAGGGGCATGGGGGTGTCCTTGAGCGTTCATCGGTTGGGTGCGGTTGCCGGGTTTCATTCGCGGCCGGCGGCTTTACGTTCTACTTTAACAGCAAGGTTTCAACGGGCGAGGCATGGCATGGACGATCTGGCTTTGGCGCTCTGGCGGTCACGCTACCGGCGGGGGGAGGAGTCCTCGCCGGAGGAGAGCTTTGCACGGGTGGCGCGGTCGCTGGCGGAAAACGCGCGGGAGGAGGCGCGGTTCCTTGATCTGATGCGCTCCGGGCGCTTTTTGCCGGGCGGGCGGATTCTGGCCGGGGCCGGAGCCGGTGGGCGGGTGACGCTCATGAACTGCTTTGTCATGGGTGTGATGGACAACAGCATGGAGGGGATTTTCACCGCGCTGCGCGAGGCGGCGCTGACTCTGCAGGCGGGCGGCGGGATCGGGGTGGATTTCTCGCCCTTGCGCCCGGCGGGCCTGCCGGCGCGCGGGGCGGGCGGTGTGGCGACCGGGCCGGTGTCGTTCATGCAGGTCTGGGAGGCGATGTGTGCAACGGTGATGAGCGATGCCTCGCGCGGTGGGGCGATGATGGCGGCCTTGCGTTGCGATCATCCGGATATCGAGCGCTTTATCGAGGCCAAGCGCGAGGCGGGACAGCTTGCGCATTTCAATCTGTCGGTGCTGGTATCCGATGCCTTTCTTGCCGCCGTGCGCGCCGATGCGGACTGGCCGCTGGTGTTTCCCGCCGACGATCTGCCGCCAGGGGAGGGCGAATGTGTGATCCGCGATCCGGACGGTGCCGGCGCGCGCCCCTGCCGTGTGCTGCGGCGCCTTCCGGCGCGGGTGCTGTGGGAGAAGCTGATGCGCGCGGCCTGGGAGGGGGCCGAGCCAGGGGTGTTGTTCATCGACCGCATCAATGCCTGGAACAACCTGGGCGGGAGCGAGCGGATTTTTACCACCAACCCTTGCGGCGAGTTGCCCCTACCCCCCTTCGGAGCCTGCGACCTGGGCTCGCTCGACCTTACCCGTTTTGTCATCGCCCCGTTCACGGACGCGGCGCGGGTGGATCTCGCCGCGCTGGCCGAAACGGCGGGGCAGGCGGTGTGTCTGCTGGACCGGGTGCTGGATGTTTCGCGCTATCCGTTGCCGCAACAGGCCGAGGTGGCGCGGCGTACGCGCCGGGTGGGGCTGGGGCTGACCGGGCTGGGTTCGATGCTGGCGATGCTTGGTTTGCGCTATGACGGTGCGGCGGCGCGCGAGCGTGCGTGCGTGGTGGCGCGTCAGGTGCGCGATGCGGCCTATGCCGCGTCCGTGGCCTTGGCGCGCGAACGCGGCGCGTTTCCGGCGTTCGAGGCGGAATCCTTCCTCGCCCGGCCGTTTCCGCGTCTGCTGCCGGAAGCCCTGCGCGCGGCGATCCGCACGTACGGATTGCGTAATTCGCATCTGCTCGCCATCGCGCCGACCGGCAGCATCAGCCTGCTGGCGGGCAATGTCTCGCCCGGTATCGAGCCTGTGTTCGCGGCCCGCGCACAGCGGGTGGTGCATCTGGGCGGTGCCGAACGGGAAGTCACAGTCGAGGACCGTGCCGCGCGCCTGTGGCGCGAAGCCGGGCAGGCCGGTCTGCCGCCCGCGCTGATCGAGGCGGCCGGGGTTTCGCCCGAGGCGCAGCTTTCCATGCAGGCGGCGGTGCAGCCCTTCATCGACCAGTCGATTTCCAAGACCGTGTTGTTGTCACCGGATACGCCGTTTGCCGCGATGGCGTCGCTGTACCTTCTGGCCGATGCGCTGGGGCTCAAGGGCTGCACCGTGTACCGGCCGGGGACGGTGCGCGGGGCGGTGCTCAGTGCCGCTTGCGATGACTTGAAATGTCATCAAAGTGTTCTATAAACAAGGGGCTGCAACTGGCGCGCTGAGCGGACGTGCGGTTGCTTACAGCGGATTCCGCCCTTCTGACAGATCAGGGAGACGCATCATGGCACTGACGAAATGGGAACCCTTGCGTGAAATCGAGGAGATGTTCGACCGCTATACCAAGGCGATGGGCTGGCCGCTGGCGCGCGGGAGTGAGCCGATGACGGCGGCGGACTGGACGCCCAAGGTGGATATCAGTGAAACCGACAGCCAGATCCTCATCAAGGCCGATATTCCCGGCGTGGCGAAGGAGGATGTGAAGGTGACGCTGGAGAACGGCATGCTCAGCATTCGTGGCGAGCGCCGCCAGGAGAAGGAAGACAAGGGCGAGAAGTTTCACCGTATCGAACGCTCCTACGGCAGCTTCTATCGCAGCTTCAGTCTGCCACGCACCGTGGATGCGCAGGCCATCAAGGCGAGCTTCGACAATGGCATGTTGCAGCTCATCCTGCCCAAAACGGCCACCCCGGCGCCGGACAGTGTAGAGATCAAGGTCGAGTAAGTCGCGTCCGGTAATCCTTCCCAGCGGGTGGCATCGGTGGCTGTGCTGGGGGCGCGCATGGAGCTTGTGCGCGCTTTCCCGGCATGGTTGCGCGAGGTGGTTTGATGTCTTGCCGCCGGGGGAGCTCACGGCGGACAGTCTTGTGGCGGGGACAGGCTATCTGGCGCCGGGGTATCGTTTGATACCGTTGTTTTGAGCCCACGGACTGTGTTGGATTGGCGCATCAGTGCCATTTATGCCTGGTGCGGATCAAGGAAGATGAAATGAAAGGGAATTTCGTGTTTTCCCCTCCTGGGGCGTCTTCTCTGCGGCCCTGTTTTTTCTCCCTGTTGTTGTTTGAGTGCGTCCTGAATTCGGCTAAGATGTCGCGTTCGTTTGCGGCGTCGCCGGATGGGCGATGCGCGGTGGTCGAAGCAGGGCAGGGGCTTGAAGTTGCAGATTGATCTTTCCGAACGTGTCGGCCGCGTGAGACCGTCTCCCACGCTGGCCGTGACCGCCTTGGCGGCGCAGTTGAAATCCCAGGGGCGGGACATCATCAGCCTGGGGGCGGGAGAGCCGGATTTCGATACGCCAGAGCATATTCGCGCGGCGGCCATCGATGCGATCAACCGGGGCTTCACCCGCTACACGGCGGTGGAGGGTATTCCTCCATTGCGTCAGGCTGTGGTGGAAAAAATGCGCCGCGATCACGGCCTGAGCTACACGATCGACCAGGTTTTGGTTTCGGTCGGTGGCAAGCAGAGCTTCTTCAATATGGCCCAGGCGCTGCTCAATCCGGGCGATGAGGTCATTATTCCCGCGCCGTACTGGGTGTCGTATCCGGACATGGTCCTGCTCGCCGATGGTGTGCCGGTGATCGTCGAAGCCACCCAGGCGCAGGGTTTCAAGCTCACGCCCGAACAGCTTGAGGCGCATATCGGCCCGCGCACCCGTCTGGTGGTGCTCAACAGCCCGTCCAATCCCACCGGCGTGGCTTATACCCGTGCCGAGCTGATCGCACTGGGCGAGGTGCTGCGCCGTCATCCGCGCGTGCTCGTCGCCACCGACGACATGTACGAGAAGATCCTCTGGGCGGAGGAGGCGTTCTGCAATATCGTCATGGCCTGCCCGGATCTGTACGAGAGAACCATCGTGCTCAACGGCGTATCCAAGGCCTATGCCATGACCGGCTGGCGCATCGGTTACGCCTGTGGTCCGCAAGCTTTGATCCAGGCCATGGCCATTGTCCAGTCGCAGAGCACTTCCAATCCCTGCTCGGTGTCACAGGTGGCGGCGCAGGCCGCGCTGGAAGGCGGCGATGCCTGCATCCGTCCGATGCTGGAAGCCTTCAAGGCCCGGCATGATTTCGTGGTGGGCGCGCTCAACGCCATTCCCGGTGTGCGCTGCCTGCCCAGTCAGGGCGCGTTTTACGGCTTTCCCAATGTCGAGCCGATCATCGAACGCATGGGCATGAAAGACGATATCGAGCTGGCCTCGCATCTGCTGCACCAGGCCGGTGTGGCGCTGGTGCCGGGATCGGCCTTCGGCAGCGCCGGGCATCTGCGCCTGTCTTACGCCACCGGCATGGACGCGCTGAAAAAGGCGCTGGAGCGCCTGCACACGGCCCTTTCCTGAACACGAACCCGGAGAACCGCACGATGGACGAGAATCGCAAGAAAGCCCTGGCCGCCGCGTTGAGCCAGATCGAGCGCCAGTTCGGCAAAGGCTCGGTCATGCGCATGGGCGATGCCGGCGTGCGTGAGGTGGACGTGGTGCCCACCGGCTCCATCGCGCTGGATATGGCGCTGGGGATCGGTGGCCTGCCGCGCGGTCGCGTGGTGGAAATCTATGGGCCGGAGTCTTCCGGCAAGACCACGCTGACCCTGCAGGTCATCGCCCAGGCTCAGAAGCTGGGCGGCACCTGCGCCTTCGTTGATGCCGAGCACGCGCTGGACCCGACCTATGCCGAAAAGCTGGGTGTGAATGTGGCCGATTTGCTGGTCTCCCAGCCGGATACGGGCGAGCAGGCGCTGGAAATCGCCGACATGCTGGTGCGTTCCGGCGCGGTGGACGTGGTGGTGATCGACTCGGTTGCCGCGCTCACGCCCAAGGCTGAGATCGAGGGAGAGATGGGCGATTCCCACGTCGGCCTGCAGGCGCGCCTGATGAGTCAGGCGCTGCGCAAGCTGACCGCCAACATCAAGCGTTCCAACTGTCTGGTGATTTTCATCAACCAGATCCGCATGAAGATCGGTGTCACCTACGGCAGCCCGGAAACCACGACGGGCGGCAACGCGCTCAAATTCTATGCCTCCGTGCGTCTGGATATCCGTCGTATCGGTTCGGTCAAGAAAGGCGATGAGATCGTCGGTAACGAAACGCGCATCAAGGTGGTCAAGAACAAGCTGGCGCCCCCGTTCAAGCAGGTGGATGTGGACATCCTCTACGGAGAGGGCATCTCGCGTGAGTTCGAGCTTATCGAAATGGCGTCCGCGCGCGGGCTCATGACCAAATCCGGCGCCTGGTACAGCTATGGTGACGAGCGTATCGGTCAGGGCCGGGATAACGCCCGCCTGTGGCTGCGTGAGCACCCGGAAAAGGCGGCGGAGATCGAAACCCGTCTGCGCGAACAATTGATGAAGGAATTGCCGGGACACCGGCCGTCGGCGGACGACACATCCGATGAGCCGCCGTTGACGGATGACTGAGGACGAGACGGGCGAAGCCCGTCGTCGGCCGCGTCGCGCCGCCCGCGACGTGGCCTTCGGTCTGCTGGCCCGCCGCGAGCATGCCGGCGGCGAACTCTCGCGCAAGCTGCGCGGGCGCGGCTACGAAGCCACTGAGGTGCGCGAGCTGGTCGATGAGCTGGCCGAAGCCGGTTGGCAGAGTGACGCGCGCTACGTTGAAGGTTTCCTGCGTGAGCGCATCCAGCGTGGCCACGGCCCCTTGCGCATCCGTCACGAACTGCGTGAGCGCGGCGTGGACGATGCGCTGATCGAGCGTGCCCTGCGCGAGGCCGGTGTCGACTGGGGCGCCTGTGCCGCCCGCACCCGCATACGCCGCTTCGGCTCGACGCCGCCGCAGGATGCCGAAGAACGCGCCCGTCAGTACCGTTTCCTGCAAGGGCGCGGCTATACGGGCGAACATATACGCAAGGCACTGGCAGACGTGAATGCCGGTGACGACGATTTCGAGCTTGATTGGGTTTAGCGTCATGAACAGCGCAGAGATTCGCCGACGTTTTCTGGACTTTTTCGCCCGTGCCGGGCATGAGATTGTCCCCTCCAGCCCCCTGGTGCCGGGCAACGACCCCACCCTGTTGTTCACCAACGCGGGGATGGTGCAGTTCAAGGACGTATTTCTCGGTCGCGAGTACCGTGAGGTGCCACGCGCGGTCAGCTGCCAGCGTTGCGTGCGTGCCGGAGGCAAGCACAACGACCTGGAGAACGTCGGCTACACCGCACGTCACCACACCTTTTTCGAGATGCTGGGCAACTTCAGCTTCGGTGACTATTTCAAGCGCGACGCCATCCGTTTTGCCTGGGACTTCCTCACCGTCGAGCTGCGCCTGCCGGCCGAGCGCCTGTGGGTGACCGTCTATGAGACCGACGACGAGGCGTATGGCCTGTGGGCCAACGAGATCGGCATTCCCGCCGAGCGCCTGATCCGCATCGGTGACAAGCCCGGCGGCGGTTCGGACAATTTCTGGCAGATGGGCGACACCGGCCCCTGCGGCCCCTGCACCGAGATCTTCTACGATCACGGTCCGCACATTCCCGGCGGACCGCCGGGTTCGCCCGAAGAGGACGGTGACCGCTACATCGAGATCTGGAACGTCGTGTTCATGCAGTACGACCGCGCGAAGGATGGCACGCTCAGCCCGCTGCCCAAGCCTTCGGTGGACACCGGCATGGGCCTGGAGCGTCTTGCCGCCGTCATGCAGGGCGTGCACAGCAACTACGACATCGACACCTTCCAGCGCCTGATTGCCCGTGCCGCCGAGCTGACCGGCTGCACCGACCGTGACAGCAGCTCGCTGCGTGTGCTGGCCGACCACATCCGCTCCTGCGCCTTCCTGGTGGCCGACGGCGTACTGCCCTCCAACGAGGGGCGCGGCTACGTGCTGCGGCGCATCATCCGCCGCGCGGCCCGTCACGGCCACAAGCTGGGCATGAACGTAGCGTTCTTCCACCGCATGGTCGAAACCCTGGTGGAGATGATGGGCGAAGCCTATCCCGAACTCGTCGCGCAGCAGGCCCAGGTTGAGCGCGTGCTGAAGCTCGAAGAAGAGCGCTTTGCCGAAACCCTGGCTTCGGGCATGGCGCTTCTGGGCGAGGCGATGCGCGGGCTTGCCGCTGGCGACGTGCTGCCGGGCGAGACCGTCTTCCGCCTGTACGATACCTACGGCTTCCCGCACGATCTGACCGCCGACATCGCCCGCGAGCACGACATCCGTCTGGATGAGGCCGGTTTCGAGGCCGCGATGGAGGCTCAGCGTCAGCGGGCGCGCGCCGCCAGCCATTTCGGCGTCGAGCAGCACAGCATCGAAGGGCTGGATGTGGCGACCGACTTCTGCGGCTACGACCGCACCGAAGACACCGGCACCGTGCGGGCGCTGCTCAAGGACGGCCATCCGGTCGATGTTCTGGCCGTCGGTGACGAGGGTGTGGTCATCCTCGATCGCAGCGCCTTTTATGGCGAGTCCGGCGGTCAGGTGGGCGATACCGGCGTGCTTGCGGCCGATGGCATCGAATTCGAGGTGCGCGACACCCAGAAGCAGTCGGGCGCCTTCCTGCATATTGGCCAGTTGCGGCGCGGATCGCTGCGTGTGGGTCAGTCGCTGATGACGCTGGTCAACGTGGCGCGCCGTCAGGCCATCCGCCTGAACCACTCCGCAACCCACCTGCTGCATGCGGCCCTGCGCGAGGTGCTGGGCGAGCATGTGCAGCAGAAGGGCTCGCTGGTGCGCCCGGACTACCTGCGCTTCGATTTCTCGCATTTCGAGGCCGTGAAGCCCGAAGAACTGCGCCGGATCGAGCAGATCGTCAACCAGCAGATTCGCGCCAACGACGCGGTGGAAACCCGCCTGATGGCCATCGACGAAGCCCGCAAGGCCGGCGCCATGGCCCTGTTCGGCGAGAAATACGGTGCGCAAGTGCGCGTGGTGCGCATGGGCGAGTTCTCCATGGAGCTGTGCGGGGGCGTGCATGCCGCCCGTACCGGCGACATCGGTCTGTTCAAGGTTATTTCCGAAGGAGGCGTCGCCGCTGGCGTGCGCCGTATCGAGGCCGTCACGGGCGAAGGTGCGCTTTCGTATGTGGACGAGGCGGAAACCGCGCTCGACCGCATCGCGGCTCTGCTCAAGGGCAGCCGTATCGAAGCGGGTGAGCGTGTGTCGCAGCTTGTTGAACGCACCCGCATGCTCGAACGCGAGCTGGAGCAGATCAAGAGCAAGCTTGCGGCTCAGGCCGGTGGCGAGCTCAGCTCACGCGCCGTGGAAATCGCGGGCGTGCGTGTGCTGGCGGCGCACCTGGAGGGCGCGGACCAGAAAGCCCTGCGCGATACCGTCGACCAGCTCAAGAACAAGCTGGGCACCTCGGCCATTGTCCTTGCGGCCGTCGAAGACGGCAAGGTGCGCCTGGTGGCCGGGGTCAGCAACGACGCCACCGGCCGTATCAAGGCGGGCGAACTGGTCAATGTGGTCGCTCAGCAGGTCGGCGGCAAGGGCGGTGGTCGGGCGGATATGGCGCAGGCTGGCGGCACCCAGCCGGAAAACCTGGAAAACGCTCTGGTTTCGGCCATCGAGTGGGCGAGAAACCAGTTGCAATAACTAGTTGCATTGGCGTGACAAATACCGTAAAAACCCCGCCTTCTGCCGCGGGTGAGACTGTGGGTGTCGGGGAATGGCTTTGATCGTACAGAAATACGGTGGAACTTCGGTCGGGTCCATCGAGCGCATTGAAAATGTGGCCGAGCGCGTCATGCGCGCGCGTGCGGCCGGGCAGGATGTGGTGGTGGTGCTGTCCGCAATGAGCGGCGAAACCAACCGCCTCATTGGTCTGGCAAGGGAAATCAACCCGCGCCCCAGCGAGCGCGAGCTGGATGTGCTGGTGTCCACGGGCGAGCAGGTGACGATTGCGCTGCTGGCCATGGCCTTGGAAAAGCGCGGGCAACCCGCGCGCTCCTACACTGGGGCGCAGGTGCGCATTCTTACCGACAGCGCCCATACCAAGGCACGCATCCGCCGCATCGATACCGACCGCATGCGTGAGGATCTTTCCGCCGGCCGGGTGGTCGTGGTGGCCGGCTTCCAGGGCATCGACGAGCACGGCAATATCACCACGCTGGGCCGGGGTGGATCGGATACCAGCGCCGTCGCGCTCGCGGCAGCCCTGCACGCGGACGAATGTCAGATCTACACCGATGTGGATGGCGTCTATACCACTGATCCGCGTGTGGTAGCCAAGGCGCGCCGCCTGGACAAGATCACCTTCGAGGAAATGCTGGAAATGGCCAGCCTGGGCTCGAAGGTCCTGCAGATTCGCTCGGTCGAGTTTGCCGGCAAGTACAACGTACCCTTGCGCGTGCTCTCCTCCTTCTCCGAAGGTCCGGGCACGCTGATCACGCTTGAGGATAACGATATGGAACAGGCCCTGATTTCAGGCATTGCCTTCAACCGCGATGAGGCCCAGCTCACCATCAAGGGTGTGCCGGACAGCCCGGGTATCGCTTATCGCATCCTCGGCCCTGTCGCGGAAGCGAATGTCGAGGTCGACATGATCGTGCAGAACGTGGGTGTCGATGCCACGACCGATCTGACCTTTACCGTGCATCGCAACGATTTTGAAAAGGCGCTGGAAATCCTGCGCCGCGTGGCCGCCGAACTGGGGGCGCGCGAAGTTTCCGGGAACGAACAGATCGTCAAGGTGTCAGTAGTGGGAGTGGGAATGCGCTCTCATGCGGGCATCGCCAGTCGGATGTTCAAAACCCTGGCCGATGAAAAGATCAACATCCACATGATTTCCACGTCGGAGATCAAGATTTCCGTGGTTGTCGATGAGAAGTACCTCGAACTTGCCGTGCGTGCCCTGCACGATGCGTTCGAACTGGACCGTGCGCCGAATGGCGCCGGTCACTGAATACCCACCCCATCCAGTACCAGCGCATGCCAGACATGACTGTCCGCGCTCTCGGGGCAGAGAGCCAGCCGGACAAAAAAGGAGTTGAAACAATGCTTATCCTGACCCGCCGCATTGGCGAAGTTCTTCGCGTCGGTGACGACGTTTCCGTAACCGTCCTTGGCATCAAGGGCAATCAGGTGCGTATCGGTATCGACGCGCCGAAGGATGTCGCTGTGCACCGCGAGGAAATCTATCAGCGTATCCGTCGCGAATCCGACGACGATCTGCCCGTTCGCGGCGACGACTGAGAACGATCCAGGCCTTGCTCGTGCGGCAAGGCTTTACCTCGCGAGGCATCCGGTATAAGATGCCGCCTCACTTTACGGAGAGATGGCCGAGAGGCCGAAGGCGCTCCCCTGCTAAGGGAGTACACCTCAAAAGGGTGTCGAGGGTTCGAATCCCTCTCTCTCCGCCATATTCATGAAAACCCGCTGTGTTTCAGCGGGTTTTTTTGTTGTGCGCTTTCTCCCCGTTTTACCCGCGCTTGCATCTGCCTGGCGCGTCAGCCCGTCGTGCTGCCCCGGCAGGCGTTGCGATTGACGCCGGGGCATAATTGGCCTTTGCTTCAAGCTGGGATCGTTGGCTGTGGGGTGTGTTATGTCTCGTGCATTGGATTTCGGGCGCCGCCGCTGCCTGCAGAAAGGGGTGATGTTCGTGTTGGCCCCCCTGTTTGTTCCGGCGGGCGTGCAGGCCGAGTCGCTTACGGTGCTGCGCTTTGGCGTGCATCCCTTTCGTGCACCCGAGCCCTTGTTCAGCTTGCATCGCGGCATGGTGGCGTTCCTGGGGGAAAGCCTGGGCATGCCTGTTCGTTTCTATACCCGCGCCGGATTCGACGAATTTGCACTGGCCCTGCGCGATGAGGCTTTCGAGATCGCAATCACTGCACCGCATGTGGCGGCGTGGTTGGCTGCCGATCACGGCTGGGAGGCCGTAGCGACCTACGACATCCGGCTGGCGCCCGTTCTGGCCACGCTGACACGCCCTTTGCCTACGCCCTTGTCCGCCGAGGCCTTGCGTGGGCGGCGTATCGCGGTGGCCGATCTGAATACCATCATTTCCCAGGTTGGGCTCAATGCGTTGCGGCAGCTGGGGAGCGCGCCGACACGGGATATCGAGTTGGTGGTTACACCTACCCATGGCGCGGCCCTGCAGGCGCTGCTCAATGGCAGTGTGGATTATGCGCTGGTGGCGAATACGGTCTTCGGGCAGTTCCAGAAGGAGCACCCGGCCTTGCGGGCTGTACCGTTTGGTCCATCGGTGCCGCATCTTGTGGTGATGGCGCGCAGTAATCTACCGGAAGCCTTGCGTGAGCGTTTTCGCCAATCTCTGCTGCGTTTCCATGACAGCCCCGCCGGGGCGAGCTATTTCACGGAAACAGGCTATGTGCGTTTCGTTCCGGTGCGTGCAGAGGACATGGCACTGATGGCCGGCTTTGTCGATACCCTGCGTCTGCGTTACGACCGAGGTGGGCCATGAACGGCTTGTGGCGCTTGTCATTTCGCGCGCAACTGCTGCTGTCCGTGGGGCTGGTGCTGGTTGCCGTCACACTGGGGTCGGCTTATCCCCTGTGGAAGATGCTCGAATCGGCCCTGGTGGAAGGGGTGCAGCGCGATGCCAGTCGTCTGATTCGGGAAATCGATGCCATCGGGCGCGAGGCGCTGCTCACCTATGATTATGATCGCCTGCAAAAAAGGGTGGCTGATCTGACGAATGAGCCCGTCGTGGGTTTTGCCGTGATTCTGGATGCCGATGGGCGGGTTGCGGCAGCCAGCGGGTGGCAGGGCGCCGTGGCGGAGCTCCCGGAGGACGGCGCGGTTCGAGTATGGCATGGGCAGCGCATTCTGCTCCGTCAGCATGAAATCGGTATCGGCAGTAATCCGGTAGTACCTTACGGACGATTGTTCCTGGGTCTGTCTCTGGCATCGCTGGATCGGGCGCAGCAGCGTCTGATGTTCGTTGTTGTCTCGATTGGCGCGATAACGCTGCTGGTGGGTGGGTTGCTGCTCAACGCCGTGGCACGGCGTCTGGCGCGACGCCTGGAAGCGCTGTCCGATACAAGCCTGGCCATGGCGCAGGGCGACTTGACCGTGCAGGCGGATGCAAGCGGGCAGGACGAAGTCAGTACGGTGGCGCGCTCGCTCAATGTGCTCAATGCGTCGGTTGCCGAACGCATCGGCGAACTCCGGTACCGGGTGGATCACGATGCCCTGACCGGCCTGCATAGCCGGGGGTATTTCGAGGCTGCCGTGGCGCGTTTGCTGGTACGGGGGCCTGCCGAGCATCTTTGGGTGTGCTCGCTGGATCTGGATCACTTCCAGGCCGTGAACGACAGCGCCGGTTACCGGGTGGGGGATCGCCTGCTGTGTGATGTCGCCCGCTTGATGCAGGAAACGATTCACGGAACGGAGGATGCGCCGCTGCGCGAGAGTGTACTGGCGCGCATCGGGCCGGATGAGTTCGCGGCGTGTTGGGTGGATGGCGGGGATGACAGCGCCAATGAGGCGATTGCTCAGTCGCTCCTGGAACGGATTTGTGCCCATCCGGTTGCCGAGGGGGCGATGCGCATCACCGTCAGCGGCAGTGTGGGGCTTGTACGGGCTGACCGGGTCGGCTGCACGGCCGCCGAGATTCTCATAGCCGCCGATATCGCCTGCTATGCCGCCAAGCGCCAAGGCGGTGGCCGCCTCGTGAACTACACGCCCTCTCATCCCTGGGTGGCGCGGCGTCGGCAGGAGGTGGAAACACTGCCGCGATTGCTGGTCGCCATCGAGCAGGAGTCCTTTGAGCCCTGGGTGCAACGCATCGCGCCCTTGCGTGACGGAGAAACCCATGCGGAAGTCTTGATCCGCATGCTCGACATCAATGGCTCTCCAGCCGCACCCGCCACCTTCCTGCCGGCTGCTGAGCGTTTTCAGCTCATGCCGCGTATTGACCGCATCGTTTTCTCAAAGGTGCTGACCGCTCTGGGATGCCGTCTGCGCGAAGGTCGGGATTGGCCCGCCCGTATCGTCAGTCTGAACGTATCGGGTGAAACCTTCTCCGATCCCGGTTGGAGTGCGTTTTTTGAGTTGATGTTGGCGCAGACTGAAGTACCCGCCGAACGTCTGGTCATAGAAATCACCGAGAGCGCCGTCATCGAGCATCCCGATGAAGCCGTCGCTTTCATTGATCGCATGCGTAACAGTGGGGTGGCCGTCGCCCTGGACGACTTTGGTGCCGGGATGTCCTCCTTCGGTTACCTGCGCCGTTTCCGTGCCGATTACCTGAAGATTGACGGCCAGTTCGTGCTTCATGTCGCCGAAAGGCGTGAAGACCAGGCCATCGTCGAAACCATGGTGGAACTGGCACAACGTTTTGGGATGGAAACCGTAGCCGAGTTCGTGGAAAACGACGCGACAATCGACGTACTGCGTCGCCTGGGTGTGGATTACGTTCAAGGCTATCGCGTGCACAAACCCGGCCCGCTGCAGGGGCTGTGAGGCATTTTTTGTGATCATTCGATGGCGGGCGGGGGGCGTGAGGCGCGGCCGAACAGGGGCTTTACCGCCCCGCATCGAACCTTCCGTGGGCTATCGACGCCCTTGATAAAGCAGTTCGCGCGCCAAGTGTAACTGAGAGTGTGAACCGAGAAGCCCCAAACGAAAAAGGCCACCGGTTAAGGTGGCCTAAGTCGTTGTTTTGTTTGGTCGGGGTGAGAGGATTTGAACCTCCTACCACCTGCACCCCATGCAGGTTTTTAGGGGTTTTATGTCGTTTCAGCCTGTCGCGTGATGTCTGATAAGTGGCTGAAAGAATTGAATATCCCGTTTTTTCACGTTTCATGCTGTATCATTGAAGCGCGTGCCAAGTGTAAACGTGGGTGTAAACGTGGGATTCGGCTTGGCAGTCACCTGCAAGAAAAATCGGGAGTGGTAGGGAATGGGGAATCTGACCGCGAAAGCTGTACAGGCGGCCAAGTCTGGCGCGAAGGATGTCTACCTACGGGATGGCGAGGGGCTGGAACTTCGAGTCACGCCGAAGGGGGCGAAAATCTGGCAGCTGCGCTACCAATTGGACAAGAAGCGCCGTGTGATTTCACTAGGGAGCGCCGCGCACGTCACGCTCAAGGAGGCGAGGTCCAAGGCCGATGGTTGCCACAAGCTGATCGACAGCGGCATCGACCCAGTGGAGCACCAGCGCCAGCAGGAGATCGAACGCGAGGAAGCCGAACGGCAGGCCCGCATCGAGCGTGAAGCGCGTCGCACCTTTGGCGATCTGCTGGAACACTGGGCAGAGCTGGAGCTGTTGCAGCGCAAGACCGGCGCGGAATCCATGCGGGCGCTACGCAAGGACGCCTTGCCCGCCCTGGCTGAGCGTGAGATTGCCACCGTCACCCGTGCCGACGTGCTGGAGTGTGTCGACCGGATCATGAAGCGCGGCTCCACGCGCATGGCCACCCGCACCCTATCCGACGTGAAGCAGTTCCTCACCTGGTGCGAGCTGCGCGAATACATCGAGCGCAACCCGCTGGACGGGATCAGCAAGACCGCCGTCACCGGCAAGGCCATCGAGCGAGACCGCATAATGGAGGATGGTGAGATTCTGGAGCTGCGGGACAAGCTGCCCGAAGCCGGTTTCACCCGCGCCACCGGGCTGGCGCTGTGGATCAGCTTGGCGACAGCCTGCCGGATAGGGGAGGTTATCGCCGCCCGCTGGGAGCATGTCGACCTCGACGCCGGAACTTGGCGACTGCCCGAGACCAAAAACAACCGGGCGCATCGCGTCTATCTGTCCGACTTCGCCCGACGCCAGTTTGCCGAGCTGCGAGAACTAACGGCATGGTCGGATTGGGTACTGCCCGCCACCCGCAAGGCCGACACCCACGTTTGCCCCAAGAGCATCACCCGACAGGTTCGCGACCGCCAACGGGATCAGCCGCTTAGAAATCGCTCATCCGCCACCGCATCGCTGGTGCTCAGTGGCGGCACCTGGACCCCGCACGACCTGCGCCGATCCTGCGCCAGCGGCATGGCCCGGTTGGGCATCCTGCCGGACGTGATAGAGCGATGCCTGAACCACGCCGAACAGAACCGCGTGAAGCGCATCTATCAGCGGCACGATTACGCCAACGAACAGGCCGAAGCTTGGCGACGCTGGGGCGACCACCTCGACAGGCTGCTGAGCGGGAAGGAAGCGAAGGTCATTCCGCTGCGTAGGGCGTGAGGCGGAAGGTGTAACCATAAGCAACGAAACCCGGCAAGGCTGCCACCTGTGCCGGGTTTCTACCACCAACGCATGAAGGAGATGCGGCAATGGCTGGAAACCATGATAGGGCAATCGCCAAGCTGATTAAATCGGCAGGGCGTGCATACCAAAAGCAATGCGCCCCCGTGTCGGGCGAGGGGCCAAGCCAATGAATGACCGCGAACTAGCTAATGAAATTGCCAAATCCGCGCAATACATCAAGGAAATGCTTGCACGGCAGGACTGGTTCACCGTGCGATACATAGAGCCCGGTGCCATCGAGACCAAGCGCGACGAAATCAAGCGCCGTCTTGAAGATATTGAGGCCAAGGCGCAGGCCCTTTGTGACGCTATCATGCCGCTACACGCTGAGCTCACGGTGGGGATGATTCAGCTAGGCCGCATGCACAGCCGGATCAGCGCCGCATGGGATGCAGCCCTTCAAGCAAGCGTCGAGGTCACGCTTGCCGCTCGCGAGTGCCTGCCGCCCCCACGATCCCGCGCAATGCGTGGACAGAAGACGGCTGCGCGTCTTGCTCATGCAATGGTGGGCACAACCACCCCCCGCCAAGTCCGAGACGTGGCCCGCAAGATCATTATGGCCGCCGAATTAGAACTACCAGATGAGCGCTCGTTATCCACCTGGATCAATGAATTCAGGCAGGAGGATGCCGCCATCCGCCCACAAATGGAAAATAGCGTCGGCTGACTTTCAAAAGCCACTTTCCACAACAAGCGCCACCCCTTCGCCATCATGGCTTCCGCTGGTTAACTCAACCCATTGGAGGCCACACCATGCAACCAACGCGCACCCCGTCCGACCGCATCGCACGGATGCCCCACGCCTGTGAAATCACCGGTCTGTCACGCTCGACGCTGTACCGGCTGGTAAATGTTGCATCCCGGATGATTATATTGATACTAAGCGCTACCCACTTTTCGTTGCCCGAGCGGTGATGGCAGAGTTGGTAGCTCAACTCAAAGCATCCGGGAAAGGCGCGACATGAACATCAAGCTGC
>JAQVHL010000102.1 GCA_028696185.1 Halothiobacillaceae bacterium
TTGATCTTTAGCAAGCGGACAGGCTTGCACGCTGTTTCGCCCGCCACAAGAGGCGCACTTCGAACAGCCCGCATCGCGCGCGGGCGAGTACCTTTCTTTGCTTGCCCAAAGAAAGGTACCAAAGAAAGGCCCCCCCATGAAGGCGCCCTTTGGGCAAGCCATGGTCGGGGCCGCTCCGACCGGGCCGTCCCAACGCGACATCCTGTCGCGCTGGGACGGCCCGGCTGGAGCAGGTCAGGCCAGGGCTTGCCCGAAGGGCGGTCCCGTGGGGGTGTGTTCTTTGGGTTACTTTTCTTGCACAAGCAAGAAAAGTGACTCGCCCGCTTGCGTTGGCGCCTGTTTGAAGGGCGTAGCCTCATGGCGGGCGAAAAAGGGCTGCAACGGTTATTGAAAGCGGCTTTAACCGGCGCCTGAACGACTTGATCTTTCGCAAGCGGACGGGCTGAAACATCAGGGATGCGCTTTTTCAGAAAGCGATCAAGACAGGCTTGCGCACTGTTTCGCCCGCCACAAGCGGCGCACTTCGAACGGCTTGAATCGCGCGCGGGCGAGTACCTTTCTTTGCTTGCTCAAAGAAAGGCACCAAAGAAAGGGCACCCCCACGGAGGCGCCCTTCGTTCAGTTCAGCCCCCACAGTCAGGAAAACCTTACTTTGCAAACACGCTCAGGCCCAGTCACTCCCCGGCCGTGACCGGCGCAAGCGGGCCTTGCGTATCCCAGCGGTTGACGATGGAGCAGAACAGGCGCGCGGTCATTTCCGCATCGTAAAGCGCACCGTGCGCCTGCCGGTTATCCCATTCGAAACCGGCGTGCAGGCAGGCTTTGGCCAGCACCGTCTGGCCGTGAACCAGCGCGGCCAGGGTGGCGGTATCAAATACCGTGAAGGGATGAAAGGGATTGCGCTTGTAGGCGGTGCGTTCAACCATCGCGTTAAGAAAGCCCAGATCGAAGTGCGCGTTATGCCCAACCAGTACGGCACGCTGGCAGCCTTCGCGTTTGACGGCGGCTCGAATGGGCGGGAAGAGCCTGTCCAGCGCCTCGCGCTCGGGCAGGGCATGACGCAGCGGGTCATGCGGGTCGATGCGGTTGACCTTGAGCGCTTCGTCGAGAATGCGCGCGCCCTCGAAGGGCTGCACATTGACGGCGACGCGCTCTTCCATCCCCAGCCGGCCTTCCTCATCGAAGGCCAGCAGGACGGCGGCCATCTCCAGCACGGCATCGCTGCGGTTGTCGAAACCGCCCATTTCCATGTCGATGACCACCGGCAGGAAGCCGCGAAAGCGGCTGGCCATGCGGGTTTTGACGAAGGGCGTGTCGCTGTCCGACGAAGCGCCGCTCACGAGGCGACCCGCCAGCTGACACGCTCACCGGCGCGCAGCGGTGTGAGGGTGACGCCGGCTTCGACCTCGATCCGCTCGGGCACCGGGCGCGGCTCGCGCATCAGGGTCAGGGTGTCGGTATTGCGCGGCAGGCCGTAGAAATCCGGGCCATGGAAACTGGCGAAGGCTTCCAGGCGATCGAGCCGCCCCACCGAATCGAAGGCTTCGGCATACAGTTCGATGGCCGCATGCGCGGTATAACTGCCGGCACAGCCGCAATCCGACTGCTTGGCATCGGTCGGATGCGGTGCGCTGTCGGTCCCCAGGAAGAACTTGGGATTGCCCCCGGTGGCCGCTTCCAGCAGGGCCTGACGATGCACCTCGCGCTTGAGGATCGGCAGGCAGTAGTAATGCGGACGAATACCGCCGGCCAGCATCGCATTGCGGTTGTAGAGCAGATGGTGGACGGTGATGGTCGCCCCCAGGTTGGCCGGCGCCTCGCGCACGAACTGCGCGGCCTCGCGGGTGGTGATGTGCTCCATGACCATGCGCAGGCCAGGGAAGTCCTCGACCAGCCGGCTCAGGGTGCGGTCGATGAAGACTTTTTCCCGGTCGAAGATGTCCACCTCGGCATCCACCACCTCGCCGTGCATCAACAGGGGCAGACCGGTCTCCTGCATGGCTTCGAGCACCGCCGACAGAGGGCGGACATCGGCCACGCCGAAGTCGGAGTTGGTGGTCGCCCCGGTCGGATACCACTTCACCGCCTTGACCCAGCCCTCACGCGCCGCCTCGCGGATGATTTCCGGCGTGGTGTCGCGGGTCAGGTACAGCGTCATCAAGGGCTCGAAACGCAGGCCCTCCGGCACGGCCACCAGGATGCGCTCCCGGTAGGCCCGCGCATCGGCGGCCGTGACCACCGGCGGCTTCAGGTTGGGCATGACGATGGCGCGGGCAAAGCGTGCAGCCACGTCCGGCATGACTGCGCGCAGCATGGCGCCATCGCGCAGATGGATGTGCCAGTCGTCGGGACGGGTCAGGGTCAGGCGATCACCAGGCAAGGTAGGCATACCCCTGTTCCTGCAGTTCCATCAGGGCGGCAGCGCCCACCTGCTCGATTTCGGCGAAGTCCACCATGTCTTTCTTTTCCCAACCGATGGTGCTCATCGTGTTGCCGCAGGCGATGAAACGCACCCCGTAGTTCTCGGAGAACCCCTTGACCCGCTCGCGGATCATCGCCGGCACTTCGCGCTTGGGCTGCTTGGCAAGGATGTGGATGCCCGGACCGAAAGCCACCACGGCAATCGCCACGTTGTCCTCGTATTTCTGGATCATCGCGCTGATGGAGTTGAGAATATGCTCCTGATACTCCCACTCTGCCTCGTTGATCTGATAGACAATCTTGTGCTGGGGCGGGTCACCGGGAAAACGCTCCTGCTTTTCAGCCGGTTTGGCGCTCTCGGCGGCCTGCGCACCGCCCACCGCCGCCAGCCCGCCCAGGGCGAACAGGCGGGCCAGAAAGCCACGACGCGGGGAAGCGGCGTTATGCTGGGACATCGGAATTCCTCCTGAAGCGATTCAATCGGGGTATGGGCGGGAATCATAACAGGGAATGCGCCCGCCCCAACAGGCAGCAGGCCACACGAAGCGCATGACGAAAGCGGTTGACTCCGGAAGATGCCTGCAAAAAATTACCCGCCAAAAAGTAAAGGCGTACGAATTGCTCCACCGCTCTTGAGCAGCTACAGTGCCGTTCAGCTCAAGCGACGACAGGCAAGGGAGCCTTCATGGAACTGACCGGAAAGGAACGGGAGCTCAAGCCATCGGAAATCATTTCCACGCGCAGCGATACGCGCGGCGTCATCACCTACGTCAATAGCGCGTTCACTGCCGTCAGCGGCTACAGCCGGGAAGAAGCACTGGGCAAGCCGCACATCATCATCCGCCACCCGGACATGCCACGCGCGGTGTACTTCCTGATGTGGCAGGCGCTCAAAAGCGGCGAGGAGTTTTTCGGCGTCACCAAGAACCGCTGCAAGAACGGCGATCACTACTGGGCCTGCGGGTCCTTCCAGCCAGACAAGGAAAACGGCGAACTCATCGGCTACCGCTCCACCCGCCAGGGACTGATCGGTGTCGGCAAGAACGCACTCAAGCGCGAATTCGACCGCCTTTACCGTGAAGTCCGTGAAGTGGAACTCGCTCAACCCCGTCCGCAACAAATCGAAGCCGGCCTGGAAGCGCTGACACGTCTGCTCAAGAAACGCGGCCATGCCGGTTATGAGGATTACGCGCGCCGCGCGCTTTGAAAGCCCCTCCCCTCAGGAGGTTTACCAAACGAAGGTTTTCCTGGCAGCTGGCTCTGAACTGAACGAAGGGGGCTTCCTTCCCCCCCTTGGAGGCGCCATGGACGGGGTTGTGGAGACCAGGAGCAAGGGCCATGGAGGGCCCTTTCAGTCCCGCCACAACAGGATGTTGTGCATCCTGTTCTCGCACCCTTGGGACATCCATGCCCCAAGCCCTGACGGGTACGGCGCTCGAATTCGGGACGGCGCGGTCGGAGCGGCCCCGGCCAGGGCTTGCCCGAAGGGCGCCTCCGTGGGGGGGCCCTTTCTTTGGTACCTTTCTTTGGGCAAGCAAAGAAAGGTACTCGCCCGCGCGCGATGCGGGCCGTTCGAAGTGCGTCGCTTGAGGCGGGCGAAACAGTGCGCAAGCCTGTCCTGCCGGTTTTTG
>JAQVHL010000049.1 GCA_028696185.1 Halothiobacillaceae bacterium
GGTTACTTTTCTTGCACAAGCAAGAAAAGTGACTCGCCCGCTTGCGTTGGCGCCTGTTTGAAAGGTCAAGCCTCATGGCGGGCGAAAAAGGGCTCCAACGGTTATTGAAAGGGGCTTTGACCGGCGCCTGAACGACTTGATCTTTCGCAAGCGGACAGGCTTGCGCGCTGTTTCGCCCGCCACAAGAGGCACACTTCGAACGGCCCGCATCGCGCGCGGGCGAGTACCTTTCTTTGCTTGCCCAAAGAAAGGTACCAAAGAAAGGGCACCCCCGCGGAGGCGCCCTTCGGGCAAGCCCTGGCCGGGGCTGCTCCGACCGGGCCGTCCCAACGCGACGTCCTGTCGCGCTGGGACTGAAAGGGCCCTCCATGGCCCTTTCACCCGGTCTCCGCAACCCCGTCCATGGCGCCTCCAAGGGGGGCTGGGAATCCTTCGTCAGGCGCGGAATTGTCCGTAAACCTTGCATTCGTAAACGCCCCTACCTTCTGTGGCATCAAAAGCATTTCGCCACCGGGGGCTTGGCGAAGAAGCCTGTTGCCCCAAGGGATCAACGTGCTTAAAGCAGGATTTCCGCCGCTGCCGGGTGCCCGAGGAAAGCGCCGGGGCTGGCGCTGGGGCCATAGGCGCCGGACTGGAAGACGGCGATGAGATCACCGGGTTCGGCACGGGGCAGGGGGAGCTTGCTGCCAAGGATGTCGAGCGGGGTGCATAGAGGGCCGTGCAGGTGGACGGTTTCCGCATTGGGCTGTCCCAGACGGTTGGCGACGACCAGCGGCCAGTTCTTGCGCAGGACCTGCCCCAGGTTGCCGGACAGGGCGAGGTGATGGTGCATGCCGCCGTCGCAGATAAGAAAAGTCTCGCCGCGTGAGTGCTTGCGGTCGACAACCCGCGTGACATATACGCCCGCTTCGGCGACCAGATAGCGTCCGAGTTCAAGCACGCCTTGCGCCGCGTTGAGCCGAGGCTGCCATTCGTTCCAGTGGTGACGCAGACCTTCGCCCAGGCGGGGCAGATCCAGCGGCGCTTCACCG
The DNA here is from genome assembly GCA_028696185.1 of Halothiobacillaceae bacterium. Classification (GTDB taxonomy): domain Bacteria; phylum Pseudomonadota; class Gammaproteobacteria; order Halothiobacillales; family Halothiobacillaceae; genus JAQVHL01. Next base: position 1,032 of record JAQVHL010000049.1, read on the forward strand.
GGGAAGTAGGGGACGCCGAAGCCGCCCCCCAGGTTGATGATCCGCGCCGGTGTGGGCGCGTGGGCCAGAAGCTGGGCAGCCAGCGCCAGGTTGGCGGCAAAGGTGTCCAGCAGGGCATCGACCTTCAGGCATTGCGAGCCGGCAAACAGATGCAGCCCTTCGAAGTGTAGCGTTTGTCCGTTCCAGGCCCGCAGGAGTCCGGGAATCTGTTCGGCGTCGATGCCAAAGGCGCGCGCACCGCCCCCCATGCGCATGCCGGAGGACTTGAGCTCATACGGCGGGTTGACGCGCAGGGCGACGCGGGCCGGACGCTTGTGCGCGTCGGCGATGCGTGCAAGCCGTGCCAGTTCTCCTGCCGACTCCACATTGACCAGTACGCCGGCCTGGACAGCGGCGGCGAGTTCGTCATCGCGCTTGCCTGGCCCCGCGAAGCTCGTGTGCGCGGCGGGCATGCCTGCCGTAAGAGCCGACTGCATCTCGCCTTTCGAGGCGACATCGAAGCCGTCCACCCGTTCGGCCAGATAGCCCAGCAGCGGCGGGTGTGGATTGGCCTTGATGGCGTAGTGCAGGGCGAGACCGGCCGGCAGTTCGGCGCGTAGTTCGGCGATGCGCCGGGCGATGCGTGCGCTGTCGTAGGCATAGAACGGCGTGCCGAGACGTTCTGCGAGGCGCTCGATGGTCTCGCTCCCCAGGCGCAGATGGCCTTGAGCGTCGCTATCCCAGCCCGAAGGCGGCCGGTGGGGTGTTTCAGTCATGGGGTGGCGACTCCTGCGCTATCCGCTCGGCCAGGGCGCGACGGTCGTATTTGCCATTGGGTGTGCGTGGCAGCTGGGGCAGGGGGTGGATGCGGGCCGGAACCATCCAGGCAGGAAGGGCCTGACGCAGGTGTTGTTGCAAGGCGGGCAGAACGTCCGGGGTGTCGGTGACCACGCCCAGTACGATGCGCTGCCCGAGCTCCGGGTCGGCCTGACCGGCCGCAGCGCATTCGTGGATCAGGCCGCTGTCCAGGGCGGCGGCTTCCACCTCGTCCGGGCTGACACGGTAGCCGGCGGTTTTGATCTGTCCGTCGCGGCGTCCGATGAAGTATAGGTAGCCGTCTTCGTCCTGACGCACCAGGTCGCCGGACCAGACGGCGATTTCCGCACGTGGGTCGGTCACATCGTGGCCGGGAACGGGGCGGAAACGTTCGGCGCTGCGTTGCGGGTCTTTCCAGTAGCCCAGGCCGACCAGGGTGCCGCGATGGACCAGTTCGCCGGTTTCACCGGCGGCGCAGGGGCGGCCGCTGTCGTCGACGACCAGGATTTCGGCATTGGGGATGGGCTTGCCGATGGATCCGGGTTTGCGCTCCAGATCCTCCGGCGGCAGGCTGGTGGAGCGGAAGGCTTCCGTCAGACCGTACATGAGGTGGATGCGGGTGTCGGGTAGCGCGGCCTTCAGGGCGCCGACCACGGAAGGGGGTAAGGCGCCGCCGGAGTTGGTGATGTAGCGCAGGGCGCTGAGCTCCCCAAGCCAGCTCTGCCGGGCCAGGGGTATCCATAGTCCCGGCACGCCCGCCAGCGCGGTGATGCCGTTCTCGCGTACGGCGCGGCGGATGTCGCCGGGCAGCAGGTAGTCGAGCAGGGTGACGTGGGCGCCAGCAAGAAAGGCCGTGGTGAGCTGAGAAAAACCATAGTCGAAGGACAGCGGCAGCAGGGCAAGCAGATGGTCGTCCGGGCGGTTGTCCAGATAGCTGGCCACGCTCTGGGCGCCGGCGATCAGGTTGCGGTGCGAGAGCATGACGCCCTTCGGCCCGCCTGTACTGCCGGAAGTGTAGAGCAGGGCGGCGAGGTCGGCGTCGATGCGTCGGGCCAGCGGGATGGCCTCGGGGGCGCTGGCGAGCCAGTCAGCCAGCGGACGGGGGGACGGCCAGTGCGTCGGGAGCGGGGCCAGTGGCTGGGCAGGCAGCGTATCGACCAGACTAAGCCGCAGGCCGCGGGGCGGGGGCAGGGCGTGCAGCAGGGCCAGACGCGAGGGCTGGGTCAGCAGGGTGCAGGCTTCGGCGTCGTCGAGAATGGCGCGGACCTGGGCGGGCTTGAGCAAGGGGTTGATGGGCAGCATGACCGCGCCGGCGCGCAGCGCGCCGAACAGCAGGATGACGTTGTCCAGGGTTTTGGGCAGCCAGGTGGCCACGCGCTCACCCGCGAGGAGGCCCGAGGCGCGCAGGGCGCGGGCGCAGCGACTGACCCGAGCGTCGAGCGCAGCATAGCTGAGCTGCGCCCCGCCCTGACTCAAGGCCGGGGCCTGGGGGCGCCGTGCGGCGGCCTGGGCAAGAAGGTCGGCGACGTTGATCGGGGCGGTGTGGATCGCGCTCATGGGGGCTGTGATATGAGGGTGAGGGCGGTACAGCCGGTTTTATCCACGCTGCCGCTATAATGGCGCTCAATTCTAACATGTCCGGGCGCGCGTCCGGGGTCGCACGGGATCGATTCATGTCTGGCAATACCTTCGGAACCCTGTTCACTGTCACCACTTTCGGCGAGAGCCACGGCCCGGCGCTGGGCGCCATCGTTGACGGCTGCCCGCCGGGGCTTGCGCTGTGCGAGGCCGATTTGCAGTACGATCTGGATCGCCGCCGTCCGGGCACCTCGCGCCACACCACCCAGCGCCGCGAGCCCGATGCGGTGCGTATTCTCTCTGGCGTATTCGAGGGGCGGACCACGGGGACGCCCATCGGTTTGCTGATCGAGAACGTGGATCAGCGTTCGAAGGATTACAGCGACATCGCGGAGACCTTCCGTCCGGGGCATGCCGATTACACCTATCAGCAAAAATACGGCCTGCGCGATTATCGCGGCGGCGGGCGCTCATCGGCGCGTGAGACGGCCATGCGAGTGGCGGCTGGGGCCATTGCCAAGAAATGGCTGCGCGAGCGGCTCGGGGTCGAGATTCATGGCTATCTGGCGCAGCTGGGGCCGATCCGTCCGCGCCGTTTCGTGGCGGAGGCGGTGGAGCAGAACCCGTTCTTCTGCCCCGACCCGGACGTGGTGCCGGAGCTTGAGGCGTACATGGATGCGTTACGCAAGGAAGGCGAGTCTGTCGGGGCAAAAATCACCGTGGTGGCGCGGCATGTGCCGCCGGGGCTGGGCGAGCCGGTTTTCGATCGCCTGGATGCCGAGCTGGCCTACGCCCTGATGGGAATCAATGCGGTCAAGGGGGTGGAAATCGGTGATGGCTTTGCCTGCGTGGAGGCCAAGGGGACGGCCTTCCGCGACGAGATCACCCCCGAGGGATTCCTGTCCAATCATGCCGGCGGCATTCTGGGAGGGATTTCAAGCGGGCAGGACATTGTGGCGCATCTGGCGCTCAAGCCCACCGCCTCGCTGCGTCTGCCGGGGCGCTCGATCAATCGCTCCGGCGAGCCCATCGAGCTGGTCACGACCGGACGTCATGACCCCTGCGTGGGCATACGCGCCACACCGATTGCCGAGGCCATGATGGCGCTGGTGCTGATGGATCACGCCCTGCGTCACCGTGCCCAGAATGCCGATGTCGCGTCGGTGACACCGGTGGTTCCGGCCTGCCCGGCTTACAGCGGATGAGTCAGTCGAAGGGGCCGGGGGCTACCTCGCCCGCTGCTTTTCCAGAAGGCCGCATCGCGCTGTTTTACCTGGTGTACTTCGGTGCGCTGGGTGTGTTCCTGCCCTACTGGAGCCTCTATCTGCGCGATGAGGGGCACGGTGCGGAGGCCATTGGTGCGCTGATGGCTATTTTCGTCGGCAGCAAGATTTTCGGGCCGCCCCTGCTGGGCTGGCTTGCCGACCACACCGGACGGGCCATGCCTTGGGTGCGCGGTTTTGCGCTGCTGACGGTGCTGGCCTTCCTGCCGGTTTTCCAGGTCGATGGCTTCTGGGCCATGGCGCTGGTCATGGCGGTGTTCAGCCTGTTCTGGAACGCCATCGTGCCGCAGTTCGATGCGGTGACCCTGCGCCATCTGGGCGCGCGGGCGTCCGAATACAGCCGTTTGCGTTCCTGGGGTTCGCTGGGCTTCATCCTGGCGGCCACCGCCCTGGGCGTGCTGGTGGACGATTTTGGCTCGGGCATCGTGCCTGTCGCCGCGCTGGGCCTGCTGCTGGCGATTTTCGCCCTTTCGCTGAGCGTGCCGGATGCCGGGGCGCCACCGTCACTGAGCGTGCCGGGCAGCCTGTGGGGCTTGCTCTGCCGGCCGGTGGTGGTGGCTTTTCTTGGGGCCAGTTTTCTGCTCAACGCAAGTCACGGCAGCTATTACGCCTTCTACACCCTGCATCTGACCCAGTTCGGTTACAGCAAGACCGTGATCGGCATGCTCTGGTCGCTGGGCGTGCTGGCGGAAATCGGCCTGTTTCTGGTCATGGCCCGCCTGCTGCGTGCGGTGAGTGTCTACTGGCTGTTCATGGTCACGCTGGGCCTGACCGCCCTGCGTTGGCTGCTGATCGGTCATCTGGCGGACAGTCTGGTCGGGTTGCTTCTGGCTCAGTTGCTGCACGCGCTGAGTTTCGGTGTGGCTCACTCCGTGGCCGTGGATTTCATTCACCGCACTTTCACCGGGCGTCTGCAGGGGCGCGGTCAGGCGCTGTTGTCCTCGCTCAGTTACGGGCTGGGCGGGGCCGTGGGGCTGTTCGGCAGTGGCTGGGTGTGGCAGCATTACGGACCCACCGCCAGTTTCGATCTGGCGGCCCTGCTGGCCCTGCTGGCCGTCGTGCTGATGGCGGGCCGGCGTGCGGCATTCGAGCGCCGGCCTTAGGGCTGGCAACGGAGTTGGTCCGTGCCCTTGTTCAGAATCAAGAAGGCGACACCGAGCGAAACCCTGCGTATCGAGGGGTTTCGTCGCTGCGACGAGGACATCCTCGCCTGGTATCGTTCCGAGCCTGGTCGGCGTGTGGTCGAAGTACTGCGTCCGGTGGTGGCCGAAGCGATTGTCGAGGCTTTCGGCTATCACGCGCTCTGTTTGTGCCCTGGTGCGGGCATGCCCGATCTGCTGGCGGATGCCCGTATTGCCCACCGGGTGCACATGAGCGAGTTCCCACCGCCGGTGGACGTGCAAGGGAACCGGCATGAGTTGCCGTTTGCGGGGGAATCGCTCGATCTCGTCGTGTTGTTCCACACCCTGGACACGGCGGCCGATCCGCACGCCGTGCTGCGCGAAGTCGATCGTGTCCTGCGTCCCGAAGGACATCTGCTTTTGATCGGTTTCCAGCCACTGAGTCTGTTTTCGCTGGCTTATTTGTGCCGACGAAGCTGTACCCGTGGCCTGCGTTGCGGACGGCATTACACGGCGCGGCGGGTACGCGACTGGCTGTCCTTGCTGGGCTATGCCGTGGATGACACCGTGCCGCTGGCGCATGCCCTGCCGCTGTGCGGGGCGGGAGCGCTGGATCGTCTGGAGTTTGTCGAAAATCTGGGGCGGCGCCTGTGGCCTGCGTTCGGTGGCCTGTACGTGCTGCATGGGATTCGTCGGGTGCGGCCACTTCTGCCGCGCCGCCCGGCCTGGGCGCGCCCAATGGTCATGCCTCAGGGCGCGCCTTCGCCCACTACCCGGAGTTGTCTACGTGACCGAGAACCCATCCGCTGAGTCCCGCGCGGTCGAAGCTTTTACCGACGGCGCCTGCAAGGGCAACCCTGGCCCCGGAGGCTGGGGGGTGCTGCTGCGCTTCGGTGGTCATGAAAAGACCCTGCACGGCGGCGAGCGGCATACGACCAACAACCGTATGGAACTGATGGCCGCCATCATGGCCTTGGAAAGCCTGACGCGCCCCTGCGTGGTGGACCTGACGACCGATTCGCAATACGTGCGCAAGGGTATCACCGAGTGGATGCCCAACTGGAAGCGGCGTGGCTGGCGTACGGCGGACAACAAGCCGGTGAAGAACGCCGAGCTCTGGCAGCGTCTGGACGAAGCGCGTCAGCGTCATCAGGTGCGCTGGCATTGGGTGCGCGGTCACGCCGGGCACCGGGAGAACGAAATGGCCGATCAGCTCGCCAATCGGGGGATCGATGAGCTGGGGCGTGAGTGAGAATTTCCCTGCGCTGGCCGCGCGGGCTGGCATCTGTCATGCGTGAGGAGCGTCAATGAGTCGCGACACTTCGGGCGGTTTACGCCAGATTCTGCTGGATACCGAAACCACCGGTCTTGAGCCCGAACAGGGGCACCGCATCATCGAAATCGGCTGTGTCGAGCTGATCGACCGCCGGCGCACGCGCAATGACCGCCATTATTATCTCAACCCTGAACGCGAGGTGGACGCCGAGGCGCTGGAAGTGCACGGTCTGAGCAATGCCTTCCTGGCCGACAAGCCGCGTTTTGCCGATGTGGTCGATGAGTGGATGGATTACCTGCGCGGCGCCGAGCTCATCATCCATAACGCGCCCTTCGACGTGAACTTCATCGATCACGAGCTGGGCTGGCTGGGGGGCAGCTATGGGTGTCTGGCCGACTATGCGAGCGTGACCGATTCGCTGGTGATGGCCCGCAAGCTGCACCCTGGGCAGCGTAACAGCCTGGATGCGCTATGCCGGCGTTACAGCATCGACAACTCGCAGCGCACCCTGCACGGCGCCTTGCTTGACGCCGAGATCCTTGCCGAAGTTTATCTGGCGATGACGGGGGGGCAGTCCAGCCTGCTGCTGGACAGCCACGAGGGGCAGAGCGAGGGAGGGGGCGAGCCGATCCGCCGTCTGAGCGCCACACGGCCGCGTCTGCCGGTACCGCCTGCCGACGCCGAAGCGCTCGCCGCGCATGAAGCCTGGCTTGCCGCCCTGGACAAGGCCAGCGGGGGCAAAACGATCTGGCGCAGTATCGAGCCTGCGTCGGGCACGCCTGCGGCAGGAGGGGGCGCATGATCCGTCATCTGGTCATGTGGCGCCTGCATGAGGAGGCCGATGGGCGGGGGCGCGAGGAAAACGCCCGGCGTATCCAAGAGGCGCTGGAGGGGCTGCGCGGTCGCATCCCCGGCCTGCTGGCCATCGAGGTGGGTGTGGATTTCTCGGGCGATGCGGACGCCGCGCACATCGTGCTCTACAGCGAATTCACCGATCGCGAGGCGCTGGCGGCTTACCACCATCATCCCTTGCACGAGGCGATCAAACCGTTGGTCGCGGCTTGTCGCAGTGAGCGACGGGTTGTCGATTACGAAGTCAATTGACAGGAGAAAGGCATGGGCGCATTCGGCGCAATCTGGGGCGTCGGCGGGGTTTCGCTGCTGCTGGCGTGGGCTATCGTCCGACTGAGCGAGCGGGCCTGGGAAGGCTGGCAATATGATTTTGGCTGGATGCACTGGGTGCTTTTTGCAGGCTGGATGGTGTTCATGGTGTATGGGGAGGGCTATCGCGGATTCCAGAAGGCGTTTTCGCCGCGCGTGGTCGCGCGTGCCGCGTATCTTCGCGCCAACCCCAATCCCCTGCATGTTCTGCTCGCGCCTTTGTTCTGCATGGGGTTCATTCACGCCACACGCAAGCGGCGCATCGTTTCGTTTTCCGTGACCGGCGGTGTCGTCCTCTTGGTGCTTCTGGTCAGCCTGCTGCCCCAGCCCTGGCGCGGCATTATCGACGCCGGCGTGGTTGCTGGGCTGAGCTATGGCCTGCTCGCCATCGGGGCCTTTGCCCTGTCCGCGCTTTTGGGGCGGCCCCCCACCCATCCGCATGATGCACCGGAAAGCGAATCCGGTGCATCCGTGAACGCGGGATAGCCCATGGGCGGGGTTGCGCGCGAGGGCTATCTGAGCGAGCGCCGTTCCGCCTGGCTGTACCGCCGGGTGGCGGAACGCGAAGCCGCGCCTGCCATCGCCGCACTGTTCCGCATGCTGGCCGACGAGGCCGATGCACAGGCGGAAATCTGGAGTGCCCGGCTTGCAACGCAAAACCAGCCTGTGCCGGCCTTTCGCCCCGGCATGCGCGAGCGGGTTGTTGTCGGACTGCTGCGCTGGCTTTCCCCGCGTCGTTTGCGCCCGGTGCTGGCAGCCATGAAAGTGCGGGGCCTGTCCGTCTACCGACAGCCGGCCTCGATGTCCACCCATGCCACACCCCGTCAGGCCGGCGAAATGGAAGCCCATCATCGCGGTTACGAGGGCGGCAATCTGCGCGCGGCGGTTTTTGGCGCCAATGACGGGCTGGTTTCCAATACCAGCCTGATGATGGGCGTCGCCGGTGCGGGCGTCGAACCTGCGACGCTCCTCATGGCGGGCATGGCCGGTCTGCTCGCAGGGGCCTTGTCGATGGCGGCGGGTGAGTATGTCTCCATGCGCTCGCAGCGCGAGATGTACGAGTACCAGATCGGTCTTGAGCGGGCGGAAATTGCCGCCTACCCCGAGGAGGAGGCCGAGGAACTGGCGTTGATCTACGCGGCGCGCGGCATGGAAATCGAAGCCGCCCGCAGTTTGGCGCGTGAGTTGCTGCGCGACCCTGAGCACGCCCTGGACGTGTTGACCCGCGAAGAACTGGGGCTCAATCCCGAAGATCTGGGCTCGCCCTGGGGGGCGGCGTTCTTCTCGTTTTTTTCTTTCACCCTGGGCGCCATCGTGCCCTTGCTGCCCTTCCTGCTGGGCCTGACCCCCACCTTGCCTTATACCCTGACCTTCGCTGCCCTGGGCCTGTTCGGTCTGGGGGCGGCCATCAGCCTGTTTACCGGGCGCGGCGCGCTCAAAGGGGGTATGCGCATGCTGCTGATCGGCGCGGGCGCGGGCGCAATCACCTACGGTATGGGGCATGTGCTGGGCGTCGGCTTGCTGTAAGGCTTGCGTTGTCGTAACCGTGTTCGCGGGCGAAATCATTCCGTTCGCCCTATGCTAAAGTTCTGTCGCTAGCCGCCGATAATCTCAGCAGACGCCGTGTACCTTGCGGCTTGTAAAGTCACACATGAGGAGACGAAGCCATGGCCAACGTAGTCAACACCAATATCATGTCCATGAACGCGCAGCGTTCGCTGTACAAGACGGACAACATGCTCTCCACCGCGATGGAGCGCCTGTCTTCCGGTTTGCGCGTGAACAGCGCGAAGGACGACGCGGCGGGGCTTGCCATTGCGGATCGCATGACCTCGCAGATTCGCGGCATGACCGTTGCCGTTCGCAACGCCAACGACGGTATCTCCATGGCGCAGGTGGCGGAATCCTCCATGGGGACCATCACCGACACCCTGCAGCGCATGCGCGACCTGGCCGTTCAGGCTGCCAACACCGGTGCCGTATCCACAGGCGACCGCCAGAAGCTGCAGGACGAGTTCAAGCAGTTGGGTGCGGAAATCGGTCGCATCATTGATAACACTTCGTTCAACGGCAAGAAAATTCTGGCCGGCAGTCTTGAAGGAGCGAACTTCCAGGTGGGTTGGAGCACGGCGGTCGATAACCAGATTTCCATCACGGTCAGCCATCTGGCATCCCAAAGCGGGTTGGAGAATCTGGTCGGGGCGACGCCCTTGTCCATTGGCTCGGGCGCTTCCATTGGCAAGATCAAGAGCGCTATTAACCAGATCGATGTGGCTGTAGGCAAGATCGATGGGTTCCGCTCCAAGCTCGGTGCGATTCAGAACCGCTTCTCGACCACCATCAACAACCTGCAGAGCGCCATCGAGAACCAGACGGCCGCCCGTTCGCGCATCATGGATGCCGACTTTGCGGCAGAAACCGCCAACCTCTCGCGTGCGCAGATCCTGCAGCAGGCGGGTGTGGCCATGCTGTCCCAGGCCAATCAGGCGCCACAGACGGTACTGGGTCTGTTGCGCTAAAAGCAAGGTTCGGCGGCGTGAAAGCCGCCGAACCCTTATCCGCATGTTGAAAACCGCTTCCAGCTATTTTTCGACATACGGATAAGTCTGCATTCATGTGCGGGTTTTAAAGTTTTACGCGGCATTGCCGATAAGCCAGACAAGATAGCTGTTAGAGAATCGCGCCACGCGTGGTTCACCCATCACATCGGGAGATGAAGTCATGGCCAACGTAGTCAACACCAATATCATGTCCATGAACGCGCAGCGTTCGCTGTACAAGACGGACAACATGCTCTCCACCGCGATGGAGCGCCTGTCTTCCGGTTTGCGCGTGAACAGCGCGAAGGACGACGCGGCGGGGCTTGCCATTGCGGATCGCATGACCTCGCAGATTCGCGGCATGACCGTTGCCGTTCGCAACGCCAACGACGGTATCTCCATGGCGCAGGTGGCGGAATCCTCCATGGGGACCATCACCGACACCCTGCAGCGCATGCGCGACCTGGCCGTTCAGGCTGCCAACACCGGTGCCGTATCCACAGGCGACCGCCAGAAGCTGCAGGACGAGTTCAAGCAGTTGGGTGCGGAAATCGGTCGCATCATTGATAACACTTCGTTCAACGGCAAGAAAATTCTGGCCGGCAGTCTTGAAGGAGCGAACTTCCAGGTGGGTTGGAGCACGGCGGTCGATAACCAGATTTCCATCACGGTCAGCCATCTGGCATCCCAAAGCGGGTTGGAGAATCTGGTCGGGGCGACGCCCTTGTCCATTGGCTCGGGCGCTTCCATTGGCAAGATCAAGAGCGCTATTAACCAGATCGATGTGGCTGTAGGCAAGATCGATGGGTTCCGCTCCAAGCTCGGTGCGATTCAGAACCGCTTCTCGACCACCATCAACAACCTGCAGAGCGCCATCGAGAACCAGACGGCCGCCCGTTCGCGCATCATGGATGCCGACTTTGCGGCAGAAACCGCCAACCTCTCGCGTGCGCAGATCCTGCAGCAGGCGGGTGTGGCCATGCTGTCCCAGGCCAATCAGGCGCCGCAGACAGTATTGGGTTTGTTGCGGTAATTCGTATTGTTGCAGGCCGGGCGGAGTCCCGCGCCTTTTCATCGCTAGCAGCGAGGTGAAGAAAAATGAGCACCTCTCCTCTTAATGGCGTTACGCCGGGTGTATCCAGCGCCGTGGCCCAGCCTATGGGGTATCAACCTTCAGCCATTCCCGCGCGGGGGCCGGGGGAGGTTACGTCCGGCGAAGCGCCGCCGACTGGAGCAGCCCCTTTGCCGGAAACGGCCGTGCGCGCCACCAATCGGGACGCGGCTCTTGCCGAGCGGGCGCGTCGCGAGGGCGACAACTCCGCAGGCAGCAAAAAGCTTTCCGAGGACGAGATGCGTGATGCGGCCGAGGAACTACAGGGCTACATGGAGTCCGTGCGCCGCGACCTGCGTTTCAATATCGACGATGATGCCGGGCGTCTGGTTATCAAGGTTGTTGACCAGAAAAACGGCGAGGTCGTGCGGCAGATTCCTTCGGAAGAGGTGTTGGCACTCTTGCGGCGCATGAAAGAAGCCGACGGCGATGATCGCCGGGGCATGCTTATCAAGGACGAAGCCTGAATTACCTGCTGGCCCGCTCGGGCGGGGGACTGAACGGTGCATTTCAGTCACCGCTATGGGTGATGGCGGGCGGTAGCGCTCCATTTTGACATTACACGGGGGGACGCATCATGGCGATCACCGCAAGTGGTCTGGGCAGTGGCCTGGACATCAACGCTCTGGTCAGTTCACTTGTGCAGGCTGAGGGAGCGCCAAAATCCAATCAGTTGGATCGCCAGAAATCGGCGGCGGACACCAAGCTTTCGGCCTACGGCACGCTCAAGAGTGCCTTGAGCACCTTCCAGACTGCCGCCAAGGCCCTGAAGGACGCTTCCGCCTTTCAGACCAAGGCTGCGACATCGAGCAACGATACCCAGTTAGGCGTCAGCGCTTCTTCCAGTGCCGCTGCGGGCAGTTACAGTATTGAAGTCGTGCAAATGGCCCAGGCCCAGAAATTGAACTCTGTGGGGTTTGCGGGCGCCACGGAGGTTGTGGGTACCGGCACGCTGAATATCACGGCGGGCAGCACGAACTTTTCCATCACGGTCGATTCCAGCAATAACACGCTGGCCGGTATTCGTGATGCAATCAACAACGCCACGGGAAATTCCGGCGTGTCCGCCACCATCGTCAATGTGGACGACGGCCTGGGCGGCACGGAAAGTCGTCTTGTGCTTTCCTCGACCCAGCCCGGATCGAGCAATGCGATCACGGTGACGGCGACGGACGATGATGGCAACTCCACCGATACGTCCGGTTTGTCGCGTCTGGTGTATGACCCCAATGGGTCCGGTGTGACCAATCTGACGCAGCAGACGGCTGCTCAGGATGCGCTTATCCGTGTCGATGGCATGAATGTGACCCGATCCAGCAATGTCATCAGCGATGCCATTGATGGCGTCACCCTCACCCTCAAACCTGACGGTGTGGGCAAAACCAATGAAATTACCGTTTCTACCGATCAAGAGGCGGTGAAAAAGGCGCTGACGACCTTTGTCGATGCCTATAACAAGCTGGATACCACCCTGAAAAGCCTTGGAAAATACGATGCGAGTACCAAATCGGGTGGTCCGCTGGTAGGTGATTCCATCCTGCGCAATGTGCAAAACCAGATTCGTGCGGATTTGCGCACGACTGTGGGTTCGAACACCGATTTCGACACCTTGTATGAAGTCGGTATCGAGATCGATCGTAATGGAGTGATGAGCCTCGATTCGACGCGCCTGAATGCGGCGCTTGAAGATAACTACAGTGCCGTTTCCAGTTTCTTCTCCGGCACGGATGGCATGGGAACACGCCTGAGCAACCGGATCGACGAGTACCTGCAAACCGGTGGTGTGCTCTCCAAGCAGACGGACCGCCTCAATGACACGCTTCGCTCCATCGAGGATCAGCGCGTTGCACTGGATGATCGTCTTGCGTCCTTGGAGAAACGTCTGCTCAAGCAGTTCACCGCGATGGACGTGGCTGTGGCGCAGTTCAATAACACCGGGGCTTATCTCACGCAGCAACTGGCCAAGTTGCCGGGTTTTGGCTGATACCACGCGCGTGGCCGCGCATTTATAGGACAACGAGGACGATCCCATGTATTCGACCGCCAGACACTATGGCATCAACCAATACGCCAGCGTCCATATCGAAGGAGGCTTGCAGGATGCCAGCCCGCATCGTCTTATCCAGATGCTTCTCGAAGGGTTGATCTCGCGTATGGCGTCCGCCCGTGGCGCCCTCCTGCGTGGAGACACGGTCGTTCGTGGTGAGCAGCTATCCAAGGCTCTGGCCATTCTGGGGGGCCTGGAAGGTGCGCTGGATTACGAGCGTGGCGGTGAGCTGGCTGTCAATCTGCGCGATCTTTACCGGTACATTACCCATCGCCTCTTGCTGGTTACCAGTGACAATGATGTGCGCTTGCTCGACGAAGCCTTGGGCTTGATTCGTGAAATCAAGGCCGGTTGGGATGCGATTCCCGCTTCCCTGCACACGGCGGTAGCACAGGAGCAGGCAGGATGAGTCTTCACGAGCAGATGGATGTCATCCGGGACATCAACCAGGCTTTGATTGCCGAGGTGGAATCCGGTCTGTGGGAAGAGCTTGATCTGAAGCTCAAGGATCGTCAGCAGGCTTTTGAAAGCCTGTTTTCCGGCGAAATTCCGCTGGAGTGGGTGCCGCGTGTGGCGACACTCATCCAGGACACGCTCAATGCGGATAAGGGGCTGGTTGCCGCCATCGAGCTGTGCAAGCAAGCGCTACTGCAGGAAAGCTCCCAACTCAGTCTGGGGCGACAGGCCCTGGATGCCTATACCTCCGGTCGCTTGAACAGCGCCGATTGACAGTTCCTGCGTCCGCCTCCTGTTGAGCCCCCGTTGGGGGCTGGCGCCGATGTTCCGGCTGTGGTCTTCAGTCGGGTTCAAGCAGCCCCTCACGGGCGAATGTCTCCAGCAGGCGACGCATATTCTGCTCCACCAGTCCTGACAGGGCAGCAGTCGACATACCATCAAGCCCCAGTTCCTTGCGTAGTGCCGGCATCTGGCGCAGATGGGCCAGCAGTCCGGCTTTGAGTGCCGCACGATCCTGTTGCCCGTTCAGTGCCAACAACAGGGCGGTGGAAAATCCATCCAGCTCTACAGGCAGATGCGCGCAAGCACAGGCATAGCCCGCGCCGGATTGCGCCTGCAACCGCGCCAGGGCGTGCGCTTTGGGGCGTTCAGGCACGGCGCTTCGTGCCCAGTGCGCCTGGACAGGGGGGCTGTCCACTACGGCGGCGTTCAAGGCGCCGTTCTGCCATAGTCGCAACAGGGCATCGGCCAGTAGTGCGGGCTTGTCCGCTTCTCTGGCGTGACCGTATTGTCTGACCAGCCCACAGGCCGCTTCGATGAGCTCCCCGCCGGGCAGCCCGGCCGGGCCATGGTTGATCAACAAAGCAAGCGCCGCCTTGACCAGCGGATGGGTAACTTCGTAGTGTCGACCGCTGCGGAGCTCGCGTACCGCAAAAGCACTGTCGGTTGCCAGCTCGATTTCATCGCCATTTACGGCCTGCAGACCGGCCTGCCAGATGAGTGAGCGCACGCGGCTTGCGTTGTCCATCGTTTTGCGGGGCGCCGTTTGGCGCGTCAGCAGGCTTTGACGGAAGGGGCGGCCACGGCGGATGTCCTCGTCCATTTCCAGCGTGAGCCTTGGGTGGTCGCTCATTTCTTCAATGAAGTACGATCCCGATAAATCGGTTTCGGCGACAAATTCCAGTCCGTAATGTGTAATGCGTTGCGAAAATTGCGCAAAACTTAAAGCCTCATTCGTTTCTTCCAAATATTCGTGGTAGAGGTAGCTGTCACGGACCGTGAGCAGGTGGGCGAGATCCTCGTGCAGCGCCTGGGCGGTCAGGCTTGTCCCGTTCAGGGTCAGTGCGTGCATTCGCTCAATCAGGGCGCGCGCCTGCTGCAGTCGTTCCCGGGGGGGCAGGTTTTTGTCGATCTGTTCGAGCAGCAGGTCGCGCGTCATCTGGCGTACACGGAATCCCGGCAGGACGTTATAGCTGATGCAGGCCAGCCCATTGGGGCTCAGGCGTTCTGCGCACAGTGAGAGGATGCGTTCCTGCACGACGGGCGGTACCCAGGAGTAGACGCCATGCACGATGATGTAATCGAAATGCCCCAGTGCATCCCTATCGGGATCGGGGGACAGATCGAGGATGTTCGCGTGACACAGTTCGATGTTCTTGAGCCCCAGTGAGGCAATCGGCTTCTGCCCGTCCTCGACTTGAGCACGCGAGAGATCCACGCCGACGAAGTGCGTGTGCGGCAGATAGAAGGCCAGTGGAATCAGGTTCCCCCCCGAGGCGGCGCCCAGCTCCAGAACGCGCGCGCCTTCAAGCGCCGGCGGCTGCCACCCGAGCGCGCGGGCTCGCGCGGCGAGCGCCTGCGGGTGTGTCAGTTCGATAGGACGGCTGTTGTAGGGAATCTCGTCGTAGCTTTGCAGTGTCGTGTTCATTGTGGGTTCAGCCATCGTGAACGGCAAAGCTTGCCACAAATGCGTTCCAATCACGATGCCTGAATCTATTCCATGTTTTTGCAGTGGATTATGTGCGCCCTGGCTTCGCCGTGACGTGTCTGGATTGTCCTACGACAGGTGGCGATTTGGTCCCGATAAAAAATGCTTGTTTTAGGTTAATGTTTCTCCGCCCTCAGGTACCTGCATGGTGGGATGAAATAATTATTTAAAAGAAAGAATGTTCCGCTGCGCTTTTGTTGTAAGTTTTTTTATATGGAGAGCAGTAAAGTGAGAATTTTCAATGTCTATTTGCGAAAACCCCTGGCTTTTATGGTTTCTGCCTGTGGGTTTGTGGACGCTTCATTGGCCAGTCATGGCATGAATATGGATGCCTATGGGGCGCGTGCTGGCGGTATGGGTGGGGCGTCCTATGCCTACGATTCCGGCAATTCGGCGATGATGAACAACCCGGCCAGTCTTTGCATGTGCAAGCATCCGGGCAACGATTTTGAACTTGGGCTCAGTACCCTCTCTCCCCATATCAGTGCCGAGCATCCCCACGCCGGCTCGGTCAGTTCGTCAGGCACGCATTACAACATGCCTTCCATGTCGTTTGTACATGCGGGGGAGCGCTACACCTACGGTATCGGCGTGTATTCCCAGGGCGGCATGGGGACCGAGTACGGTGCCGGCTCCAGCCTGTTCGCGGGCGGCATGTCGATGATGGGCAAGAGAGCGATGCTCTCGGGCGAGGATATCCGCTCTGAAATGAGCGTGGGCCGCGTGATGTTTCCCCTGGCGTACAAGGTCAACGATCAGCTGTCGCTTGCTGCGCAGATTGATTTCGTCTGGGCGGGGCTTGACCTGAAGATGGATATGGACGGGCGCAGCTTTGGCAGCATGGTGCAGAGCGGTCGCGCTTCGGGCTCGATGGTCAATGCCTTTCAGGGGGCAATGCAGCAGGGCAGGGTGAGCGATGTGAACTACGCGCGCTTTGATTTCTCCAACAGCAGCGATTTCACGGGTAAGGCGAACAACGTAGGCTACGCGGGCAAACTGGGGCTTGTGTTCCGGGTTACCGATGCTTTGAGCATAGGCGCGAGCTATCACA
>JAQVHL010000050.1 GCA_028696185.1 Halothiobacillaceae bacterium
GGTTACTTTTCTTGCACAAGCAAGAAAAGTGACTCGCCCGCTTGCGTTGGCGCCTGTTTGAAAGGCCAAGCCTCATGGCGGGCGAAAAAGGGCTGCAACGGTTATTGAAAGCGGCTTTAACCGGCGCCTGAACGACTTGATCTTTGGCAAGCGGACAGGCTTAAAAATCAGGGACATGTTTTCAAAAACCGGCAGGACAGGCTTGCGCGCTGTTTCGCCCGCCTCAAGCGACGCAC
Source organism: Halothiobacillaceae bacterium (assembly GCA_028696185.1). Taxonomy (GTDB): domain Bacteria; phylum Pseudomonadota; class Gammaproteobacteria; order Halothiobacillales; family Halothiobacillaceae; genus JAQVHL01. The sequence goes on from JAQVHL010000050.1 coordinate 237, forward strand.
TTCGAACGGCTTGAATCGCGCGCGGGCGAGTACCTTTCTTTGCTTGCCCAAAGAAAGGTACCAAAGAAAGGGCACCCCCACGGAGGCGCCCTTCGGGCAAGCCATGGCCGGGCCGTCCCGACACAACATCCTGTTGTGGCGGGACTGAAAGGGCCCTCCATGGCCCTTTCACCCGGTCTCCACGACCCCGTCCATGGCGCCTCCAAGGGGGGAGTTCTTCGTCCGGCGCTGAATTGCCCGCAATACCTTCATTTTGTAAACGCCTTCTCAGCCGCCAGGGGCATGGCTGAGGTCGTCGAGGGTCAGTTCAAAGCTCTGTACGAACAGGCGCATGAAGTCGGTTACGGCGGGGATGTCGTCGAATTCCTCGATCTTGTTCGCCAGATAGCGCCGGGCGCGGGTGAATTCCTGGTTGCCCGCGCGTTCTTCTTCCACGCATTTGAGATAGCCGGCGATGCTGTCGGCGGCCTTGATGTAGCGCTTTGCGCGCGCATCCATCCGTTCGCTGTCCAGCAGCGGAATGAAGTCCTCGCGTAATACTTCGGGCAAGAGCCCCAGAAGCGTGTGTTCAGCCTGGCGTTCGATGGCCTTGTAGGCGCCACGCATGGATTCGTTGTGGTATTTGACGGGGGTGGGCAAATCGCCGGTGAGGATTTCGCTGGCATCGTGGTAGAGCGCGAGGCAGGCGATGTGTCCGGTGTCGTTGTTTTCGCCATGCAGGCGGTTGCCGATCACGGCCAGGGCGTGGGCGATCATGGCGACTTGCAGGCTGTGTTCCTGGACGTTTTCGGTCTGGGTGTTGCGCATCAGGCCCCAGCGCTGGATGTATTTCATCCGCGCGAGGTAGGCAAAGAAGTGGCTGGGTGCGTCTTGGCGGTTCATGATTGGCCCGTCGGAGGGGGGAGAGGGTCGAGGTGCCCGTCGCGCAGCTCGCGCAATTCTTCCCACAGGCTGACGGCGTAGGAGTCGGTCATGCCGGAGATCATGTCGGTGAGCAGCTGGGCTTCGCGGTAGCGCATGGGCATGTCGTTGCGCGGGGATTCGAATACGCGGCGGTAGTTTTCCGAGATCAGTCCGTAGACATAGCTGGAATAAGGGCTGCGCCGTGCGGAGGCCGGGTCGGCGGGGTCGCAGCGGTCCGTGATGCCCTGCCAGAAGATGTCCATCAGGCCATGGATGACCCGGAAGCCGGTCAGTTCGATGCGCAGCACGCTTTTGTGACGGTAGGCGTGGCGGTAATTGAACTGCTTGAGGGTGTCGAGCAGGCGGGCGGCGTTTGATGTTGAAAGCAGGTCGCGGTCGAACTCGCCGGAATCGATGGCCGCGCGGTGCTGCAGGAAGGTTTCCGCCACCGCACGCATGAGTCCGGTGATGGCGCGGATGCGGAAGGTCTGCATGGAGATGTCGTTCAGCTCGGAGGGGGAGAGCTGTTCGTGGCGGTATTTGCGATGCTCTTCTTCGGCCTGTCGCACCACATCGGCGGTCAGCGCGTCATCGCCTGCACTGTGCCGCAGGAAGGCGATGATGTCCGAATAGGAAACAAGGCGTTTTTTGACTGCATCCTCGGCGTCGAGCACGGAGTAGGCGATGTCGTCGCAGGCTTCCATGATGCAGGTCAGGGGGTGACGGCGGCCTTCGCCCAGGCCGGTGTGGGCCCAGATGTCCTCGACCAGCGCGCGTTCGGACTGGAAAAACCCATGTTTTCGGGTGGGGGCGCGTGCGCGGTCGATGCGGTCGGCGCCTACGGGGTATTTCATCAGCGCGGCGAGCGTGGCGTAGGTGAGGTTGAGACCGTATTCGTCGTTGATCAGTTGCAGCTTGGTCAGCAGGCGCAGGGTTTGGGCATTGCCCTCGAAGCGCAGGAAATCTTCGCGCATGGCGGGGCTGAGGCCGTGTCCGGGGCCGAGAATCCGTTCGGCGCGGTCGCGGAACCAGCGCTGGATGGCCGCTTCGCCCTGATGGCCGAAGGGCGGGTTGCCCAGGTCGTGGGCCAGGCCAATGGTGGCGAGCAGGGCGGGCACGTCGCGCAGCGCGTTGGGTGTGTCGGCTGCCAGGGCGTGATTGAAGGCCAGATCGATGCCCACCGAACGCGCGAGATTGGCCACTTCGTGCGAATGGGTCAGGCGGGTGCGCACCATGTCGTTGCGCTCCAGCGGAAAGACCTGAGTCTTGTCCGCCATGCGCCGTACCGGGGTGGAGAGCAATACGCGGTCGAAGTCGCGTTCGATTTCCGTGCGCGCCTCGTTGACAAACAAGGTGGCGGGACGCTGCGAGGGGCGGCGACGTTCGGGGGAAAGCAGACGGGTCCAGGCGTGCATGGGTGTCGCGGCCGTTATGGCTTAGAATAGATTGGTGGCGGGGCGCATGAGCCCCAAGTTCACTCAATTTACCACTTTTACCCGCCCGGTATCGGAACTGACATACATGCAAATTGCCCTCCTTGGTCTGGGTTTGATGGGTCGCGCCCTGGCCGCGCGTCTGCTCGAACGGGGGCATGCGCTCACGCTCTGGAATCGCACGCCGCTGGATGATGCGTATCTGACGGGCGAACTTGCCTGTACGCGCGTGGTGGCGGAGGCGGTCGAAGCTGTTTCGGCGGCCCCGCTGGTTCTGTGCATGCTCAGCGATGCGAACGCCTTGCGCGAGGTGCTGCTGTCCAAGCGCATGGTGCATCTGCTGCCGGGGCGGGTGGTGCTGAACATGGCGACCATCGCCCCGGAAGAAGCACGATCCCTTGCCGAAGCGCTGGCCCGTGCCGGTGGCGAGTATGTCGAGTGTCCGGTGCTGGGCAGTACGCCGGAGGCGCGCAGCGGACGGCTTCTGCTGATGTTCGGTGGAAATCGGGCACGTTTTGACGCGCTGTTGCCACTGTTGTCCGATCTGGGCACGGCGCCTCGTCATGTGGGCGAGGTGGGGCAGGCCGCGGCGATGAAACTGGCGCTCAACCAGCTCATCGCCTCGCTGACCAGTGCCTTCGCCCTGAGCCTGGGGCTGGTGCAGCGCGAAGGCGTGGCGGTGGAGGATTTCATGGCGGTGCTGCGCGAAAGCGCGCTGTATGCGCCCACTTTCGACAAGAAGCTCGACCGCCTGCTGGCCCGCGATTTCGAGCGCCCCAATTTCCCGCTCAAGCATCTGCTCAAGGATACCCGCCTGTTCACCCGTGCCGCCAATGCGGCCGGGCTGGATACGCATATGCTGGTCGGCGTGCAGCATGTTCTCGAACACGCGTTGCATGACGGCCTGGCGGACAAGGATTATTCCGCGCTGTATCAGGCTATCGTCCCGCCGCGTGATTGAGCGCGGCGCGAGCGAAACACACAAGAAAATCACTGGAGAAGTCATGAACCTCAAGTCCACCCCCGTTCGTCGCGCCCTGCTGTCCGTTTCCGACAAGCGCGGTGTGCTGGAGCTCGCCCGCGCCCTGCACGGGCTGGGCGTCGAAATGCTGTCCACTGGCGGCACGGCGAAGCTTCTGGCGGAAAACGGTGTGCCGGTCACCGAAGTGTCCGACTACACTGGCTTCCCGGAGATGATGGACGGGCGGGTGAAGACCCTGAATCCGAAGATCCACGGCGGCATCCTGGGGCGGCGCGGCACGGATGAAGCGGTGATGGCCGAGTACGGGATCGCGCCGATCGACATGGTGGTGGTCAATCTCTATCCGTTCGAGGAAACCGTGGCCCGTCCGGATTGCCGCTATGAGGACGCGGTGGAGAACATCGACATCGGCGGCCCGACCATGGTGCGTGCGGCGGCGAAAAACCACGCCGACGTAACCATCGTCGTCGATCCGGCGGACTACCCGCGCCTGATCGACGAGCTGACCCGCGACGGTGGGGTGAGCGGGGCCACGCGCTTTGATCTCGCGGTGAAGGCCTTCGAGCACACCGCGCGCTATGACGGCATGATCGCCAATCACTTCGGGCGTCTGCTGGGCGAGCAGGCCACACGTTTTGCCCGCACTTTCAACCTGCAGCTCATCAAGGCGCAGGACATGCGCTACGGCGAAAACCCGCACCAATCCGCGGCGTTCTACGTCGAACACCGCCCCCCGGCCGGCACCGTCGCCACCGCGCACCAGCTGCAGGGCAAGGAATTGTCCTACAACAACATCGCCGACACCGATGCCGCGCTGGAATGCGTCAAGCAGTTCGACGCGCCGGCCTGCGTGATCGTCAAGCACGCCAACCCCTGCGGCGTCGCGGTGGGCGCGGACATCCTGGTGGCCTATGACCGCGCCTATGCCACCGATCCGACCTCCGCCTTCGGCGGCATCATCGCGTTCAACCGTCCGCTGGACGGCCACACTGCACGTGCCATCATCGAGCGCCAGTTCGTCGAGGTCATCATCGCCCCGGCGGTGGATGCCGAGGCGATGGATGTGATTTCCGAAAAGAAAAACGTGCGCGTGCTGGCCTGCGGCGACTGGGGCGAAACCGCCGCCGCGCTCGACTACAAGCGTGTGGCTGGCGGCCTGCTGGTGCAGGATGCCGACCACGGCCGCATCGGGCGCGAGGATCTCAAGGTGGTCAGCAAACGCCTGCCGACCGAAGAGGAGCTGCGCGATCTGCTGTTCGCCTGGAAGGTGGCCAAGTTCGTCAAGTCCAACGCCATAGTCTACGCGCGCGACAACCAGAGCGTCGGTATTGGCGCCGGACAGATGAGCCGCGTGTATTCCGCGCGCATCGCCGGCATCAAGGCGGCCGACGAGGGCTTGACGGTGGAAGGCTCGGTCATGGCCTCGGATGCCTTCTTCCCGTTCCGTGACGGCATCGATGCGGCCCACGCGGCCGGTATTACTGCCGTCATCCACCCCGGCGGCTCGATGCGCGACGAGGAAGTCATCGCCGCCGCCGACGAACACGGCATGGCGATGGTCTTCACCGGCATGCGCCATTTCAGGCACTGATTCGGCACTGATTCGGCACGGATAGGGCGGGAAACGGTGCTTTGCGAGGCGCCCTGAGAGGGTGTTTACAAAAAAACGCTTGTTGGACGAGCGTGGACTCGCCCGCTTGCGTTGGTGCTTGTTTGAAAGGCTAAGCCTCATGGCGGGCGAAAAAGGGCTCCAACGGTTCCTAAAAGCGGCTTTAACTGGCTGTTGAACGACTTGATCTTTCGCAAGCGGACAGGCTGAAAATCAAGGATATGTTTTCAAAAACTGCTCAGAACAGGCTTGCGCGCTGTTTCGCCCGCCACAAGAGGCGCACTTCGAACGACTTGAATCGCGCGCGGGCGAGTACCTTTCTTTGCTTGCCCAAAGAAAGGTACCAAAGAAAAGGCACCCCCACGGAGGCGCCCTTCGGGCAAGCCCTGGCCGGGGCCGCTCCGACCGGGCCGTCCCGACACAACATCCTGTTGTGGCGGGACTGAAAGGGCCCTCCCTGGCCCTTTCACCCGGTCTCCACACCCCCGTCCATGGCGCCTCCAAGGGGGTTCTGGGAATCCTTCGTCCGGCGCTGAATTGTTGGACAAGCGTGGGCGTAGGGAAGGGCCCCCTTGGGACCGCCATGGACTGGCCTGTGGAAGCCGGGTAAATGGGCCAGGGATGGCCCATTTAGCTCCGCCGCGACAGGATGTCGCGTCGGAGCGGCCCGGCTGGAGCAGGTCAGGCCATGGCTTGCCCGAAGGGCGGTCCCGTGGGGGTGTGTTCTTTGGGTTACTTTTCTTGCACAAGCAAGAAAAGTGACTCGCCCGCTTGCGTTGGCGCCTGTTTGAAAGGCCAAGCCTCATGGCGGGCGAAAAAGGGCTGCAACGGTTATTGAAAGCGGCTTTAACCGGCGCCTGAACGACTTGATCTTTGGCAAGCGGACAGGCTTAAAAATCAGGGACATGTTTTCAAAAACCGGCAGGACAGGCTTGCGCGCTGTTTCGCCCGCCTCAAGCGGCGCACTTCGAACGGCTTGAATCGCGCGCGGGCGAGTACCTTTCTTTGCTTGCCCAAAGAAAGGTACCAAAGAAAGGGCACCCCCACGGAGGCGCCCTTCGGGCAAGCCATGGCCGGGGCCGCTCCGACCGGGCCGTCCCGACACAACATCCTGTTGTGGCGGGACTGAAAGGGCCCTCCATGGCCCTTTCACCCGGTCTCCACAACTCCGTCCATGGCGCCTCCAAGGGGGGGAATCCTTCGTCCGGCACTGAATTGTTCGCAACACTTTCTTTTTGTAAACACCCTCTGAGCGTGAGGCGGTAATCATGAGCGACGGCAGCAAGAGCTGGCCAACCATCGAGTTGAACGAAAACGATCCGCGTCTGAAGCCCCTGCTGTCGCAGATCGAGGGCTTGGTCATGGAGCATCGGGGGCAGTTCACTCCCCGGCTGGTGCATCTGCATCCCTGGGACGATCCGACGCTGTTACATCACGGCGTGCTGGTCAATGACGACGGCGCGGGGCATCTGACCGTGGCTGTGGCCTGGGCGCTTTGCGAAGGCGACCGGGTGATGCTGCATCCGGAGCGTGTCCTGCCGGGCCGGCGCGGGGAGTTGTTCCAGGTGGTCGATTCGCGGCACGGCGTGCGCAAGGAGGATGCGGCGCATCCCGAGCTGTTCGTGACCTACCTGCGCCGGATGGAGCGCTGAGCTTCACCGTGGTGCTGAGTCCCGTACTTGTTTCGTTGCGGTATCGGGCCACAACCGCCAGAATCAGAGCATAAAGCGTCTTTTGCGAGGGAGAGTTTGCTATGACGGGTTGGATTATTCTGGGCGTGCTGGCGCTCATCGTCATCTGGGGGTTCATGACCTATAACGCGCTGATTGCGCTGCGTAACCAGGTCAAGAACGGCTTCGCCCAGATCGACGTGCAACTCCAGCGTCGCTACGACCTCATCCCCAATCTGGTGGAAACCGCCAAGGGTTATCTCAAGCACGAACGCGAGACGCTCGAAGCGGTCATCAACGCCCGCAACCAGGCGCAGGCTGCGGCACAGCGTGCCGAGGGCGACCCCACCGACGGTGCGGCCATACGCGCGCTGGCCGGGGCCGAAGGCATGCTGGGCGCGGCCATGGGCCGTTTCTTCGCGCTGGCCGAGGCTTATCCCGATCTCAAGGCTAACCAGAACATGATGCAGCTGACCGAAGAGCTCGCCAGCACGGAAAACCGCATCGCCTTTGCCCGTCAGGCCTACAACGACGCGGTCATGAGCTATAACAACCAGCGCGAATCGGCCCCTGCCAACCTGATCGCCAACAACTTCGGCTTCAAGGAAGCGCAGATGCTGGAGATCGAAAGCCCCGAGGCGCGCAAGGCAGTGAAGGTCGACTTCAGCTGATCCCGCACCCGAATGGACTTTTTTCAGGCCCAGGAGCGCGCCCGCCGCAATACGAAGTGGCTGGTGCTGCTCTTCATTCTGGCGCTGCTGTCCATCATCCTTGCCGTCTATCTGCTGTTCCTGTTCACTATCAGTGATGCGACACCGGGGCAGGGCCTGCTCGCGCGGCTGTGGCAGCCCGGCCTGCTGTTGGGTGTCGCGGCAGGCGTGACGGCGCTGGTATTCGGTGGAAGCCTGTACAAGGTCGCGCAACTGGCTTCCGGCGGTGGTGTTGCGGTGGCCGAGTCGCTGGGCGCGCGGCCGGTGGAGCGTGCCACGAGCGACCTGCTGGAGCGGCGTCTGCTCAATGTCGTCGATGAAATGGCCATCGCTTCGGGGCTGACCGTGCCCCAGGTTTACGTTATGGACGAGGAAGCGGGTATCAATGCCTTTGCCGCAGGCACTTCGCCTAACGAGGCGGTGGTCGCGGTCACCCGTGGCTGTCTGGAGCAGCTTTCCCGTGACGAATTGCAGGGCGTGGTTGCGCACGAGTTCTCGCACATCTTCAACGGCGACATGCGCTTGAACCTGCGTCTGATCGGCATTTTGCACGGTATCCTGCTGATCGCCCTGATCGGGCGCGGCCTCATGCGCGCTTCGTCGGAGACGCGGGTCCGTTCGAACTCCAAGAATCAGGGCGGTATTGTCCTGTTCGGGCTGCTCCTGTTCGTCATCGGCTACATCGGCGTGTTCTTCGGCAAGCTCATCAAGGCCGCCGTCTCGCGCCAGCGTGAATTCCTGGCTGATGCCGCCGCCGTGCAGTTCACCCGCAACCCGCAGGGCATTTCCGGCGCGCTGCAGAAGATCGCGGGCATCGACGCCACGCGCATGCAGACGCCGCGTGCCGAGGAAGCCAGCCACATGCTCTTCGGCCAGGGCGTGAGCAGCCTGTTTGGTTTGCTCGCCACCCATCCCCCCATTGAGGAACGCATCGCCCGTATCGAACCGGCCTTGCGCGCCTCGCTGGCCGGAGCAGCGCGTGCCGCTCCCATGGCGGGCGAGAGCGAGGGGCATGAAGCGGCCATGGGCTTTGCCGGTCGCCTGTCCGTCACGCCCGGCGGTGTGCGCGGCAGTATCGGCACGATCGATGCCGGTCATCTGGCCTATGCCCACGCGGTGCTTGAACGCCTGCCGGAGGCCGTGCGCGAGGATCTGAAGCTTCCGCGAGGCGCGCAAACACTGCTGTATGCCTTGCTCGTGGTCGATGCGCCCGATCCCGAAACGGTTTTGCGTGCCGCGCTGGGGGACGAGCAGGATGCGGCGATCCTGCGCAGCCTCGACCATCTGCCCTGGCTGCGTGAGGCCGGTCGTGAGCTGTGGTTGCCCTTGCTCGAACTGGCCCTGCCTGCCTTGCGCGAACTGCCGCCGGATGCCTGTGCGGGCGTGCTTGCGCAGGCCGACGCCTTGACGCGTGCCGACGGCAAGCTTTCCCTGTTCGAATTCACGCTGCTTTCCCTGCTCAATCACCAGCTGGGTGAGCGCCGCACGGCCCCGGCACGCACCACGGATCTTGCCGCCATCCGTGGCGACACGGCGCTGCTGCTGTCCCTGCTTGCCCATGCCGGGCATGCCGACATCACGGAAGCGCAAAAGGCTTTTGATGTCGCCTGTGCCCGGGTGCCGCTGGACGGGCCGTGGACACTGTTCGAACGCCAGGCGCTGAAGCTCGATGCCCTGGAGCCCGCGCTGGCGCATCTGGGAGGGCTCAAGTTCGCCTTCAAGGGCAAGCTTATCGAAGCCTGCGTTGCCGCTATCGCCGCCGACGGGCACGTGAGTGTGGCCGAAGCCGAGTTGCTGCGCGCCATCGGCGCCCGGCTGGATTGCCCGGTGCCGCCCTTGGTGGCGGGTGAGATGCCAGTACTGGCGAACTGATATGCCTACCTCACGTGCCGTGACGGCTGTTCCTGTACGCTCCCCTGTGTCTGCTCACACCTCCTTTACAGGATCGGCCATCTATGGATGCACTCGATAGGCTTCGCCAGCACCGCTTGTTCGGTCAGCTCGACGAGAACGATCTCGCCGCCCTGTCGGCCCTGACGAAGCCTTGCACACTGCAGCCGCGTCAGGTGCTGTTTCGTCAGAATGAGTCAGCCAGGCATTTTTACCTGGTCACCCAGGGTACGCTGAAACTGTACTTGTGCTCTGCCGAAGGCGAAGAGAAGGTGCTCGAAGTGCTTGGCAAGGGGCAGTTGGCGGCCATGGCCGCTGCCTTCATGCAGCCCGAAGCCTATCCCCTTACGGCCGAAGCCATCGATGAGGTGGCGTTATTGGAATTTCCCAACGAGGGCTTCCGCGCGCTGGTGGCGCAATCCGGGTGTCTGGCCTTGCTGCTGCTGGGCGCTCTGAGCCAGCGTCTTCACCTGATGGTGGGGGAGATCGACCGCCTTTCCCTGCACAAGGCCACCTACCGTTTGGTCCTGTACCTGCTGGAAAAGCTGGAGTCGCCCTGTGGCGCGGGGGAACGCAGTGGGGGACATCTGATCCTGGAAGCCCCGAAGTACGTCATCGCTTCACGTCTGTCCATCACCCCGGAGACGCTCTCACGTACCTTGGGGCAGCTGCAGAAGCAGGGGCTGGTCGAACTGCAGGGCGATCAGTTGCGCATCCTGGATGAGGCGGGCCTGAGGCGTTTGCTCGATGCCGGTTGAGTCAGGCGCAGCGAAGATAAATAAAAAATATACGTCATATTTAATGTTGATCCATATCAAGGCGCGTGCGGCGGGCCTTGGCGGATAGTTGCCCTGTCGCGGCCGTCCCTGTGAACGATGTGTGCAAAGGGGCTCCGCCAAACCCACAGGAGATCCGTCATGCCCCATATTCTGCGCAACACCCCCAGCGATATCGCCTCCCACCCCGTGGTAAAGGAGGAAAATGCCTCCCCTCCGGCCATGTTCTGCTATCAGTGCGAAATGAGCACGCCCGGTGGCTGCGGTTCGGACGGGCAGACGGTCGGCACCTGTCTCAAGGACGCCAATCTGGCGCGCTTGCAGGACATCATGCTCTTCGGCCTCAAGGGGCTGGCCGCCTATCGCGAGCATGCCCGTGAGCTGGGCGCCGACACCACGGCAGTGGACGATGTCATGAGCGAGACGCTGTATTTCACGCTCACCAACGTCAATTTCAATTTTGAGGAACACATCGCCCAGCTGATGAAGTTGGGGGCTGCCGGCGTGCAGGTGATGGACAAGCTCAGTCAGGCGCATACCTGCCATCTGGGGGTGCCCACGCCGGTCCGCGTCAGCCAGAACCGTGCCGAGGGCAAGGCCATACTGGTGTCCGGTCACAACCTGGACATGTTGAGAAAGCTGCTGGAGGCTACCGAAGGCAAGGGCATCAATATCTATACCCATTCGGAGATGCTGCCTGCCCACGCCTATCCGTCGCTGCGCAAATACCGCCACCTCAAGGGCAATATCGGCAAATCTTGGATCGACCAGGCGCAGCTCTTCCAGCGCTGGCCGGGGGCTATTGTCATCAACACCAACTGTATCGTGCCGGCCAGGAAGGGCACGGATTATTACGGGCGGCTGTTTACCTACAAGATCACTGGCGCCGAGGGCGCCATGAAGATCGTTGACGACGATTTCGGCCCGCTGATCGAAAAAGCCCTCAGTCTGCCCGAGATTACGGGCTTCGACAGCGATGAAACACTGATGACGGGGCACCACTACCAGAGCGTACTGGGGCTCGCACCGCAGATACTGGAGGCCCTGCAGGCCGGAAAGATTCGTCAGTTCTTCGTCATCGCCGGGTGTGACGCACCGGGCAATGCAGGCAATTACTATCGTGAGCTGGCCGCGAGTCTTCCGCTGGATTGCGTCATCATCACCTCCAGTTGCGGCAAGTTCCGTTTCAATGACCTCGATTTCGGGGTCGTTCCCGGTACCGCCATTCCGCGCTATCTGGACCTTGGCCAGTGCAACGATTCCAATGGCGCCGTACATATCGCCCTGGCGCTGAGTGAGGCCACCGGAATTGCACTTGACGACCTGCCCGTTTCCATTGTGCTGAGCTGGATGGAGCAGAAAGCCGTCATCATCCTGCTCGCGCTGTTCAGCCTTGGAATCAGGAACATCTACCTGGGCCCCAAGCCGCCGCAGTTCGTCAATGCGGATATCCTGGATTTTCTGGTCGTGAACTTTGGTCTGCACCTGACCGGTACGGCTCAGGATGATCTGAGCGCGCTGTTGATCGACAAGAAGGCGGCGTGACAGCAAGGCTTGAAATGCTGTTTTCAGCAACGGCGGCCAAGAGGTCACGCTTGCGGGGCAAATCTATTCGAGACGTTTTGATCGGTCAGCCTATTGAGCTGCGCTTTGTCCTGGAGGACCCAAAGGCCCCCAAAAAAAGCGGCGGGAGCTCGCGTCTTCCGCCGCAAGAAGCCGCCCTTGGGAGTCGGCTTCGTCCCTCATGTTCCGGTCCGTGGTCGTGGTCGTGGTCGTGGGAAGGGAAGCCTATTTAGCCGCGTTCACTGGGGGCTGGTTGACCGGAGAGGCCGGGTCGAGCAGGAAGGCGACGATGTCGGCGACCTGCTCGGGGGTAAGCAGGCGCGGGTTGCCATACCGGGGCATCAGCGAACAGGGGTTGCTGGCCTTGGCGTTGTAAACCTTGTCGTAGGTGTACTTGATCATCGCTTCGGTCTTGGGACGGAACTTGCCGTAATTCGTCAGCGGCGGTCCCATGTTCCCGGCCTGCGGGAAATTGGGGTCGATGGCGTGGCAGGCATAGCAGTTGCCACCGTTGGCATGGTGCGGGTCGTCGGCATCGAGGAAGCCGGGATAGCCAATGCGTCCGCCGTGGACATCCTCGACCCATTTTTTGCCTTTTTGCCAGTCACCGAACAGCGCCTTGTCTTTGGGGTAGACGATGGCGGCTTGTTCACGGCCAAGGATTTCCTTCACCTGTGCGTCGTCGGGGCGGTTGTGGGTGGCGTTGCAGATGGCGAGACTTGGATCGTTCAGTCGCTCGAACTCTTCGGGTTTGTTGAGATAGAAACTCTCCTTGGCGGCCTTGAGGAAGGCTTCTTCGGAGATCTTGTCGCCCCAGTCGGGGGCCTTGTCCTGGGCGTGGGCGGCGCCGAGCGCGAGGCAGAGCGTGAGGCCGACAGTGGTCATGGATGTTTTCATGCGAAGGGTCTCGTGGCTGGAAGGTCACGCACGCGGCTTGATGCCGGGCACCTGGATCTTTTCGTCGCTCTGGCTGGCGAAGATCGACATGTACAGCGTGAGCGCGGCGTCGAGCTCGGAGCCGGTCTTGAGCCACGGCAGGCGCATGGCGAGCACGCAGCGCTCGTTACGCCACCACTGGGTGCGGACGTTGGCGTCCTTGAGTACATAGGCGGGGAAGGCGGTCATGACCTTGCCAGCGGTCTTGGGGGCGGTCATGTCCGGCAGTTCCACGCCGCGCAGCAGCTTGCCCTGGGTGTTGGCATGGCAATCGGCGCAGGAAAGGTCCATCCAGCCCTGGCGGCGCCAGAACATTTTCTTGCCCATTTCGTAGGCGTTTTTTTCTGCCGCGTGTTCCAGTTTGACGTCGAACTTGAGCCCGTTGGACTGGGCGGCGATGTACGAGGTGATCGCTGCAAGCTCCGAAGGGCGGGAGTCTTCTTCCCCGGCGTTCTGGTAGTGCATCTTCAGCACGTCTTCTTCCTTGAAGCCCTGGAGTTTCACCATGCAGCCGAGGATGCGTCCTTCGAGGGTTTCCACCTTGCCGGTGTCGGCGAAGTAGCGAGGAAGCTGTGCGTAGGCGCCTTTGAGCACGCCGGGGCCCAGGCCGAAATCGCATTTCTCCAGGTTTTCGTTTTTCGGGCCACGCTTCTCGTGGAAGAACTTCTTGCCGTCGTCGATGAAGAACTCACCGGGGTTTTCATCGCCCAGTGCGTCACGGTAGGCAGCGAATTTATCCTCGTCGCTGTTTGCCAGCGCTCCGGTTGTTCCGATCATCAGTGCGGCCGGCACACCGAGTCCCAGCCCCAGGCTCAGGGCCAGGCGTTTGATGGTTTTCATGCGTTTCCTCCTGATCGTCATTTCATTGAATCTTCAGATAGGCGGCGCCCTGGGCTTGACGGTCGGCCAGATGGGCGACGCCCGAAGGCACCAGCGTCACGCCGGGATACAGCGCTTCCTGGCTCAGGCCGAATTCGGCGGCGGTGTTGTTGCAGGCGGAGAGCTTGACTCCCCGCACCGTGTTGAGCGCCTTGAGGCGTCCTTTGAGTTCCTCGCGTTTTTGCTCCAGCGCCTTGTCACTGCCGGCGCGCTTGTCATCGGTGACGAAGCGCAGGCCGGAGCCGGCGAAGACGATTTCCACGTCGTAGTCGCGTAATTCCTGTTCCCAGGCGTTGAGCATGTTGTTGACCGAGGTCAGGGTGAGCGAGTAGCGTCCTGCATCGGCAAAATCCACGTGATACACGGCACGGGCGACATCGGAAGCCTGCACGTTCTGTGTGGTGAGCCCCAGAACCAGGGCACCCAGTAGCGGTTTGAGGCGGGTCATGGTCAGAACGCCTTCTGTTCGGCTTCGAGGTAGGCAATGCTGATGAACTTGCCGATGCTCTCGTCAAAGCCGACGGTGTCCCGGGCATACTTGGTTACGCGCGGATCCTTGAGCACGGCGGCACGGGCGTCCTCAATGCTGCCGCCGGCTTCGACGGCCTTGGCGGCGTTGTCGTAGATGCCCATCAGCAACTCGCGGTTTTTCTTCAGCATGTCGCGGTCGGGGTGGCCATGGCCCGGTACCCACAGGGCGCCGGGGATGTGGGCTTCCAGTTCGTCGTAGACCTTGAACGTGCCGTTGAAGGAGCCGTCTTCCATGTTGGCGATGCGGTGGTCCATGGCGGCGTCGCCGACCAGAACGATCTTGTCCTGGACGATTTCCAGCATGAGATCCACCGGGGTGTGCGCCTGCCCGTAGTAATGTACCTTCAGGGTCACGTCCCCCATGTCAAACACGTGTCCGCCATTGATCGGCGTGTCCGGGCCGACGACGCGCGTGCCTTCGATGGCGCCTTCGGTGGCGCCCATCATCTGATGCAGCCATTGTTCGCCCACGGCCTTGCGGATCGCGGTGACGCAATCGGGGTGGGCGTACAGCGGTACGTCCGGCCAGGCTTCGCGGAAGGCCTGATTGCCCAGCCAGTGGTCGCCGTGGAAGTGGCTGTTGATGACCGCGATTACCGGTTTGTCGGTCAGGCGCTTGATCTGGCGGATCGCCATTTCACCGATCTGCACCGAGGTGCCGGAGTCGAAGACCACAACCCCTTTTTTGGTCAGGACCAGGGCGATGTTGGCGAAAAAGCCCTGATTCTCGCGAGAGGGGAAACCTCCCCGCGCATAGATGATGTACAGGTGCTCGCTGAGCTTGGTCGGGGCCACATCGGGCACCTGCGGGCCGCGGGAGGGAGCGGCAAAGGCGGTTGGGCCGAAGGTGGCGGCAAGTGCGGCGCCGGCGCCGAGGCCAAGCAGGCGCTTGGTCAGGTCGCGGCGCACGGCATCGACGAGTCCGGCGTTGCGGGGGAAATCAGGCATGTTCAGCTCCGGAAAAAGACGGTCGGGCATAAGCCCTTCCGTCGCGTGTTCAATGGGGCACATCCCTGTGCGTTTCTTCCCGTGTGTCCTCGCGGGCGAATACCCTCCTAATGGGCGGGTGGCCTGTTGCAATCGGTGTGCCACGATGTGTTTGCAAGGAAATAACGCTTCTTGCAGCGCATGATGGCGCGGGGCGCCCTGGTCGGGGCCTTGGATATTGCAATGGGTTTGCGTAATGCGCGGTGGGTGGGGCGGTAGAGGTATCGGACGTGCGAGATCCTTCGAGTCGGCACGTAGGATCAGGCTGCGTCATGCGCTGGAAGGCGGTGTAGATACAACGCAAAATGCAGTACATTTGCATGTCATCACTGACTAGGCGCCGCCGTGTCACGCCTGAAGGACGAAACCCTTGCTATCCGCACCTCTTCAGAGATCAAACAGCTTCTTCGCCTAGCTGCTGATCGTGAGCGCCGCTCGGAGGTGTCGATGATCGAAATCCTGGTGCTGGAGTACGCCCGTACGCATGATTTACGCGCCGATGACGCCGCGAAAAGTCCAGTCAAGAGCACGCTATAAAAATGACGCAAGCAACCCCAGCGATTACTCTCAGCCAACTCGAAAGCCACCTCTGGGAATCCGCCAACATCCTGCGCGGCCCCGTGGATGCGGCGGACTTCAAGACCTATATCTTCCCACTGCTGTTCTTCAAGCGTATCTGCGACGTCTGGGACGAGGAGTACCAGGAGATCGTTGATGAGACCGGCGATGAACAACTGGCCTGGTTTCCGGAGTCGCACCGCTTCCAGATCCCGGAAGACTGCCACTGGAACGATGTCCGCACCAAAGCGAGCAATGTCGGTACGGCCCTTCAGCGCGCGATGCGCGAGATTGAGAAAGCCAACCCCGACACCCTGTACGGCGTGTTCGGCGATGCCCAGTGGTCGAACAAGGAGCGGTTGTCCGACGCCTTGCTCAAGGACCTGATCGAGCACTTCTCCAAGCTGCCGTTCGGCAACAAGAACGTCAATTCGGATCTGCTTGGCGACGCCTACGAATACCTGATCAAGAAGTTCGCCGACGCCACCAACAAGAAGGCCGGCGAGTTCTACACCCCGCGCAGCGTCGTGCGGCTGATGATCGACATGCTCGATCCCAAGGAAGCCGAGACCATCTACGACCCGGCCTGCGGTACAGGCGGCATGTTGCTGGCCGCCGTGCAGCACGTGAAGGAGCAGCATGGCGACGTGAAGCGCCTGTGGGGCAAGCTGTACGGACAAGAGAAGAACCTCACCACCTCATCCATCGCGCGGATGAACCTTTTCCTTCACGGCATCGAAGATTTCCAGGTGGTGCGCGGCGACACCCTACGTAACCCGGCCTTCTTCGAAGTCGACCGACTGGCCACCTTCGACTGCGTGATCGCCAACCCCCCTTTCTCGCTGGAAAAGTGGGGCGAGGACCTGTGGCTGAACGATCCCTTCGGCCGCAACTTTGCCGGCCTGCCACCCTCATCCAGCGGTGACTTCGCGTGGGTGCAGCACATGGTCAAGTCGATGGCCGACGTCAGCGGCCGGATGGCTGTGGTGCTGCCCCAGGGCGCGCTGTTCCGCAAAGGTGTAGAAGGCAACATCCGCCAGAAACTACTGGAGATGGATCTGGTTGAGGCGGTGATCGGCTTGGCGCCCAACCTTTTCTACGGCACCGGCCTGGCCGCGTGCATCCTGGTCTTGCGCAAGCGCAAACCGGCCAAGCACAAGAAGAAGGTGCTGATCGCCGATGCGTCGCGCCTGTTCCGCCGGGGCCGCGCGCAAAACTATCTGGAGCCCGAGCACGCCACCGAAATCCTCAGCTGGTATCGCGGCTTTGCTGACGTGCAGGACGCCGCCCGCGTGGTCAGCCTCGACGAGATCAAGGCCGAAGACTGGACGCTGAACATTTCGCGCTATGTCCTGCCACCATTGCAAGAAGACATCCCGCCGCTGCCCGCTGCCATCGCGGCATTCAAGGACGCGCTCACCCGCTGCCGTGAAGCCGAAGCGCGGCTTGCGCAGGTCATGACTGAAGGGGGATGGCTCGACACCGTTCGCCCTGAGCCTGTCGAAGGGCGGGAGCAGGCATGATGAGCTTCTGGGTATACATGCTGCGATGCAGTGACGATAGTTACTACACCGGCCATACCGACGATCTCCAGGGTCGGATCGCTCAGCATGACACGGGAGCGTTCCCAACGTGCTTTACGTTCAAACGTCGCCCGGTTGAACTGGTGTTTGCTCAAGAACACGCAACCCGAGAAGAGGCGCTTGCCTCAGAGCAACAAATCAA
>JAQVHL010000010.1 GCA_028696185.1 Halothiobacillaceae bacterium
GGAGACATCCCATGAAAAACGCCACCTTGCCCCCCCTGCGCGTAGATAGCGCCCTGCGGGCTGCTGCCGAATCGGTCTTACGCGAGGGAGAAACGCTCTCCAGCTTCGTACTGGAGGCGGTTCGTCTGAACATCGAGCGCCGGGAGACCCAACGCGAGTTCATTGCTCGTGGTTTGAGCGCACGCGAGGAAGCCCGTGCAGCGAACGACTATGTGAGTGCCGATGAAATGCTCTCGCGGTTAGACACCGTTCTGGCCCAAGCTCAGGTACAGGCACGTGACAAGGCGGCGGGCTCTTGAGCTATCAGGTCCGGCTTGCCCCTGCAGCCGCTGAAGATTTGCAGCGCCTGTTCGCCTTTCTGGCGGAGCATGATCTTGCGGCGGCGGAACGGGCTCGGCATGCCATCGAGCGGGCGTTCATGTTCCTGCGTGATTTTCCCTTCGCCTGCCGCAAGGCTTCGTCCGAGCACCCGTTTTTGCGTGAAATGTTGATCGAATTCGGCAGTGCGGGCTATGTCGCCCTGTATGAAATCGAATCCGGCAATACGGTGACGATTCTGGCCGTGCGCCACCAACGAGAGGACGATTATCACTGATGGCTGAACTGCTGCCGCCGCTCAAACCCATCCCTATCAAGGAACGTCTGTCCGTCCTGTATGTCGAGAAAGGCCAGCTCGACGTACTGGATGGCGCCTTCGTGGTGGTCGATGTCACCGGTGTTCGCACCCATATCCCGGTGGGCGGCGTTGCCTGCCTCATGCTGGAGCCAGGGACGCGGGTGTCTCATGCCGCATGCGCCCTGGCCGCCCGCGTTGGCACGCTGCTGGTGTGGATCGGCGAAGCGGGCGTGCGGCTCTATTCGGCAGGGCAGCCCGGCGGTGCGCGGGCGGACCGTCTGCTTTATCAGGCCAAACTGGCGCTGGATGACGATCTTCGCCTGAAGGTCGTCAGAAAAATGTACGAATTGCGCTTTGGCGAGCCTGCGCCACAGCGCCGTTCGGTCGAGCAATTGCGCGGCATCGAGGGCGCGCGGGTACGCGAGACATACAAGCAACTTGCCGCCAAGTACGGCGTGACGTGGCGGGGGCGCAAGTACAACCCGGAGGACTGGGATGTGTCGGATTTGCCCAATCGCTGCCTGTCCGCCGCCACGGCAAGCCTGTACGGCATCACCGAAGCCGCCATCCTCGCGGCTGGATATGCCCCTGCCATAGGATTCATCCATACCGGCAAACCACTGTCGTTTGTCTACGATGTGGCGGATATCTACAAATTCGAAACCGTGGTGCCGCTGGCATTCAAGGTGGCGGCCAAATCCCCCGCCAATCCGGAGCGTGAAGTCCGTCTGCGTTGCCGGGATGTTTTCCGGGAAACGCGCCTGCTGGAGCGGATCATTCCCGGTATAGAAGACATGCTTGCAGCGGGAGGAATCGAACTCCCCGCCGCCGCGCCCGAGCAGGTAGAACCGGCCATTCCGGAGCCGAAGGGGTTGGGTGATGCTGGTCATCGTGGTTGAAAATGCCCCGCCCCGCCTGCGTGGACGACTGGCCATCTGGCTGCTGGAAATCCGGGCGGGCGTCTACGTCGGCAACTATTCCGCCAAGGTGCGGGATTACATCTGGAATCAAGTCGAAGTGGGCATCGAGGATGGCAATGCCGTCATGGCATGGCGAAGCACCAACGAAGCCGGCTTTGACTTCATTACCCTGGGCACCAACAGGCGCATACCGGTCGATCTGGACGGCGCCAAGCTCATTTCGTTCCTGCCCGAGGAAAATCAGGAGATTTCCCGGTAGAATTTCCGGGTGCCTGAAAGTTCTTTAAAAACAGTCAGACACAAGAAGTCCGTTCCCCGCACGCGCGGGGATGAACCGGATACCGCTCGACCAGCTACGACGATGGCGCGCCGTTCCCCGCACGCGCGGGGATGAACCGACCCAGGTGTTGATGTTGCCGATCACGTCATCCCGTTCCCCGCACGCGCGGGGATGAACCGTGCAGGTCACAGGTGTTGTGCCGCCGCCGAACCCGTTCCCCGCACGCGCGGGGATGAACCGCCGAACTGAGGGCACGGGCATGATCCGCGTAGCCGTTCCCCGCACGCGCGGGGATGAACCGTCGAGACCGCGAACCCAAGACTCTACGGAGCCCCGTTCCCCGCACGCGCGGGGATGAACCATATCCAGAACAGGCGAGGTAGGGCTATGAGCCCCGTTCCCCGCACGCGCGGGGATGAACCGATGTCGGTGCTGCGGATCAGCTCGATCTTGCCCCGTTCCCCGCACGCGCGGGGATGAACCGGCGGCGCACAAGTAACAGGAAGGCCGCATGCACCGTTCCCCGCACGCGCGGGGATGAACCGTGAATATGAATATCTTATCAGCGATGAAAACACCGTTCCCCGCACGCGCGGGGATGAACCGCCATCGGTGGCTCGTCCAACCCGGTTGCTCGTCCGTTCCCCGCACGCGCGGGGATGAACCGGCCGAGCGTCCGAGTATGTGGTGGCGCAAGGGCCGTTCCCCGCACGCGCGGGGATGAACCGTACCCGTGGAAGCGGGTCGGAAGCGCCGATGACCGTTCCCCGCACGCGCGGGGATGAACCGCCAAATTCGTGGGTGGAGAACCAGCCGCCGGACCGTTCCCCGCACGCGCGGGGATGAACCGCGCTCTCAGACGACCATCCGGTGGTCCGCGAGCCGTTCCCCGCACGCGCGGGGATGAACCGAAGATCGTCAATTTCCAGCTGGCCACCGCCACCCGTTCCCCGCACGCGCGGGGATGAACCGTCCATGACCGGGGGCGAACCGCTGCCGGCGCGCCGTTCCCCGCACGCGCGGGGATGAACCTTGTCTTCCATGTGGCGCGACAGTTCCAGGCACCCGTTCCCCGCACGCGCGGGGATGAACCCAAAGATTTTGGCGTAGGCTTCGAAGAATCGGCCCGTTCCCCGCACGCGCGGGGATGAACCGGTGACGCCACCAAAAATGAAGCCCTTGCGCATCCGTTCCCCGCACGCGCGGGGATGAACCGCTCCTTGATCCGGAAAACGACGAGGCGAACACCCGTTCCCCGCACGCGCGGGGATGAACCGACGCAACCCTTGCTCAGGCGGGCATAGCCACTCCGTTCCCCGCACGCGCGGGGATGAACCGTGAAATCCCCCACCTGCCGGACGCGCAGACCGCCGTTCCCCGCACGCGCGGGGATGAACCGCGCGCCCGGATGAGCCCGGCCAGTTCCGCGCGCCGTTCCCCGCACGCGCGGGGATGAACCGAAAACCGTCACCGACGCCTGGTTCGCCTGCCCCCGTTCCCCGCACGCGCGGGGATGAACCCTGTGAGGCCCGCGTGTCCCGGCTGGAGGGCGTCCGTTCCCCGCACGCGCGGGGATGAACCGGTGGCCGCATGAACGTCTCCGCCGTCATCGCCCCGTTCCCCGCACGCGCGGGGATGAACCGAGGACAAGCTGATGCACCTGGCGGGAGTTGCCCCGTTCCCCGCACGCGCGGGGATGAACCGGTGTTGGTCGACGTTGCTCATGCCAGCACCTCCCGTTCCCCGCACGCGCGGGGATGAACCGGTTCATAGCGATTCCGGTAAATGGAGAAAAACCCGTTCCCCGCACGCGCGGGGATGAACCGGCCGGGAACGGCTCGGGCGCATGGGTGAAAGCCCGTTCCCCGCACGCGCGGGGATGAACCGCTGTCGCCGATCAGGCCGATTTCCTTGGCCGCCCGTTCCCCGCACGCGCGGGGATGAACCGGCGATTGACAGCGTGGGGGGGATGTCGGCGCTCCGTTCCCCGCACGCGCGGGGATGAACCGGAATGGGCACGAGCATGAGAATCTGCTGGAGCCCGTTCCCCGCACGCGCGGGGATGAACCGTCCGCATGACCATCGACACCGCCCGCTTTCAGCCGTTCCCCGCACGCGCGGGGATGAACCGCGGGGGGGCAGATTGTCCCCGGCCTCGTCAAGCCGTTCCCCGCACGCGCGGGGATGAACCCGGAGATTGGCAAATGAAGGTGTGGGCGTTGACTGCGAGGGACATTCAGCTATTCTCATTGAACAGCGAGCCAGAGATGATCATTCAGCGTGGCGTGCAGCTTCGCCAAACAGGCTTCAGGTCTGGCTATCGTGATGTTATCGAAGAGGAGGGCGTTGACGTGAAAAAGAACCGGCAATTCAGCGCGCCGAGAGATACCGTGCGCACTCCTGAAGAAGAGCAGGCATTGCTTGAACACATGGCAAAGCATGGATATGGCACGATTGAACATGCTCGCCATGTCCTCGCCATGATGGCAGAGGCCGGACCACGAGCCCGCGCCAAGCAGGACGAGTTCGACCGCAACGCCACGCCTGAGCAGAAAGCACGCGCCAAGGCGTTTCTTGATCGCTGCATGTTGTCTCTGACCGCCTGACCGCATAACTTGCACGATCATCAAGCCCGGCCACGCGCCGGGTTTTTTCATGCGCCTGTCTCGCTTGCTGCGTGACCGGACACCTGCCCGCTTCGCCCCATGATCCACTCGCGTAACGATGCGCGGCATGGACAAGAAAACCGCTCCGACACCGCCCGTCCTGACCTTCGCCGCCGCCATCGCCCCGGCCACGCAGGATCAGCCGCGCCGCTTCACCGGCACCGCCTATTCGGGCGAGGTCATCCCCAACCACTGGGCATGGGGCGATGTGGTCTTTGACCTCGCCTCCATGATCCTGCCCGACAAGGCTCCCGTCCTGATCGAGCACGACCGTCATCAGCGCGCGGGCGTGATCGATGCCTTCACCGTCTCCGACGAGTCCGGCCTGACCGTCTCGGGTTACCTGATGGACAACGAGGCGGGACGCGCCGTGGCGACCGAGGCCGATGCCGGGTTTCCGTGGCAAATGTCCGTCCACATCGAACCGGCGCGCATCGACCAGGCCAACGGCGCCAACATCAATGGCCGCGTCTTCGATGGCCCGACCACCGTATTCGTGGGCGGCTCCATTCGTGAAGTTTCGTTTACCCCGACCGGGGCGGACAAGTACACCGCCGCCCAGGTGTTCACCCACCAACCCGCTCCGATTGAGGATCACGCCATGACCGTTGAAGAGCTGCAGGCGCAGGTCGAAACCCTGCAAGCCGAAAACGCCGACCTGAAGGCCGCCTTCGCCGCCCGAGTGCTTGATGAGCGTGCCGAGAAATTCGCCGCCGCCATGGGCGAGGCCCCGACCGACGAGGAAAAGTCGGCGATTGCGGGCATGACCGAGGCGCAATTCCCGTTCCCCGCACGCGCGGGGATGAACCGTCGTCCGCGATACGGCCGGGCTGCGGGGCCGTCCGTTCCCCGCACGCGCGGGGATGAACCGACACAGGCGCTGGCCTTCCGCGCTGTGCATCTCCGTTCCCCGCACGCGCGGGGATGAACCGGTCAAGGGCTTCAGGGTGACGAGCGATGTGACCCGTTCCCCGCACGCGCGGGGATGAACCGACCCTGACCGGCTGGTGGGGTACGAGGTGGGGCCGTTCCCCGCACGCGCGGGGATGAACCGCGGAAGCCCTCTGGCGTGGTGCCCACGGCCATCCGTTCCCCGCACGCGCGGGGATGAACCGGGCAGCGCGTCCAATAGCGCCTGCCGCCATTCCCGTTCCCCGCACGCGCGGGGATGAACCGGGCAAGCTGGACGAGCGGCAGAACTGGGAGGCCCGTTCCCCGCACGCGCGGGGATGAACCGGACCCGCGAACCGGTACGCACTCCACCATATGCCGTTCCCCGCACGCGCGGGGATGAACCGCCAGATCAACGCCGACCATCGCATCGAGATGACCGTTCCCCGCACGCGCGGGGATGAACCGTCATGGCGTCGGCATACTTGTCCAGCACGTCGCCGTTCCCCGCACGCGCGGGGATGAACCGCCTGATTACTTGGAGATGGCGTTTGACCTTGTCCGTTCCCCGCACGCGCGGGGATGAACCGACGGGGAGGCCGTTGATCCGGCCTGTCCTGCCCCGTTCCCCGCACGCGCGGGGATGAACCGTTCTCGTAGGGCTTCAGGTCATCCAGCGTCCACCGTTCCCCGCACGCGCGGGGATGAACCGACATGGAGGAGAAGGACGCCCACCTCTACGCCCCGTTCCCCGCACGCGCGGGGATGAACCGTCGGTGCCGAAATCGACACTTACCTTGCAGGGCCGTTCCCCGCACGCGCGGGGATGAACCGCTGTTGCCGTCGCGCGTGGGCGGCCTGTTCATCCGTTCCCCGCACGCGCGGGGATGAACCGGCTGATGCCGCCCTCGCCTCTTTTTTGTCGTCCCGTTCCCCGCACGCGCGGGGATGAACCGGGTTACCAGTACCTGTCCGCCGAGTTCCACGACCGTTCCCCGCACGCGCGGGGATGAACCGGACTTTGTCGATACGGCGGCCAAGTTCGAGAGCCCGTTCCCCGCACGCGCGGGGATGAACCGCCGTAGCCGACGTTGCAGCGCATGTCCACGCCCCGTTCCCCGCACGCGCGGGGATGAACCGGAATTCCAGGGCGCTTATGACGCCGCGCGCGCCCGTTCCCCGCACGCGCGGGGATGAACCGGCGCCAGAGCTGTAGTAGCTCTGCGAGCCGATCCGTTCCCCGCACGCGCGGGGATGAACCGCGTCTCAGCCACCGCGCCGGGGGCGATTGCGCCCGTTCCCCGCACGCGCGGGGATGAACCGCGGGACTTCATGTAATCGGTCAGCGGCATACCCCGTTCCCCGCACGCGCGGGGATGAACCGCGGCGCGGCTGATCCTGCGTGGCCGGGGCGATGGCGGCGGCGAAGGTCAGGACAGGCGGCGTGCGGTCGGTTTTTACGTTCATGCGCGCATGATGGTGGCGCATGCCACCGCAGAGAAGCGGGCAGGTGTCCGTTCAGGGATGGACGGTGGCGCGGTGGCGCGCATGAAAAAGCCCGGCGCTTGGCCGGGCTGTTGTGCGCGATGGCGCGTTGTCAGGCGAGATACTGGAGCATGCAGCGATCAAGAAACGCCTTGGCACGGGCTTTCTGCTCGGGTGTGGCGCTGCGGTCAAACTCGTCCTGCTTGGCGCGGGCAATTTTCGCCATTTCGCGCCCTTTCTTGATCATATCCAAGGCGAACTCCACGCTTGGCCAACCATGCGCGGCCATATATTCAGCACGCTTGAGCAAGTCTTCGTCGGTATACGCCTCGGGCGGCAAAGACTCCATCTTGAGCTTGTCATCATCTGTGAATTGTCTTGCCTTTTTCACATCAACCCCATCAACTTCAGTGAAGTCTCGGTATCCGGATTCAAACCTTTCCGCCTTCATCTTGGCACGTCTTGGAAGGATAACTTCAGGTTCGCCGTTTAGTGAGAATAGCTCCAAATCACGCGCTGTCAATGCGAGTAATTGCATCTGCCAATCTCCGCCATATTGCAAGCCTTCCACCTTGGAGAGCGAGGTATAGCCGCTTTGCTGCGTGACGCGACCAGTGCGGTGCGCATCTAGCCAGCGCGCCTGTAATGGCTCGGGCATGGCCTGTGTATCCACGCCGCGCCAGTAGATGCCAGGCATGGCGGGCAGCGCCTCCAGCGCGGCATCCAAGGCCATGACCAGCGGCATCCGTTCCCCGCACGCGCGGGGATGAACCGGGTTGCAACCTACGGCAACAAGTGCGGCAAGCCCGTTCCCCGCACGCGCGGGGATGAACCGCTGCTTGTAATGGGTATCCAGAACCAGCGTGGCCGTTCCCCGCACGCGCGGGGATGAACCGCACCGTGTTGTGGATGAAATACCCTGTCTCATGCCGTTCCCCGCACGCGCGGGGATGAACCGGGGTTCAGATGAGTGAATTGGCGGGCAACGCGCCGTTCCCCGCACGCGCGGGGATGAACCGCGTCCAGACATATCACCGACAGTACAGCAGTTCCGTTCCCCGCACGCGCGGGGATGAACCGTTGGTCGTTGACGCGGGAAAAATCCTCTGCTGCCGTTCCCCGCACGCGCGGGGATGAACCGCAAAAGGAGATGTTGGGTCAACTACATCAACACCGTTCCCCGCACGCGCGGGGATGAACCGGCATTGCCAAGGTCGAGAGCGAACTATACGACTGGGCGCTCGATCGGTACGCGCCGATTCATATCCGCAACGAGGACGGCGACGCCGCTGCCGAGGCGCGGCGCGGCCAGATCGCGGTTGCGGCTGATGATTACCGTCATCTGCCACGCATCATTGATGCGCCGGACAGGATGGAGGATGCGGGAGTGACCGACACCGGTCGCCGGGCCGTGGAACTGGTCAAGGAAATCGATGGCGTGTCCTACCACGCTGTCTTCGAGGTGCTGACCAAGCGCCGCATGCTGGCGCTCAAGACCCCGTACAAGAAAGCGGGGCGTCCCCCCGTCCTACGTCCGTGACGCTTCGCGGTATGAGCGCGACGACGGGATGCAACCGCCCCAAAAAGGACTCTAGCACATGATCCACATCGAGATCGACGACCTCGCTGTGCGCCAGGCGCTGGCGGAGCTTGGGCGCCGCGTGGGCGACCTCACGCCCGCCCTGCACGACATCGGTCAGGCCCGTTCCCCGCACGCGCGGGGATGAACCTGCGCAAGGTTCGCCGTTGGCTACGTCGCGGCCCCGTTCCCCGCACGCGCGGGGATGAACCTTTGAACACCCAGCCAAGGGGGGATTGATTAAGCTTCAGCGTCCGAGCAGACGCCCGGCGAGGTTGAGCATCACGGCCCAGACGGCCAGCAGGATGGCGATACCGAAGGTGGCGCCAAGCGGGATGAGGAGGATCGCGGTCAGTAGCTTGCCGGGATCGGCGCCTGCCACGGCGGCCCACACGAAGAACGCCACGACTGCGCCAAGAATGGCGAATCCGATCCCCGTACCGTGTTTTTGTGAAGCGCGCATGGCCAGCAACCTCGATACATCCATCGGGATCAGTGTAGACCGGAGGGGGAGCGAGACCAAGCTTCAGGCATTCATGCGCGCCTTTAAGCGGGGATTTATGTTGAGAGCAATTCAGCGCCGGACGAAGGATTCCCTGCCCCCCTGGAGGCGCCATGGCCGGGGTTGTGGAGACCGGGTGAAAGGGCCATGGATGGCCCTTTCAGTCCCAGCGCGACAGGATGTCGCGGCGGAGCCAAATGGGCCAGTCCATGGCGGTCCCAAGGGGGCCATTCCCTCCGCCCACTTTCGTCCAACAAGCTTTTTTGCAACCACCTGCACGCGCGCGGGGATTGCGCCGTTCAACGCGGTTCCCCTTTCATCAAGGCTCTCGTGGCGGGCTCTGGAGGGCATCATGGGCAAGTGAGAACAGTACGCTGGCCTGGCTGTCGTCCGGCAAAAGCCCCAGTTCTCCATGCGCATGCGCCAGAGCCAGGGCCTGCAAGGCGCCCGCATGCTCAAGCGTGGCGGCCTGCTGGAAGCAGGCGAGGGCACGGGCGTCGTCTCGGTCCACGCCTTCGCCATACCTGTAGGCATTGCCAAGAAGGAACAGGGCCTCGGCGATACCGCCGTCTGCGGCGCGCTGTAATTGCTCAAGCGCCCTGACCGGGTTGGCGGGGCCATTCAGACCGTTCCTCTCTATCAGTGCGAGGTAGTAAGACGCCGCTGGACGGCTGGCGGTGGCTTGCTCCAGCCAGTAACGCGCCAGAGCGTAATCCGGCAACCGGTCTTTGGCGCCGTGGAAATACAGTCGCCCAAGGTCCAGCGCGGCATCCTGCTCGCCTTGCCGCGCCGCGCGTTCGAGCAGTTCCATGCCGTGCTTCATGCGCTGCGGATGCCCTTGTGCGAGCAGGCTCAGGCCACGCGCGCGCAAAGCCCGCGCGTTACCGGCCAGAGCCGCTGCCTCCAACGGCCAACGCGCCGCTTCCCTCCCCTGGGAAGCCTGCATCGCTAGCAGATCGATACGCGGCGCGGAAAGATGCCGGAGCCCCCCGTAGGCAGCGACGGACAGGCCCAGCAGGACGGCGAGCAGCGCGCCGATACGCAAAGTCCTTGTCATGGTTCATGTCTCACAAATGAAAAACGCGCTGGCAAAACCGGCGCGTTATGACGTAGATCATTCAACCCTTGCCGTGCCGCCGGAAGGGCTTGTTCCGGCACACGGACAGGGAAAAACCGGGTTTGCGCCCCAACAGCGCTGCTGGTCGTCGCGTCCGGGCCGTACCTGACGCGACGCGGCGGCAATGCGCCGGGAAGACGCCGAAGGCCCGTGCCGTTAGCGGGACAGGTCAATCCGGTAAATCGACAGCCCCTTGCCGCTGCCATCGTCGTCCTGGTAGAGGCTGATGTTGGTCAGGCCGATTTCCTGCGCCAGAGCGAGTTTGTTTTGCGAGGAATGGAAGACAACCGGCCCGGCGGTCGTCACTTGCTTGAAACGCCAGGAGCGATCGGCGCCGTGGCTTGCGCGGGTCAGGTGCTGGATATTCTTGATGTAAGAGATCAGCACGTCACGGTTGGCATCCGGGGATGCGTAAATGGTCTTGCTGCCATCCAGGCCCGGGAAGCTGCCGCCTCCACTGGCGCGGTAATTATTGGTTGCGACCACGAATTCGTCGGTCGAGCGCATGGCTGCGCCTTTGTACATCAGATTGACGATACGACTGCCAACGGGTTGGGTGACGTCGATCTGATAGCTGACGTCGGACGAACTGAATATGTCGAAGTTGTAGCCGGGGAAGGTGCTGATCAGCTCCTGCACCGTGGTCTGGGCCGGATCGATCTGATTGAAGCGTTTGGCCGCCGTTTCCAGCCAGTTTTTGATGTCGGCGCCTGTGACCTTCACCGCGTAGACCGTGTTGGCGTAAAGATAGAGGTCGGCCGCGTTATTGATAGCAAGACTGCCCTGAGCCACGTCGGTGTAATCGCTGCCGCCACCGAAGCCGCTCTTGAACGGTGCGGAGACGGACAGTACGGGCAGGCTGGCGTATTGGGGCAGGTTGTTCTTGATGTAATCGGCCACGTAGGCGGCCTGGGCCTGGTTGACCACTTCAATGGCGGACACGTCGCCTACGTCGGCAAAGTAGGTGCTCATACGGAAGTCCGTATCACCGATGGGCGTCTTCACATAGGCAATGGCGGCCTTGTGCGCGTCGGCGACCAGGGGAGCGATGCTCGGGTCTGCCGCCACATAGCTACCGTCGCTTTTACGTGTGGAGCGGACTTCCGTGGACGTGTTGGCCTGATCCACATACCAGCCCTCCTTGCCATAAACCAGGGCCAGCTTGATTACCCCCAGGTGTTTGCCCCAGTAGTTACCCATGACACTGGGCACACCGTTGACAGTGCCATTGGCCTTGTCCACGCCAGGCAGATTGAACTGCCCCACCGTGCTTTTGGCATCGGGGAAGACCTGATGGGAATGGCCAAGGAACATGGCATCCACGCCCTGGATGCGTGAAAGGTGATACCCCATGGACTCGGTGCTGGGGCTGTAAACGGAGTTATCCAGGCCGCCATGCTCCAGAAACACCACGATATCGGCGCCTTTGGCCCGCACTTCATCCACATAGGTCTTGGCTACCGTCAAGGTGTCGGTGATATAAACCTTCCCATCCAGCCAGCGCTTGTCCCAGTTCATGATGGGCGGGGTGGTAAAACCAATCACCCCCACCTTGATCGTGCTTTCAATCGTCTTGCCGGAAGCATCGGTTGCTTTCAGGGTCTTGTTGATGATGGTGTACGGATTGAACAGCGGCTTGTTGTCCTTGCTGCTGTTAACGTTGGCCAGCACCTGCGGGAAATTGGGGCCAGCGCATTTTTTAGTCGGCATGCCTTCCGCGTCCACATTCAGGATGACGCCGGAAGTCTGGCTCAGAAACGGAAGGCCGAAGTTGAATTCATGGTTACCGATGGTGCCCGCGTCATAGCCCATCGTGTTCATCGCCTTGTACATCGCATGCGTGGTGTCGCAACCGATCGGATTGACGATGGCCTGGTAGTCACCGAGCACGGTGCCCTGAATGGTGTCGCCGTTGTCCAGCAACAGCGTATTGGCGAATTCGGCGCGCGCCTGCTTGATAAGGGTCGCGGTGCGCTCGAAACCGAGCGACTTGTCTTCGGCGAGCTTGAAATAGTCATAGCTCATGATGTTGGCGTGCAGATCGGTCGTTTCCAGCAATGCCAAGGTGGCCCGGGCACCGACCGGCGCTGAGGTTTCTGCATTGTTGCTATTGCTATCGCCATCGCAGCCGCCAAGCAGCAGTAGCGAGACGATCAGCGCCGACAGGCGAACGGCTTGGGTGTTCATGTCTTGCGATCCGTGAGGTTAAATAAAACCCGCGAACGATAGAGCCCGGCCATGACCCGACCATGACATCGGGCTCACCGCTTCATGACACCGTACAGCCGCCCGTGCATCGCCCTCCCACCACGGCCACTCACAGGCACCGATCCGCACAAGGGCGAACAAGTTCGCCAGCCTTGCTTCGCACGCCGGCGTACAAAACAGCTCGCACGCTTCAATGACGCATTAACCCCACGTTCTGCGCCTTCTGATATGGAGAAACCGGCAGCTATTGCATGTCTCTCAACCCGCTGGGGCCAACTTACCCTGACAGACGGCCTCCTGATTCAAGCCACTTGCGCGATAAAACCTGCATCGCTCCGTTCCTGATCTGGATAGGTCCGGTCGGTACGGGGCGAGGTGTAACGGCGGGAAGATGGCCTGGGACGCGCCTGCCCGCCTCAAGCTCACCGTCAGCCTCGCGGGCCGAAAACATAGCGCTCGGGCTTTTTCGCTTCGCGGCGGGCGCTGTCCGGCACATCGGGCAAGAGACCAATACGTGTGGCCACCTCCAGCGCCAGCATGAGCAGGTCTTCGTCGTCGGCATCTTCGGCTGTTTTGAGCGTTTCTTCGGCGTAAACCTTGTCGAGCATCATGCGGTGGATGTCCACCGGCATGTTGAGTTTGCGGCGGGCCATCAGTTTGAAGCGCGCCAGGTATTGCATCAGTTCCGGTTCCATGGCCAATCTCCTCAGGCATCACAGGAAAGGCAGGCGGTCTCGCTTGAGGCGGTGACGACAGCCGGATGGAAATAGCGTTCGCGCAGGGCGTCATGCACGCGCGAAAGGCCCAGTTGCAATTCGTCCAGATGGGCGTGCAGGCTGACCGGGGCGAGGGGTTCGCGGCGGTCCAGAAGGCGGGCGAATTCCCGCAGGCGGCGCAGCGGCCAGCCGTTGTCCGGCAGCTCGCCCAGGGCGCTTTCCATCTCGTGCACGGCATGGCGCAGCGAGCGAGGAAAATGCGCGTCCTGACTGATGTATTGCAGCACGCTTGTTGGCTGAACCTGCACGGCCACATGCCGCCGGTACATCTGGTAGGCCGACAGGGCGCGCAGAACCTGCAGCCAGACGGCCTCGATACCCAGGTCGGCGGTGCTGGGCCGTGCAACATGGGTCTGGGTGGTGAGGTCGATGATGCGCGTGGTCATGTCGGCCCGCTCCAGTACGCTGCCCAGGCGAATGAACTGAAAGGCAACGTCATGCGCCATGGTTTCGTTCAGGTAGCCGGCGATCATCAGGCGGCGCTGTACGATCTCGCGCAGGGTGAGGTCCAGTTCGCGAGCGCTCATGTGCGGCACGAGTCTCGTGCGCGTGTAGAGGTACAGCTCGTTGATCGCTTCCCAGACATCGCGCGGCAGCATTTCCCGGAAGGTGCGTGCATTCTCGCGCGCCTGGCGCAGGCTGGGCAGAATCGCGCCGGTATTGCGCGGCTCCACACTGAGCAGGTGGATGACTTCCGCCGTAAGCGGCGCGGTTTCTTCTGTGTCCTCGATCAGGCCCGGCGCGAGGTGTTCAATGCCCAGCACGCTCAGTAGCGAGGACCAGCGCAGCACCACGCCGGGAGGCAGGTCCATGGTCATCTGGGTGGTGGCCTGGATCAGGCGGGCGGTATTTTCGGCGCGCTCCAGAGAGCGCCCCATCCAGTACAGGTTTTCGGCGATACGCGATAGCATCACTGTCCCTCCCTCACGACCCAGGTGTCCTTGCTTCCGCCGCCCTGGGAGGAATTGACCACCAGCGAGCCCTCGCGCAGGGCGACGCGGGTCAGGCCGCCCGTGGTGGCGTACATCTTCGCGCCTTGCAGCACGAAGGGGCGCAGATCGAGGTGACGTGGCGCCAGGCCCGTTTCGGTCAGCGTCGGTGCGGTGGACAGATTCAGCATGGGTTGCGCCATGTAGTTGCGCGGCTGGGCGCGAATGCGTGCGGCGAATTCGGCGCGCTCGGACGCGGTGGCGAGCGGGCCGATGAGCATGCCGTACCCGCCCGATTCGTTGGCGGGCTTGACGACCAGTTTGTCGAGATTATCGAGCACGTAGCGGCGGTCCTCCTCGAACAGGCACAGGTAGCTGGGCACATTCGGCAGGATCGGCTCTTCGTCGAGGTAGTAGCGGATGATGGCCGGCACGAAGGTGTAGACGACTTTGTCATCCGCCACGCCAGCGCCGGGGGCGTTGGCGATGGCGACATTGCCATGCCGCCAGGCGCGCATCAGGCCAGGCACACCCAGCACGGAATCGCGATTGAACACCTCGGGGTCAAGATACATGTCGTCAACCCGCCGGTAGACGACATCGACGCGCTGGGGGCCGGCAATGGATTTCATGTACAGCACGTTGTCATCGCCCACGAACAGGTCCGCACCCTCGACCAGCACGGCGCCTATCTGCTGTGCCAGATAGCTGTGCTCGAAATAGGCTGCGTTGTAGATGCCGGGGGTAAGCAGGACGATCAGCGGCCGCTCGCGCTCGCGCGGAGAGAGCGAGGCCAGCGTTTCATGCAGGTGGGTGGGATAGTCATCCACGGGCAGGATAGCGGAATCCTGGAACAGCTCGGGGAACAGGCGTTTCATCAGGGCCCGGTTTTCCAGCATGTAGGATACGCCGGAGGGCACGCGCAGATTGTCCTCCAGCACATACACTGTGCCGTCGGCATCGCGCACAAGATCCGTTCCGCAGATATGCGCCCACACGCCAAACCGGGGCTGCATGCCGATGCAGGCGTCACGGAAATTGGCCGAACCCTGCAGAATTTCACGAGGGAACACACCGTCGGCGACGATGCTCTGCTCGTTGTACAGATCGTCGATGAACAGGTTCAGCGCGCGCAGGCGTTGCATCAGGCCGCGCTCGATAGGCTGCCATTCGCTATGCGGCATCACCCGCGGGATGATGTCGAACGGCCAGGCGCGATCGATATTGCCGGCCTCGCTGTAGACGGTGAAGGTAATGCCCATGTTCATGATCGCCGCATCCACGGCCTCACGCCGCGCCGCGATTTCCGCCTCACCCATACGCGCAAGCTGTTCGCACAGCCGACGCGCCGCCGGGCGGGCCCGGCCTTGGGGATCGATCAGTTCGTCATGGGTATTGGGAATCGGGTAATCTTCACAGCGCATGATGGGCTCCTCCCGATGAGGAGCGATGCAATTCGCGGGCCACGGGCATCAGGGCAATGGCCGGTTTTTTGCAGGAAAACGGCATTCCTATCGCCGCATGACGCAAACGAGGACTTGAGCATGACTTATTGCGTGGGGATCCACGTTCACGACGGCCTGGTTTTCGCGGCCGACTCACGCACCAATGCCGGTATCGACCACGTCAGCACCTACAGCAAGCTGCACTCGTTCATCTGGCCGAGGGAGCGGGTTTTCGTCCTCCTCTCGGCCGGCAACCTCGCCACCACTCAGGGCGTGGTCAAGCGCCTGCACCAGGATTGTGCGCAGGATGGGCCAAACCTGCGCAGCGTGGCGACATTGACCGAGGCGGCCGACTATATCGGGCAGGTCAGCAGCGAGTTGCAGCGCCAGCAAATGGCCCGCGACACCAGCAGTACAAGTTTCGAAGCCAGCTTCATCCTGGGTGGCCAGATTGCCGGCCAGCCCACCGAGCTGTTCATGATCTACCCCCAGGGAAACTGCATCCACGAATCACAGAGCCACCCCTTTTTGCAGATCGGCGAGATCAAGTACGGCAAGCCTATTCTGGACCGTGTCATCGGTCGGGAAACGTCACTGGAGACCGCCGCGCGTTGCGCCCTGGTTTCGCTGAACTCCACGATACGCAGCAACCTGACGGTAGGAGCGCCCATTGACCTTATGATCCTGCCGCGCGACGCACTCGACGGCGGCTATCGCCTGCATCTGACTGAGGATGATCCGTTTTACCGTGATCTGGGCGAACGCTGGAACGAGGGGCTCATGGCCGCACTCGATCACCTGCCGCATTTTTTCTGGGAAGACCGGAACAGCGGGTAAACGTGAAAAAACAAAGGCGAGTCCAAGACTCGCCTTTGCTTAGGGCAAGCACGACGTAAAGCCGTACTTATGTGACCGATCAGGCCTGTGCCGCTTCTTCACCCGCACCGGCACGATCCACCAGTTCGACATAGGCCATGGGGGCGGCATCGCCCGCACGGAAGCCGCACTTGAGAATGCGCAGGTAGCCACCCGGACGGCTCTGATAACGCGGCCCAAGGGTGGTGAACAGCTTGCCTACGGCTTCCTTGTTACCCAGACGGGCAAAAGCCAGACGGCGATTGGCTACGGAGTCGACCTTGGCCAGGGTGATGAGCGGCTCGGCAACGCGACGCAGCTCCTTGGCCTTGGGGACGGTGGTCTTGATCAGCTCGTGGCTGAGCAGCGAGATGGTCAGGCTGCGCATGAGCGCCTTGCGCTGCGCGGCGTTACGGCTCAGCTGTCGGCCGATATTACGGTGACGCATGGTGTGATTCCTCTGTCAGACGGTCTACTTCAGGAGACCTTCTCGGAAAGTGATTGCAGGTCGGCCGGCGGCCAGTTTTCCAGACGCATACCCAGTGACAAGCCCTGCTTGGCCAGAACGTCCTTGATTTCAGTCAGGGATTTCTTGCCCAGGTTGGGGGTCTTGAGCAGCTCCATCTCACTGCGCTGAATGAGATCGCCGATATAGTAGATGTTCTCGGCCTTCAGGCAGTTGGCGGAGCGAACGGTCAATTCCAGATCGTCGACCGGGCGCAGCAGGATGGGATCGATGCTGGGCGCGGTTTCCTTAGGCTTCTCAGTCGTGGCGGCCTTGAGCTCAACGAAGACCGAAAGCTGCTCCATGAGAATGTTCGCCGCATGACGAATGGCATTCTCAGGACTGATCGAACCATTGGTTTCGATTTCAAGCACCAGGGAATCCAGGTCGGTGCGCTGTTCAACGCGTGCGCGCTCGACGCTGTAAGCCACCTTGTGGATCGGAGAAAAGGACGCGTCGAGCATCAGACGCCCAACCACCGTGCTCTCGGTCGCATCACGACGAACATTCGCCGGAACATAACCCAGCCCCTTCTCGACCTTCAGGGTCATGTTCAGCTCGCCATTGGCGTTCAGCGTGGCGATGACATGCTCCGGGTTCATGATCTCGACCGCATGATCCGCCTTGATGTCAGCGGCAGTGACGATGCCCGGCCCCTTCTTGCGAATGGTGAGCACAGCCTCATCACGCCCGTTCAGCACGACGGACAGCCCCTTGAGGTTCAACAGGATGTCAATGACGTCCTCCTGAACCCCCTCGATGGCGCCATACTCATGCAGGACACCTTCGATTTCCGCTTCGACAACAGCCGCGCCCGGAATGGAAGACAGAAGGATACGGCGCAGCGCGTTCCCCAGCGTGTGACCAAACCCACGCTCAAGGGGCTCAAGCACAACCTTGGCATGCTTTTCGCTGAAAGCTTGCACGTTGACAAGGCGGGGCTTGAGCAGTTCGTTAACAGTTGGCTGCATGGATTGCCGCTCCTAATTACTTCGAGTAAAGCTCGACCACGAGGGATTCGTTGATATCCGACGGCAGGTCGGCACGCACGGGGATGCTCTTGAACACACCTTCCATCTTGCTGGAATCGACCTGCACCCAGTCGCAGCTGCGCGAGGAGGCCAGTTCAAGGGCATCCTTGACACGCTGCTGCTTGCTGGCGCCTTCACGCACGGCAACCACATCATTGGCACTGACCTGGAACGAGGGAACGTTTACAGTCACGCCATTGACGCTAATACCCTTATGGCTCACCAGCTGACGCGCTTCGGCGCGGGTAGAAGCAAAGCCCATACGGTAGACAACGTTGTCCAGACGGCATTCGAGCATCTGGAGCAGGTTTTCACCCGTGGAGCCTTTCTTCTGCGAGGCCTTGAGGTAGTAATTACGGAACTGACGCTCAAGAATGCCGTAGATGCGGCGCAGCTTCTGCTTCTCGCGCAGCTGCAGGGCATAGTCGGACACTTTGGCGCGACGAGCGCCGTGCTGACCGGGAACCTTGTCGTGATGACACTTGCTGTCAAGCGAACGAACGCCGGACTTAAGGGACAGATCCATCCCTTCGCGACGCATCAGTTTGCACTTGGGACCAATATATCTTGCCATTTCTCAACAACCTCCAGTCAGACGCGACGCTTCTTGGCCGGACGGCAGCCGTTGTGCGGGATCGGGGTCACGTCAGTAATCACACCGACCTTGAAACCGATGGCATTGAGCGCGCGAACGGCCGACTCACGACCCGGACCGGGCCCTTTGACTTCGACGTCAACGTTCTTCACACCATAGGCTTTCGCTGCTTCGCCGGCACGCTCTGCCGCAACCTGAGCGGCAAAAGGAGTGCTCTTACGCGAACCGCGGAAACCCGAACCACCGGAGGTAGCCCAGGACAGGGTATTGCCCTGTCGGTCGCTGATCGTGATGATCGTGTTGTTGAAAGACGCATGCACATGGGCAATGGCGTCGGTTACGACGCGCTTGACCTTCTTGCGCGGCTGATTGGAGGCTTTAGCCATGAATTATCCTACTCTCTTGCGAAGAATATTGAGCCCGATCACTTCTTGACCAGGCGACGCGGACCTTTGCGGGTCCGGGCATTGGTGCGGGTACGCTGACCACGCACGGGAAGGCCGCGACGGTGGCGCAGGCCACGATAGCAACCCAGATCCATGAGACGCTTGATGCTCATGGAAACCTCACGGCGCAGGTCACCCTCGACCGCGTACTTGCCGACCTCGGCGCGCAGCGCCTCGACTTCGGCCTCAACCAGCTCACGAACTTTCTTGTTCGGGGCCACACCCGCCGAGGCGCAAATAGCCTGGGCGCGGGTACGACCGATACCGTAAATCGACGTCAGTGCGATCACGGTATGCTTGTTGACAGGGATATTGATACCAGCAATACGAGCCATGAAAACTCTCCCAGCGAACGGGAAAACGCGGCATTATAGTTGCCGCGCCCCTCACGTTCAAGTGATGTTGTGTCGAATATGTTTCAACCCGGCGTGCCACCGAGCCCTTTGAAGTGCGCCTTGCGCATCAGACTTTCGTACTGATGGCTCATCAGATGCGACTGCACCTGCGCCATGAAGTCCATTACCACGACCACGATGATCAACAGGGACGTCCCACCAAAGTAGAAGGGCACGTTCCAGTACAGGATCAGAAACTCGGGCAAAAGACAGACGGCGGTGATGTAGATCGCACCCCAGAAGGTCAGCCGGGTCAGCACATTGTCGATGTACTTCGCCGTATGTTCACCCGGGCGGATACCCGGAATGAAGGCACCGGAACGCTTGAGGTTATCCGCCGTGTCACGGGCATTGAAAACCAGCGCGGTGTAGAAGAAACAAAAGAAGATGATTGCGAGTGCGTAAAGCATCACATACAGCGGCTGCCCTGGGGAAAGGGTAGATGCAATATCCTTGAGCCATCCCATTCCTTCCGAGCGGCCGAACCAATCCCCCAGCGTGGCCGGGAACAGGATGATGCTGGACGCGAAGATAGGCGGAATCACACCGGCCATATTCAGCTTGAGCGGCAAGTGAGAGGATTGCCCCCCCACCATGGCCCGTCCCTGCTGGCGCTTGGCGTAATTGACCGTAATACGGCGCTGCCCACGCTCAACGAAGATCACAAAAGCGGTCACGGCCAGCGCCAGCGCCATCATGACCAGCATCGTCAGTACATGCATTTCGCCGGTACGCACCAGCTCAAAGGTACCACCGATGGCAGAAGGCAAGCCCGCAACGATACCTGCGAAAATGATGATGGAGATGCCATTACCAATTCCACGCTCGGTAACCTGCTCACCCAGCCATACCAGCAACATGGTTCCCGTCACCAAAGTGACGGTGGCGGTGAAGAGGAACCCGAAGCCCGGATTGATAACGAGCGAGCTGCCCCCGATCTGCTGTCCCTGCAAGGCAATGGCCACACCGACGGACTGCACCAGGGCAAGGCCCAGCGTCCCGTAACGTGTGTACTGAGTGATCTTGCGCTTGCCTGCCTCGCCCTCTTTCTTGATTTGCTCAAGAGCGGGCACCACGACAGTCAGTAGCTGCACGATGATCGATGCGGAAATATAAGGCATCACGCCTAGGGCGAAGATCGACATGCGTTCGAGCGCGCCACCGGAGAACATGTTGAACATGTCCAGGATGGAGCCACGACTCTGGTCGAACAAGGCCTGCATTACGTCGGCATCAATCCCCGGAAGGGGAATGAATGTACCAATACGAAACACCACCAGCGCGATGATGACAAAAAAGATGCGCTGGCGCAGCTCGGTAAGTTTACCGGCTCCGACCAGCGCAGCTACATTCGGGGTCGCTCGCGACACGGATTACTCCACTTTGCCTCCGGCAGCCGTAATGGCTTGCGCGGCACCTTTGGTCACACGGATACCACGGACCTCGAAGGCACGGTTGACTTCTCCTGAAAGGATGATCTTCACGTGCAGGATGTCGTGGCGGAGCACATTCGCGGCCTTGAGGGTCTCAAGGGTCACGATGCCGCCTTCGATCTTGTTCAACTCGGAGGTGCGCACTTCGGCAGAAAGCAGGGACTTCAGGGCGATGAAGCCGACTTTCGGCAGGCGACGCTGCAGGGGCATCTGACCGCCCTCGAAGCCCACCTTGTGGTAGCCACCGGCACGCGAACGTTGACCTTTGTGACCACGACCGGAGGTTTTGCCCATACCCGAGCCGATGCCGCGACCGAGGCGGACCTTCTCGCGGCGGCTGCCCTCGGCGGGCGCTATCGTGTTAAGACGCATCTTCAGACAGCCTCCACCTTGAGCAGATAGTTGACCTTGTTGATCATGCCCCGGTTTTCCGGGGTGTCGATCACTTCAACCGTATGGTTCATGCGGCGCAGGCCGAGACCACGGACACAGGCTTTGTGCGCTGCCAGCCGTCCGTTGATGCTCTTGACCAGCGTCACCTTGATTTTGTTGGTAGCGCTCATCGGATTACCCCAGAATTTCTTCTACGCGCTTGCCACGCTTGGCAGCAATGCGCTCCGGCGAATGAATGCCGGTGAGGGCATTCATGGTCGCACGGATCACGTTCTGCTGGTTACGCGTGCCGATGCACTTGGCCAGCACGTTGCGCACGCCGGCGGCCTCGAAGACGGCGCGCATGGCGCCACCTGCAATCAGGCCGGTACCTTCGCTCGCGGGCTTCATGAACACAGCGGCAGCGCCGTGTTCACCCTTGGTTTCGTAGTGCAGGGTGCCGTTGTTCAAGGGCACGTCCACCATGCTGCGACGCGCACGGTCCATGGCCTTCTGAATGGCTGCCGGCACTTCTTTTGCCTTGCCATAGCCAAAGCCGACTCGGCCATTGCCATCGCCTACTACGGTCAGTGCCGTGAAGGTGAACTGACGCCCACCCTTGACCACCTTGGACACACGGTTGACGGCGACGAGCTTCTCGATCATGCCATCGGCATTGGATTCGGTTTCGATCTTCATTATCGCTTTCCTCAGAACTCGAGACCGGCTTCACGAGCCGCATCGGCCAGGGCCTTGATGCGACCGTGATACAGGAAACCCGCGCGGTCGAAGGCGACACGCGAGAGCCCCTTGGCCTTGGCACGCTCGGCAATGGCGCGACCGACAGCTTGCGCCGCCTCGACATTGCCCGTGGACTTCAGACCGGCCTTGACATCCGCCATCAGAGTCGACGCGGCAACGACCACTTCGCTACCGGAGGGTGCGATGATCTGCGCGTAGATATGACGCGGGGTACGGTGAACAGTGAGGCGGTAGACCCCGAGCTCCCGGATCTTGGCCCGCGCACGGCGGGCACGACGAATGCGTTGTTCGCTCTTGGCGTTCATCTCACACCTTACTTCTTCTTGGCTTCCTTACGGAGGATCGTTTCATCCGAATACTTCACACCTTTACCCTTGTAAGGCTCAGGCGGACGGAATCCACGAATCTCCGAGGCAACCTGACCGACCTTCTGCTTGTCCAGACCCTTGACGACGATTTCCGTCTGGGAGGGGGTCTCGATGCTGATGCCGGCAGGGACCGGATAGTTGATCGGATGCGAGTAACCCAGAGCGAGGTTGAGCATAGCGCCCTGAGCCTGAGCGCGGTAACCCACGCCGACCAGTTGCAGCTTGCGCTCGAAGCCCTGGCTGACGCCGATGACCATGTTGTTGGCAAGTGCACGCAGGGTGCCCGCCAGCTTCACATGCTCGTCGTCGTTTGCGCTGAAACGGATCTCGCTGTTTTCAATGGCCACTTCGACGACAGAAGGCACGATCTGCTCAAGGGAACCTTTAGGGCCCTTGATGACCAGCACTTCACCGTCGATCTTCGCGTCTACGCCCTTCGGCAGGGTGACAGGTTTTTTGGCAACACGGCTCATTCTGTCACCTCCATCAGGACACGACGCACAGAACTTCACCACCCTCGTTGCGGGAACGGGCCTCACGATCCGTCATCACCCCCTTGGAGGTGGAGACGATCGCGATACCCATTCCGCCGAGTACGCGGGGCAGTTCATTCGCGCCCTTGAAGATACGCAGGCCGGGACGGCTGACACGACGGATATTTTCGATGACTGGAGCGCCCTCGAAATACTTCAGCCGCACGGTCATCACCGGCAGGGGGTTATTCTCTACCGAGAAGCTTTCCACATACCCTTCGTTCTTCAGCACGTTGGCAATCGCCAGCTTGAGCTTGGAGGAAGGCATGGAAACCTCGGCCTTGCGGGCACCCTGACCGTTACGAATACGGGTCAGCATGTCCGCGATGGGATCGTTCATGCTCATTGATACTAACCTCGATTACCAGCTCGCCTTACGCAGGCCGGGGATCTCGCCACGCATGGCGTACTCGCGCAGCTTGTTGCGCCCCAGGCCGAACTTGCGATACACGCCGTGCGGACGACCACTGACGCTGCAACGATTGCGTGTACGGCAGGGGCTGGAGTCACGCGGAAGCGTGCTGAGCTTGGCCATCGCGGACATTTTGTCCTCGTAGCTGGCGTCGGGATTGTTGATGACCGCCTTCAATTCGGCGCGCTTGCCCGCGTGTTTTTTCACGAGCTTGGCACGGCGCACTTCGCGGTTGATCATGCAGGTCTTGGCCACGTTACACTCCTGGGCGACGGAACGGGAATTCGAACGCTTCGAGAAGCGCACGTGCATGGTCATCACTGCTCGCGTTGGTCGTGAACGTAATGTCCATACCACGCAGCTTGTCGACCTTGTCGTAATCGATTTCCGGGAAGATGATCTGTTCGCGCACGCCGAAGCTGTAGTTGCCACGACCATCAAAGGAGCGCGGGTTCAGACCGCGGAAGTCACGGATACGCGGAATCGAAATCGCGATCAGGCGATCGAGGAATTCGTACATGCGGGGTCCGCGCAGCGTCACCTTGACGCCCAGAGCCATACCTTCACGAACCTTGAACCCCGCGATGGACTTACGTGCGTTAGTCACGATGGGGCGCTGACCGGTAATCGCGGCAAGTTCGTTGACGGCGTTATCCACCATCTTCTTGTCACGAGCGTCATCGCCCAAGCCCATGTTAACGGTGATCTTGGTCAGCTTCGGAACAGCCATGACGTTGTCGATGCCCAATTTTTCCTTGAGCTGACCGACAACCGTCTGTCGATAATAGTCCTGAAGTCTTGCCATGTTCACACCTTATGCATCCACGACTTCGCCATTACCCTTGAAGAACCGTACCTTGCGGCCATCTTCGAGCAGGCGGAAGCCAACACGATCCCCTTTTTGGGTCGCGGGATTAAACAGCATTACATTTGAAATATCAATGGGCATCTCTTTTTCGATGATCCCACCGGGCTGGCCCGCCATCGGGTTCGGCTTCTGGTGCTTCTTCACCATGTTCACCCCCTCGACGATGAGTTCTTTATCTTCGATCACCTTG
Organism: Halothiobacillaceae bacterium; assembly: GCA_028696185.1. Lineage (GTDB taxonomy): Bacteria > Pseudomonadota > Gammaproteobacteria > Halothiobacillales > Halothiobacillaceae > JAQVHL01. Next base: position 24,180 of record JAQVHL010000010.1, read on the forward strand.
AGGACGGTGCCGCGACGACCCTTGTCCTTGCCAGTAATCACGACGACATCGTCGCCTTTGCGAATCTTGCGCATTTGGTGATCCTCGCTCAGAGAACCTCGGGCGCCAGCGACACGATCTTCATGAATTTTTCACCACGAAGTTCGCGAGTCACAGGCCCGAAGATGCGGGTGCCAATCGGCTCCTGCTTGTTGTTCAACAGTACGGCTGCGTTCGAATCGAAACGGATCAGAGACCCGTCCGGACGACGCACGCCCTTGCTGGTACGAACGACGACGGCGTTATACACATCGCCCTTCTTCACCTTGCCACGCGGAATGGCATCCTTGACGCTGACCTTGATCACATCGCCAATACCGGCATACCGACGGTGAGAGCCGCCGAGCACCTTGATGCACATCAGGCGCTTCGCACCACTGTTATCTGCCGCATCCAGAATGGTTTGCATCTGAATCATGGTGTCTGACTCCTCAGGAAGCGCTTTCTACGACGCGCACGAGGTTCCATGCCTTGGTCTTGGAGATCGGTCGGCATTCGACGATCTCCACGACGTCGCCTACCTTGCAGGCATTGGCTTCATCGTGAACGTGCAGCTTGGTCGTGCGGGTAATGTACTTGCCGTACAGCGGGTGTTTAACACGACGCTCGATGGCAACGACGATGGACTTGTCCATCTTGTCGCTCACCACGGTGCCGATTCGCGTACGCTGAATCTGTTCCGAGCTCATGCCTGTACCCCCGCCTGCTCTTTCTCTGCAAGCACCATCTTGATGCGTGCGATGGATTTCTTGGTCACACGCAGCAGGTGCGGCTTGCCGCCCTGGGAGAGCGCCCGCTGCATGCGCAGGTTGAACTGCTCGCGACGCAGAGCGAGAAGCTCCGTGCGCAGCTCTTCAACCGATTTGGTTCGAAGTTCACTTGCTTTCATCACATCACCGTCCGGGAAACGAAAATGGTCTTCACCGGCAGCTTGGCCGCAGCCAGGGCGAACGCGTGACGCGCCACCTCTTCGCCGACACCTTCGATTTCATAAAGCATCTTGCCCGGCTGCACCTGGGCAACCCAGTACTCGACGCTCCCCTTACCCTTACCCATACGCACTTCAAGCGGCTTCTGGGTAATGGGCTTGTCCGGGAAGATACGGATCCAGATCTTGCCGCCGCGACGCACGTAGCGGCTGATGGCACGACGTGCCGCCTCGATCTGACGGGAGGTGATGTTGCCGCGCTCGATGGTCTTCAGGCCGAATTCGCCGAAGCTGACCTCGTTGCCCACGTTCGCCAGCCCGCGGTTGCGGCCCTTGAACTGTTTGCGGTATTTAGTTCGCTTTGGAAGCAGCATGTTTGTCGCTCCTGGTTACGCCGCCGCGGACTTCTTGGCGCCGATGGTGGCCCGATCGAACACCTCGCCCTTGAAGATCCAGACCTTGATGCCGATTACACCGTAAGTGGTACGGGCTTCTGCGAAGCCGTAGTCGATGTCCGCACGCAGGGTATGCAGCGGAACACGACCTTCACGGTACCACTCGGAACGGGCGATTTCGGCGCCACCCAGGCGACCTGCTACGTTCACCTTCACACCCAGTGCGCCAAGACGCATGGTGGTCTGAACCGCACGCTTCATGGCGCGACGGAACATCACACGACGCTCCAGCTGCTGGGCGATACCTTCAGCAACGAGCTGGGAATCGAGCTCGGGCTTGCGGATCTCTTCGACGTTGATCTTCACGTTCGACGCTTCGATGCCCAGCATCGGAGCCACTTCGGCGCGCAGACGCTCGATATCCTCGCCCTTCTTGCCAATCACGATCCCCGGACGCGCCGTGTGGATGGTAATGAAGGCAGAACGGGCGGGACGCTCGATCTGGATACGCGACACGGAGGCGTGCGCCAGCTTTTTCTTCAGGTACTCACGCACCTTGATGTCGTTGTGCAGGTTTCCGGCGAAGCTCTTGGAATCCGCGAACCAGCGTGACGACCAGTCCGAGGAAATGCCCAGACGGATACCTACGGGATGTACTTTCTGACCCATGTCCTGTCCCTCCTCAGACTTCAGCCACGGTGACGTTGATGTGGCTGGTACGCTTGAGGATACGCGTACCGCGACCCTTGGCGCGCGCCTGGAAGCGCTTGAGCACCGGACCCTCATCGACGCTGATGGACGTGATCTTCAGACGATCGACATCCGCGCCTTCATTGTGTTCGGCGTTGGCTACAGCGGATTCAACAACCTTGCGCAGGATGTCTGCACCTTTCTTGTTGCTGAAATTCAGCACCTGAAGCGCCTGATCGACGTTCATGTTGCGCACGAGATCGGCCACCAGTCGAGCCTTCTGGGGCGAAATGCGCGCGTATTTCAATTTAGCGATGGCATGCATGGCTATCTCCTCAGCGCGATTTCTTGTCGGCCGCGTGACCCTTGTAGGTACGGGTCGGCGCGAACTCACCCAGTTTATGCCCCACCATATTCTCGTTGACGAGAACCGGGACATGCTGGCGACCGTTGTGCACGGCGATGGTCAGCCCGACAAACTCGGGCAGAATCATCGACCGACGGGACCAGGTCTTTATCGGGCGCTTGGCGTTGGCTGCAACCGCCTCTTCCACTTTTTTCATCAGATGGTGGTCCACGAAGGGACCTTTCTTGAGAGAGCGTGGCACCTTGATTCCCTCTATGAATTATTTGCCGCGCTTACGGACGATAAACTTGTCCGTACGCTTGTTGTTGCGCGTCTTGTAACCCTTGGTGGGTACGCCCCACGGGGTTACCGGATGACGGCCGCCGGAGGTACGACCCTCACCACCACCGTGCGGGTGATCGACCGGGTTCATGACAACGCCACGAACAGTCGGTCGCACACCGATCCAGCGCTTGGCGCCGGCCTTGCCGTACGAACGCAGGTTGTGCTCGGCGTTGCTCACCTCGCCCAGGGTTGCGCGGCACTCGGAGAGCACCTTGCGCATTTCCCCTGAACGCAGGCGCAGGGTGGCATAGGCCCCCTCACGCGCCACGAGCTGCACAGCCGCACCCGCACTGCGGGCAATCTGTGCGCCCTTGCCAGGCTTGAGCTCGATCGCGTGCACGGTAGAGCCCACCGGGATGTTGCGCAGCGGGAGACAGTTCCCCGGCTTGATCGGGGACTCCACACCGGACATCAGCGTGTCACCCGGCTTCACATTGTTCGGAGCCAGGATATAGCGACGCTCGCCATCGGCGTACTTGACCAGGGCAATGTGCGCGGTACGGTTAGGGTCATGCTCAAGACGCTCAACGACGCAGGGGATGCCGTCCTTGTTACGCTTGAAATCAATGATGCGATAGTGCTGCTTGTGACCACCACCCTGATGACGGACGGTGATACGGCCATTATTGTTACGACCGCCGTTCCTGCTCTGCTTCTCGACAAGCGCGGCATAGGGCGCACCCTTGTGCAGATGCGACTTGTCGATCTTGACAACAAAGCGGCGACCCGGCGAAGTCGGTTTGGTTTTGATAAGTGCCATGATGTTTTACCCTCAGCCGGCTGCGCCGAACTCGATGGACTGACCTTCGGCAACCGTCACATAGGCTTTTTTCCAGCCCTTGCGACTGCCTTCAAGCCCACGGAAACGCTTGACCTTCGCCTTGACGTTCAGCACGCGGACCTCAACGACGCGCACGGAGAAGAGGCTTTCGATGGCCTTCTTCACTTCGAACTTGTTCGCGTCGGAGGAAACCTTGAAAACATACTGATTGAGCGTATTGGCCTGAGCGGCCTTTTCCGTCACCACAGGCGCACGCAGAACCTGAAGAATACGTTCGGCACTCATGACAGCCACTCCTCGATCATTTTCAGCGCGGCCGCGGTGATGAGCACACGATCCGCACCCACCAGACTCACCGGATCCAGCGCAGCAACGTCCAGATAGCCCAGCTCGATCACGTTACGCGAAGCCAGGTAGACGTTTTCGTCAAAACCATCGGTAACGATCAACCGACGACCTTCCGTCAGCCCCATGTCGCGCAGGGCACCAACCAGCATGCGCGTCTTCGGGGCCTCGATAGTGAAGTTATCGACGACGTGCAGACGATCCTGACGCAGCAGCTCAGAGAGAATCACGCTGATTGCAGCGCGATACATCTTGCGGTTGACCTTCTGCTCGAAGTTGCGCGGACGCGCAGCGAAAGTAACACCACCGGTACGCCAGATCGGGGTACGGGTTGAACCGTGACGCGCACGACCGGTCCCTTTCTGACGCCAGGGCTTGACGTTACCGCCACTGACCTCGGAACGGGAAAGCTGACGCTTGGTGCCGGCACGGGCGCCTGCCATGTAAGCCACAACGACCTGATGAACCAGGCCTTCGTTGTAGTTACGCGCAAACACGGCGTCGGACACCGAAAGCTGCCCACCATTGTGCAGTTTGATTTCCATTAGCTACGCCCCCTCACGCCTTGACCGACGGACGAACAAACACGTCGCCACCAGTCGCGCCCGGAACGGCGCCCTTGACCAGCAACAGACCGCGCTCAGCGTCAACGCGAACAACCTTCAGGTTCAGCGCGGTCACCCGCTCATCCCCCATGTGACCGGCCATGCGCTTACCCGGGAACACGCGCCCCGGCGTCTGTCGCTGACCAATGGAACCCGGCACGCGGTGCGAGCGCGAGTTACCGTGCGTCATATCCTGGGTACGGAAGTTGTGACGCTTCACGGTACCAGCAAAGCCTTTACCCTTGCTGATGCCTGCCACATCAACGGCGCTTACGCCATCGAGCACGGACAGACCGATCTCGCCGCCGGCAACGAAGCCTTCGAGCGAATCAACACGAAATTCCCAAACACCCCGACCCGCTTCGACATTCGCCTTGGCGAAATGCCCAGCCATGGCCGAAGTCACGCGGGTTGCACGCCGAACACCGGTAGTCACCTGCACAGCGGTGTAACCGTCTGCCTCGACGGTACGCAGCTGGCTGACCCGGTTCGGCTCCACTTGAATGACGGTCACCGGCACGGACACACCCGCATCGTCAAAGACGCGCGTCATGCCGAGCTTACGACCCACCAGACCTAGTGCCATCGTTATTTTCCTCTTGAAAACCGATTACGATTGATCGGCCCGTACAAAAGCCTCAGCCCGGCGCGCCGAGCACACCGGGCTGAGAAAGCGCAGTACTATAACAGATAAATTTCTGTTAGTTAAGCCTGATCTGCACGTCCACGCCTGCAGCGAGGTCCAGCTTCATCAGGGCATCCACAGTTTTGTCCGTCGGATCGACGATGTCGAGCAGACGCTTGTGGGTACGCAGTTCGTACTGATCACGCGCGTCCTTGTTGACGTGCGGGGAAATCAGCACAGTGAAGCGCTCGTTCTTGGTGGGAAGGGGAATCGGCCCCTTCACACGCGCACCGGTGCGCTTCGCGGTGTCCACGATTTCGCTGGCGGAACGGTCGATCAAACGGTGATCGAACGACTTCAGACGGATACGGATTGTTTGACCAGCCATTTTATTACTCGATGATCTTGGCGACGACGCCGGCGCCTACGGTACGGCCGCCTTCGCGAATCGCGAAACGAAGACCTTCTTCCATGGCGATGGGGTTGATCAGCGCCACTTTCATGGACACGTTGTCACCCGGCATGACCATTTCCACGCCTTCCGGAAGCTCGACCGAGCCGGTCACGTCCGTGGTGCGGAAGTAGAACTGCGGGCGGTAGCCGTTGAAGAACGGGGTGTGACGACCACCCTCTTCCTTCGACAGGACGTACACTTCCGCATCAAACTTGGTGTGCGGCTTGATGCTGCCCGGCTTGCACAGTACCTGACCGCGCTCGACGTCGTCACGTTTGGTGCCGCGAAGCAGTACGCCCACGTTATCACCGGCCTGACCCTGGTCCAGCAGCTTGCGGAACATTTCCACGCCCGTGACGGTGGTCTTCTGGGTGTCGCGGATGCCGACGATTTCGACTTCCTCGCCCACCTTGATGATGCCGCGCTCGATACGACCGGTCACGACGGTACCGCGACCGGAAATGGAGAACACGTCTTCAACCGGCATCAGGAATGCGCCATCTACGGCACGCTCCGGCAGCGGGATGTAGCTGTCCAGCGCTTCCAGCAGGCGCAGTACGGACGGGGCGCCAATTTCGCTCTGGTCGCCTTCCAGCGCCTTGAGTGCGGAGCCAATGACGACCGGGGTGTCATCGCCCGGGAAGTCGTACTGGGAGAGCAGGTCGCGGATTTCCATCTCGACCAGCTCCAGAAGCTCGGCGTCGTCAACCATGTCAGCCTTGTTCAGGAACACGACAATGTACGGTACGCCGACCTGACGAGACAGCAGGATGTGCTCGCGGGTCTGCGGCATCGGGCCATCCGCTGCGGAGCAAACAAGGATCGCACCGTCCATCTGCGCCGCGCCGGTGATCATGTTCTTCACGTAGTCGGCGTGACCCGGGCAGTCAACGTGCGCGTAGTGGCGGTTCGCGGACTCATATTCCACATGAGAGGTGGAGATGGTGATACCGCGCGCCTTTTCTTCCGGCGCCTTGTCGATTTCGTCGAAGGCCTTCAGCTCACCACCAAAGGTCTCTGCCGCCACCTTGGTGATGGCCGCCGTCAGGGTGGTCTTGCCGTGGTCAACGTGACCAATCGTGCCCACGTTGACGTGGGGCTTCTTACGCTCAAACTTTTCCTTGGACATGACTTAAAACCTCAGAATGTATATGGATTGAATCAGGCGTTGCCCTTGATGACCGCCTCGGCAACATTGCGCGGGGTTTCGGCGTACTTGGCAAACTCCATGGAGTAGGTGGCGCGCCCCTGGGTAGCCGAACGCAGGTCAGTGGCGTAACCGAACATTTCAGCCAGCGGAACCTCCGCGCGGACAATCTTGGAACCACCCGGCGCATCATCCATGCCCTGGATCATGCCGCGACGACGGTTGATGTCGCCGATAACGTCGCCCATGTAGTCTTCAGGAGTTTCCACCTCAACCTTCATGATCGGTTCGAGCAGAACCGGATCGGCCTTGACGGCCCCCTCCTTGAAGCCCATCGAGCCAGCGATCTTGAACGCCATTTCCGAGGAGTCGACGTCGTGGTAGGAACCATCGAAGATCGTCACCTTGACATCAACGACAGGGTAACCGGCGATGACACCGTTCTTGATCTGCTCCTGAATCCCCTTATCGACAGCCGGGATGTATTCACGCGGAACCACCCCCCCGACAATGCCGTTCTCGAAGACGTAACCCGCCCCCGCCTCAAGCGGCTCGATACGCAACCAGACGTGACCGTACTGACCACGGCCACCAGACTGCCGGACGAACTTGCCTTCGGACTCGACCGATTTGCGAATGGTTTCGCGGTAGGCCACCTGCGGCTTGCCAATGTTCGCCTCGACCTTGAACTCGCGACGCATACGGTCAACGATGATTTCAAGGTGCAATTCACCCATACCACCAATGATGGTCTGACCGGATTCTTCGTCCGTAAAGACACGGAAGGACGGGTCTTCCTGAGCCAGACGGGACAGGGCAATACCCATCTTTTCCTGGTCGCTTTTGGTCTTGGGCTCAACCGCGACGTGAATCACGGGCTCCGGGAAGTCCATGCGCTCCAGGATGATGATGTTGCTCGGATCGCAAAGTGTGTCACCGGTAGTGACGTTCTTGAGACCAACGGCTGCGGCGATATCACCGGCACGGACCTCTTCGATTTCCTCGCGGGTATTGGCGTGCATCTGCATGACGCGACCAATGCGCTCGCGCGACTGCTTGACCGAGTTGTATACGGTCTCACCTTTCAGCATCACGCCGGAGTAGACGCGAATGAAGGTGAGCGTGCCGACAAACGGGTCGGTCATGATCTTGAAGGCCAACGCGGAGAACGGCGCCTCATCGGCGGGCTTGCGCTCTGACGGCTCACCATTTTCCAGCTCGCCCTTGATCGCGGGAACATCGATCGGGGCCGGCAGAAACTCGATCACGCCATCGAGCATGCGCTGCACGCCCTTGTTCTTGAACGCGGAGCCACAGAAGGCCGGCACGATCTCGTTGGCCAGACAGCGGGCACGAAGACCCAGCTTGATCTCGTCGTCGGAAAGCTCGCCCGAACCGAGATATTTTTCCATCAGCTCTTCATTGGCTTCGGCCGCCGCCTCGATCATCTTCTCGCGATACTCCTGCGCGAGCTCCAGCATATCTGCCGGAATGTCGCGGGTATCGTAAGTCATGCCCTTGTCGGCTTCGTTCCAGTAGATCGCCTTCATGCGAATGAGATCGACAACACCCTGGAAGTTGTCCTCGGCACCAATCGGCAGAACCACCGGTACCGCATTGCCGCCCAGACGCGCCTTGACCTGCTCCATAACGCGCAGGAAATTGGCGCCCGAACGGTCCATTTTGTTGACAAACGCAATGCGCGGGACGCCATACTTGTTGGCCTGACGCCAAACCGTCTCGGACTGCGGCTGAACGCCACCGACGGCGCACAGCACGAACACCGCACCGTCAAGCACGCGCAGCGAGCGCTCCACTTCGATGGTGAAGTCCACGTGACCCGGGGTATCGATGATGTTGAAACGATGTTGGACAAACTGCTTGTCCATCCCCGACCAGAAGGCGGTGGTCGCAGCGGAGGTAATCGTGATACCACGCTCCTGCTCCTGCTCCATCCAGTCCATGGTGGCCGCGCCCTCATGAACCTCACCGATCTTGTGGGAAACACCCGTATAGAAAAGAATGCGCTCGGAGGTTGTCGTTTTCCCGGCGTCAATGTGAGCCATGATGCCGAAATTACGGTAGTGCTCAAGCGATGTCGTACGTGCCACAGGTTTGCCCTCGTCTTACCAACGGAAATGTGCGAAGGCTTTGTTCGCCTCGGCCATGCGGTGGGTGTCTTCACGCTTCTTCACGGCCGCGCCGCGGTTCTCAGCGGCATCCATCAGCTCGCCGGCAAGCTTCAGGGCCATCGACTTTTCACCACGCTTGCGCGCAGCATCGATCAGCCAGCGCATCGCCAGGGAGGTACGACGTACTGAACGAACTTCAACGGGCACCTGATAGGTGGCGCCACCTACACGACGTGACTTGACCTCAACTGCCGGACTGACGTTTTCCAGGGCACGCTCGACGAGCTCAACAGGAGCCCCCTTGCCCTTGGCTTCGATCTGGTCCATTGCGCCGTAGAGGATACTCTCAGCGACGGACTTCTTGCCGCTGAGCATGATCATGTTAATGAACTTCGCGACCGTGACGTTTCCGAACTTCGGATCCGGCAGGACTTCGCGCTTGGGTACTTCTCTTCTTCTGGGCATGACCTGATTCTCGACTAATTAGCTTTTCGGTCGCTTGGCGCCGTACTTGGAACGGCCCTGACGACGCTTCGCAACACCCTGGGTATCCAGGCTGCCACGGACGATGTGATAACGCACACCCGGCAAGTCCTTTACACGACCGCCACGGATCAGGACCACGGAGTGTTCCTGAAGGTTGTGCCCTTCACCACCGATGTAGCCGATCACTTCGAAACCGCTGGTCAGACGCACCTTGGCGACCTTACGCAGCGCGGAGTTCGGCTTCTTCGGAGTGGTGGTATATACACGGGTGCAGACCCCGCGACGCTGCGGGCAGCCCGCAAGTGCGGGAACCTTGGTCTTTTCGACCAGGCGCTTGCGCGGCTTGCGTACAAGCTGATTCACTGTTGCCATTGGTTCGGTATCTCCAACCAAAAAAGTAGCGACAGGACGCCCGCCTGTCGCAAAGGGTTGAAATTCTAGGGACGCGCCACCGGCCTGTCAACTTGGCAGGCGTCCCATGGGGTCGTTCGGTTACTCATCTGTCCCGACTTCGGGGACGGAAACGGCCGTTTCCTTCTCGCTCACCTGAAAAACCGCATCGAAATCCCGATCCTGCAAACGGCGACGACGGCGATCCTGATGGAACGCGAGGCCCGTACCGGCGGGAATCAAGCGGCCGACGATGACGTTTTCCTTCAGGCCACGCAGCTCATCGACCAGACCGCGCGTTGCCGCTTCGGTCAGCACGCGGGTGGTTTCCTGGAAGGACGCCGCAGAGACGAAGGATTCAGTCACCAGCGATGCCTTGGTGATACCCAGCAGGACAGGCGAGTATTTCGCCGTAAAACCGCCTTTTTCTTCGATACGACGGTTTTCTTCCAGCAGGCGCGCCTTGTCGACCTGTTCGCCTACCAAGTAATTGGTATCACCCGGCTCGACAATATCGACCTTGCGCAGCATCTGGCGAACGATGACTTCAATGTGCTTGTCGTTGATCTTCACACCCTGAAGACGGTAGACATCCTGGATTTCCTTGGTCAGGTATCCGGAAAGTTCGGATACACCGCGCAGGCGCAGAATGTCGTGCGGAGCGGGTTCTCCGTCCGCAATCACCTCGCCGCTGTTTACCCGCTCACCCTCGAAGACGTTGACAGTGCGCCACTTCGGAATCAGCTCCTCGTGCACATAACCATCGTCAGTGGTGATGAGCAGGCGCTGCTTGCCCTTGGTTTCCTTGCCGAAGCTGACCGTGCCGGTATGCTCGGCCAGGATGGCCGGATCCTTAGGTCGGCGCGCCTCGAACAGATCCGCCACGCGCGGCAGACCGCCGGTAATGTCGCGCGTCTTGGAAGTCTCTTGCGGGATACGTGCAACCACATCACCCACTGCGACGGCGGCACCGTCTTCAATATTGACGATCGCCCCGGCCGGCAGGAAGTAATGCGCCGGCAGATCGGTGCCCGCAAGGCACAGATCCTTGCCGTTCTCGTCCATCAGCTTGACCATCGGGCGCAGATCCTTGCCGGCCGACCCACGCTGCTTGGGATCGGTAACGACACGCGAGGACAGCCCGGTAATCTCGTCCGTAACGGACTGTACGGTAACCCCGTCCACGAAGTCGATGAAGCGCACGCGCCCTGCCACCTCTGTGACGACCGGGTGAGTATGCGGATCCCAGCTGGCCAGGGTCTGCCCCGCCTGAACGGCTTCTCCCTCACGGACGCGGATAACCGCCCCGTAGGGAATCTTGTAGCGCTCACGCTCACGACCGTGCTCGTCCACGAGACCCAACTCACCGGAGCGGGTAACCGCCACCAGCAAGCCTTCACGGTTGGTGACGGTCTTCATGTTATGGAAGCGCAGTACGCCAGCCGCCTTGTTCTCGACACTGCTTGCCGCCGCCGAACGCGAAGCGGCACCCCCGATATGGAAGGTGCGCATGGTGAGCTGGGTGCCCGGCTCACCAATGGACTGTGCGGCAATGACGCCGACAGACTCACCAACGTTGACCAGATGCCCACGGGCAAGGTCGCGGCCGTAACACTTGGCACACACACCGTAGCGCGATTCGCAGGTGATGGTCGAGCGTACCCACACTTCATCGACGCCCATATCCTCGATACGACGGACAATAGCTTCGTCGATAAGGGTGTTGGCAGGCACCAGCAGTTCGCCGGTTGCGGGGACAACCACATCGCGCGAGGTCACACGGCCCAGGATACGCTCCCCCAGACCCTCGACCACGTCACCGCCTTCGATGACCGGCGCCACACGCAGGCCCTCGCTCTTGGTGCCGCAATCGTCCATGGTCACGACCATGTCCTGGGCAACGTCCACCAGACGACGGGTCAGGTAACCCGAGTTCGCGGTTTTCAGGGCGGTATCGGCCAGACCCTTACGTGCACCATGGGTGGAGATGAAGTACTGCAGTACGTCCAGTCCTTCACGGAAGTTTGCTGTGATCGGCGTCTCGATGATCGAGCCGTCGGGCTTGGCCATCAGGCCGCGCATACCGGCGAGCTGACGAATCTGCGCCGCGCTACCGCGCGCGCCGGAGTCCGCCATCATGTAAATGGAGTTGAAGGAGCTCTGTTTGACCGACTTGCCCTCGGCATCCGTTACGCTCTCCGACCCCAGCTGGGCCATCATGGCCTTGGAGATTTGATCGTTCGCACGGGACCAGATGTCGACCACCTTGTTGTAGCGCTCGCCCTGGGTTACCAGACCGTTGGCGTACTGATCCTGGATTTCCTTCACCTCGGACTCGGCTTCGGCCAGGATGCGCGCCTTGTCATCCGGGATGACCATGTCATCGGAGCAGATGGAAATACCGGAACGCGTCGCGTAGCGGAAGCCGGTGTACATCAGCTGGTCGGCAAAGACCACGGTGTCCTTCAGGCCCAGATCGCGGTAAACGTAGTTGAGCAGTGCGGAAATGGCCTTCTTGCCCATGTCGCGGTTGACCAGGGCGAAAGGAACCCCGGCGGGAACGACCTTGTACAACAAGGCGCGCCCCACAGTTGTCTCGACCACGGCACGCTTGGGTGTGCGCTCACCGCTTTCCTGGACATCCCAATCCATCAGGCGCACTTTGACCTTGGCGCCCAATTCCACCACACGGTTGTCGTAAGCGCGCTGGAGTTCGTCCAGATCAGAGAACATCATGCCTTCGCCACGACCGTTCACGCGCGAACGGGTCATGTAGTAGATACCCAGAACTATGTCCTGCGACGGCACGATAATCGGCTCGCCGTTCGCCGGGGAAAGCACGTTGTTGGTGGACATCATCAAGGCACGCGCTTCAATCTGGGCTTCCAGCGACAGCGGCACATGCACGGCCATCTGGTCGCCGTCGAAGTCGGCGTTGAACGCAGCACAGACCAAGGGGTGCAGCTGGATGGCCTTGCCTTCGATCAGAATCGGCTCGAAAGCCTGAATGCCCAGGCGGTGCAGGGTCGGTGCGCGGTTGAGCATGACCGGATGCTCACGGATCACCTCTTCGAGCACATCCCAGACTTCCGGCCCTTCACGCTCAACAAGCTTCTTCGCGGCCTTGATGGTCGTGGCAAGACCCCGCCGTACCAGCTTACCGAAAATGAATGGCTTGAAGAGTTCCAGCGCCATCTTCTTGGGCAGACCGCACTGATGCAGGCGCAGGGTGGGGCCAACCACGATGACCGAACGGCCGGAGTAGTCCACGCGCTTACCGAGAAGGTTCTGACGGAAACGCCCCTGCTTGCCTTTGATCATGTCCGCAAGGGACTTGAGCGGACGCTTGTTGGTACCGGTCACGGCACGGCCACGGCGACCGTTGTCGAGCAGCGAATCCACCGATTCCTGCAGCATGCGCTTTTCGTTGCGCACGATGATGTCCGGCGCATTGAGCTCCAGCAAACGCTTGAGTCGGTTGTTGCGGTTGATGACGCGACGGTAGAGATCGTTCAGATCGGAGGTGGCGAAACGCCCGCCATCCAGCGGAACCAGCGGACGCAGATCCGGCGGCAACACAGGCAGGACGGTAAGGATCAACCACTCCGGCTTGTTGCCGGACTCGACAAAGGATTCGATCAGCTTCAGGCGCTTGGTGATGCGCTTGATCTTGGTCTCGGAGCTGGTTTCCACCAGTTCCTCGCGCAGCTTGCGCGCCTCCGCTTCCAGGTTCATGGCGGAGAGGATCTTGTGAATCGCCTCGGCACCCATCATGGCCTGGAATTCGTCACCGTACTGCTCAATGGCGTCCAGGTAATCCTCGTCGGTCAGCAGCTGCCCCTTTTGCAAGGGTGTCAGGCCCGGCTCGGTAACGATGAATGCCTCGAAATACAGCACACGCTCGATGTCGCGCAGCGTCTGATCGAGCAGCAAACCAATGCGCGACGGCAGGGACTTCAGGAACCAGATGTGCGCTACGGGGCTGGCCAGGTCGATATGACCCATGCGTTCACGGCGCACCTTGGACAGGGTGACTTCCACCCCGCACTTCTCACAGACCACGCCGCGGTGCTTGAGCCGCTTGTACTTTCCGCACAGGCACTCGTAATCGCGCACCGGGCCGAAGATCTTGGCGCAGAACAAACCATCACGCTCCGGCTTGAACGTGCGGTAGTTGATGGTTTCAGGTTTTTTGACCTCGCCATAGGACCAGGAACGAATCATGTCCGGTGAGGCCAGAGAAATACGGATGAAGTCGAAGTCCTCTTCCGTAACCTGCTGTTTCATCAGGTTGAGCAATTCTTTCATCGCAACTCCTGCAATACGCCGTGGGCGCTGCTGATATCGCGGGGCGCTGTACGCACCCCGCATGCCGGTTCGGGTAGGACTTACTCGCCCTGTTCAAGCTCGATGTTGATGCCCAGCGAGCGGATTTCCTTCAACAGTACGTTGAAGGATTCCGGCATGCCGGCATCCATGCGGTGGTCGCCGTCGACGATGTTTTTGTACATCTTGTTGCGGCCATTCACATCGTCAGACTTGACGGTAAGCATTTCCTGCAGGGTGTAGGCCGCGCCATAGGCTTCCAGCGCCCACACTTCCATCTCCCCGAAACGCTGGCCACCAAACTGTGCCTTGCCGCCCAGCGGCTGCTGGGTGACCAGGCTGTACGGACCGGTCGATCGGGCGTGCATTTTGTCGTCGACCAGGTGGTTCAGCTTGAGCATGTACATGTAGCCCACGGTGGTCGGGCGATCAAACGCCTCCCCGGTACGCCCGTCATAGAGCTGTACCTGACCGCTGGCCGGCAGATCAGCGAGCTCAAGCATGTGCTTGATTTCTTCTTCCGCTGCCCCGTCGAACACCGGGGTGGCCATGGGCACGCCCTTGGTCAGGTTGCGCGCCATTTCCAGAAGCTCATCGTCACTGAACTGATCCAGGTCGACCTGCTTCTCGCCACGATGGTTGTAGACTTTTTCAAGGAAGTCCCGAATCTCGACCAGTGCCTTGGCACGTTCCTGGCGCAGCATGGCTTCGATCTTGTAACCCAGGCCGCGTGCTGCAAGGCCCAGATGGGTTTCAAGGATCTGTCCGATGTTCATACGTGAAGGCACGCCCAGCGGATTCAGACAGATATCGACCGGCTGCCCGTTGTCACGGTACGGCATGTCTTCTTCGGGCACGATCATGGAGACCACACCCTTGTTGCCGTGACGGCCGGCCATTTTGTCACCCGGCTGAATACGGCGACGCACAGCAAGATAGACCTTGACCATCTTGAGCACGCCGGGGGCCAGATCGTCCCCTTGCTGAATTTTCAGCTTCTTCTCGTGGAACCGACGCTCCGAGTCCTTGCGCTGCTCATCGAGCTTGGCGGCGAACTGCTCGACCTGACGGGCGACAGCCTCATCCGCCAGACGAATGCGGAACCAGTCTTCACGTGGCAGTGCCGACAACTGCTCTGTGGTGATGGCCATACCCGCTTTCACGCCCGGCCCCCCTTCTGCCTTCTGGCCTACCAGCAGGTTTTCCAGACGGGCGAAGATGTCATCCTCAATGATGCGCATGCGGTCCTTGAGATCCTTGCGCACGGCCGCAAGATCGGCCTCTTCGATTGCTTTGGCGCGAGCGTCCTTCTCAACGCCATCGCGGGTGAACACGCGCACGTCGATAACAGTGCCTTCCATGCCCGGCGGTACGCGCAGGGAAGAATCCTTCACATCGGAAGCCTTTTCACCGAAGATCGCGCGCAGAAGCTTCTCTTCCGGCGTCAGCTGGGTTTCGCCCTTGGGCGTCACCTTACCGACCAGAATATCGTTGGGCTTGACCTCCGCTCCGATGTGGACAACGCCAGACTCATCGAGCTTGTTGAGCAGACCTTCCGCGACGTTGGGGATGTCGGCGGTGATTTCCTCAGGCCCAAGCTTGGTATCGCGAGCGACGCAGGTCAGTTCTTCGATATGGATGGTCGTGAAGCGGTCTTCACGTACCACACGCTCGGAGAGCAGAATGGAGTCTTCGAAGTTGTAACCATTCCACGGCATGAACGCGACGAGGATGTTCTGCCCCAGCGCCAGCTCACCCATGTCGGTCGAGGGGCCATCGGCCAGCACGTCGCCACGGGCGATGATGTCACCGGCTTTCACCAGCGGACGCTGGTTGATGCAGGTATTCTGGTTGGAACGGGTGTATTTGGTGAGGTTGTAGATATCGACCCCCACTTCGCCGGCCGTGGTTTCCGCATCATTGACGCGAACCACCACACGGGAAGCATCCACCGCATCCACCACACCACCACGGCGGGCCACCACGGCAGAGCCGGAATCCACAGCCACCACGCGCTCCATGCCTGTACCGACCAACGGCTTGTCGGCACGCAGGGTGGGAACCGCCTGACGCTGCATGTTCGAGCCCATCAGGGCGCGGTTGGCATCGTCGTGCTCAAGGAACGGAATCATCGAGGCGGCGACGGAAACGATCTGACGCGGTGAAACGTCCATGTATTCGATCTTGTCCGGCGTGGACAGGGTGAATTCACCCGCCTGGCGTGCGGAGACGAGATCGCCAATCAGGCGACCTTCTTCATCGACAGTCGAATTGGCCTGCGCAATGGTGTACTTGGCTTCCTCAATTGCCGACAGGTAGTCCACCTGGGGCGTTACCTTGCCATCGACAACACGACGGTAGGGCGTCTCAAGGAATCCATACTCATTGGTACGGGCGTAAACCGCCATCGAGTTGATCAGACCGATGTTCGGACCTTCCGGCGTTTCAATCGGGCACACGCGACCATAATGGGTCAGGTGCACGTCGCGAACTTCGAATCCCGCCCGTTCGCGCGTCAAACCACCGGGCCCAAGGGCCGATACGCGACGCTTGTGCGTGACCTCGGACAGCGGGTTGTTCTGGTCCATGAACTGCGAGAGCTGAGAGGAACCGAAAAACTCTTTGATCGCGGCCGCGACCGGCTTGGCATTGATCAGCTCCTGCGGCATCAAGCCTTCGGATTCCGCAAGGCCCAGACGCTCCTTCACGGCACGTTCGACACGCACCAGACCGATGCGGAAGACGTTTTCAGCCATCTCGCCCACCGAGCGCACGCGACGGTTGCCCAGGTGGTCGATATCGTCGGTCTGACCGTTGCCGTTGCGGATGTCGATCAACACCTTGATGACATCGATGATGTCGGCCGTATCGCCGCTGACTTCGAGCAGCTTACGTGCTTCCTCGTCACCGCGAGATGCCAGTGCGCCGAAGTACACCGGATCGCAAAGCACACCGGGGCCGACATCCCCTTCGCGGTTCACACGGCGGTTGAACTTCATGCGGCCCACGGTGGAGAGATCGTAGCGGTCCTCGGAGAAGAACAGCCCATGGAAAAGCGCTTCGGCCGCGTCTTTGGTCGGCGGTTCACCCGGACGCATCATGCGGTAGATTTCAACCATCGCATCCAGCGGAGTGACGGTCTGATCGGCTCTCAGGGTCAGGGAAATGAACGGACCACGATCCACGTCGTTGAAATACAGCGTGGAGAATTCACGGATCCCGGCCTCGGCAATCTTGCGCAACAGTTCGACCGTGAGCTCGTCGTTAGCCTTGGCGATCAGCTCACCCGTGCTGGTATCGACAAGATCGCGCGCGAGGATCTGACCGATCAGATAGTCTTCGGGGACTTCAAGACGCTCGATACCCGCCTTGGTGATGTCGCGGACATGCTTCGCGGTGATACGACGCCCGGATTCGACAATCAGCTGGTCACCGATGCGAATATCGAAGGCGGCGTTTTCGCCTTTAAGCCGCTCGGGAACCAGCGCGAGTTCGAAGCGCCCCATTCCCTCCACGTGGTAATCGTGGAAATCGAAGAACATCTCCAGCATCTGCGCATTGGTATAACCCAGGGCACGCAGCAGAACCGTCACCGGCAACTTGCGACGGCGGTCGATACGCGCGAACAGCAGGTCCTTGGGGTCGAACTCGAAATCGAGCCACGAACCACGATAAGGAATCACCCGCGCGGAGAACAGCAACTTGCCCGAAGAGTGGGTCTTGCCCTTGTCATGATCGAAGAAGACACCAGGCGAGCGATGCAGCTGGGAGACGATCACACGCTCGGTGCCATTGACGACGAAGGTGCCGGAGTCGGTCATCAGGGGGATTTCCCCCATGTACACTTCCTGCTCGCGAACATCCTTAACGATGCGCGTGCCCGCCGGGGCATCCTTGTCATAAATCGCCAGACGCATCTTCACACGCAACGGCGCCGCATAGGTCAGACCACGAATCTGACATTCCTTCACGTCGAAGGGCGGCTCGCCGAGTCGGTAGTCAACGTACTCGAGCGTCGCGTTTCCCGAGTGACTGGAAATCGGGAATACGGACTTCAGCGCGGCGTGCAACCCCATGTCACGGCGAACCGCCAGCGTCGAGCCTTCCTGCAGGAACCCCTTGTAGGAGTCAACCTGGGTGGCGAGCAGATACGGAACCTTGAGAATGGGGGGCCGTTTTCCGAAATCCTTGCGAATGCGCTTCTTCTCGGTGAATGAGTAGCTCATCTGGTTTCCTCTTCGGAACAGCGAAATCTGGCCCTGTCGGGGCGTAGAGGACTGTGCCTCTAAAGCAAGAAAAGGCCGGCAGCCTATTGCTGCCAGCCGATACATCATCCCGGGTTAGCCAGGATTACTTCAGCTCGACCTTGGCGCCTGCCTCTTCGAGCTTCTTCTTCATGGTTTCGGCGTCGGCCTTGGAAGCCGCTTCCTTAACGGTAGACGGTACGCCCTCAACCATGTCTTTGGCTTCTTTCAGACCCAGGCCGGTGATCTCACGCACGGCCTTGATCACGCCGACCTTGTTCTCGCCGAAAGAGGTCATGACAACGTCGAACTCGGTCTTCTCTTCAGCAGCCGGAGCAGCAGCAGCCGGAGCAGCAGCCACAGCTACAGCCGCAGCGGCAGTCACGCCGAACTTCTCTTCCATGGCGGAGATCAGGTCAACAACCTCCATGACGGTCATGTTGGAGATTGCTTCGAGAATGTCGTCTTTGCTAACAGCCATTTTGTTCACCTAAAAATACGAATGGGGTTTACGCGAAGCCGCTCAAGCGGCTTCTTTCTGATCGCGGATCGCGGCAACGGTACGGACGAGTTTGCCCGGTACTTCGTTGAGCGTGCGAACGAACTTGGCGATCGGAGCCTGCATGACCGACATGAGCATGGACAGAGCCTGCTCGCGAGTCGGAATGCTGGCGACGCGGTCGAGTTCGGATGCCGGGTAGAGCTTGCCACCAATGGATACAAGCCGGACAACCAGCTTGTTATTATCCTTGGCGAAATCGCGCATCAGACGCGCGGCCGCGCCCGGATCCTCCAGCGAGAATGCAAGAACGAGCGGGCCACTCAGACCTTCGCTCATGCACTCGAATTCGGTTCCGGCAACGGCACGACGCGCCAGCGTGTTCTTGACGACGCGAACATAGACACCCTTTTCACGCGCCTGAACGCGCAGGGCCGTCATCTTTTCGACGGTCAGACCGCTATATTCCGCCGCAACGGCGGAAAGTGCGCGGGATGCAACTTCGGCTACCTCGGCAACGACGACCTTCTTGTCTTCCAGTGTCAATGCCATTGATACAACCTCGATAGCGGAGAGACACTGCTCTCCTCTTGCCTTGAACGGAGGATTTCTCCTCCCCTTTCACGGCCAGCCATATGTTCGTAAACGCCCATGGGCTGCGCCGTCTACGCGGGCGACTTCGAAAAGTCCTTAAGCCCGAGAACGGGCACCCGCGGTCTCAGACAGGCCGGCGCTTGACGCCGGCCGCCCAAATCGTTACGCAGTCACGGTCGAAGGATCGACCGCAAGACCCGGCCCCATGGTCGTGGAGACGGTGATGCGCTTCATGTAGATACCTTTCGCCGCCGAAGGCTTGGCGCGGTTCAGATCGGAGAGCAGTGCATTGAGGTTTTCAAGCAGCGCCTCGGGATCAAAACTGACCTTGCCAATGGTGCAGTGAATGATACCGGCCTTGTCGGTACGGTAACGGACCTGACCGGCCTTGGCATTCTTTACCGCACCGGCGACATCCATCGTCACGGTACCGACCTTGGGGTTCGGCATAAGACCGCGCGGACCCAGGATCTGGCCCAGCTGACCGACGACACGCATGGCGTCCGGCGTGGCGATGACCACGTCGAAATCCATGTTGCCCGCCTTGATGGAATCCCCCAGGTCTTCGAAACCGACGATGTCGGCCCCGGCCGCTTTAGCCGCCTCAGCATTGGCGCCCTGGGCGAATACCGCAACGCGCACGCTCTTGCCTGTACCGCGCGGAAGCACGGTGGCGCCACGCACAACCTGATCGGAGCGACGCGGATCGACACCGAGGTTCACCGCCACATCGACTGACTCAACGAATTTCACGCTGGAAAGCGACTTGAGGACATCGAAAGCCTCGTTCACCGGATAGAGGCGATTGGCATCGACCTTCTCGCGGATTGCCTTCTGACGCTTGGTAAGCTTGGCCATCTCACACACCCTCCACGTTCAGACCCATACTGCGTGCACTGCCGGCGATGGTACGCACGGCAGCATCCATATCGGATGCAGTCAGATCGGGGCGCTTGGTCTTTGCGATTTCTTCAAGCTGAGCGCGGGTAACCGTACCCACTTTCTTGGTATTCGGGTTGCTCGAACCACTCTGGATACCCACTGCCTTTTTCAGCAGCACGGTAGCCGGCGGGGTCTTCATGATGAAGGTAAAGCTCTTGTCGCTGTACACGGTGATGACCACCGGCAGCGGCAGACCCGGCTCGACGCCCTGGGTAGCGGCATTGAACTCCTTACAGAAGCCCATGATATTGACGCCGTGCTGACCCAGTGCGGGACCGATCGGAGGACTCGGGTTTGCCTGCCCGGCCTTCACCTGCAGCTTGATATAAGCCTGGACTTTCTTGGCCATGATTTACTCTCGATTTGGGTACAAACGCCTGATTAGGGCTCCCCGTTACTAACAGGTCAGACTTTTTCCACCTGACCAAAATCAAGCTCCACCGGAGTGGAACGACCGAAAATGCTGACCGCGACATGCAGCCGACTCTTCTCGTAATTGACTTCCTCGACGACACCATTGAAGTCGTTGAACGGGCCATCGCAGACGCGAACCACCTCGCCCACCTCGAACAGGGTCTTCGGGCGCGGCTTGTCCACACCCTCACGGACGCGATTAAGAATGGCGTCCGCCTCACGCTCGCTGATCGGCGCCGGCTTGTCTGCCGTACCGCCGATAAAGCCCAGAACGCGCGGTACAGAGCGAACCAGATGCCAAGCCTCATCGTTCATGTCGATCTGCACGAGAACATAGCCGGGAAAGAACTTCCGCTCGCTCTTGCGCTTGACCCCTTCGCGCATCTCCACCACCTCCTCGGAGGGGACAAGAATCTGCCCGAAACGATCCTGGATACCCGAACGGGCAATGCGCTCCTCAAGGGAGCGCTTCACGGCATTCTCATACTGGGAGAAGGCCTGCACGACATACCAACGCATGGACATCATCAGCCCCCTTGACCGGTCAGGCCGCGCACGGCCCACATCAACAACGAATCAACCAGCCACAGGAAAAGACCGATCAACACAACAACAAGAAGAACCACCAGAGTGGTCTGCACCGTCTCCTGACGAGTCGGCCAGACCATCTTGCGCACTTCGCTTCTGGAATCGCGGGCAAACGCCCACAAGCCCTTGCCGACCGCGGTGGTGTACACAAGCCCCAGCCCCACGGCAACAGCCGCAAGCACCACAGCAATGCGCACAAACAACGGCTGCGCTCCTAACGCATAAAAGCCGACAATCCCCGCCAACAGAACAATTAGCGCGGAGGCCAGCTTGAACGTGTCGAGCTTGGACGACTGGGTTTCTGCCTTCACAAGCATGGAGAAGAAATCTCTAGGAGCACCGCCAAAGGTGGCAGGGCAGGAGGGAATCGAACCCCCAACCTACGGTTTTGGAGACCGTCGCTCTGCCAATTGAGCTACTGCCCTGTGACGGTAACGAAAAATGAAGCGGGGATCATACAACATATCCCCGCACTACCACAAGAAACCCGCGAAAGGTTTACTCGATGATCTTGGCGACGACGCCGGCGCCTACGGTACGGCCGCCTTCGCGAATCGCGAAACGAAGACCTTCTTCCATGGCGATGGGGTTGATCAGCGCCACTTTCATGGACACGTTGTCACCCGGCATGACCATTTCCACGCCTTCCGGAAGCTCGACCGAGCCGGTCACGTCCGTGGTGCGGAAGTAGAACTGCGGGCGGTAGCCGTTGAAGAACGGGGTGTGACGACCACCCTCTTCCTTCGACAGGACGTACACTTCCGCATCAAACTTGGTGTGCGGCTTGATGCTGCCCGGCTTGCACAGTACCTGACCGCGCTCGACGTCGTCACGTTTGGTGCCGCGAAGCAGTACGCCCACGTTATCACCGGCCTGACCCTGGTCCAGCAGCTTGCGGAACATTTCCACGCCCGTGACGGTGGTCTTCTGGGTGTCGCGGATGCCGACGATTTCGACTTCCTCGCCCACCTTGATGATGCCGCGCTCGATACGACCGGTCACGACGGTACCGCGACCGGAAATGGAGAACACGTCTTCAACCGGCATCAGGAATGCGCCATCTACGGCACGCTCCGGCAGCGGGATGTAGCTGTCCAGCGCTTCCAGCAGGCGCAGTACGGACGGGGCGCCAATTTCGCTCTGGTCGCCTTCCAGCGCCTTGAGTGCGGAGCCAATGACGACCGGGGTGTCATCGCCCGGGAAGTCGTACTGGGAGAGCAGGTCGCGGATTTCCATCTCGACCAGCTCCAGAAGCTCGGCGTCGTCAACCATGTCAGCCTTGTTCAGGAACACGACAATGTACGGTACGCCGACCTGACGAGACAGCAGGATGTGCTCGCGGGTCTGCGGCATCGGGCCATCCGCTGCGGAGCAAACAAGGATCGCACCGTCCATCTGCGCCGCGCCGGTGATCATGTTCTTCACGTAGTCGGCGTGACCCGGGCAGTCAACGTGCGCGTAGTGGCGGTTCGCGGACTCATATTCCACATGAGAGGTGGAGATGGTGATACCGCGCGCCTTTTCTTCCGGCGCCTTGTCGATTTCGTCGAAGGCCTTCAGCTCACCACCAAAGGTCTCTGCCGCCACCTTGGTGATGGCCGCCGTCAGGGTGGTCTTGCCGTGGTCAACGTGACCAATCGTGCCCACGTTGACGTGGGGCTTCTTACGCTCAAACTTTTCCTTGGACATGACGGACCACTCCGGGAAGAACGCGAACAAAGAAAAATGGAGCTCATGGCCAGAATCGAACTGGCGACCTCGTCCTTACCAAGGACGTGCTCTACCGACTGAGCTACATGAGCAAATTTCGTATTGGAGCGGGTGATGGGAATCGAACCCACGCCATCAGCTTGGAAGGCTGAGGTTCTACCATTGAACTACACCCGCGAACCCTGACCCCGCCGAAGCGCGGCCAAACTTGTTCTGGTGGTGGGGGAAGGATTCGAACCTTCGAAGGCAGTGCCAGCAGATTTACAGTCTGCCCCCTTTGGCCGCTCGGGAACCCCACCAAAGTGAGCGCCGCATTTTAGCGACTGGCTCAACCTTGTCAACGCTTTTTTGCGTGGTGCCGACAGTGGGACTCGAACTCACGACCTACCGCTTACAAGGCGGTTGCTCTACCAGCTGAGCTATGTCGGCAAAAAGGCGGCGCCATTTAACCACCGCATGACGCCGAAGGCAAGCCCGCGACAACTCAACGCAGGGCCCGCGCGAGCTCAGCCACCCCATCAAGCACCAGGTCCGGCACATACTCGATTGAGTCGCGCGCACCCAAGGCCCGGCGCAGCGCTTCGGCGTCCCCACCGGTAAGCACGACCTGCGTCCGCCCATCCCCCGCTGTGACTTCGTCAATCAGACGGTCCACACAGGCGGCCAGCATGAACATAGGTCCCATTTCCAGTGCAGCCTCGGTAGAGCAGGCAAGCCCCGCCCCATTGGACGCCGTCGCTTCGCACGGCGCCCCGCGATCTATCGCTGTCCCGGCCAGGAGTGCCGTGTGCATCATGCCCAGCCCGGGCATGATGAGCCCGCCCTGATGATGCCCGCTCTCGTCCAGCAGGTCCGCCGTGAGCGCCGTGCCGGCATCGATCACGAGCAAGGGCTGATTCCGGTGGATTTGCCGCGCGGCGACCAATGCGGCCAGACGGTCGATACCGAAACGCTCGGGGGTTTCGTAACACACGCGCACGCCACAAACGCTACGCCGGCTTTTCAGCCAGACCTGCCGGGCTTTTGGCCAACGCCCCTGAATCCAGCCGCGCAGCTCCAGTTGGGTTGCCTCGCGCGCCACTGCGGCGAGATAAACGCTTTTGGGCGGCTCCAGACCGGCCCAGACCTCATCCAGCCAGCGCAAGCCTTCATGCGGCTCCGGCGGCAACTCGACAATTCCGACCGGACCGGAGCCCAGCCGCCATTTCAGCCGGGAATTTCCCAGATCGACATGCAGTTTCAAATCGGCAATCTCACGCTCACGTCGCCCACATCGAGCCACAGGCTCTCGGTGTCCGACTGCAATCTCAATCGGCCGGCCTCGTCAATGCCGAGTGCCCGCCCCGTTTTCAATTCTTCTTCACCGCGCCGCCACTGAACCGGGCGCTCGTACAAAGCGTCGTACACGCTCCAGCGCGCCAACCAGTCGGCCCGCCGAGCAGGCCAGTCTTCGAGCAAGCCCCACAGGGCATCGATCACGACGGCCACCAGCCTATGGCGTGAGCCCTCGACCCAGGGGACGCGCTCGGTGAGATCCGCTGCCGGTTGCCCCACGGCGCCCAGGGTGAGCGGGTCCAGACCATAGTTCAACCCCACCCCGACCACAACACGCCACTCGCCCGCCTGCTCAGGCCGGGTTTCGATCAGACAACCACCGAGCTTGCGATCCTCCAGCCACAAGTCGTTGGGCCACTTCAGGGCCACTTCGCCCGCGCCCCATTGCGCAAGCCCCTGGGCAACCGCCACACCGACCGCAAGACTCAGTCCCGCGAGGTGCTCGATCCGCAACACAGCCCGCACCGAAACATAGGCGTTGACACCGCCCGGCGACACCCAGGCACGCCCTCGCGTACCGCGTCCTTGCCGCTGCCGGTCCGCCACACAGGCCCGCACCTTCGGATCATCGCAGGCCAGAAGCCAGGCGTTGGTCGAGTCGATCTCGTCAAACACCGCAACCCCGGAGGGGGCCCTGCCCCGCGCCCGCAGGCAGGCGGCCAGGCGGGCATGCTTCAGGGGTTCGTGCGTCATCGCACCTGTGGCCTTCGATGCGAAGCTGCGCGATTATAGCCGAACGCATCCGCAACGTTAGCCGTCATGCGCTCATGACGAATGCGAAAGGGCAGATTCATGGATTTCGCGACACTCCTCGGCATCATTGGCGCCTTCGCGGTCATGGTGGCCGCCATCGCCGTCGGTGGCGACATGGCGATTTTTTTCAACATTCCCTCGCTGTTCATTGTTGTGGGTGGCACGCTGGGTGTGACCATCGCCATGATCACCTTCCCCCAATTCATTGAGTCGTTCAAGGTCATTTTCAAAGCCTTCACCCACAAGCCGGTGGACCAGATCGCCCTGATCGACGAAGCCGCCCATCTGGCGCAGATCGCTCGGCGAGAAGGGATCCTGGCCCTGGAACGCGAGGAAATCAGCAACCCCTTCCTGCTGCGCGGCGTGCTGTTGTGTGTTGACGGTCATGCGCCTCAGGTCGTGCAAATGATGCTGACACGGGACATCAACATGATGTTGCAACGCCACGAAAACGGACAGCGCATGATGAAAGCGGTCTTCGACGTGGCGCCGGCCATGGGCATGATCGGCACCCTGATCGGGCTGGTTCAGATGCTCACCAACATGGACGACCCGAAAAAAATCGGTCCGGCCATGGCGGTCGCCCTCCTGACCACCCTTTACGGCGCGCTGATCGCGCAGGTCGTCGCCCTGCCCATCATGGAAAAGCTTGCGCTACGCACACAGGAGGAAACCCTCAACAAGCAGATCATCCTCGAAGCGGTGAACGGTATCCAGGAGGGACTGAACCCCAAGGTGCTGCGTGAGCTCTTGCTGAGTTTTCTCCCCGAGAATCGCCGCCCGGCCAGCGACTACAGCCCAGGCGGTGAGGGCAGCGCCTCATGAGTCGCCCGAAGAGCAGCGGTGCGCCGACGTGGATCACCACTTTTGCCGACCTGATGACCCTGCTTTTGTGTTTTTTCGTGCTTTTGCTGTCGTTTTCGGAAATGGATGTGCAGAAGTACCGGCAGATAGCCAGTTCAATGGCCAGCGCCTTCGGTGGCGACAAGAAGCGCCCACAATCCGCCCCGGACGAGTCGGCCAGTATCGACCCGAACATCACTCCCGGCAAGATGAGCGGTCTGCCCGGACTGCTGGTGTCCGGCACCCATCTCGAAGGCACCAGGCCCACCTCGGACATCCAGGCCGCGCTTCGCCAGCGCATGCAGGCTCGCGCCGACACGATCCGCATGGAGCTGTCCGATGAAGTCAAGCTCAAGCAGGTCGAAGTCATCCCGCGTGATAACGAAGTCATCATCCGCATCCATGAAAAAAACTCCTTCCCCTCCGGCAGCGCGGACCTGCAGGGCAGCTTCGGCCCGGTCATGGACAAGATCGCCCAGATCGTCCGTCAATCCGGGGACAAGGTCGTCATTACCGGCTATACCGACAACGTCCCCATCACCGGACCGCGCTTCCGTTCCAACTGGGATCTTTCCGCTGCCCGCGCCGTCACGGTGCTGCACGAGCTGCTACGGCGAGGTAACATCGACTCAGGCCGCGTGGAGGTCAAGGGCATGGCGGACAATCTCCCTATCGCCCCCAATGACACGGCGGATAACCGCGCGCTCAACCGGCGCGTGGAGATCGCCATCGTCCCGCCGATCGACGATGGCCCTGGAACGGCGCGTGTCATCGATGGCAATACGGCCGAAGGTCTCAATACCCTCCCGTAACAGAACGGGCCTTGCGTCAAGCGCCCGCGAGCCAGGCCCGTCTTCGCGCGTGGCACTCTGCCGGGGCCTGCTCATCAATCTCCAGAACCGGCTGCTCTGCCTGTTGCGCCACAAGCGTGACTTGGTACTCGCGCAGCTCATCCCGCCGGAAAACGTGCAAGTGCAGCGCATCACCCGGCCGGCAGCGCTTCAGACGCGCCTCCCAGCCGCGCGCATCGACACGCACGCCATTGACCGCAATCAGTGCATCCCCCGCGCTCAAACCGGCCCGTGCCGCCGGCCCTTCGTCATACACATACCGCAGGACGGCCTCCCCCAGTGCGCCCGAGCTCACACTGACGCCCATCCCAGCCCCGGTTTCAGGCCAGAGCAGACGCAAGCCGACCGAGGCCAGCCCTTGCGCCAGCGGCAGCTCTCCGATACCGCGCAGTGCAGCGTTGAAAAAAGCATCCAGAGATTCGCCGGCAAGCTCTGCCGCCAGCCCCTCGATCTCCCGCCCCTCCGACACGGGCTTATCCGGCTCGCCGTGGCGCGACCAGAGCAGGCGCATCAGTACATCCAGACTGGATCCGGCCACCCGCAAGCGCCAGTCGAGCAGAAGCGCGACCAGTGCACCCCGTGTGTAGTAGCTTGTGATGGCGTTGGGTGCGTTCTCGTCCTGTTTGTAGTAGCGGGTCCATGTGTGAAAGCTGGCATCCTCCAGCGTCTGCAATGCGTGCCCACGCCCGCACAACGCACGCCCCAGAGTTTTCTCCAGAAGGTGCAGATACCCCGGCACATCCACACGCCCCGCGCGCAGCAGCATCAGGTCATCGTAATAGGACGTGATTCCCTCGAAAGCCCAGAGCAGGCGCGAATAGGCCTCGCTGCGCAAGGGCAGGCCGGCAAAAGCCGCCGGACGGATGCGCTTGACGTTCCAGGCATGGAAATATTCATGGCTGCACAGCCCCAGAAACTCCAGATAGCCTGGGGAGGGCGCCCCCTGCCCCGGTGCCGGCAGATCGTCGCGCCGGCAGATCAGCGCGGTGCTATCACGGTGTTCTAGGCCGCCATATCCCTCACCGACGGCCATGACCAGGAACAGGTAGCGGGAAAAAGGTGCCCGGCCGCCGAACATCGCCACCTGGGCCGCGCACACCGGCGCAAGATCAGCGGCCACACGCGCCAGATCCGCGTCGATACGCCCGGTCACCACCAGGCGATGCGACACGCCCGCTGCCATGAAATCCACCGACTGGAAGTCCCCCATCTCCACGGGATGGTCGATCAGTGCTTCATACCCTTGCGCCCGATACAGGCCGAAACCGCGCGCATCCAGCGCAAGACCGGGCAGGGTCGTGGCGAGACGCCAGTCCAGCCCCCGCCCCGAAATCGTATCCGGCGGGCATAGTTCGACCGTGCAAGCGGCGTGTTCCTGCCCGTGCACACGCAGGAAGACACTGGTGCCGTTGAAAAACCCATGACTGTCATCCAGATGAGCGCCCCGTACCGATAGATCCCAGGCATAGACTTCGTATTCGATGGCCACCGGCCCCGCTGCGGGCGCCAGCCGCCAGGCGCTCTTGTCCAGCAGTTCAACCCCCACTGGCTGACCACTGCCCGCGTCGTGCGCGCGCAACCAGAGCACATGCCGGGCAAAATCGCGGATCATGTAGCTGCCCGGAATCCAGTCCGGCAGGCTTACCACCTGCCCCTCCGTCGCCGGGGCAGCAAGCGTACAAAGGACGCGAAAACGATGCGCTCCCGGATCGGCAGGCCACAGGCGGTAGTGGATGGCTTCGGTGACGTCGCTCACGGTGACAGCAGGCTCTCGTCGAAGGAGGAATCCGACACCATGAGAT
Organism: Halothiobacillaceae bacterium; assembly: GCA_028696185.1. GTDB lineage: Bacteria > Pseudomonadota > Gammaproteobacteria > Halothiobacillales > Halothiobacillaceae > JAQVHL01. The sequence goes on from JAQVHL010000010.1 coordinate 52,789, forward strand.
GGTGCCCTGCCGGATGCACGCGATGATGCTTGATCTCATCTGGATGCGCGTCGCGGATCACACCAATCGTGCCCGTGAAGTGCAGGACATGTCCCGCCAGCGGGTGATTGCAATCCAGGCAGACGGTTTCTTCGTCGAAGGCCACCACGGTCAGCTCGATGCGCCCGTGCGGCCCCTGCGTCTCCACCATCACCCCCAGGTCAAGCTCGACATCCGGGCTCAGGCTCGCGCGCGGCACCTCTATCACACCGGCCGGATCATGTGCGCCATACCCTTCTTCGGGTTGCACGATCGCATCGAAATGATCGCCGCTGGCACGGCCTTCCAGCGCGCGCTCCAGACCCACGATCAGATTTCCATGCCCATGCAGATAGCTCAGCGGCCCACGGCCTGCGGTGCTGTCGACCACATTCCCCTCGCTGTCGCGCAGTTCGTACTCGATGAAAACCACCTTGTCCTTTTCGACGATATCCACCCGTTAACCTCCAATGACTATGAATCAGCCCCCGCCCCAGGCGAACCACAAGGGCAGGGTCAACAGACTGAGAATGACGGAAAGCGTGGCCGCCGTGGCATAAAGAGCGGTATCCAGACCATAGCGGTCGCAGAGCACCAACCCCAGCACCATCACCGGCATGGCCCCTTCGAGCACAACGGCCACCAGACGCATGCCTGACAGCCCCATCGCGCTACCCACACCGAGCACGATCAAGGGCATGGCGAACAACTGGATCAACACGGCAGGCGCCACCGCAATCAACGAGGACGGGCGCAAGGCATCCAGCCGCAGGCTCATACCCAGGGCCACCAGCATGATCGGCACCACGCCCGCCCCCAGGCGGTCCAGGATGCCGAAAAGCCATTCCGGCTGCGGGATACCGCCCAGATTGAGCGCCACAGCAAGCACGGCCGCCCATAAGGGCGGAACACGCAAAAGCGCACCCAGCGGATGCACCGCCTCCCCCTTGCCGCCCATGCGCGCGGCGATGTAAATCCCCAGGCTCAGCAGAATCGGCGTGCAGGCAAACAGGTCATACTGAATGGCAATGGCACGCCCTGCGTCGCCATACAGGGATTCGAGCACCGGCAAGCCAAGATAGGTGGCGTTGGGAAACGAGGCGGCCAGCAGCAAGGCACCCAGGCGAGCACGCCCCGGACGCTGCACTCGCCCGACCAGCGCCATGAGCAGCATGGCACCGAAAACGCCGGCTGCCGCGGCAAGAGGAATACGCAGCGCATCGACATCCAGCGGCGCACGCCAGAGCACGGAAAGCACCAGTGCAGGCAGCATGAGGTAGTAGACGAGCGTGGTCAGCGCGGTACGCGCACGCTCAGCCTCCCACCCCCCGAAGCGCCACAGACGCCAGGCAATGCCGCCCAGTACCATGACGGCCATCTGACTGACCACGGACAGCATGGGCGTCTTCCTGCGTCAGCGATCAGTTCTTTTCGGCCGCCTCGATTTCACGGCGCACGGCATCCATATCCAGCGCCTGCACCTGACGCACCAGCTCGGTCAGGGCCGAAGCCGGCAGCGCACCGGCCTGATTGAACACCAGAATCTGCTCACGGAAGGCCATCAGGGTCGGAATGGAGCGGATACCGAAATGTGCGGCGATCATCTGCTCTTCCTCAGTATTGACCTTGGCAAACACGGCCTCCGGGAACTGCTCGGCCACCGTTTCGAAGATCGGACCGAAGGTACGGCAAGGGCCACACCAGGGGGCCCAGAAATCGAGAATGACGATGTCATTGCCGGTAATGAGGGATTCGAAATTGGCCTGCGTGGCCTGCACTACGGACATGAGGATTACCCGGTTCGGCTGTAAATGAGCGTTCGATTATACACAGGGCACCTTGCGGTGAACCGGGAAAAACCCTTCAGCTGCGCGAGTCATGCTCGCGAAGACAAAACGCACGATACTCTCCACACCGCACTCAGTTCAGCGAGATACCCAGCCTGTCCACTGCCTCACGCAGGGCGCGCAGGGCACTGTCAATGTCATCGGAGTCCAGCACCTGCTGACGCTCCACCAGGCGGATAGGCAGACGCTCGGCCAGACGGTAGACCACCCAAACGGGGTCATCGAGTCGCCAGCGTACCGGCGGCAAGCGCTCCGGGTCCACAGCAAGCAGCGACTCCAGCAACCCTGCAAGCGGAGCCAGAGGCTCGCCGCATGCCTCAGGTTTGTCCGCCACGGGCTCGATTTCACCCAAGAGCAGCTTATCCGGCCGATCCTGCAGGGAGAGGATACGAAAACGCTGCTCGCCCTGGGTGAGAATGCCCAGCAACCCATCGGATCGGGTACCGCTGTCGAGAATACGCGCCAGGGTGCCAACCTCGTGCGGTCGGGCATTCCCCCCGACCTCCTGTCCCTCGCGGATCAGGCACACTCCGAATGGGCGATCTTCGCGCAGACAGTCTCGAACCATATCGATATAGCGCGTCTCGAACACCCGCAGCGAGAGCGTCCCGCCCGGGAACAACACCGTATGCAAGGGAAAAAGCGCGATCTGCATGCTCATTCAGTCCTCGTCCTCGTTCTCGCCCCAGCGTGGCAACAAGGTGTGCGGCACGGCGAGATGATCCAGGATGCGTGCCACGACGAAATCCACCAGATCCTCGACACGGCGCGGCCTGTGATAAAACCCCGGATTCGGCGGCAGGATGGTCACACCAAGCCGGGCCAGCTTGAGCATATGCTCCAGGTGGATGGCCGAATAGGGCGTTTCGCGTGGTACAAGAATCAAGGGGCGACGCTCCTTGATGACCACGTCAGCGGCCCGCTCGATAAGGTTGTCGGACAGTCCGCAGGCGATAGCCGCGAGCGTGCCGGTCGTGCAGGGGCAAACCACCATCGCCTCGGGGACACTGGACCCGGAAGCCAAAGGCGCAGTCCAGTCCTCCCGGCCATAGGCGCGCAGCAAACCCGCCGGAGCGTCATAGCGTTCGCGAAGGTGTTCAGCCAGATCACGCGGATGCGCGGGCAGCGGTTCATCTGTTTCCAGTGCGGCCACGGCATGCGCCGCCTTGCTGAACAGCAGGGACACGCGCACATGCGATGCCAATAAACACTCCAGCAGCCGAAAGGCGTAGGGAATACCGGAAGCCCCGGTCACGGCCAAGGCGACATGCCCGGGCTTGGCGCTCATGCCGACACACCGAAGCGCCGTTGCAAGGCATCCAGCAGACGCTCATGCGCCTTGTCGAAAGCGCCATTGCTCATCAGCACGACATGGTCGCCGGGGCGGGCTTGCGCCGCCACGTCCTCGACCAGACGGGCCACATCGCTCTCCACCCGCGCAGGGCAAGGCATGGACGGCAGCAACGCTTCCAAGGACCAGCTCATACCGGGCCCTTGCCACAGCCAGACCTGATCGGCCGCTGCCAGCGACGCCGGCAGCGTTTCCCTATGCACACCCATGCGCATGGTGTTTGAGCGTGGATCGAGCAACGCGAGTAAGCGCCCGCCACCGAGACGCGCGCGCAGCCCCTCAAGCGTAGTACGGATCGCCGTCGGGTGATGGGCAAAATCGTCATACACCGTCACACCGCCAATCCGGCCGCGCACTTCCATACGGCGGCGCACACCACGGAACTGGCCCAGGGCCTCTACGGCCACAGCGACCGGCACACCCACATGCCGCGCGGCGGCAAGGGCAGCCAGGGCATTCGCCCGGTTGTGACGCCCGCTCAGTGCCCAGTCCTTCAGCGTCCCGACGTGCTGGCCATGCAAATCTATCGTGAACTCCTCCGCCTCGGCGGCCTGCCAATCTCCCTGCCCGAAACCGAAGGTTTCCCTGGGCGTCCAGCACCCCCGCTCGATGACACGGGCAATCGCGGCATCCGCCGCAGCCTGCACCACCAGCCCCGCTCCTGGAACAGTGCGCAGCAGATGATGAAACTGGGTTTCAATAGCGGCAAGGTCGGCAAAAATATCCGCGTGATCGAATTCGAGATTATTGAGGATCAGGGTGCGCGGCCGGTAATGGACGAACTTGGAGCGTTTATCGAAAAAAGCAGTGTCGTACTCGTCGGCCTCCACGACAAAGAAACTCCCGCCGCCCAGCCGCGCTGAAACGCCAAAATCGAGAGGCACACCGCCGATGAGAAATCCCGGCTGCAGCCCGGCATACTCAAGAATCCACGCCAGCATCGAGGCCGTCGTCGTCTTGCCATGCGTACCGGCCACGGCCAGTACCCAGCGGTCCCTCAACACCGCCTCACCCAGCCATTGCGGACCGGAAACATAATCCAAACCCCGGTCGAGCAGGCACTCAACCGCCGGAATACCGCGCTTCATGACATTCCCGACCACCACACGCGCACCATCGGGTGCGGCCAGTGTGTCATATCCTGCATGCAAGCCAATACCGGCTGCCTCCAGCTGCGTGCTCATCGGCGGATAAACCTGGGCATCCTGCCCGGTGACATGCCAACCAAGCTCGCGGGCCAATAGCGCGATACCGCCCATGAACGTCCCACAAATGCCCAGAATATGGATTGAATCGTTCATGCCACATCCAGCCAGTCGAGTGCAAGCACGCTAAGTATCAGATACGCCAGGGCGGCAAGGAACCCTTGCCAGAGCTGCAGCTGCAAGGCATGACGCAGCACATGCCCCAACACCATCAGGTTCCAGAACAGCAGGCCCAGCAGCAGATAGTCGGGTAGCGATGCCTGGAAGGTATCGGGGTTCACCTCGCCCAGCAAGCCCGGCTCAGTGGCGATTATGGGCCAGGCAAGCAGCCCCAGCATGAAATTGAGCCCGTAGGCCGCGGTCAGCGTCTGAAAATAGCGCTCCGGATGGCCGCGCAGCCTGAGCAAGGCCCCGATATAGGCAGCCAGTACAAGAATATCGGTCATTGCCTCGACCGCCACATCGCCATGCCCGAGCGCAGGCCCGAAACCGAGCACGCTCACCAGCAGGTATCCCAAGGCCGCAACCAGTACCGGCCACCCTCCAGCGGGCAGATCCTGCGGACCGATACGGAACAGGCAGAGCAACAGGAACTGTCGCGGCAAGGAAAGGGACATGGGGGATGCGCTTCCGCGAGGAACGTGGACTGGCTCTGCAGACTAGCGCATCCAGTGGCCCGCCGGCAATGCCGGACGGGCCACACCGGGCTCAGCCCCGGTACGGACGCAGGTAGATTTGCTCGAAGGCGCGCTTGGCGTAGTGCAGCAAGCGGCAGGGTGGCAGGACGAAGGCGCGTTTTTCATCACGATACACCAGGACGCCCCGATCCAGGCTGTCGATGATGCAGATCAGCTCCCAGCGGAACCCCTGACGCGCAGCTCCCCCGCCCAGGTCGCCAAGTAGATTGGCCGCAGCGGCGCGGGCCTGAAGATCCGCCATGTGTGCCTGTTTCGGCGCCCAGTCCGGACCGGGATAACTGCCCGAATCACCGGCGACATACACACGTTCAAAGCCTTCAACCGCACACTCAGCGTTGGCGCGGATCATCCCGCCCGGAGAGAGTGGCAGTCCGGCCGCTTCCGCCCAGGCAGGCCCGATCATCCCCGGCATGAAGAGGATCAGATCGGCGGGAATTTCCCCACCTTCAGTGACCACCCGATCCGCTTCGAAACGCTCAAGCTTGTGCGCGAGATGGGTTTCTATACCCCGCTTGAACATGCGGTCAAGCAGGCGATCCACCGCCGCCTCACCCAGGCGGTTGCCCGGACGCGCTGCAGGATTGAAAAACACGAGGCGGAACTTGTCCCGCCGTTTCTGACGACGCAACAGGGTATCCAGCCCGAAGAGAAGCTCGAAGACCGGGCCACCCCGCACGGCCGAAGGTTCGTTCGGGTTGCCACCAAAACCGACGGCAATTGTTCCACCGTCCAGGGCTTCGAGCCGGTCACGGATTTTCTCTGCCGCTTCAACGCCTTCGCACAGGGTGATGGCGTTTTCGATGCCGGGCAGCTTGCGAATGAAGCGTCCACCACTGGCAATGATCAGGCCGTCGTTTTCGACCTCGCCCTGATCGGTAATGACTCGCCTCCCGCCATCGGCAAGCCCGGTAACCTGTCCTGCATGCCACTCAATGCGCTCGCGCCGCAAAAACCCCTTCAAGTCGATACGCAGGTCTTTGCCTTCGCGCAAGCGCGAGGGAATCCAGATCAGGCTGGGCAGGTAGACAAACTCCGCACGCGGCGTAACAAGGGTGATCTCCAGCGAGGCATCCCGTTTGCGCAGCTCACGCAGAGCTGTCAGGGCCGCAAACCCGGCCCCCAGTACGGTCACCCGCTTCATGCCGCCTCTCCGCAACGCAGATTCGCGGGCACAGCCACATCGATCTTGCGCGGCTTGGGCAGGTTCAATGCATTGAGCTTTTCGATGAACTCCGCCTTCGTCAGGCCAGCCCAATACGGGTTTATGCCGGCCTCCTGGCTCAATGTACTGACACGGCGACCATTATAATCGTGACCGGGAAACACCAGTGTCTCGGCAGGAAACTCAAAAAGCCGCGACAGGCTGTTGTAGAGACGCTCCGCACTACCCTGCTGGAAATCGGTACGTCCGCAGGCATCGATAAGCAGGGTATCCCCCGTGAACAGGCGGTCGCGCCAACGGTAGGTGGTGCAACCATCCGTATGCCCAGGCGTGGCCAGGGCATGAATCACCTCATTGCCGAAACTCAGACTGTCACCATCAGCAAGCAGAAGATCGGCACATTCAAGACGACTTCCAACGCCGGCCACAAAACGCGCCCCAGTCTCCTCGCGCAAACGCCCTCCCCCGGTGATGTGATCGGCATGCACATGCGTTTCGAGGATGTACTTCAGCCGTACCTCCATGTCGCAGATTTCCGCCAGATCCCGGTCGAACTGCTCGTGCACCGGATCGATGATGATGGCGTCGCGCGTCACAGGGTCTGCGAGGATATAGGTCAGGGTCGAAGTGTCATCATCAAAAAGCTGGCGGAACAGAATCATGCCCTACTCCTTAATTTATACCGGTATAAAGTTTTACTTATATACCACGTTTGCTCCCGATACGCACGAAGCACCCCGCTCGCATGACCGTTCAGTTTGCGGTTAAATGTCGGGACAGGCAAAACCGGAAGACCGCCATGGAACCGATACTTCCCTTGCAGGATCTTGCCATCGCCCTGGCCATCGGCTTGCTCGTCGGTACCGAACGCGGCTGGCATGAGCGCCATGCAGGTGAAGGACGGCGTGTTGCCGGTATACGCACCTTCGGCCTGATTGGCCTGCTGGGCGGGTTGGTTGGCCTGATTGCACAGGAACTCAACGTGCTCTTTGCCGGCATGGCCTTCGCCAGTTTCGCGGCATTGATGATCGTCGGTCATGTGATTGCTTCGCGCAAGACCGAAGCAGAGCTTGGACTCACAACTGAAGTGGCGGCCTTGCTGACCTTTGGCCTGGGCATACTCTGCGCTCTTGGGCAGCCCATCGTGGCTGCCGCCGTGGCCGTGGTTGTCACCATACTGCTGGGAATAAAGGCCACACTACATAATTGGCTGCAGACCTTGTCAGAACAGGAACTCCATGCTGCACTGAAGTTCCTTCTCATCTCGGTCGTATTCCTGCCGCTACTGCCCAATGTTGGATACGGGCCGTGGGAAGCGCTGAACCCATATATCGTCTGGTGGATGGTCGTTCTCGTTTCGGCAATTTCCTTCATAGGCTACTTCGCCATCAAGTTTGTCGGTGCTGAACGCGGCATTTTGGCCATGGGCGTACTTGGCGGCCTGATGTCCTCAACCGCGGTTACTTTGAGTTTTTCCCGATTTGCCAAAGCCGGCAATTACCCGGCGGCCCTGCTTGCCTCGGGTATCGTAGCCGCCGCAAGCATCATGTTCCCACGGGTCTGGATCGAAGCGTACGCATTCAATCGAGAACTGGCCGACGCCCTCCTGATACCCTTGATTGCCATGGGAGGAACAGGAATTGCGGGCGCCGTGATTCTATGGCGATTCGGCAGCGCAGCTACGCATGTCCAGTCGCCCCAGCTACACAACCCCTTCGAATTGGGGCCTGCCGTACGCTTCGGCTTGCTGCTGGCCCTTATCATGCTGCTGGCCGCCGGTGCCCAGGATCAATTTGGGCAGAAGGGCCTGTACATCGTCGCTCTGGTTTCCGGAATTGCCGATGTTGATGCCTTGACCCTATCCGTGGCCAATATGTCGCGCGGCGGGCTGGATATCGATATCGCCCGCAATGCCATTCTGATTGCCGCACTGACAAATACCTTCATCAAGGCCAGCCTAGCCCTTTTCATCGGTGGTCTGGCTCTGGGCATGCGCGTCTATGCGGTCATCGCCCCTATGGTGCTGGTCCTCGTTTCCACCTTCATGTTTTGAACCCATGCCTCATACCCAGCGTTTTTTCATATTGCATCAATGGCTTAACAGCCATACCGGCTTTGAACAAGCCCAAATCGAACCTGCATCGTCCGATGCTAGCTTCAGGCGCTACTTCCGTACACACGACCGGTTCGGGCACAGCTATATCTTGATGGACGCCCCTCCAACACATGAAGACGTGCGACCGTTTCTAGCGGTGGGGAAGATTCTTCGCGATGGCGGTGTACTTAGCCCACGGGTCTATGCCAGCGATATTGAAAACGGGTTTCTGCTTCTGGAAGACTTTGGCAAGCGCTCCTTGCTTGATGCCCTCCAAACCATGCAAAGCCAACACTATTACAACTCGGCGCTCGACACACTGTTGCGCATGCACAGTTGCCAAACCGATGGGCTTCCCGTTTACGACGACATCCGCTTACAACAGGAAATGCAACTTTTCCCGGTCTGGTATCTCGAACATCAAAGAAGTATCACCCCAACGGGGATCGAATCACGTGTACTGGTGAATGCCTTCGATTACATCGCGCAACAGTGCGTGGCCCAGCCTCAGGTTTTCGTTCATCGCGACTACCACTCACGCAACCTGATGCTTACCCCGCAGGAGCAATTAGGGGTGATCGATTTTCAGGACGCGGTACGGGGGCCGTCCTCCTATGATCTGATATCCCTGTGGCGTGACAGCTACCATGATGTGGGTGAAGTTGCCTTCTGGGAATGGGTTGAGCTGTATTATCAGCAGGCCAAACCCATGGGGCTTGTCGATGCTTCCTGGGATAAATTCCGGTTACAGGTCAATTTGATGAGCGCTCAACGTCACCTCAAAGTCATGGGAATATTCGCGAGGCTATACCACCGGGATGGAAAATCGGGCTATTTGAAGGATCTTCCTCTCACGGCGCGTTATCTTGACCGCGCCACAGTGGATGTTTCACCCCTTGCCGATCTGCGCCTGTATCTAAGTGATATTGGGGTTTTTGACGTGACGACTCAGGCTACAGGTACCGCTTGATGCAGGCCATGATTCTTGCGGCTGGCCGGGGTGAAAGAATGCGGCCATTGACCGACCTTTGCCCCAAGCCCCTGTTACTGGCAGGCGGAAAACCGCTGATCGTTCATCAAATCGAACGACTCAAGCAGGCGGGTTTCGATGAGGTCATCATCAATACGGCCTATCTAGCCAACCAGATCCACGAGCGACTCGGCGACGGAAAGGACTTCGGCTTAAGGATTCATTACAGTGACGAAGGCTCCCAAGCGCTGGAAACTGCTGGAGGCTTGCGTTACGCACTTCGACTCGTAGACAGTCCAACCCTTCTCGTCATAAACGGTGACATCTATACCGATTTTGATCTGGAAAGACTCCTCCCACAAGCCGGAAACCCAAGACCATACCTTGTGCTTGTCCCCAATCCAACACATCATCCTCAAGGGGACTTTCACCTCGGGAGAGACAACAGACTGGTCAATAAAATGCCACCCAACCCCTGGACCTTCAGTGGAATCGGATGCTATCCCACCGCATTGCTTGCCCAGATCCCTAAAGGCCCAGCCCCCCTGGCTCCCTATTTGCGACAATGGATCGATGGCCCTGGAATTGAGGCTGAGGTTCATAACGGACTGTGGATGGACATTGGCACACCGCAGAGGCTTGCCGATCTGGACAGGCGGCTCAACGAATAAGGTCTTATGCCTGCGCCCAGTCAGACACAAATTTCGCGCCAAAGGAAAACCCCAGCTGTATAGATAGAGCTGGGGTTCAGGGATGGGAGCCTGGCGGTGACCTACTTTCACATGGGGAGACCCCACACTATCATCGGCGATGGCGCGTTTCACTTCTGAGTTCGGGATGGGATCAGGTGGTTCCACGCCTCTATGGCCGCCAGGCGAAT
>JAQVHL010000051.1 GCA_028696185.1 Halothiobacillaceae bacterium
GATCCCCCCTTGGAGGCGCCATGGACGGGGGTTGTGGAGACCGGCCCGGTCGGAGAGGCCCCGGCTATAGCTCGCCCGCGCGCGATTCAAGCCGTTCGACGTGCGCCGCTTGAGGCGGGCGAAACAGCGTGCAAGCCTGTCCGCTTGCTAAAGATCAAGTCGTTCAACAGCCGGTTAAAGCCGCTTTCAATAACCGTTGAAACCTTTTTTCGCCCGCCATGAGGCTTGGCCTTTCAAACAGGCGTCAACGCATGCGGGCGAGTCACTTTTCTTGCTTGTGCAAGAAAAGTAACCCAAAGAACACACCCCCACGGGACCGCCCTTCGGGCAAGCCCTGGCCTGACCTGCTCCAGCCGGGCCGCCTCGACGCAACATCCTGTTGCGGCGAGGCTAAATGGGCCATCCCTGGCCCATTTAGCCGGCTTCCACAGGCCAGTCCACGGCGGTCCCAAGGGGGCCTTTCTTTACGCCCACGCTCGTCCAACAAACCTTCGTTTCCCCCCCTCAGAACCCCCCACGCACGGCACGCCACAGCATCGGTGGCCAGTCGGCGGCGGCTAGGCTGGGGCCGCCCTCGAAGGCCAGTTCCGGCTTGCCACGCAGGGCGTTGCACAGGCGTTCCAGACGGACTATGGCCAGCCGCAGAGGCCAGCCGCCGAACAGCCCCAGCTGACGCGCGCCCGGCGCGGTGGCCTGCAGCAGGGCCATGACCCGTTGCAGGCGCGCTTCCACCAGACGTCGCCAGGCAAAATCCGCACGCCCTTGGCGCAGATCCTCCTCGCTGACCTGAAAACGGGTCATTTCATCCAAGCTGAGCCAGGGGGCGATACCGGCCTGCACATCCGCCTGTGCGCTGAGCAGGCTGTCGAACAGGCACCAGGCCGTGCCCAGGCCATCAGCCAGCGCGCGACGGCGTTCGTCCATGCCTCGCGCCAGACAGGCGCGGGCGAGCAGGCTGCCGTGTTCGCGGCAGGGGCTCATCAGGGCGGCGAAGTCGGCGGGTGCGCCGTCTTCGAGGCGGCGACGCGCCAGGGCGAACAGCGGTGCGGCGTCGGCAGACGCGGTCGCGGCAAGCGTCTGCAGGCGTTCGATGCGTGTGGCCACGGGGAGCCCGGCTTCGTGCAGCAGGGCGTCGATGCGCGCATCGACGGTGAGCAGGGGGTGAGCACAGAGGGCGGAAGAACGGTTCATGGTGTCGCTCGCGGAGGGTCGAGCTGGTCCAGCAGGGCCAGCGGATGGGCAATGAGCGCATCGGCGCCCCAGTGCTGCGGGTTGTCGTTCGCGTCGATGTAACCGAACAGGGCGCCGATGGTGCGCATGCCGGCAGCGCGTCCGGCTTCGATATCGCGGACGTGGTCCCCGACGTACAGGCAGTGCTCGGGCAAAAGTGAAAGCGCCGCGCTGGCATGACGCAGCGGGGCTGGGTCCGGTTTGCGCACCGGTAGGGTGTCGCCGCTGACGATGCTGCCCGCACGTTCGCTCAACCCCAGCGCACGCAGCAGGGGTTCGGTGAGAAAGGCGGGCTTGTTGGTGACCACGCCCCAGCGCAGGCCGCGCGCCTCCAGGGTGTCGAGCACCGCGTCCATGCCCGGAAACAGGCGCGATTCCACCGCCAGCGCTTCGGCGTAAAGGGCAAGGAAGTGTTGGCGCAGGCGCTCGAATTCCGCCGCCTGCGGGTCGGCTTCGGGAAAGCCCAACCGGATCAGCGCCCCCGCACCGTTGGAGACCTGCTCGCGAATCACGGGGTAGGGCAGGGGCGTGCCGCCTTCCCGTTCGCGCAGCCGGTTCAGGGCCGTCGCCATGTCCGGGGCGGTATCGACCAGGGTGCCGTCCAGGTCGAACAACACGCCTTGGGCCGGGCTCATACGTCGCTCTCCCGGCGGCAGGCGAGCATGTAGTTCACGCCGGTGTCGGCGGTGAGGAAGTAATGGCGGGTCAGCGGGTTGTAGCCCAGCCCGCTTGCGCGATGCGCGTGCAGGCCCGCCGCACGGCAGTGTGCGAGCAGACGGGAGGGGCGGATGAATTTGCGGTAGTCGTGGGTGCCGCGCGGCATCAGGCGCAGCAGGTATTCGGCGCCGGCAATGGCGAACAGCCAGGCGCGCGGGGTTTTGCTGAGGGTGGAGAGATACACCCGTCCGCCGGGACGGACCAGTCGGGCGCAGGCGGCGACCACCGAGGCGGGGTCCGGTACATGTTCGAGCATTTCCATGCAGGTGACGGCGTCGTAGTGCCCGGCGTATTCCTGAGCGTGCTCTTCGACCGCTACTTGCAGGTAGGCGACGGACAGCCCGGTGCTCTGGGCGTGCTCGCGGGCCACGGTCAGCGCATCGCCGGCCAGGTCGATGCCTGTAACCCGCGCGCCGCGTTCGGCCAGGCCCTCGCTGAGAATGCCGCCGCCGCAGCCGACATCGCAGACGGCGAGACCGGACACCGGGCCATCGGCTTCGATGAAATCCAGGCGCAGCGGATTGATGGCGTGCAGGGGGGCAAATTCACCCTCGCTGTCCCACCAGCGATGCGCCAGGGCGTTGAACTTGGCCAGCTCTGCCGGATCGTGATTGCCTTGCGCGGGGGTCATGTCGGCTTCTCCGTCAATCGTTCCTGCCATTTCGCCGCGATGTCGAACAGCGCGGATTCGTTCATGCGCGTCAGTACCCGGCCGTGGAGCAGGCGCTTGCCCGCCACCCACACATCGCTGATCTGGTGGCGCGAGGCGGCATAAACCAGATGGGAAACCGGGTGATAGACCGGCTGATGGGTTTCCAGCAGGCCCAGATCAACCGCCACCAGATCGGCCTGCTTGCCGACTTCCAGCGAGCCGATGCGCTCACCCATGCCCAAGGCCAGGGCGCCGCCCAGTGTGGCCATGCGCAGGGCTTCGGCCGCCGGTATGGCGGTGGCGTCTCCGGCCACGCCCTTGGCCAGCAGGGCCGCCGTGCGCATCTCGCCGAACAGGTCCAGATCGTTGTTGCTGGCCGCACCGTCGGTGCCCAGCGCGACGTTGATGCCCGCCTTTCGCAGGCGGGCCACCGGGCAGAAACCGGAGGCCAGCTTGAGGTTGGATTCCGGGCAGTGGGTCACGCTGACGCCAGTTTCGGACAGCCGGTCGATTTCCGCCGCCTCAAGCTGGGTCATGTGTACCGCGATCAACTCGGGCGAGATGAGCCCCAGTCGGTCGAGGCGAGCCAGCGGCCGTTCCCCGGTGTTGGCCAGCGCCTCGGCCACTTCCTGCGCCGTTTCGTGGATATGCATGTGGATGGGCAAACCGAGCTGATCGGCCAGCACGCGGATGCGCATAAGCGGTGCGTCGGACACGCTGTACGGCGCATGCGGCGCCAGGGTGAAGCCGATCAGCGGGTGATTGTGCAGCGCGGCATGCAGGGACAGGCCCTTTTCCAGCGCCTGATCCGGGCCGTCCGCCCAGGGCGTTGGAAAGTCGATGACCACCAGCCCCAGCACGGCGCGGATGCCCGCTTCCAGCGCCACTTCGGCAGCGATTTCGGGAAAGAAATACATGTCGGAGAAGCAGGTAATCCCCCCGCGCAACATTTCCGCCACGGCAAGCCGCGTGCCGTCCCGCACGAATTCTGCCGACAGCCAGCGTCCTTCCGCCGGCCAGATGTGTTCAGCCAGCCAGGTGTGCAGGGGCAGGTCGTCGGCAATGCCGCGCAGCAGGTTCATCGCTGCGTGCGTGTGCGCGTTCACCAGGCCGGGAATCAGGGTGTGTGTCGGCAGTTCGGTTGCCGGCAGCTGGGGATAGCGGATACGCGCTTCGGCGGAGGGCAGGATTTCCGCGATCAAATCGCCTTTCAGGCGCAGACAGTGGTGCTCCAGAACCCGGTCAGCCGGTTCGACGGGAATCACCCAGCGGGCGTGGATCAGTTGTTCGGTGGGCATGGAGGCACGCGACGGTAACTTGTTTGTTCTGATGGGTGAGCGCCATCTTACCGCAGACATCCCGCGACCGGGCCATGCCCTCAACTTTTGCCCGGAATGGTCGATACTCATGGAACACCGAAAGCCAGGAGTGCCCGCGCATGAAAATCGTCGCCTCCAATATCGGCATGACGTCCGCGCATGCCGAACGTACCGTGCATGAAAAGGACGAATCGTTGGTCATGGGTGAAGTTCGCCCCGGCGAGCGCTGGAGTCCGGAAACACTCAAATCCGGTCTGGCCTACCAGTCGCGGGAGCGCAGCGAAACGCTCAGCGGTGAGGCCATGCTGATCCGCGCACGCACCGGCCAGGGGGCGGACACACTTACGCTTTCTCCCGAGGCGCGCGCGGCGGCGGCCGCGCGCGAGCGGCCCCTGCCCCCCCAGGCATCGCCCAACGCGGCAGCGTCCTCGCCGGTCAAGGAAGGCGCCTCCATTGAGGAAGGTGCGCGCATCAACGGGCAGACCGTTGCCAGTCTTGAAGTGCTGGTCTCCTTCGTCGAGCGTCTGACCGGACGCAAGATCGTCATTTTCAACCCCGAGCAACTGCAGAACGCCGATGTGAAGGTGAGCGATCCGAATGCCGCCCCCCCGGCCCAGACACCGGGAGAGGCCCCGCAGGAAACCTGGGGGCTGGAGTACCACTCCCGCGAGTTGTATTACGAGGCCGAAGCCACGCATTTTCAGGCGCAGGGCGTCGTGCGTACCGAGGACGGCCGCGAAATCGCGCTCAATGTGGAGCTGAACCTGAGCCGCGAATTCGTGCGTTACACCCAGCTTGACGTGGAAATGGGGGCTGCCCGCCTTAAAGACCCGCTGGTCATCAATGTCTCCACCACCAGCGCCGAACTGGACGCCAGCCAGACTTTCCGTTTCGACATCGACATCGACGGCAGTACGGATGAACTGGCCCGCCTGAAGGCAGGCAGCGGCTTTCTGGCGCTCGATCGCAATGCCGACGGGAAAATCAACGACGGCAGCGAACTGTTCGGCGCCACCAGCGGGGATGGTTTTGCGGACCTTGCTCAGTATGACGAAGATGGCAGCGGCTGGATCGACGAAGGCGATACGGTCTTCACCCGCCTGAACGTGTGGATGGGCGCCGGTGGCGAGAACGCGCAGCTGATGAGCCTGTCCGAGCTGGGTATCGGGGCGATCTACCTTGGTCGCGCCGATACCGCCTTCTCACTCAAGGACACCGACAACAACCTGCTCGGCGCCCTGCGTGCCACCGGGGTGTTCCTGCGCGAGAACGGTCAGGTCGGTACCGTGCAGCAGCTGGACCTCAAAGCCTGAGGGGTGCCTTACAGGGCGAGGGGGCTGGCCGCCATCGCCACTTCTGGGTCATCCCGGCTTTCGCCGGGATGACGGGCGGGGCTTTACCCATCAGCCCTTGCCCAGCAGGCGGCGCAGTTCGCGGCGGGCGTGACCGTCGGGGCGGGTGGCGGGGGGCAGATTGGCGCGCTGGGCCTCGCGTTGCAGGCGGGCCTGTTCGCGGGCGCTCAGTGAGGCGGGGGTTTCTTCGTAAAGCAGGCGTGCTTCAGGCGCCGGGCGGCGGGCTTCATTGAAGGCGCGCACGATCACTTCCATTTTCTCGTCCCCACGTCGCAAACGGACCGTATCCCCGGTGCGCAGGGTGCGTGCAGGTTTGGCCGGCGCTTCGTTCACTTCAACTTTGCCGCCTTCGATGGCGGTCTTGGCGAGGGCGCGGGTTTTGAAAAAACGGGCGGCCCACAGCCAGGTGTCCAGGCGTTGTCCGTTGAGTGGGTCAGTGGCGTTCGGGGGCACGTCGGATTGCCTGTGTGTGGGCGATGGGCGTATTTTAGCCTTCTCCCGCTTTTGATCTGAAGGTGCTCCTCGTGGATCTCGAACTCGTCAGTTTCAAGCTTTGCCCGTTCGTGCAGCGTTCGGTCATCACGCTGCTTTATAAAAAGGCGCCTTTTCGCACCACTTTCATCAATCTCAACGAGCCGCCCGAGTGGTTCCGGGATATTTCTCCGCTGGGCAAGGTGCCGCTTCTGAAAGTCGACGGCGAGGTTCTATTCGAATCGGCGATCATCAACGAGTTTATCGACGAGGTCACACCGGGCTCGCTGATGCCTGCCGATCCGCTGCTGCGCGCGAAAAACCGCGCCTGGATCGAGTTCGGTTCCAATTGCCTGGGGCAGATGTTCACCGCCATCAGCGGCAAGGAGGCGCAGGCGCATGAGGACGCCTGTAGCGATCTGAACCGCTCGCTGGCCTTCCTGGAAAAAATGATGGGCGAGGGTCCGTACTTCAACGGCGCGGATTTCAGCCTGGTGGACACGGCCTATGCGCCGCTGTTTCAGCGTCTGATGTTCCTGAATCGCTTCAAGCCGGTGGTGGACTGGGACGCGCTGCCGAAGCTGCGGGCCTGGTCGGATAATCTGCTGGCCATGGCGGTCATCCGCGAGTCGCTGGCCGAGGGCTTCGACGAAATCTACCCCAAGGTCCTCAAGGGCATGGGCGGGCATTACGCCGGTTTCGTGGGTTGAGCTTGGCCTGCGTTGCGTCGGGAGGCGCCCGGCAGGATGCGTGAGCTGGATGCGTCGGGCTTCCCGCTGATCGGCAATCATCTGATTGAGGCCAGCGCGGGGACGGGCAAGACCTGGACCATTGCCGCGCTCTACACGCGCCTCGTGCTGGGGCATGGCGAGGTGGATGGCGTGTCTGCGCCTGCCTTGATGCCGCCCAACATTCTGGTGGTGACCTTCACCGAGGCGGCCACCGAGGAATTGCGCGAGCGTATCCGTGCCCGTCTGGTGGAGGCGGCCGAGGCTTTTCTTGCCCCCGATGCGCCGGACGAACCCTTCCTGAGCGCCTTGCGCGCCAGTTACCCGGCTGAGCGTCATCCCGCCTGCGCGCGTCGTCTGCGTCAGGCCGCCGAGTGGATGGACGAAGCGGCGGTCTCCACCATTCACGGCTGGTGTCAGCGCATGCTGCGCGAGCATGCCTTCGATAGCGGCAGCCTGTTCGCCACGGCGCTGGAATCCGATACCGGCCATCGCCGGGCCGACGCGGTGCGCGATTACTGGCGCCGGCATTTCCACCCGCTGCCTGCGCCTCTGGCGCAGTGGATCATGGCGTGGTGGCCGCAGGGGCCGGATCAACTGGCCCAGGCGCTGGAAGCGCCCTTGCGCCTGGCGCGTCAGGGCGTCCTGCCGCAGCCGCCTGCCGGGGGCTCGCCTGAGGCCCTGCCTGAAACCCTGCTGGCCGATCTGAACCAGACACAGCGGCAGCATCTTGATGCGCTCAAGGCGCCCTGGGGCGCGTGGGCGGAGCAGTTGCGCGGGATTTTCGACGCGGGCGTGGCGAAAAAGCAGGTCAATGGCCGGAAGTTTCAGGCCCGTTGGTACGGCCCGTGGCTGGAGGCGCTGGCGAGCTGGGCGGCCGATGCGGCCGCGGTTTGGCCGTCGCTTGGGGATAGCGCCTGGGAGCGCCTCACCCCGACGGGCGTGGCGGAGATCTGGACGCAAGGCGAGGCGCCCGCACACCCGGCCCTGGACGCCTTTGCCGAGCTCAAGGGTGCGCTGGAGGGTTTGAGCCTTCTTGTCGAGCAGGCGCGTCTTGCCGTGCTTTCGCATGCGGCCGGCGAGGTGGGGCGCGCTCTGGACGAAGATAAGGCCCGTCGCGCCACGCTGGATTTCGACGATCTGCTGCTGCGCCTGCGCGAAGCCCTGCAGGGGCCGGGGGGCGCGCGTCTGGCCCGCACCCTGCGGTGCCGTTTTCCCGTGGCGATGATCGACGAGTTCCAGGACACCGACCCGGTGCAATACGCCATTTTCGAGCGCGTTTATCTTGCCTGCGAGGCGGGCGACGAAGCGCTTCCGCCCGGCGGGCTGATCCTGATCGGCGACCCCAAGCAGGCGATTTACGGCTTTCGCGGTGCGGACATCTACACCTATCTCGCCGCGCGGCGCGCCGTGGGTGGGCAGGTGCATACCCTCACCACCAACTACCGCGCGACGGATGCCATGGTCGAGGCGGTCAATGACTGTTTTTTGCGTGCTGAGCAGCGTGTGCGAGGCGCGGGGGCCTTCCTCTTCCGTCCTTCCGACGGCGGCGATAACCCGGTGCCCTTCCACCCGGCGCGGGCGCGCGGCCGGAGTGAGCGTTTCCGCCGGGCTGGACAGTGGCCGCCGGCGCTGAGTCTGGTCTGCCTTGCGTGCGAGGCTCAGGACCAGACGCCCAGCAAGACCCAGTACCGCACGCGACTGGCGTCCGCCTGCGCGGAGGAAGTCTTCCGTCTGCTGAACGATGACACGGCGGGTTTCGAGGACGCGGCGGGCGGCTGGACGCCGCTGCGTCCAGCGGATATCGCCGTGCTGGTCGCCACGGGCGACGAGGCCCGCGCCGTGCGAGGCGAACTGGCGCAGCGTGGTCTGCGCAGCGTGTACCTTTCCGAACGCGAGTCGGTCTATCGCAGTGCGGTGGCCATCGACCTGCAACGCTGGCTGCGCGCCTGCGCCGAGCCGGATGATGGCACGCTGCTGCGCGCGGCGCTGGCCAGCGACACCCTGGGGCTCGCCTGGGATACGCTGGCCGGTCTGGGGCGGGATGATCTCGTCTGGGAGGATCGCGTGCTGCAGTTCCGTGGCTACCGCGATCTGTGGCGCCGTCAGGGGGTGCTGCCCATGCTGCGTCGCCTGATCCATGACTTCGACGTGCCGGCTCGCCTGCTCACGCGGCTGGAGGGGGAACGGCGCCTGACCGATCTTCTGCACCTGTGCGAGCTGATGCAGCTGGCTGCCGGGGAGCTGGACGGCGAGCATGCCTTGATCCGCCACCTGGCCGAGTGTATTGCCCGTCCCGATGTCGGCGATACCGAAGCCCTGCGCCTGCGTCTGGAAAGCGATGCTGACCTCGTGCGGGTGGTGACCGTGCACAAATCCAAGGGTTTGGAGTATCCGCTGGTCTTCCTGCCGTTCGCGGCGGATTTCCACCCCGTCGATACCCAGAAGCCGCCCCCCTATCTGTGGCATGACGCGCAGGGACGGGCGCAATCGGGCTGGGTGCTCGACGCGGACATCCTGGAGCGCATGGACGATGAGCGTCTGGGCGAGGATCTGCGCAAGCTGTACGTGGCTCTGACCCGCGCACGCCACCACACCTGGGTGGGGCTTGCGCCGCTTGCGGGCTTCGAGCGCGGCGCTTTCGGGTATCTGCTGGCGGAGGATGAGGAAAGGGCTGAAGACGGGGCCGCGAGGGTGGAATCCCTGGTCGACAGGCTGAAGCGTGTGCTGGGCGGGTGCCCCGCCATCCACATCGAGGCTTTGCCCGCGGAGGCATCGGCGCCCGTGGCGGAACAGGCCCCTCGTCCGCGTGCGGCGGGCGGGCCGCACGCGCCTGCCCTGGGGCCGGCGCGACAGCCGGTGCGCGCGCCGGCCGCCGCGTGGTGGATTGCCAGCTATTCGGCGCTGAAGGCGGGCGAGAAGGAAAGTCTCGCCACGGGCGCGGCGGCGCAGGCGGAAACCGCGCGCCAGTGGCAGTTGGTCGAGGAAAGCGAGGCCGAAGGCGCGCTTGCGCGGCTAGCCGATGAACCAGGGGCCGCGCCCTCCCTCACGCCGGTTCCGCCGGTACAAACGCAGGCGCTGGCGGCCCTGCACGCCTTCGCGCGCGGCCCGGGGCCGGGCAGCCTGCTGCATGAGTTGTTCGAGCTGTGCGCCGGGCAGGGCTTTGCCGCGCTTGCCGGACAGACCACACGCCTTGAGGGCCTCATCGCCCCACGTTGCACCCGTTATGGACTGACGGAGTGGACGCCGACGCTGGCCCCGTGGCTGGCGGCCTTCCTTCACCTGCCGCTGGCCTTGCCGGGCGGTGGCGCGGTGGCGCTGGCTGCGCTGTCGGTCTATCGCGCCGAGCTGGAATTCTGGCTGCCCGCCGAGCGGGTGGACGCGGGGCGGCTGGATGCGCTGGTTGGCGCCCAGGTTCTGCCGGGCCGGGTGCGCCCCCCCCTGCCGCCACGCCAGTTGAGCGGCATGCTCAAGGGTTTTGTCGATCTGGTTTTCGAGCACGAAGGGCGGCATTACGTGCTCGATTACAAATCCAATCATCTGGGGCCGGCGCTGAGCGATTACCACGCGGAGGCGGTGATTGCCGAGGTGCTGGCGCATCGCTACGAGCTGCAATACAGCCTGTACCTGTTCGCGCTGCATCGCCACCTGCGCGCGCGCCTGCCGGATTACGACTACGACCGGCATGTGGGCGGTGCGCTGTATCCCTTCCTGCGCGGTGTGGCGCCCGGTGGCTGGGGCGTGCATGTCGATCGACCGCCGCGCGCGCTGATGGAGGCGCTGGATGGGTTGTTCACGGACGGGGAGGGCAACGCATGACGGGCGAGTCGAGGGGGGCGGTCGAAGCCGCCCGGCGCGAGGCCGCCGGGCTGCTCGCCCTGCTCGCGCAGTGGGTCGAGGCCGGCTGGCTGCGCGAGCTGGATCGGGCGTTCGCGGCTTTTCTGCACCGCGAGTGCCCGCAGGCGCCGCCCCTGTTGCTGGCGGCCGCCGCACTGGTCAGTCATCAGCTTGGCCGCGGGCATGCCTGCCTCGATCTGCGCGCGATTCTGGACGATCCGCGCGCGGCCCTCTCCCTGCCCGAAACCGACGAGGCACGACCGGAGGATGCCCTCGCGCCGCCCACCCCGGCGGCCCTCCTGGCGGGGGTGCGTCTGCCCGAGCTGCAGGCGGTGCTGGCGCACCCGGCCCTGGTGGCGCACGGCGAAGGTGAAACGCCGCTGGTGCTGGACGGCGAGCGCCTGTACCTGCGCCGTTTCTGGCGCCATGAGCGCCGGGTGCGCGAGGCGGTGACGCAGCGGCTGGCGGAGGCGCCCGAAGTCGATCCCCAGCGTTTGCGCCCCTTGCTCGATGCGCTGTTTCCACCGGGGGCCGGCGAGCGCGGCACGAGCGACTGGCAGAAAATCGCCTGCGCCATGGCCGCGCGCCAGCGCTTTGCCGTCATCACGGGCGGACCGGGCACCGGCAAGACCACCACCGTGCTGCGCCTGCTGGCCCTGTTGCAGGCCCAGGCCCTGCAGGCGCGCGGCGATACGCTGGTTATCCGCCTTGCCGCCCCCACCGGCAAGGCAGCGGCCCGACTGAACGAATCCATCGTCGCCCGTGTGCGCGACCTGCCGGTGGCCGGGCTGCCTGAGGGGGAGACCGTACGTGCTGCCGTGCCGCAGGATGTTGTCACCCTGCATCGGCTATTGGGTACCCGCCCGGATACGCGCCGTTTTGCACACCACGCGGGCAACCCGCTGGCCCTGGATGTGCTCGTGGTGGACGAGGCGTCGATGATCGACCTGGAAATGATGGCCGCCGTGCTCGACGCCCTGCCGCCCGACGCCCGGCTGATCCTTCTGGGCGACAAGGACCAGCTTGCCTCGGTCGAAGCCGGGGCCGTGCTGGGCGAGCTGTGCGCGCGGGCTGAAGCCGGTCATTACACGGCGCAAAGCGTCGAATTCGTGCGCGAGGCCTGCGGCGAGCGCATCGCCCCCGGCCTGTGCGATCCGCAGGGCCAGGCGCTGGATCAGGCCATCGTCATGCTGCGTCGCAGTCATCGTTTCGACGCGGGCAGCGGCATCGGCCGGCTGGCGGCGGCAGTCAATGCCGGCGATGTCGATGCGGCGCGCGCTGTGTTTGCTGCCTCGCCTGCCGATCTGCGCCTGATAGAACCCCGCCCCGCCGTTGCGGCATCGGCCTTGCGCCGCTGGACGGTTGAGGGCGAGGCCGGCGCCGCGCCGGGTTATGCAGGCTACCTGCGCGCACTGCGTGAGACGCGCCCGCCTGCGGACGCCCCGCCGGAGGTTTTTGATGCCTGGGCCAGCGCACTGTTGCGTCGTCATGCCGATTTCCAGGTGCTCTGCGCGCTGCGTCAAGGCCCCTGGGGCGTGGACGGGCTGAACCGGCGTATCGCCGCGATGCTGCGCGCCGAAGGCTGCCTGCCTGCCGCCGAAGACTGGTATCCCGGTCGGCCGGTGCTGGTGACACGCAACGATTACGCGCTGGGGCTGATGAACGGCGACATCGGTATCGCGCTGCCCCTGCCGCGCCCGGACAGCGGCGAGTGGATGTTACGCGTGGCCTTTCCCAGGGCAGACGGCACGCCCGGCGTGCGCTGGATTCTGCCCGCGCGTCTGCAAGCGGTGGAAACCGTGTTCGCCCTCACGGTACACAAATCCCAGGGCTCGGAATTTACCCATGCCGTTCTGGTGCTGCCGCCTTCCCCCAGCCCCATCCTCACACGTGAGCTGGTTTACACCGGCCTCACCCGCGCCCGCGAAAGCCTCACCCTGTTCTGCCCTGGTCCGTCCACGGTGCTGGATGAGGCCATACGCCGGCGGGTGGTGCGCTCCAGCGGCTTGCGGGCGGAGGGGGGCTGACGGTCCGGGTGCGTCGGCCTCATGGGGCGGCATCCTGTAGCCGTAGGCGTCCTGTTGGCGCAAGGCGGTCATGGTTTGCTCAGGGTGTTTGCACAACAAAAGTTTTGCGGACAATTCAGCGCCGGACGAAGGATTCCCAGTCCCCCTTGGAGGCGCCATGGCTCGCCCGCGCGCGATGCAGGCCGTTCGAAGCGTGCCGCTTAAGGCGGGCGAAACAGCGCGCAAGCCTGTCTTGATCACTTTCTGAAAAACGCATCCTTGATTTTCAGCCTGTCCGCTTGCTTTCAGCAGTCAGTTAAAGCCGCTTTCAATAACCGTTGCAGCCCTTTTTCGCCCGCCATGAGGCTTAGCCTTTCAAACAGGCACCAGCGCAAGCGGGCGAGTTACTTTTCTTGCTTGTGCAAGAAAAGTAACCCAAAGACCCCCCCCCCACGGGACCGCCCTTCCCTACGCCCACGCTCGTCCAGCAAACCTTCGTTTTACAAACACCTCCTGGAAAGCCCGTTCACTCCGCCCTGGACTGCAAGCGCGTCACCAAAAGCTGGTCGATGCGCCAGGCATCGATATCCACCACCTCGAAACTGTACCCGGCGTGAGTCACACAATCGGTGCGGCGTGGAATCTTACGCAACACATACATCATGAAACCGGCGATGGTTTCGTAATTCTCGTCATCGGGGAAACCGTCGATCTGAAGCGCGCGCATCACGTCTCCCACCGGAGTGGCGCCGTCGATCAGCCAGGTGTTTTCGTCGCGCCGCACGATCTGCTCTTCCTCGGCGGGCAGGGTGAACTCCCCCACCAGCGCACCTGTCACGTCATCCAGGGTCAAAAGCCCCACGACCATGGCGTATTCATTGAGCACCACGGCGAAGGTATCGCGCGCCTGACGGAAGCGGTCCAGCACCTCGGACAAGCTCAGGGTGTCCGGCAGGGCCAGCACCGGGCGCACCAGTTGCGGATCGCTCAGCGCGAGGGGTTCGCGGTTGATCAGACGCCGCACGATGTCTTTCAGGTCCACGCAGCCGACCACCCGGTCCAGCCCGCCATCGCAGACCAGGAAGCGTGAATGGGGGTGATTGATGATCTTGTCGCGCACGCTCTCCTCGCGCTCACCGCGCTCGAAATAGACGATGCTCTCGCGCGAGGTCATGGCACTGGGCAAGGTACGGCTTTCCAGCTCCAGTACATTGCCAATCATGCGCTGTTCCTGCTGGCGCAGGATGCCCGCCTGCGCTCCGGCATCGACCATGGCGTGGATGTCATCCGAAGTCACCAGTTCATCGCGCGCCGCCGGCTGGCGCAAAAGGCGCAAAAGAAGGTTGGCCAGGCTGTCGAACAGCCACACCACGGGCTTGAAGGCCGCGACGAAAAACAGCATGGGCCGCACCACGACTACCGCTACCCGCTCGGGCGAAACCATGGCGATACGTTTGGGTACCAGATCGGCAAGCAGCACGAACAGCGCCGTCACCAGCACGAAGGACAGCGTGAAACTGATCGTGGACAGCAGGTTTCCGGTCAGCCACGGCGCCAGCAGATTCACGAAAAACGGCGTCAACCCACCCTCGCCGACGATACCGGCGAGAATCGCCACCGCATTCAGCCCTACCTGTACCACAGTGAAGAAATTACCCGGCTGCGCCTGCAAATCCAGCACACGCTGCGCATTGATCTGCCCTTCCTCAGCCATCTGCCGCAGACGCAAACCGCGCGAGGCCGCCAGTGAGATCTCCGCCATGGAAAAATACGCACTGACGGCAATCAGCAGCAGAATGACAAACACGACGCTAGGCAAATCCATGACTCGGACAACCCGAAGAAGACCTGCGCACCACTATACCCGGCGGCCCCCGAGGCGCGCGAGTGTGGCATATGACGCACCACTGCGTGAAATACCGCACTCGCGCCGTCCATAGGGCACGCAAGCGACTGATTGCACGCACTGCCATTCTGGCCCGCTTCGTGCAAAATGCCGCATATGACCGAAAAAACCGATAGCCCGATTATCCCCCTGCTCGTCGTGCTGGCGCTGGCTGCCGCGCTTGCCGGCCTGTGGTACATCCAGTCCCGGCAGGGCGACAGCGACAGCCCCCACGCCAGCGCCCCTGCCGACTGCGACCTGCAGCAAAGCCGCTGCCGCGCCGACTTCGGCGACGGACGCTCCATCGAACTATCGCTCAGTCCACGCCCCATCCGCACCCTCGCCACCCTGCGCATCGAAGTGCGCACCCAGGGCCTGAACCCACGCGGCGCAGAGGTCGATTTCAGCGGTGTGGAAATGTACATGGGCTACAACCGCCCCAAGCTTGCCCCGACCGGCGAGGCCGGCGTCTTCGCCGCACCCTCGATGCTGCCCCTGTGTGTTGAAGACAGCATGACCTGGCATGTACAGGTGCTGCTCGACACCCCCGAAGGCCCGGTACGCGGCATTTTCAAACTCTCGACCACTGAACGAGGACGCCCGTGACCTCCCGTCTGACCCGGAATATCCTGTGGAGCCTAGCCCTGCTGCTCGCCGCCGCCCTGATCTGGCTCGCCCTAAGCCCACGCGGCGCGAACCCCTCCTCCCCGCACGACATACCCGCGCTGGCCGCCCCACCCACCGGAGGCGATTTCACCCTCGCGCAAGGCCCGAAGGGTGTCTTCCACCTCTCCGACCTCAAAGGGCAGGTTGTCCTGCTGTATTTTGGCTACACCACCTGCCCGGACGTCTGCCCCACCTCACTGGGCTGGATGAGCCAGATGCTGCACGGCCTGAGCCCGGAAGAGCAGAAACAGGTCAGCGCCGTCTTCCTCAGCGTGGACCCGCAACGCGACACCCCCGCCCGTCTGGCCGAATATGTCGCCTTCTTCCACCCCCGCATCATCGGCGTCACCGGCACCGAGGACGAGCTGAAAAAAGCCGGCGCACTCTATGGCGCGGCCTGGCGGCGCATGGAAGGCGGCACCGAACTGGGCTACCTCGTTGATCATTCCGCCTTCATTTACCTGATCGACCGCGACGGAAAACTGGTGGAAACCATCCCCCACGGCACCGACGCACCGACCATGGCGCGCCTGGTTCGCGCCCAGCTGGCCCGCTGAACCCCACCGACTTACCCCTTGAACCCCGGAGAATCCCCATGTTCCACCGCCCGCTCGTCGCCCTGACCCTGTCTGCACTACTCGGCGCCAGCCCCACCCTATGGGCGGCCACCGCCGCCGACAGCGTGCGCGTGGACGACCCGTATGTGCGTCTGATGCCGCCGGGCCAGCCCAACACTGCCGCCTTCATGGTGCTGGAAAACACCGATGGGGCCGACCACGCCGTGGTTTCCGCCGAAAGTCCGGCCGCCAAGGTCGTCGAACTTCACACCCACACCCACGAAGACGGCATGATGAAAATGCGCCAGATACCGCGCATCGACATCCCCGGCATGGGCGTCACCACCCTGCAGCCCGGCGGCCTGCATGTCATGCTGATCGACCTCGTCGCCCCGCTGGCCGCCGACCAGACCGTCGATGTCACCCTGGTTTTTGAAGACGGCAGCCGCAAGACCCTCAAAGCCCCCACCCGCCGCCCCGGCGGACAAATGCCCATGCCGGGCGCCATGGGGCATTGAGCCAAAAGTCAAACCTGAGCCTGCCGCTCTAAGATACGAAAAAGGCCGGAATATATTTCTCCGGCCTTTTGATTTATTCGGGTGCAACAAAAGGCCATGAGGAAAGCTTTTCAACAGCCTGGTTAAATTGGATGCGAATTATCCCGAACCAACTGCCTGACCAAGCCCCATTCCTGCTCGCCAGCGAAGAATGAACGAGGCAAAAAGAAAGCGCAGCGAGGCGCGTAATAAAGAAGTACAACATCCCGAGAGATGCGATGACCGATAAGCTTTGACCAGGGAAGCGAGGCAACCGTCGCTTCAGTCCGCCACTCAAGCCCATCAGCCGTAATCTGACCACGAACAGGGCCGTGCGTCCGCAGGAATTCCCGTAATGAACGACGCCGACCAAACCGAACAATAGGAAAAACCCCTGCAAAAACAAGCAGAAAATACAAAACATCAGGAACGACAAGCTGTGGCTCCAGCAAAACCTGGCCCCAGCCGGAGCTGATTTGAATAAAGAAAATCAAAAGCACGGGAACGCTAAAATACCAGCGCAACCAAACGGGCAGAAAAGCGTGCCGAATACGAAAAAACTCGGCTTCACCAAGGGTGCCCGCGAATGCGATCGATGATGGATTCATCATTTTCCCCAATATATTTCCGATGTAACCTTTCGCGCAGATTCCCATTCCACCCGACGAGAGCCAATCGCAACGCTGCCCCCCTACCTCAACAGGCCCGCGTTTGTTCGTTGATTCAACTCCAAGCGCATCTGAAGCTCATTTCGTCCTCAGAACTTGAGGCAATTCCCTGTCGCCCCAACCCGTGCAACTATTACCTTCGCCATCGATTTCGATATAAGCATAACTGGGTTCATCGTGACTGGAAGCGCCACCCACGCGCCAGTAATGAATCCGCAACTCACCATCTTGCGCGGCCCCCAGATACACAAGGTCCGCCGCCTTAAGCGAATCATCATCAAAAATGGATTCACCATACTCCCGTCGCAGATAACGCGGAAGCTCGCGCTCCAACGCATCAGGCAGGCCGGTTCTCCCGAACCAATCCGCCTCTTCAACGACGAATTCCTCACGCTCCATCCGTTCGAAACGCTCGG
>JAQVHL010000052.1 GCA_028696185.1 Halothiobacillaceae bacterium
CCACAGGCAAAAGGCTGGTCAAACGCCCCTTATCATGCGAACCTCGCCCTAACCCCAGAACAGCCAGGACACCGCCCCGACCATGCACGACAGCCCCGCCCCGCTCGCCCCGGAAGTTTGCCGCCAACGCATCGACGCGCTGCTTGCCCACCTGGGGCAGGTCGTGCTGGGCAAGGAACACGCCCTGAAACTGGCGCTGACCTGCCTGCTTGCCGACGGACATCTGCTGATCGAGGATCTGCCCGGTGTGGGCAAGACCACCCTGGCGCACGCACTGGCGAGCGCACTGGGGCTCTCCTTCCGCCGCATCCAGTTCACCAGCGACATGCTGCCCGCCGATATTCTGGGGGTATCCATCTACGAAGGGGCCGACAAGGGGTTTCGCTTCCATCCCGGCCCGGTATTCACCGAAGTGCTGCTGGCCGATGAAATCAACCGCGCGCCGCCCAAGGTGCAAGGTGCCCTGCTCGAAGCCATGGAAGAGCGTCAGGTCAGCATCGAGGGACAGCGCCATCCCCTGCCCAGCCCGTTCTTCGTACTGGCCACCCAGAACCCCGTGCATCAGCTCGGCACCTACCCCTTGCCGGAGTCCCAACTGGATCGCTTCACCATGACCCTGTCGCTGGGCTACCCCGACCCTGCCGCAGAACGGGCGATCCTCGAAGGACAGGGGGGACGAACACGCCTTGAACAACTCAAACCCTGCCTCACGCCGGGCGAACTCGCGGGCCTGCAGGCTGCCGCCACGCGCGTGCATGCTGCGCCGCGTCTGCTGGATTACCTGCAAGCCCTGGTGGCCGCGAGCCGCCAGGGCGGACGCTATGTACTGGGCCTGTCGCCGCGCGCGGCGCTGGGGTTGCTGGCCACCGCGCGAGCCTGGGCGCTGGTTGCCGGTCGCGCCCATGTGGAGCCCGACGATGTACAGGCTGTGCTGCCCGCCGTCGCCGGCCACCGCCTGACCCTGCGCGAAAGCGGTGAAAACGGGCCGACGGCGGTGGCCCGCCTGATCGAGGCCGTGCCGGTTCCATAAAACCGTTTCTGTACAGAACAGCCGGAACACATCCCCCAAGCTCATGAGCACACTCCCCCCCGCGCCCCTGCCCACAACCCCCCCTCGCCCGACGACGATGGGACTGGGGGTGCTCGGCCTGATCGCCCTGCTGCTGATCGGCGCCATCAACTACGGCAACAACCTGTCCTTCCTGCTCGCCTTCCTGCTGTTCGGTCTGTGGATCAATTCCGCCTGGCAGGCGCGGCGCAATCTTGCCGGCCTGCGCCTGCAGGCCGAAGCGCCCCAGGCCGTATTCGCCGGGGAAGCGGGGCGGCTGGCGCTGCTATCAATGAACGGCCCTGGCGTGTTCCGACCGGGCATCGTGCTGGAGCTGGATGAGGTGACCAGCACACACGGTTTTGCCGCAGGGACGGAAAACTTCGCACTACCTCTGCCCCCACGCCGCCGCGGGCTGCACACCCCCGGCCCCATACGGCTGTATAGCGAACATCCCTTCGGACTGTGGCGTATCGGCGCGCTGTTCCATCCGGGGGTGGAATGGCTGGTTTACCCCGCACCGCGCGGTCAGCAGCCGCTTCCCACACAGGATGCCCGCCCGGAAGGCGCCCGACAGGCGCGCCCCGGCGAGGAGGAGTTTGACGGTGTGCGCCCCTATGTGGCTGGCGACGCCTTGAGTCATATCGCCTGGAAACAGGCCGGACGCGGGCTGGGGCTGTTCACCAAGTCCTTCGAGAACCCCAGACAGGGCCTGGAAAGCAACTGGCTGGACTGGACTGCCGTACAGGCCGGGACGGTGGAGGACCGCCTTTCCCAGCTGGCGCGCTGGATCGTCGACTGCGAACGGCTGAATCAGCCCTACGGCCTGCGACTGCCACGCCTGGAAATCGCCCCCGGCCTGGGGCCGACGCATCAGACGGCCTGCCTGTCTGCGCTCGCGCGTTTCAAGGAGGGCTGAACATGCGCGGCCCTGAGGCAAAAACACCCATCACCCGCCTCGACCCGCTGCTGTTCGGCGCCCTGGCGATCCTGCTGCTCCTGCACCTGCCCAACCTGCCAGCCTGGGTGGGGCTATTCATCGTACAGGCCCTGGTCTGGCGCGCTGTGCATGATCGGGGACAACAGGCCGGCAGCCGCCTCCCGCGACTGCCACTGCCCAACAAAGCCTTCCTCGGGACACTGCTGATCCTGATGTCGCTGTTCACCTATGTGCAATTCTCCACCGTACTCGGCCGCGATGCCGGCACCAGCCTGTTCGTCATCACCAGCGCGCTGAAAGTGCTGGAAACACGCACCCTGCGCGAGGCCCGAATACTCGCCCTGCTGGGCTTCTTCCTGCTGCTGACCCATTTCCTGTTCAGCCAGGAACCCCTGCAGGTTCTGCTCCTGCTCCTGCCGCTGGCCCTGCTGCTGGGCGCCCTGCTGGGCTTTGGGCTGGGCGAGGACCGCTCCCTGACGCCGCGCGCGCGGCT
The DNA here is from genome assembly GCA_028696185.1 of Halothiobacillaceae bacterium. Classification (GTDB taxonomy): domain Bacteria; phylum Pseudomonadota; class Gammaproteobacteria; order Halothiobacillales; family Halothiobacillaceae; genus JAQVHL01. The sequence continues at coordinate 2,482 of JAQVHL010000052.1, forward strand.
GAGCCTCGCCGGACGCCTGCTGCTGCCTACCCTGCCGCTGATGCTCGCGCTGTTCGTGCTGTTCCCGCGCCCCCCCGGCCCGCTCTGGGGCGTACATACCCCGGAAAAGCGAGCCGTCACCGGACTGTCGGACCACATGGAACCGGGGCAGATCAGCCGTCTGACCCTCTCGGGCGAGCTCGCCTTCCGCGCCAATTTCGACGGCCCGCCCCCGCCGCCCGCCCAACGCTACTGGCGCGGCCCGGTACTATGGAACTACGACGGTAAGCGCTGGACACGCATGGAAGACGGCATACGCCCCCCGCCCGTGGAGGACACCCTGGGCGAGCCGCTGCACTACACCATCACCCTGGAACCTCACGGCCAGAACTGGCTGTTCGCCCTGGACATCCCGGTCAGCGTGCCACGCCGCTCGCGTCTGACACGCGCCCTGGAGCTCGCCTATTTCATGCCGCTGGAAGATCGCCTGCGCTATGAAGTCAGCTCCAACCCCGACTACCGGCTGGACACCGAACTTTCGCGCCATGAACGCCGGGCCGCCACCGCCCTACCCGACGGCCTGCCCCGCCTCAAGGCCCTGGCCGCCACCTGGCGGGCGCAGAGCACCCGCAACAGCCAGATCATTGAACAGGCCCTGCAGCACTTCAACCGCGAACCCTTCCGCTACACCCTCACCCCCGATACCTTGCCGCCCGAAGGGGGGATGGACCATTTCCTGTTCGATACGCGCAACGGCTTCTGCGAACACTACGCCAGCGCCTTCGTCCTGCTCATGCGCGCCGCCGGACTGCCCGCCCGAGTCGTCACCGGCTATCTCGGAGGCGAATATAACCCCGACGGTCAATACCTGATCGTGCGCCAGTCCGACGCGCATGCCTGGGCGGAAGTCTGGCTGGAAAACGAAGGCTGGGTGCGCATAGACCCCACCGCCGCCATTGCTCCCAACCGCATCGAAATGGGCCTTGCCGGTGCACTGGAAGACCCCTCGCTGCTGTCCGCCTCGGACCGGCGCGAGCCCGGCCTGATCCGCTGGGCCTCGCTCAAACTCGATGCCGGCTACAACGCCTGGAACGAATGGGTGCTGGGCTATGGCCCGGAGCAACAGCAAAAATTCCTCGAAACCCTCGGACTGCGCGAGATCAAGCTGTTCAGTCTGGGCCTGCTCACCCTGCTCGCGGCAGGACTGCTCATTGCCGGCGGCCTGCTCCTGAGCCGACACTGGCCGGCCCGCCTGCCCCGCGACCCCGTCGAAGCCGACTGGCAACGCATCGAACGGCGGCTGGCACATCAGGGACTGGAACGCCAAAACGGCGAAACCGTACGTCAGTTCACCCAGCGCATCGCCCGGATGCACCCCCACCTGCGCCCCGCACTGACCCGCACTACCGATCTCTACCTGCGCCTCAATTACGCCCGCACACCCGGCGCCTCAACCCGCCTGCGTTTCCGCGAGGCGGCAAGGGCACTGCAGCGCGAACTCCGGCTGAAATTGTGAACACCCCTGGGGCAGCGAACGCCGGGATTGAAGCCTTCATGAAAACCGGACTACCATAGTCGGGATTGTTCACCCCCCTCAAGGAGAAACTCCATGGGCGTACTCGTTGGCCGCAAGGCACCCGACTTCACCACCCCGGCCGTACTCGGCAATGGCCAGATCGTCGACACCTTCCATTTCTCCGATGCCATCAAGGGCAAGTATGCGGTGGTGTTCTTCTACCCGCTGGACTTCACCTTCGTCTGCCCGTCGGAGCTCATTGCCTTCGACCATCGCATCGAAGAATTCCACAAGCGCAACGTAGAAGTGATCGGCGTATCCATCGACTCGCACTTCACCCACAACGCCTGGCGCAACACCCCGGTGGACAAAGGCGGCATCGGCCCGGTGCGCTACACCCTGGTTGCGGACATGACCCACGCCGTCTGTCGCGCCTTCGATGTCGAAACCCCGGACGGCTCGGTGGCCTTCCGTGGCTCCTTCCTGATCGACAAGGAAGGCATCGTGCGTCACCAGGTAGTCAACGACCTGCCCCTGGGCCGCAACATCGACGAGATGATCCGCATGATCGACGCACTGCAGTTCACCGAACAGCACGGCGAAGTCTGCCCGGCCGGCTGGAAGGAAGGCGACAAAGGCATGAAAGCCACCCCGGACGGCGTGGCGGAATACCTGGCTTCCGAGTCCGACAAGCTCTGATTCCCGACCCGCAAGCCCTGCATCAACCCGCGCCAGAGCGCGGGTTTTTTATGATGATGCCAATCGTTCTTTTGTGAAGCAGAACGTCTTTGACATGCTGTCAAGCTGACGGTCGAGCCCCCTTCGCTTATCGCCCCTCACGCGAGGCATTGACGGCGCGCTGGAAACTCCAGTCCTTGATCGCCTTGATCTGCTCGACCATGGTTTTGGACAGGGGCACGATATTCGACGCGGTGTGGATCAGGTCGTGCTGGTTGAAGGTACGGCCTGCCTGATAGGCGTCGATGCGTGATGACTTGACCAGTTGTTCGATCTCGGCGCCACTCCAGCCCTGGGTAGTGATGGCCAGATACCCCAGCTCGAAATTCGCGATCTGACCGCCCTGCTGAATGATGTGTATGCGCAGGATTTCCTTACGCTCGGCCTCATTGGGCAGGTCGAGGAAGAACAGCTGGTCGAAGCGTCCCTTGCGCATCAGCTCGGCCGGCAGTTGCTGGATGCGATTGGCGGTGGCGGCAACGAACACCTTGGGAGATTTTTCCTGCAGCCAGGTGAGGAAGCTGGAGAAAATATTCACGTTTCCGCCGCTCTGGCGCGCGTTCGGATCGTAGCCGAAGGCGTTTTCCAGCTCGTCCACCCACAGCACCAGGGGCGCCAGTTCGTCAGCCAGCTGCGTTGCGCGGGCGAAGGCGTATTCGGGGGTGCCGAAGGTGCCGGACAGGATCAGGCTCATGTCCAGGCGCACCAGCGGCAGCTTCCAGGCGGCGGCAATCGCCTTGGCGGCCATGCTCTTGCCGCAGCCACTGATGCCCATGAACAGCACGCCGGCGGGCAAGGGCACACCGTCCTGATAGGATTTTTCGGAGAACAGGTCGGCGCGCTTGCGCACCCAGTCCTTGAGGTTATCCAGCCCGCCGATGTCATCGAGCGAGCGCTGTGCGGGATAGAACTGCAGGCAGCTTTCCTTGCGCAAGACCTGGGATTTTTCCTCCTGCACCTCGGTAAGCAGGGCTTCTTCGCTCAGCGCGTTCCCCGTGAACAGCCGGGCGCACAGATGCCCTACTTCGTTGAGGGACAAGCCACGCAGGGTGGCCGCCAGGCGGAACAATTGCTCGCGCGTGTAGAGTCCGCCGCCATTGCCCGCTTCCAGTACCTGCAGGATTTCTTCCTCTGAGGGCAGGTCGAGCTCGATGAGGAAGATTTCCTTCTTGAGGCTCTCGGGTAAAAACAACCCCGGACAACTGACAAACACCACCGCGCCGCCGGATTTCAGCCGGTAATACAAATCGCGCAGGGCGCGCACCAGCTCCGGCCGCTGGTCAAACCACAGCGGCAGATCCTTGAACAGGTACAGGGCGGGCTTGGCATCCTCCTCGTGCCCGACGCGCGCCAGCGCGGCCAGCGGGTCGCGGACCGGTGTTGGCGCATCGTCATTCGCGCCGAATCCGGTGGAGGATGACCAGACACGTAGCCGGTCTTCCGCGCCGTAATAGGACTTGGCCACACTGCGCAACAGGCGCTCCATCCGCTCCTCGTCCCAGCCCTGCAAATAAAACAGCGGGTACCGCGAACGCAGGCCGCGCGAGATTTTTTGCAAGGTGTGCGGCTGGGCGGACATGGCGACTCTCCGGCTCGGATAGGACACCCTGGCAGTGTAGCAGGCGCCCCCGGCAATGACGCGCCAGGCGCTTACAACCAGCGGATGCGCCGCAAATAGCGGTACAGCAGATAGCTGCCCACACTGGTGGCGGCGAGCGTGAAGGGATAGCCCCAGTACCAGTCCAGCTCCGGCATATGGCGGAAATTCATGCCGTACAGGCTGAACACCATGGTCGGCAAGGCCAGGATGGCGGCCCAGCCCGCGAGCTTGCGCACCACGATGTTCTGCTCATGACTGGCCAGCGAAAGCTGCAACTGCGCCACGCCGACCTGCAGCTCGTGCAGCGCTTCCAGCTGGGAAAGCACCTGCAGGGCATGATCCTGCACATCGCGCAGATAGACCCGCGCCTTGGGCGGGGCGAAATCCGGGTGAAGATGTTCCAGTTGGTGAATCATGCGCTCCACGGGCAGTACCGCCGTGCGCAGGCGCAGCATTTCGCGGCGCATGCCGTGCAGCTGGGCCAGCACCTCATGCGCCTCCGGCCCACCCTCCTCGCGTGTGTGGCGCGGGGCTGCCCCGCGCACGATGCGTTCCTCAAAGCGGGCCAGCCGCGCATCCAGGTGTTCGATCCACGGCAGGTAGCCGTCCACCACCGCATCCAGCAGGGCATGCAGGGCGTTGACCGCACCGCGCCCCAGCGCACGCGGGGCATGCTCGAAGCTGCGCTGCAAAGGCAGGGCGGCCTGTTCGGCGCTGTGATGGACGATCAAGGCCAGATGCGGGCTGATCCAGGCGTGCAGCTCGCCCAGTCGCAGACTGCCTTGATGGGTAATTGCCGGACGCAGCACCAGAAACAGGCCATCGCCATAGGCTTCGAGTTTGGGGCGCTGACCGGCGCTGAGCATGTCTTCGATAATCAGTTCATGCAGGCCAAACCGAACCTGCAGGGCCGCCATGGCCGCCGCATCGGGGCGGACCAGCTCGCCCCACAAAAAGCCGCCGCTGCGTGTGGCCTCCTGCGCCGGATCAAATGCAGGAGCGTCATCAGGACCCTCAAGGGAATGGATGCCATCCTCGCCATACAAGCGCCAGCGCGCCGCAGGCGAAAGGGATGCCCGGTCACCGCCGTTCATTCCGGTCAGCTCCGGTGCACGAAAATGGCGTCCGCCAGGGCAAGATCCAGCGGATGCAGGCGCCCTTCAACCTCGATGAGCAACGGACCCTTGAAGGGCGCCACTTCGACCACGCGCACGGACGCGCCGGGATGCAGCGCGTGTTCGGCCAGATAGCGCAGTTCCTCGGGACGCCGCTCCTGCAGACGGGCAATCCGATGCCAGGAATCCAGCGGCGCTTCGGAAAGCGGTACGAGAGCGCGCGATTCCTGCAACAGGGCATTGGGCGGGGGGATGGGCGAGCCGTGCGGATCGGCGTCCGGCCGCCCCAGCACGTCCCACAGGCGATTGACGACCTTTTCGGAAAAGGCGTGCTCCAGCACCTCGGCTTCGGCATCCACCTCGTCCCAGCGCAGCCCGAGCATGCGCACGAGGAACAGCTCGATGATGCGATGGCGACGGATCATCTCCACCGCGATACGCCGTCCTTCGTCGGTCAGCATCGCCCCCTGGTAGCGCTCGTGACGGACCAGACCGCGCTCGGCGAGTTTCTTGAGCATCGCCGTCACCGAGGCCTGGGAAATCCCCAGACGCTCGGCAATGGACGAGGTGGACACGCCGCGCCCGCCGTTGTCGACCGGCAGGGCATCCTCAAGCTTGTAGATACACTTGAGGTAATCCTCGAAAGCGATACTCGGCATGTGAAAGCGGGGTGATAGATGGCGTCGATCAATCTTATCACCAAAGCCGATTTGACGGGTTCGGGCGAGCGGACCTATCATCGGAACGGTTTATTTAGCCTTATCTAATTTTTCGATAACCCATGACAAAAAACCGCGTGTCGCGCCTGCTGAGCGTACTGCTGGCCCTGACGAGCCTGTGGGGCTTCGCCTGCGCGCACGCGGAACAGGCCCCGTTGCGCGTGGTCACCACCACGGCGATGATCGCCGACATGGTGACCGGCATTGGCGGTGAGCGCGTGGAGGTGCGTGCGCTGATGGGCAGCGGGGTCGATCCCCACGTCTACCGCGTCAGTTTCGGCGACATCCAGCGCCTGAACGGGGCGGAGCTGATCGTCTACAACGGCCTGCATCTGGAAGGACGCATGGGCCAGGTGCTCGAACGCATGGCGCGCAAGCGCCCGGTACATGCGCTGGGCGAAGCTCTGCCCGCCGCGCGGCTGATCGCGGTGGACGACGCCGGCGCCCACGACCCACATATCTGGTTCGACCTGCGCCTGTGGCGCGAGGCCGGCGAAGCGCTGCTCGAACGGCTGATTGCCCTGCGCCCGGAGGATGCGTCGCTGTTCCGCACACGCGCCGCCGCGTATTTCGCGCGGCTGGACGCGCTGGATGCACGCATTCGCCAGGATATCGCCTCCCTGCCGGAAAACCAGCGTCTGCTGGTAACGGCGCACGATGCCTTCGCCTATTTCGGCCGCGCCTACGGCATGGAAGTCGTTGGCCTGCAAGGCATCAGCACCGCTTCGGAATTCGGCCTGGCCGATCTGCGCCGCGTGCGGCAGATCGTCGCCTCGCGTGGGGTGAAGGCCGTATTCATCGAATCCAGCGTGCCGCCGCGCTTTATCGAATCCCTGCTTGCCGGTCTGGAAAGCGCGGGGCAGCCGGTTCGGCTGGGCGGGGAATTGTTTTCCGATTCGATGGGGCCGGCCGGCACCCCGGAAGGCCAGTATTTCGGCATGGTCGAACACAATCTGCATACGATTCTGGAGGCTCTGCAATGACGCCTGCCCCCGCGCTGTCCCTGCGCGACCTGACCGTCAGCTATCAGGAAACCCCGGTGTTGTGGGATGTCACCCTCGATCTGCCGACCGGGTGCAATATCGCCATCATCGGCCCCAACGGCGCCGGCAAATCCTCCCTGCTCAAGGCCGCGATGGGCTTCATCCCCGCCGCTGTGGGGGAAGCGCGCTTCTTCGGCGAGCCACTGGATCGCGTGCGCGCGCGCGTGGCCTATGTCCCGCAACGCTCGGAAGTGGACTGGGATTACCCGATCAGCGTCGAAGAAACCGTCATGCTGGGCCGCTACGGCGGCCTGCGCTGGTGGCAGCGCCCCGGCGCGGCCGACCGCGAGGAAGTGGCGCGCGCCCTGGAAAAGGTCGGCATGAGCGACTTTGCCCGCCGTCAGATCAGCCAGCTCTCCGGCGGCCAGCAGCAACGGGTGTTCCTGGCGCGCGCCCTGGCCCAGGGCGCCGACCTGTACCTGCTCGACGAGCCCTTCGCCGGGGTGGACATGGCCACCGAACGCGCCATCGTCGCGCTGTTCAACGCCATCCGCGCGCGCGGCGGTACCGTCATTGCCGTGCATCACGACCTCTCCACCGTCGCCGATTATTTCGACCATGTCGCGCTCATCAATCAACGCCTGATCGCCGCCGGCCCGACAGAGACGGTCTACACGCTGGATAACCTGCGCCACACCTACGGCGGACGCCTGGGCCTGCTGACCGACATCGGCCGGCGCGTGACCGAAGCCGGGCTGAACGACGAGGCCCTGCCGCCGCCCCCCGGAAACGCCGCATGAGCGCCTGGGACGCCCTCTTCGCCTTCTGGCGTCTGGACGACCCCAATGTGCTGTGGGTTACGCTCGGCATGGCCCTGCTCGGCGCCAGCAGCGGCCTGATCGGCACCTTCGCCGTGCTGGAAAAGCGCGCCCTGCTGGGCGATGTGCTCGCCCATGCCGCCCTGCCCGGCGTCACCATGGCCTTCTTCCTGTTTCACACCCGCGAACCGCTGGTCATCCTGCTCGGCGCCGCCGCCGCCGGCCTGCTCGCCTGGGGGCTGATCGACCTGCTGACCCGCCGCGCCCGCCTGCGTCAGGATTCCGCCCTGGCCATCGTGCTTTCGCTGTTCTTCGCCCTTGGGATACTGCAACTGACCTGGCTGCAGCGCCAGCCGCTGGCCAACCAGGCCGGACTGGACAAGTTCCTGTTCGGTCAGGCCGCCTCGCTGACCGACGCCGACCTGTACCTGCTCGGCACGGTTGCCCTGGGGCTCATCCTGCTCACGGCCCTCCTCTTCGACCGCCTGCGGCTGATCCTCTTCGACCGCCAGCACGCCCTGGCCCTGGGCGTTCCGGTGCGCCGCTACGAGCTGCTGCTGGCCGCCATGCTGGTCTGTGCGGTGGTGATCGGCCTGCAACTGGCCGGCGTCGTGCTGATGGCGGCCCTGCTGCTGACACCCGCCGCCACCGCGCGCCTGCTCAGCGACCGCCTGCGTCCCATGCTGTTCATTGCCATGACGCTCGGCGTACTGGCCGGCGTGACCGGCGCCAATGTGTCCTATCTGGCCCCGCGCATGCCCACCGGGCCGTGGATGGTCGTCGCCCTTTCGCTGTTCTTCATCGCCGCCCTGCTGCTGGCCCCGCAACGCGGCCTGCTGCCGCGCGCCCTGCGTCAGCGGAGCCTGAGGCGCCGTGTGGAGGAAGAAAACATCCTTCGCACCCTGTTCAAGCTGCACGAGGAAACCTCGGTGGACACGCTCTGGAGCCAGGACGACATCCGCCATCACCGGCCGCTGGGCGCAGCCCGGCTGAACCGCATCCTGCAGCGTCTTCACCGCGAAGGGATGCTCGACGGCACACCCGAACGGATGCGCCTGAGCGCGGCGGGGCTTAAGCGCGCCACCACGCTCACCCGTGGGCATCGCCTGTGGGAAACGTATCTTGAAAACCGGCTGGGGCTGAGCCCGGAACGGGCGCACTTCGCCGCTGAAGCCGCCGAACATGTGCTCGATGAGGCCACCTGCGCCACAATCGAACGGGAGCTGGGACGCCCATCGACCGACCCGCATGGCCGCCCCATTCCCGAACGTCCCGACGCAGCGGAGGCGCCCTCCCGATGAGCGAAATCCTGTGGATCCTCGTCATCGCCCTGCTCGCCGGGGCGGCCAACGCGCTGATCGGCAGCCTGCTGGTGCTGCAACGCCGGGTCATGCTCGGTGACGCCATCAGCCACTCGGTGCTGTTCGGCCTCGTGCTGGCCTATCTGCTTTCCGGCAGCCGCGACCCACTGATGATGTTCGGCGGCGCCGCCCTCATCGGCCTGTTTTCCGCCTGGCTTACCGACCTGCTGCACCGCCTGGGCCGGGTTCAGCACGACGCCAGCATCGGCGTCGTGTTCACCTTCCTGTTTGCGCTGGGGGTGATCCTGATCGCCGGTCATGCCGACCAGGTCGACATCGACCCGGATTGCGTCCTGCATGGCGAACTCGCACTGACCCCGTTCGACACCCTACACATCGGCGACACCGACATCGGCCCGCGCGCGTTCTGGCAGCTGCTGGGCGTCACCGCCCTCCTGCTGCTGATGCTCGCCGTGGCGTACCGCCCCCTGCACGCGCTGACCTTCTCTGCCGTTCACGCCGCCTCGCTGGGTATTTCCGTCGCCCTGTGGAACACCGTGCTGGCGGTCATGGCCTCGCTCACCGCCGTCGCTTCCTTCGACGCGGTAGGGGCCATCCTGGTCGTCGCCATGATGGCTCTTCCCGCCAACACCGCCCTGGTTTTCGCCCGTAGTCTGCAACAGATGCTCATCGGCGCCGTACTGGCCTCGGCGCTCGCCGTCCTGGGCGGGCTTGCGCTCGCCGCCTGGCTCGATGCCTCCATTGCCGCCGCGATAGTCGTCGCGGCCGGCCTGCTGCTCGCCCTGGCGCTTGCCTTGAAAGCCTTTCTGCGTCGCTCGTCTGCCGCGCACAGGGAAACACCCCGAAGCCAATCCGCATAAAATAACCGGCCGTCTTCAGAGGGTGTTTACAAAAAGAAGGTTTGTTGGACGAAAGTAAGCTGGATACGTTTTTCAGAAAGCGATCAGAACAGGCTTGCGCGCTGTTTCGCCCGCCTCAAGCGGCGCACTTCGAACGGCCCGCATCGCGTGCGGGCGAGTAGCTTTCTTTGCTTGCCCAAAGAAAGGGCACCCCTACGGAGGCGCACTTCGAGCAAGCCAAGGCAGGCAGCCAGGCTTTATCAGTTACTGTGACGCTCAGCGGCACGTTCGATGGCCTGCCCGCCTTTCTGCACATCCTTGCCCAGCCCTTCCACGGTGCTGCAACCGACCGCAATCCAGGCCCCCATGAGCACGGCGGCAATTCTGGCAACGTTTTTCATGTGTCGTTCTCCTTTAAATAAACATGTTGGCTGTGAATCGAAACGCATCGCCCAGGAAGGCGGCTGCGCAGGTCAGTACTCGTCCGAGGTCATGAAACGCACCGGCGCCTCTATGAGTACCTTGCCGGCATCATCCAGTACACGCACGCGCCAGTTGTAGATGTCTCCCGGCGCGAAGCGCTTGCTGGTGAATACACGCCAGCGCTCGGACTGCACATCGAAACGCATGGCATGGCGTACTTCCTCGCCCTGCAACCATTGATGCTCAACGGAACGCCCTTGCAGACCACTCAGCTCACAGAACAGGAAGACTTCCTCGATTTCCGGGCCGATGGCCTCCAGCCGGTCGATCGGTTCCAGATCCACCACACCACGGGTCAAAGCCCAGCGCAGGACATGAGGCGAGGGGGACACGACGGCCGTCGCGCCCGGCGGCTCCGCCCCGCCCAGCGCGGGCGGCACCCCACCGGCAACACCGGCCAGCAGCAGAACGACGCTTCCGCCATAGGCTATGGATTTCACGGTCCGACTTCTCCTCAGGGCCGGATCGCGGGCGTCTTTTCAATCGCCTCGTCGATGTCTCGCGGCCAGTTCTACGTAATGTTCCGCCGAATAGCGCAGATGCGCCCGCTCCTCGTCGCTGAGCGGCCGGATGCGCCGCGCCGGGGTTCCCAGCCAGAGGTACCCGGATTCGAGCACCTTGCCCGGCGGCACCACACTGCCGGCACCAACCATGACCTCCGGCTCGATAGTCACGTCGTCGAGTATCACCGCCCCCATGCCGATCAGGCACAGAGGGCCGACCCGGCAGGCATGCAGGATGGCACGATGGCCGATGGTAACGTCCTCCCCGATCACCACCCCAGCGCCGTGAGGATGATACGGGCTTGGGTGGTTTACGTGAATAATCGTACCGTCCTGGACGTTGCTGCGCGCACCCACGCGGATGAAATTGATGTCCCCGCGCAACACACTGGTCGGCCAGACAGACGCGCCGGCTTCCAGCGTGACGTCACCGATCACCACGGCGCTTTCGTCCACCCAGGCCCCTTCACCCAGACGCGGCGAGCGCCCTTCGAAACTGCGAATCGTCATCAATACCCCGCAACGAACAGTACGCCCGACCCGGCACACGCACGATCGGACAACGAATTTCCCGTCTGCACGGGCCTCGGGGCATACTATATCATTGAGGATTTTGCGTTCCTGCCCCATGCCGATTCCGGATAATTCACTACACTGGCGCGAACGGCTGCACCTATACGCGCGCCTGACTCGCCTGGACCGCCCGATAGGCATCTATCTGCTGCTATGGCCCACCCTGTGGACCCTGTGGCTGGCCAGCGGCGGCCTGCCCAGCGCACCTCTGCTGCTGGTCTTCGTGCTTGGCGTGATACTGATGCGCTCCGCCGGCTGCGCCATCAACGATTACGCGGATCGCCACGTCGACCCGCATGTGGCGCGCACCCGCGACCGCCCCCTGGCCTCCGGCAAACTGGCCCCGCGCGAGGCGCTGATCGTGTTTGCCCTGATCGCGCTCACCGCCTTCCTGCTGGTACTGAGCCTGAACCCGCTGACCATCGCTCTAGCCTTCGTGGGGCTTGCTCTGGCCGCCAGCTACCCCTTCATGAAGCGCTTTCACCACCTGCCGCAGCTGCATCTGGGGCTTGCTTACGGCTGGTCCATCCCCATGGCCTGGGCGGCGGTGGCCAATGACGTGCCCTGGCCCGCCTTTGCCCTGTTCCTGGCCAATATCCTGTGGACCGTAGCCTACGACACCATGTATGCCATGGCCGACCGCGAGGACGACCTGAAGATCGGCGTCAAATCCACTGCCATCCTGTTCGGCCAGTACGACATACCTATCATCGCCCTGCTCCAGCTCGCGGCGCTGCTCACCCTGTACGGCGTCGGCCTGCTCACCGGGCGCGGCCTGCCCTATGACCTGGGCCTGATGGGCGCCGCACTGACCGTGCTCTGGCAACTTTACCTGCTGCGCCATCGCCGCCCGGACGACTGCCTGCGTGCCTTCCGTAACAACAACTTGTTCGGCGCACTGGTTTTTGCCGGCATCGGTCTGGATTTCGCCCTCGCCCCGGCCTTTTGATCCGCCCCTGAGAGGGTGTTTACAAAATAAATGGTTGTTGGATGCCCCTGGGCGCCCGCTTGCAATTCGGGTGGTTCGAAGTGCGTTCCATGAGGTGGGCGAAACAGGGCGCAATCCTGTCTCAAAGCGGCTTTCAGGAACCGTTGAAGTGGTTTTTCGCCCGCTTTGAGGCTTAGCCTTTCGAACATGCGCCAGCGCAGGCGGGCGAGTACCTTTCTTTGCTTGCCCAAAGAAAAGCCCCCCCACGGAGGCGCCCTTCGGGCAAGCCATGGCTGGGAATCCTTCGTCCGGCGCTGAATTGTCCAACAAACCTTCATTTGGTAACCACCCTTACTGGGGCTGCTGGCCGCCCCCCCCCCAGGCTCCATAGGGCCGGAACACGAACAGGCCACGCACAGGCCACGAAAACCCCACTAGACTCAAAGCTGCGCAATCAGGCACAGGCAATCGTGAAGCGGCGTGCATGTTTTCATCGATGGCTCAAGGACTATGCAAGGGGCCGGGGAAGGCTCACAAACCTTGCAATGCTGCTGCTGATGACGCCTTTCAATCCCGCAACGGCTGTCTCTCTTGGCGAAGCCCTGACACAGGAAGCGGAACTTGCGCTGCATTTGCGCTCGTTCCACCTGCAACGCGAGCGCAGCCTAGGGCCGGAAAACCTGGCCTGGACGGCCGGCGGCGAATTGGGCTATCGCAGCGGCTGGGTGGGCGATACCCTGCGCATTGGCCTGACAGGCTACACCTCTCAAAAAATCCTGGGCCCGGCGGACAAAGACGGCACTGCCCTGTTGTTGCCTGGACAGCGCGCCTATTCGGTGCTGGGTGAATCCTATCTAAAGCTCAGACACGACACGCACGAACTGACGGCCGGCCGGTTTCTTGTCAGGCAATTCGAGATCAACCCCCAGGATACGCGCATGACACCGCGCAGCTACGAAGGGATCGCACTGAGCGGAACCCTGAGCAAAGGCTCATACTTTCTGGGACGCTTTGATCGCATGAAACCGCGCAATGCGGATCGTTTCGAGTCGGTCGCTCGGCTGGCCGGAGCGCCAGAAGGCGTGGAGCCGCCACTGTGGCAGCTGAGCGTACGCCTGCAACCGGGTGCCCACCTGCAGTTCGGCTTGTCGCACTACCGCCTGGGGGCGGTTCTGAGCTCGGATTATCTGGAAGCGCGGGGAGCGCTGATACACAACGAAAAACAGCGGCTAGAGCTGCACGCGCAGCATTTTCGCCAGCACAGCGACGCCGCCTCGCCCACCTGGAACAGTGGACTCAAGCTCGCATGGCAAACCGGACCGCTGACACTGGCCGGCATCGTCACGCAAACCGGACGCGGCGCGGCCTATCGCACGCCGTTTGGCTCCTGGATCGGCCATACCAGCCGCATCTTCAATAACTTCAACCGGGCTGGCGAGCAGGCCCTGGCCATCGACACCCGCGTGGACTTCGCTTCACTGGGTCTGCCCGGACTTACCCTCCTCGCTTCGGCCACCACCAGCCGCCATGCCCTCGCCCCGGCCACACAAACCGCACTGTCCCGCGACCGGGAATACGATCTGACGCTCGATTACCGTTTCAACACAGCCGCCTGGCCGCGCGCCTTGCACCCTCTGCAACTGCGCGGTCGGTTCGCCCGTATCGAACAACGAGAGGAGACACAAAAAAATGTTATCGGTGAGTACCAGCTCATCCTCAACTACTGCGTCGAGATCAAGTGAAACTATACTCAAACGACCCTCCTGGGGATTCAATCAATGTCCCGCACACGCCTTCTGAGCCGGCTCGCCCTGACGGTGGCGATCCTCCTGGTCATTCTGAGCGTCATCGAAACACGCTGGTCTTTTTTGCCCGAACGGGACGGTCGCCGTCTGGTCAAGGTCGGCCTTTACGAAAACGCACCCAAGATTTTCACCGACGCCAACGGACACCCCAGCGGCCTGTTCGTGGAGCTGCTCGACGATCTGGCACGTCGGGTCAACTGGCGTCTGGAGTACACCCCCTGCGAATGGGCAGACTGCCTGAGCCGTCTGGAACGGGGTGAGCTCGATCTGATGCCGGATGTGGCATTTTCCGCCGAACGCCTGAAGTACTTCGATTTTCACTCGGTTTCGGTAGCCAATAGCTGGTCGCAGGTCTATGCACGCCCCGAGTTGTCGATCCTGACCCTGACCGACCTCGCCGGCCGACGCATCGCCGTGCTGCAATCCGGCATCCAGCAAAAGCTTCTGACGCAGCTTCTGGCTGACATGGGGCTCGACTTCACCCCGCTTGCGGTATCCAGCCTGGATGAAGGCTATCAAGCCG
>JAQVHL010000103.1 GCA_028696185.1 Halothiobacillaceae bacterium
TGACTGCAAAGGAAAGCCCGCTGTTCGAGCCGCCGGTCGTGCTTCCTACGGCAAGCCAGGCCGGACGCGCAAATAAAAAGGCCCCGACCATCGGGTCGGGGCCTCGTTGTGTCTGGCGGAGAGGGCGTCCGTATAACCACGACAATATCGGACTTTATGAGACAACAGAAACCCGGTAATTTATGGCTATAAATCAGTAAATTAGCGTCATTCATGCCAAAAATCGAGGTCTGTTAGTCTCACGTTGTATCTATCAATCTCGCTGCCGAATGGTTACACTGATGGTGACACAAGAGCCGGAGTCACCATCATGTCACTAACCGTTAAGCAGGTTGAATCCCTCATTCGCAAGGCCGCCCCAGGTGCCACCGCAGATGCCGATGGGCTGTATCTGAAGATCACCCCTGCCGGCAGTGCGTCCTGGCAATACCGCTACCAGATTGGGGGCGGAAAGCGCCGCATGATGGGGCTAGGGGCGTGCTCTGTGGTCACACTTGCACAGGCCCGCGAGAAGGCCGCAGAGGCCCGGAAAATGGTTAAGCAGGGCATCGACCCGCTGGCAGCTAAGGAGGCCGAAGCGCCGGCCCGCGTAACCACATTCGCCGATGCCGCGACGGCTTACGTCGACGGACGTGCTGACGGCTGGAGCAACCCCAAGCACGTTGAGCAGTGGCGTAGCACCCTGACGACCTACTGCGCCAAGTTCTCCCACCTGCCGGTGGACGATGTGACCATCGACCACGCCGAAGCCGCCCTGCGTCCGGTCTGGCTGGAGAAGTCCGAGACAGCCACCCGCGTGTTGACCCGCATCGTCGCCGTGCTGGCCTTCGCCCACGATAAGGGATGGCGCAAGGACGACGACGCGGATAGCTGGGCACCCCGCCTGCGTCGCCGCCTGCCGATGCTGCCGAAGAAGGCTATCCGCGTCCGGCACCACCCGGCCCTGCCTTACACGCAGATTGCCGAGTTCATGAAGGCGCTACGCCTGAGTGATGCCACGGGCAGCCGGGCGCTGGAACTCGCCGTATTGTGCGCATCGCGGTCGGGGGAAGTCCGGGAGGCGCGCTGGCAGGAAATCGACTTCGAGGCCAGCACGTGGGCGATTCCCGGCGAGCGCATGAAGGCTCGTATCGAACACCGCATCCCGCTATCACGGCAGGCACTGGCGCTGCTGGCCCGGATGAAGCCGGCAGACGTGGAGCCGACCGCCTACGTGTTTCGGGGCATGAAGCCCGGCAAGCCGTTGAGCGACATGACCCTAACGGCCTTCATCCGTCGCCAGAATGAGAAGGCGACGGTGTGGGCAGATGATCGAGGCGACGCAATCACACAGCATGGTTTCCGGTCGACGTTCCGGGATTGGTGCTCAGAGATGACGCCCTACCCGCGAGACGTGGCAGAGATGGCGCTGGCCCACACCATCGGCGACAAGGTGGAAGCCGCCTATCGTCGGGGCGATCTGTTCGAGAAACGCCGGGCGATGATGCAGGATTGGGCGGACTACTGCGACGGGCTGGCGATAGTTGCTTGACGACCGAAACGCTACGCTATACAATACGCCATGATTAAAAGTTTCCAGCACAAAGGGCTGCAAGCCTTCTTCGAGACAGGCAGCAAGGCCGGCATCCAGCCGCATCATGCGGCCCGGTTGTCTCGCCAACTGGCCCGACTTGAGGATGCGAGCGCCCCGGAATATATGAACCTGCCCGGCTGGAAGTTTCACGGGCTGGCCGGCAATCTGGCCGGACATTACGCGGTGACGGTGGACGGCAAATGGCGTCTGACCTTCACCTTTGAATATGGCGATGCCGTCCTGGTCAATTATCAGGACTACCACTGAGAGATAGAAAATGAGCCGAATGTTCAACCCCCCGCACCCCGGCGAAACGCTGCGGGAAGATGTACTGCCCGCCCTTGGTCTGACGGTCACAGATGCTGCCGCACAGCTTGGAGTGACCCGTGCTGCACTGTCCCGCGTGCTTAACGGCAGGGCGGCAATCTCGCCCACGATGGCGCTACGTATTGAGGGCTGGCTAGGTGTCGAGAACGGCGGCAGCGCCGATGCTTGGCTGTCGCAACAAACCGCATATGACCTGTGGCAAGCACGGGAAGCGGGCACGCCGGCTGTGAGCCGGGCACCGATCCGCGCGGCAGCCTGATCGAGCGCAAGGCGATGAAAGTAAACGTCCCGGTCACTGAAGAACAGCACGCCGCCGCCGATGCCGAGCATTCACGGGTGGCGAAGTCTCAAAAGCGCTTTTGTGCTTCGGTGGCCGACCGTATCGAGGCCGGCGAAACGCTATCGGGTTATGAACGCGAATGGGCAGCCGCAGCGCTGCGGCATGTCGGGGCGACTATTAGCGAAGAACGACCGCGCCCCGCCGGTAAGCCTGCAAAGCTTCCTGACTTCGAATTGGTGTTGGAATTCATAGTCATGACGCGGCATCAATCCGTCAGCAAAAATGACGCATACGAACGGCTTGCAGAGGAGCACGGGGTAAGCGTCACCGCCGTGAAAAAGCGCCTTGGCCTTGGCAACGACCCCGAAGCCGTCGCCAGACGAGAGGAAATCAATTCCGTCTTGCACGTGCTGGGGCAACCCCCGATCTGACCGAAAACTTAATACTTCTAGTTAGTTGCTAGAGGGGCGCTTTCTAGATCAATAAATTTGCATTCGTCAATCAACGCCAAGGAGGCCAGACGAATGCAACTCTACAATCTACCCCAAAAACTGACGACTGAAGAACTCGCCGAAGTGGCGAAAGTTGTCCCGCAGTCCATCCGCGCCGCTGTCTGCCGCAAAGGCCACTGGCTGGGACTGCGCCCGGTGAAACTCGCAAACCGCCGCCTGCTATGGGATGCCGAGCAAGTCGCCGCCGTCCTGAATGGTGAGGTGGCATCATGAGCCAATCACTACGCCCGAAACACGCTGCCCAGCATCTCGACATAAGCCGGGCGACCTTGTGGCGCTGGCTTAAAGAGCGCCCCGACTTCCCGAAACCCCGCCGCCTATCGGCGAGGTGTGTGGTGTGGGATGCCGCCGAACTGACCGCATGGCGCGATGCGCAGATGGAGGCAGCGCGATGACCAGCCTGACAAAAGGAAGCGCCCCAGCCGGGCAGGGCGGGGGCGCAGGGGGTGTTACAGGGAACGACGCAGTACCCGCTGCGAATTCTAGCACCGCTGCCGCCGCAGGCAATCCCCCTGTGACCGCCGCTGCCGCCCTGCCCCCACCACTCGCCGCCCTGGCCGAAGAACCGACCTTCTGCCTGTACAAGACATCGCCGAGCACCACCAAGCCCGGCAAGCTCGACAAGCGGCCCTGCAACTATCTGGGTGAAGTCGCTGACGCCAACGACCCCGGTAATCACATGACTGCCGAACGGGCCTGTCAGTGGGCAGCGCACTACGGCCCGCCCTACGGTGTTGCCAAAGTATTCCCACCGGGCGGTAAGTTTTTCTTCCTCGACATCGATGGGTGCTTGCAAGACGACGGCCAGTGGTCGCCGCTCGCCCAAACGCTGATGCAACGGCTGGCCGGCTGTGCGATCGAGGTGTCGGCATCGGGGCGCGGCCTGCATATCTTCGGACGTGGCCCCGTGCCTGAGCATGGCTGTCGGAATACGGCGCTGGGGCTGGAACTCTACACCGAGGGGCGGTTTGTCGCCCTGACCGGCACGGGAGCCGTCGGGGACGCCGGACACACGCCACCGCCCGACGTGTGGCAGTGGCTGGTGCCTACCTACTTCCCGCACCGTGCGGGCGGGGCTGGGGGCGGCCGGGGAGCCGGATGGGCAGACGGCCCTTGCCCTGAGTG
>JAQVHL010000104.1 GCA_028696185.1 Halothiobacillaceae bacterium
CGCTTGCCCACCCTACCTACTGGTGCTGTTCGAGCTGTGGCGGCGGGCGTATGGGGTGTAGGTGGGGCGTCGCGTGATGTGGATGCGGAATCGTCTGCGTGGGCATGCTTCGCTTGCCCACCCTACCTACTCTGTTCGAGCTGTGGCGGCGGGCGTATGGGGTGTAGTGGGGCGTCGCGATGTGGGTTTGATGTCGGTCGCGTTTATGCGTGTTGATGGTGATTAACATCATCACCGGCCTGGATCAGGCTCTCCAGCGGGATATGTAGCCCCTTCCAGAGTTTGCGGATCATCTCCAGCGTAAGGGGGCGCTTATGGTTGAGCACCTCGGAGACGCGGCCGCTGTGTCCGATATAGGGTTCCAGGTCCTTGCGCTCCAGTCCCGCCTGCTCCATGCGGAACAGGATGGCCTCGATCGGGTCTGGGGGGGCAATGGGATGGTGCCTGGCCTCATACGCCTCGATCAGGGTAATCAGTACATCCAGCTTGTCGCCTTCTGGCGTATCGGGTTCGGCACCCCACAGCGCCTCGACCTCAGCCAGCGCGGCGTCATAGTCCTGCTCGGTTTTGATGGGTCGAATTTCCACAGTCCTGTCCTCTTGCTTGCCCTTCAGCGTGAGCTTGTCGTACTCGGCATGGGTGCCGACAAATTTCACGAACATGGCCTGTCGTGCATAGTCCACATCGACCACCAGCCGGTACTTGTTCCCCGCGATATTGAAGACAACCAGCGAGTCGGAAACGATGCTGGCGTTGCCGATCTGTGCCTTGATGTCATGGGGAGTCAGCCACTGTGCCTTGATCGCTTCAGCATGCCATGCCTCCAGCGGCCCCTTGGCATCCCTGAATTGGGCTTGCAGATAAAAATCGCGCAGTGTCCGTTTGGCGATGACTCTCATTGGATCAGTGTAGCCACCTCCCAAATTGGGAGCAAGGGTGGATTATACCCAATCATCCAGCGATTCCCCCAGGAGGTTCAACTTGACCGCCATCCCGGCAAGTGAAACCTGCACAAACGTATCGTGCTGCGCGGTCAGTCGTTAGAAGGGCAAGTTTTCCGGCCATGCCGGCCCCCCGTGGCTGGATGACATCGTGGTCAAGGTGCGCCACGGCAAGCAGGTGATCAATAAGTCGGCGCACGTAGTGCTGGCGGTGAACCTGCGGGGCGTCATGTGTCCTTGACAAAAGGACACCGCCGCGCATTATTCTCCTTTCGGCGGGTAGATGTTTGTGATAATTTCTCCCTTCATAAAGGAGAATAATTAGCCGCGACGATGTCATTGCCCCAGCCGCTCAAGGAAGTCCTGACCGAGAAGCTCGCGGAATCGCTGAGCTTGCCGATGCCCGTACTCACGCCTCGTCGGGTGTATGGCATGACGGGCCTGCCAGGCAAGGCGACTGCCGTGGTCGGCATGCGGCGGGCCGGCAAGACCACCTTTCTGCACCAGTTGCGCGGCGAGCGGCTGGCCGCGGGCAGACCGCGGACGCAGTTGCCCTATGTGAACTTCGAGGACGAACGGCTGGCCGGGCTGGAGGCAGGCCAGCTCGGCTTCCTGCTCGACGAGTATGCGCGCCGCGTCCCCGAGGTGCAGGGCGGTGTGACGTGGTGCTTCGATGAAATCCAGGTCGTGCCGGGCTGGGAGCGTTTCGTCCGGCGCGTGCTGGACGCGGCGCGTGACGAGATCATCGTGACGGGTTCCTCGGCCGCGCTGCTGTCGCGCGAGATCGCGACGGCCCTGCGCGGCCGGGCCTGGGAAGTGCCGCTGTATCCGTTCGGTTTTGCCGAGGTATTGGCGCATCAGGGCAAGGTCGTGCCGGACGATCCCGGCTTCCTGACTGCGGCGGCGCGCGCGCAGATCGAGCATGCCTTTCTGGGCTGGCTGCGGGCCGGGGGGTTTCCGGAAGCGCAGGGCCTCGGGGATGCCGCGCGGCGGCAGTTATTGCAGGACTACGTCGATGTGGCCATGCTGCGCGATGTGGTGGAGCGGCACGGGGTTGGCAACGTGCCCGGCCTGCGCTGGCTGGTGCGTCACCTGCTGGGTAATGCGGCCGCTCCGTTCAGCGTCGAGAAGTTCTACGCGGCATTGAAAAGTCAGGGCGTGGCGATCGCGAAGGATACCGTGCACCAGATGCTCGGTCATCTTGAGGACTGCTTTCTGGTGCGGCTGGTCTGGATGGAATCGTCCTCGGAACGCCAGCGCATGGTGAACCCGCGCAAGGCGTACCCGGTGGACACCGGATTGATCCAGGTTTTCGACCGTAGCGGAAAGAGCAACCTCGGACACGCACTGGAAACCGCGGTGCTGATCGAACTGGAACGGCGGCGCTGTGCGGTGACTTATGTGCGGACGCCGCATGGGCACGAGGTCGATTTCCTTGCGCGCGGTCCAGGAGATGAAATCGAGTTGATCCAGGTGTGTGCGGACGCAAGCGACCCGGCCACGGCTGAACGGGAATTGCGCGCGTTGCATTCGGCAGGTGAGGTCCATGCCGGCGCACGCAAGCGACTGCTCACGCTCACGCGCGACGGCGCGCCCACCGTGGTGCCGCAGGACGTGGTGGCGCAACCCGCCTATGAATGGCTGCTGACGCCGCCGGATACGGATTGATCCTCAAGCACGGGTAAACGATAGGGCGATTACCAACCACGAACGCATCGGCAAGGCGCTGGAGCAACTCAAGGCGGGCCTGGCGCCCTTCGTCGAGCGCGAGGTCAAGACGGCGATTGCGGCCAATACGCTGTCGTGTAGTGGGGAGTGGCGATGTGGCTGCGGAACCGTCCGCGTGGGCATGCTTCGCTTGCCCACCCTACAGGGTTGTGTAGTTCGTAGGGTGGGCTGAGGAACGAAGCCCACGCGGGCAGTCGCTTACGTAACTCGGTATCTCGGTCACCCACCGTCCGCGTGGGCACGCTTTACTTTGACAACCACCGGCGGCGAGGGATGCAGGCATGCCGGTGTATCATGAGCGCCATATCTGAAGGATTCGCGGTCACTCTGACCAATGACCGACACTCGTCCACGACGACAAGCCCGAACCGCCGCGCATACACGACCACCTCTGACAGACCATCCATGCATCAAGCACTCCTGGAAATCCTGCGTTGTCCGCAGACCGGATCGCGGCTGAAGCTGTCGGTGGACGAAATCTGCGACGGTCGTGTGCGCAGCGGCTGGCTGACCGCTGAAACATCGGGTCAGCGCTATCCGATCCGCAACCACATACCGCGCTTCGTTCCGACGACAAACTACGCCGACAACTTCGGCATGCAGTGGAACCGATTTCGGTACACGCAGCTCGACAGTCATTCCGGGATTCCGGTTTCAGCCGAACGCTTCTGGAAAGCGACGGGATGGTTGCCCGGCGACCTTGAGGGCAACTGGGTGCTCGACGCGGGATGCGGCGCCGGGCGATTTGCAGAGGTGGCCTTGAACGCAGGCGCAAAGGTGGTGGCGCTCGATTGCTCCAGTGCGGTCGATGCCTGCTACGCGAACCTCTCACCGCATCCGAACCTGCATGTGGCCTATGACCAGCCGCAAACACAAGAAACTGTGCGACGTTGGCTGGAGCAGGCGGGATTGGTCGATATCGAGGTGTCGAGAGCGGGTCACCTCGTCGGCCGGGGTAGGCGG
>JAQVHL010000053.1 GCA_028696185.1 Halothiobacillaceae bacterium
GGAGAATTGGTCAGCAGCATCACCAGACGGTCGATACCGATGCCTTCGCCCGCAGTCGGCGGCAGGCCATGCTCCAGCGCGCGGATGTAGTCGGCGTCGAAGTGCATGGCCTCCTCGTCACCCGCGTCCTTGTCCTCGACCTGCTTGCGGAAACGCTCGGCCTGGTCCTCGGCGTCATTGAGCTCGGAGAAGCCGTTGGCAATCTCGCGCCCGCCGACGAAGAACTCGAAGCGGTCGGTGACGAACGGGTTGGCATCGTTGCGACGTGCAAGCGGCGAGACTTCAGCCGGGTATTCGGTGATGAAGGTCGGATTCTTCAGGCGGTGTTCCGCGGTTTTCTCGAAAATCTCGATCTGCACCTTGCCAAGGCCGTAGCTGTCCTTGAGCGGGATGCCGAGCTTGGTCGCAAGCGCCCGGCAGCGGGTCTCGTCGTCCAGGTCCTCCGTCGTCACACCCTCGTTGAAGTGCAGGATGGCTTCCTTGACCGTCATGCGCGCGAACTTCGCGCCAAAGTCGTAGACCTCGCCCTGATACGGTACCTCAGTCTGGCCAAGCACGTGCAGGGCCAGACCGCGAAGCAGGGCTTCGGTGAGGTTCATCAGATCGGTGTAGTCGGCATAGGCCTCGTAGAACTCGATCATGGTGAACTCGGGGTTGTGCCGGGTGGACAGCCCCTCGTTGCGGAAATTGCGGTTGATCTCGTACACGCGCTCGAAGCCACCGACCACCAGACGCTTGAGATAGAGCTCCGGCGCGATGCGCAGGAACAGGTCCATCTCCAGGGTATTGTGGAAGGTGGTGAACGGGCGTGCGGAGGCGCCGCCGGGGATGACGTGCATCATCGGCGTTTCGACTTCAAGGAAGCCGCGCGCATCGAGGAAATCGCGGATGAACTTGAGGATTTTCGTGCGGGTGCGGAAGGTGTCGCGCACCGGCTCGTTCATGATGAGATCGACATAGCGCTGGCGATAGCGCTGCTCGGTGTCGGTCAGGCCGTGGAACTTGTCCGGCAGCGGGCGCAGGCTCTTGGTGAGCAGACGCAGGCTTTCGACCTTGATCGACAGCTCGCCCTTGTTGGTCTTGAACAGGCTGCCCTCGCCCCCGACGATGTCGCCGATGTCCCAGGTTTTGAAGTCTTCGTAGGCCTCGCCCAGGTCGTCCTGAGCGACGTAGAACTGGATGCGCCCGGACATGTCGAGCACGGAGATGAAGCTGGCCTTGCCCATCACCCGCTTGGCCATGATGCGCCCAGCCACGGCGGCGCGCACGCTATTGGCCTCGAACCAGGCCTTGTCCTTTTCGCCGTACTCCGCGTGCAGCTCGCCGGCCACCACATTGCGCCGAAAATCATTCGGGAAGGCGATGCCCTGTTCGCGCAGGCGGGCAAGCTTGGCGCGGCGTTCGGCGATCAGGTGGCTTTCGTCTTGGGTCTGGAGGGTCTGTGCGTCGGACATGGTGGTTTCAGATTCCGGTAAAAAGAAGGTCGATGGCGGCGAGCAGTTCGTTGCGGTATCCGTTCAGATCGCCCACCGGATCGCGCAGGACGCGCGTCGGCACGGCAGCCAGCTGCGGGATCAGCACACGGTAACGCTCATTCATGAAAAAAAGTTCGGGGAAGAGTCGCGTCGAGGCATTCACCAGGGTATGCGCCGGGGTCAGCGGCGCAACGACCATCGACCCGGATGTCTGGGCCATATCCGATTGCAGGCAAATCAGGTAAGGATGCGCCTCCCGCCCTGTCTGCGGATTGGCAAAAACCACAAACTGGCGTGTCATCAGAACAGCCTCAGGCCCTCACTGAACAAACCGTATTTTTCGACATGCGCGTTGTAAATACGGAACGACTCTTCCAGCTCCTCGCGCAGCCGACGCTCCTTCTCGGCCCGCACGAGCTCCGCCAGCCGCTCCTCGGCCGCGCGCGAGACGTTGATCTTGAGCTCGCGCGCCTGACGCAGCAGGTCGCTGTTGATGCTTACGTTCGTTGCCTGCTTGGCGGCTGTTTCGTCGTAGAGGATCAGGCCCATGACACATCCCTCATGCACATGAATCATGCGCATGAGCGTAACACATCAAAGCCCGCTCTTCAGGCTGGCCTCGATGAACTGATTTAGATCGCCGTCCAGCACCGCCTGGGTATTGCCCGTTTCCACGCCCGTGCGCAGGTCCTTGATGCGCGACTGGTCGAGCACGTAGGAGCGGATCTGGTTACCCCAGGAAACATCGGACTTGGTGTCCTCCAGCGCCTGGGATACCGCATTGCGCTTCTGCAATTCCTGCTCGTAGAGCTTGGCCTTCAGCATGCGCATGGCCTCAGCCTTGTTCTGGTGCTGCGAGCGGCCGTTCTGGCAGGCGGCAACGGTGTTGGTCGGGATGTGCGTGATACGCACGGCCGACTCGGTCCGGTTCACATGCTGACCGCCGGCACCGGAAGCGCGGTACACATCGACACGCAGATCCGCCGGGTTGATCTCGATATCGATGTCGTCATCCACCTCGGGCGAGACGAACACGGAGGTAAAGGAGGTATGGCGGCGGTTGTCCGAGTCGAACGGCGACTTGCGCACCAGACGGTGTACGCCGGTCTCGGTGCGCAGCCAGCCGTAGGCGTACTCACCCTCGATGCGCACGGTGGCGGACTTGATCCCCGCCACCTCGCCCTCGGAGAGCTCCACGATCTCTGCCTTGAAGCCCTGCTTGTCCGCCCAGCGCAGGTACATGCGCAACAGCATGTTGCCCCAGTCCTGCGCCTCGGTGCCGCCCGCGCCGGCCTGGATGTCCAGGAAGGCATTGTGACTGTCCATCTCGCCGGAGAACATGCGGCGGAATTCCAGATCGGCCACCTGCTTTTCAAAGGCTTCCACATCGGCGGACACGGATGCCACCGTCGCCTCGTCGTCTTCTTCGGCGGCCATGTCCAGCAGATCGCGTGCGTCGTTCAGGCCGTTGTCGAGCGTCTCAAGCACGGACACCACGCCTTCAAGCGTGGAACGCTCTTTCCCAAGCGCCTGGGCGCGAGCCGGATCGTTCCAGATGCTGGGGTCTTCCATCTCACGGTTGACCTCTTCCAGGCGCTCACGCTTGTTGGCGTAGTCAAAGATACCCCCTGAGCGCTTCGGCGCGCTCGTGCAGGTCCTTGATCCGGTTCAGAATGGGATTGACTTCCAGCATGGCGGTAACGAATTCGATGAAAACCCGGCATTGTAACCAATCATAGGCCCCAGGCGAAGATGCACAATGCCCGAGCGCCTCGCTCGGTGGTATCCTAAGCGGCTCATCCCCAGCCTTTTCCCCGCCGATGTTCAAGCGCATCCTCTCGCACCTGCTCGTCCTGACCCTGATCCTGCCTGTCGCCCTGGCCCAGGCCAACACCGGCCTGCCCGCCGATGTCGTGGCCGTGATGCAGAAGCACAAGCTTTCCAGTGAAGCGCTGGGCGTGTTCGTCCAGGAGGTCAACGCCGATCGTCCCTTGCTGCTGCACAACCCGGACACCCCCTTCAACCCGGCCTCGGTGATGAAACTGGTAACCACCTTTGCCGCATTGGACGTGCTGGGCCCCACCTACACCTGGCCCACCGAAGTCTTTGCCGACGGCCCCATCCGCGATGGCGTGCTGCGCGGCAATCTTTACATCAAAGGCTATGGCAACCCCTGGTTCCAGACCGAAGACCTGTGGAAGCTGGCCCGTCAGCTGCGCGAGAAGAACATCCTGCGCATCGAAGGCGATCTGGTGCTGGACAACAGCTTTTTCCAACCCACGGCCAATGACCCTGCGGCCTTCGACGGCGAGCCTTATCGTCCATACAACGCCCTGCCGGATGCCCTGCTGCTCAACACGCGCGTCACCCGATTCCTCATCCAGCCCGACGAGCAGAGGGGTCAGGTAAACATCCTGACCTGGCCACCGGTCAAGGATCTGCAGATCGACAACACCGTGACCCCGACCGGCGCCGCCTGCGGCCCGGCCAATGCCATGCCCGACATGCGCATCCGTGAGAGTGCCCCCACGCGGCGCATCGAATTTACCGGCCCCTTCTCCCTCAAATGCGGCGAACGCGAGCTCTATCGCGTGGTGGCCGAACCCGCGCAGCAGATCTACGGCGCCTTCCGCAGCCTGTGGGAAGAAACCGGCGGTCAGTTCAACGGCGGCTTGCGCCAGGAGAGCGTTCCCCCGGGGGCAAGCCGTCTGCTCATCTTCGAATCGGAAACCCTCGCCGAAGTCATACGTCCGCTGAACAAGTTCAGCAACAATGTCATGGCCCGACAGTTCCTGCTTACCCTGGGCGCGGAGCAATACGGTGCGCCGGGCACCGAGCAGAAGGGCGAAAAAGCCGTGCAGGACTGGCTGGCCGGTTACGGCCTGAACTTTCCGGAACTGGTGCTGGACAATGGCTCCGGCCTGTCGCGCGAGGCGCGCATCAGCGCCCGGCATATGGGGCAGCTTCTCATGCTGGCCTGGAAGAGCCCGACCATGCCTGAATACATTGCCTCGCTGCCGATTGCCGGTGTGGACGGCACCTTCCGCCGTCGCCTGCGCGGCGAGGATCTGGTAGGCCGCGCCCATCTGAAGACCGGCACGCTCAACGGCGCACGCGCGATGGGCGGCTATGTGCTCAGCCGTTCCGGCAAGCGTTATGTGGTGGTGACCCTGCACAACCAGCCGGGCGTGCAGAATGGCTTCGGATCGGCGGTGCAGGATGCCTTGCTCAAATGGATTTACGAGCGCTGATATAGAGGAGCGTAAGCGGGCGCAAACCGGGGCGCCGGCTTACACCACGGCGACCCGCTCCCTCTTGACAAAGACAGTCTTCATTTGCCGGCTCAGAAGAGGAGCCCTTCGGACAGGCGCAAGCCGAGCGTCCTACTCATCAGAAAATAGAAAGCGCTTACGATCACGATGCTCGAGACCAGATTCACGATCAGCGTGCGCGTACCCATGCGCTCGAAGCTGGCGATGACGGTGATGAGCACGAAGGCCGCAAGACTGGTCACGAAGAAGCCGAGCAGAGGCATCACCAGAACCCAGGCTGTCATGACCGCCACGAGCAGTACCCGTCTTGGGGTTGAGGGGCGCTCCCCGGTGTCAGGTTCCGTGAGGACGCCGCGCGGGGCCGCAGGCTTGAAGGCCTGCCGAGCAATCAGGGCGAGGGAGAAGGTGACCAGAATCAGGGAGAGCGTGGCCGGAAAGACCGCGCCCATCGCCGACATTTCGCGCGTTTCCATCCAGGCCAGGATACCGATGGCCGTGAACAGGCCGCCGAGGATGATGGCAGGCGTGTCTCGAAAGGGTTTCTGCTCCGGCTGGCCCTCATGCGCAAGGATCTGAGTGATTTCGCCCAGATGGCCCGCCTTGCGGCGATTGAGCCCTTTTACGATCAGCGGATAGCCTAGAGTCAGCGCGACAACCCCCAGGATCAACAGGCTGACGGGTCGCCCAAAGAACATGCCGAGCAGATCGTTCTGCGCGCTGCCGATCAGGTAGGATTGCACGAAGCCTTGCTCCGCGATTTGCCCGAGCACCAATCCGAGCACGATTGGGGAAGGCGAGAACCCCGCCCTTTGCAGCAACCAGGCCAGCACACCCAGCGCCAGCATCATCTGGGCGTCGCTCGCATCGCTGTGGATGGCGAAGCTGCCGACGATGGTCAGGAAGGCCAGGAAGGGCACAAGTAGCGGCTTGGGAATACCAAGGATGGCCCGGAAGGCGTAGCGACCGATGAGCAGGCCGATGGGCAAAACCAGCAGGGCCGCGATCATCAGGCCCGCCATGAAGGTGTAAATGACGCCATCGCCTTGCGGATCGAACAAGCCGGGGCCGATTCGTATGCCCTGGACCAGCAGAGCGCCAAGGATGATAGCGTCCGCCGGGGTGCCCGGAATGCCCAGGACCAGGGTGGGAATGAAGCCGCCGCCGACGGTGGCGTTGTTCGCCGTCTCGGTGGCGATCAAGCCATCCGGCTCGCCCTTACCGAAGCGTTCGGGGTGCTTCGATGCCCGACGCGACTCCGCGTAGGCGATGAGACCGGCGATCGAGCCGCCCGCGCCGGGCAGAATGCCGACCAGGGTTCCGACCACAGCGCTGCGCAGCAGGTTGAGCTTGCTAGCCAGCATGATGCGGGCAGCATGCGCGATCCGGTAGCCACCGCTTCCGGACAGCTTGAGGTGGGGCGCGCGGGTGGCAACCAGGTCGATGACCACCGGCACGCAATACAGCCCGACCAGGGCCGAGGTGATGTCAATACCACCCAGCAGGATCTGAGTATCCAGGGTGTAGCGTACGTCGCCACCGACAACCGCGATTCCCACGGTCGAGAGGAGCAGGCCAATGGCGGCGCCAATCAGGCCCTTCAGCGTGTTTCCGGCGGACAGCGCGGAAATCAGCGTCAGCCCGAGGACGGCCAACCAGAAATACTCCGGCGGGCCGAAGGCCAGTGCGACCTTGGACAGCATGGGGGCCAGCCCCAATAGCGCCGCGACACCGACCACGCCGCCGGTCACCGAGGCCATGATCGCGAGCGTAATGGCCAGCCCGCCATCGCCGCGTTGAGCCATCGGGTAACCGTCGAAGGTGGTGGCGATGGACGATGGGGTGCCGGGTGTGTTGATGAGAATGGCGGAAAAAGATCCGCCAGCAATCGCCCCCATGTAGATGGAACCGAGCGCAATCAGTCCCGAGGCGGGCGCCATGGTGAAGGTGAAGGGCACCAGCACGGCCACGGCCATGGTGGCCGAAAGGCCAGGCAAGGCGCCGATAACAAGACCAAGCGCCACCCCAGCCAGAGCGATCAGTAGGTTAAACGAGGTGAGCGCCCCCGAAAACGAGCCCAGAAACTCCATGGCTTGACCCGCTCAGTCTCAGTTGGACTTGATACCGAGCTTATCCGCCAGCTCGGTATATTCCTTACGCTTGGCCGCCATGAAAGCAGGCATCTTGTCGTAAGTGACATCGGTCAGGACAAAGCCGCCGTCTTCCATCTTTTTGCGGAAACCTGGATCCGCGTTGATCGCGCTGACAATCTCGGACAGCTTCTGGCGCTGTTCTTCCGGCGTCGAGGCGGGAACGGCCAGGCCGCGGTAGGCGCCGCCGACGAGGTCATAGCCAAGCTCGCGGAAAGTCGGTACGTCCGGGAACGCGGGCATGCGCTGCTCGGAAGCGACAGCCAGCATGCGCATATCTTCGGCATGGGCGATCGCCGAAGTGGCGAAGTTGAAGCCCGCTACCGTCTGCTTGCCGAGGACCGCCGCGATGGCCGGACCGGTTCCGCTGAACGGGATGTAAGTCGTCTTGATGCCGGCGAGATCGTCGAGACGAGCCTGCGCCAGATGGTTGGACGAGTAGCTGCTGGAACCGCTGAACGTGACCGCGCCCGGCGTCTTGCGCGCATGCTCTATCAGCTCGCCCAGGGTCTTGAAGGGGCTGTCCTTCTGAACGAAGATGGCATCCGGCGTGTAGTGAAAGTAATGAACCGCCGCCAGATCTTCGGACTTATAGCCCACGTCCTTCTGCATCGGTTGCAGCACGGAGTGGGGCAGGTTGATGCCCATCATGGTATAGCCGTCGCCCGGCATTGAGTTGAGCTTGGACCAACCCTTCGCCCCGCCCGCGCCCGGCATGTACTGAATCACCATCTTGACCCCGGCGACCTGCTCGGAAACGGCCTGCTGGAAACGGGCCGAAACATCGGATTCGCCACCCGGATTGAAGGGGATGACGTAATTGATGGGTTCACTGGGGTAGCCCTGCGCCTGTACGCCAGCGGTGGCGGTAAGGGCCGTGCCGATGGCAAGGGCTTTGATCAGCATCCGAAATGATGTAGCAGACATCGTGATTTCCTATCCGTGCGTCTATGCGACGTAATTTATGTAGCGGGGGCGCGCTGCGCCCCCTTTCCTGGCCTGCGGAGTCCTTGGAAAGCCCATCCGGTCCGTACAGGCCGCCGAAACATAGCTTCATTTATAGGGGAGTGTCCACTTTTTATTACGACAGGGGCGGCTTACTGGAAAGTTGGCGAAACGCGACTCGCCACGTAGTCTTCCAAGCCCAAAAAGAAAAAATTTTGCTTGAGAACCTGGCCCCACGGGGGCCAAAAAAGCCGTCGAAAACTGCATTTCAACAAGTTGGCAAGGCAAGCCATGGCAGGCTTTCCCGCCCGGGCTAAAACCGTCGGTTTGCCCTCAGCTCATGCCGCCTCCACATGCTCCAGCATCAGTTGACAACGTGAGCTGCCACGAAATACGTTGACATCCAGACGGTAAGCCACCCGCCAGAAACGCCCTACCGGCAATTCGTCCTCGCGATGGTTGAACAACACGGCTTCGAAACGCCGCTCCGGCTCACCGGGGGGCGTGAGAACCAGACGCTGGTGACGCCCATGACCGATGGCGCGGCATTCCGCCACTTCAAACACCCCATCGAAAAGCGGCTCGGGGAAATGCTGCCCCCAGGGACCGCCTTCGCGCAATTGCTGCGCCAGCTCCAGGGTGATGTCCTCCGCCGCCAGTTCGCCATCGGACAACAGCACGCCCTGCAGGTCGGCCTCCTCCACGCTCTCGCGCACGACCTCGGTAAAACAGCGGGTGAAGCTTTCCAGCGCCTCGCGGTGCAGGGTGAGCCCTGCCGCCATGGCATGCCCCCCGAAACGCAGGATCAAGCCCGGATGCCGTGCGTCCACGACCTCCAGTGCATCGCGCAGATGCAGACCGGGAATCGAGCGCGCGGAGCCGCGCAACAGGCCCTCGCCCTCCTCGCCTTCCTGGGCCAGTACGATCACCGGCCGATGCAGGCGCTCCTTGAGGCGTCCGGCAAGAATGCCAATCACCCCCGGATGCCAGTCCGCATCGAACAGCACCAAGGCTTCGGGCACAGAGCTAACCTGCCCCTCGCTCCAGCCCCGGGCGGCCAGCAGCGGCCCGAGCTGTTCCAGGGCGCGCGCCTGCATGTCGGTCTCGATTTCGCGCCGCTCGCGGTTGAGCTCATCCAGGCGCTCGGCCCATTCGCGCGCCCGGCGCGGATCGTCCGTCAAAAGACACTCGATGCCCAGGCTCATGTCGTCCAGCCGGCCGGCCGCATTCAGGCGCGGCCCGATGGCAAAGCCCAGATCCGAAGCCACCGCCTGACGCGGGTCACGCCCCGCCACCGCGAACAGGGACAGAATGCCCGGCGCCGCCCGGCCGCTACGGATGCGGGCGAGTCCCTGCGCCACCAGTGCACGGTTATTGCGATCCAGCGGCACCACATCCGCCACCGTCCCCAGGGCGACGAGATCCAGAAGCTCGGCCAGATTCGGCTCCGGCCGGTCGGCCGTGAACCAGCCGCGTGCGCGCAGCTCGCCGCGCAGCGCTGCCATGGCGTAGAAGGCCACGCCAACGCCGGCCAGGGCCTTGGACGCGAACGTATCCCCAGGCAGGTTCGGATTGATCATCGCATCGGCCTTGGGCAGGCAGGCGCCGGGCAGGTGATGATCGGTCACCACGACCCGTATCCCCAGCGCCCGCGCCGCGTCCACACCCGCCACAGAGGTGACGCCGTTGTCCACGGTCAGGATCAAGTCCGGCGCGCGTGTCGCCGCCACCGCGACGATTTCCGGAGTCAGCCCGTAACCGTATTCAAAACGGTTGGGCACCAGATAATCGACCCGTGTCGCACCCAGGCGGCGCAGGGCGCGCAGCACCAGCGCCGTGCTGGTCGCGCCATCGGCGTCAAAATCCCCCACCACCAGAATCGACTGACCGGCCTGCACCGCATCGGCCAGCACCGCCGCCAGCGGGCCAATCCCTTGCAGACCGGAGGGCGGCAGCAAGCCGGACAAGGCCAGCGTCAGCTCCGATGGCTCACGTACACCGCGCGCGGCATACACCCGGCGCAGCACCGCCGGCACGCGGGGTAACAGGGCCTCCGCGCCTTCGGGCACGTCGCGACGACGCAAGGTTTTCCGCGCCTTCATGGCGCAAGCCCGCTTCCGGTACGCCCGCTCCGCCAGAAACGCCAGCGGTGCCAGGACCGCAGGCGCCAGGCGCCCGCCTCTCCCGCATCCAGAATCAGCTCGCGCAACTGCCCCTTGCGTAACTGCGCCAGAAGCGGCTGCAGCCACTCGCGCTCGATGTTATCCACCGCCGCCTGCCAGGCGTCCACATCGCCATGCCGCGCCGGATCGGCCGCCTCGTCCCGCGCCACCAGCACCTGAGCGCCTTGATAGTCCCCTGGGCGCAGCGCTTCCCGCGCCTCGACCGCGCAGGCGCGCGCCAGCCCCAGGCTCAAGGCATCCTGCGCATGAATTTCATCGAAGGGGCATTCCAGCGTGGGCGGCAAGGCCCCGCCGCCCCAGAACCACAGGCTGTTGACCGGCGGCAGCCCGCGCGCCTCGCGTGCCTGTGTTTCCGGCGCATCGTGCAGCAGCATCTGCAACTCGGTCAGCCGTCGGCGCCAGGCCCGGCCTTCTTCACCCTCGGGCAGCAGGGGATAGACATTGCGGCGCACCGCATGCGAAAGCGATGCCGTGCGCGGCACATCGCCCAGCGCACGCAGATCACGCACATACCAGCGGTCCGGTGCGCCGATCTCCACCTGCCACCCCTCCTCGGCCAGATGGGTATTGATCCGCTCGACCAGGGCCCGCGCTTGCTCCATCGACAGATCCAGCAGATACGGCCCGAACAGCAGGGCATGATCCAGTTCGGCCTTCAACCAGACCGGATCGGCGCGCAGAACCGCCCCTTCGGGCCGCTCGCCAAAATCGGCCAGGAAGGTGAACGGGGCCAGCGGCGTCGATGCAGGCAGACCGAACCAGGACAGCAAACCCGCCTCGGCGCTGCCGCCCCGTGCCCGGCAACGATCCGCCTGTCGCACAAGGCGCAGGGCCGTGGACGGCGGACGACTCGACGCCTCGGGCGCATCGAACAGGCCGGGAACCCATAACACCAGCCGTTCAACCACCAAACCCGGTCCCCCCCAGGCGCAGCAGGTGCGAATGCGCACCGTCATGTTCCAGCACCACAAGGTCCGCATACTGAATGCGGATGCGGTGCAGGGCGATGAGCGGCGCCTGCAGGGCATGCGCTACCAGCGCCCGCAGCACGACCGCATGGCTGATGACCAGCACATGCTGGCCCCGATGCGCGGCTACCAGCGCCTCATAGGCCCCCGCCACCCGCGCGGCGAAATCCGCCAGCGGCTCCGCGCCCGGCGGCCGGCAATGCACCGGATCGCGCGCATAGGGCGCGTACTCGTCCGGACGCTCCAAGCGCACCTGTTCATGCGTCAGCCCTTCCCACACGCCAAAACCGATCTCGCGCAAGGCGGGCTCCACAGACAAGGGCAGTCCCGCCTTCCCGGACACAAGCTCGGCGAAGGCCCGGCAGCGCGCCAGGGGCGAAGTGATGACTGCATCCCACGGCCCCTGCCCGGCCAGCGCCCGCTCCATCTGCGCCCAGCCCTCGGCGGTCAGGGGATCGTCCACCGCATCCCCCCGGTAACGCCGACCGCCCACGGGTTCGCCGTGGCGTATCAAATCGATTCGAGTTGTCATATCAACCTTTGATTACGGCACTCAGGAAAGTGACTTTTTTACAAACGGCTTTCCAATCCGGAAAAGCCGCAACGAGAAACGGCTTCAGGCCGGTCGGGATGTCTTTGGCGAGGAAGGCAGGCCGTAAGTCAGGCGCTTTAAATCACCACGCCAGCCAGGGTCAGCAAGGACAGAACCGCCAGCCAGATGACCAGCGTGCGCAGCACCAGCCCACGCGCGCCACGCACCAGGGAAACATCCGCCTGCATCAGGCCGGTTTCGCCGAGCTCGCTGGTGATTTCCTGAGCCTCGGCACGCAGGGCGCCACGCCCGACTCGCAGCACGCAGGCGCGGTTGCCCGCCTCCACCCGGGTGGCGAAATCGGGCACGGCATCTTCGCTTTGGCCGACAGGCGCGCTGTCCTCGGTCCAGGCGGCCACGCCGTCTTCAAAGCTGCCGGCAAGAATGAAGCCTCCAGCCAGCAGGCGCGCGGGCGCCCAATCCAGAACGGCCAACACGGCGCGCGCGGCCTCGGCCACGCCGGTTTCGACGCTGTCCTTGTCTTGAGCCAGTTCGACGCAAAGCCGGTAGAACAGGGCCCCGACCGGCCCGAGCAGGAAAAACCAGAACAGCACCGAGAACAGACGCTCCAGCGACTGCCATAGCACGCTGTCGGCCACGGCGCGCACCTCGCCCTCCAGATCCGCCGGCATCTCTGTAGCGATCAGATTCTGCGCGTGATGGCGCGCCGTGCCTTCCTCGCCCGCCGCGCGCGCCGCGATGTAACCGTCGATGGCCTCGTCCACACCGCCGGGGCGCAGGGCAAGGAACAGAACGACTATCGCCAGCATCAAGGCCGGCAGGCCCCACAGCCATCCCTCGATCCATCCGGCGAACAACCCCAGCCCGCCCACCGGCAGAAGCAGCGCCAGACCCAAGCCCGCCCACCCCCGGCGCAGACCTTCGGGCAGCGCCCCCCACACCCGCCCGCGCAACACGGCAAACCAGTGCAGCGAGCGGCGCTCATCCAGCTCCGGTATCAGGCGTTCCAGAATCAGGGCAATCAGGGTAGCGACCAGAATCATGGGGGCTTTACCGTCGTAAGAGGGAAAAATCCGTGGGATACACTGACTCAAGCACAGGGCGGCGTGTCGTGTACCGGAGGGGGCTCGGGCTCCACGTCTTCGAAGATCACGTCCGCCAGCGGCAGGGCGAGCCCCACACTGCCAAGCTCGACCTTATCGTTTCCAACGTAAGGGTGCAGCACCCACAGGCCGTCCTCGCCCTTGGGGTACAGGTCGGCGCTGCGCGTTTCGGGGGCGATGAGCAGGTATTCACGCAAACCGGGCAATTGCCGGTAATGGGCGAATTTGGCACCACGATCAAAGGCTGCCGTGGACGGCGAGAGCACCTCGACCACCAGCACGGCATCGCTGCGGTAATCGGCCTGAACGCGCTCCCCGCAACTGACGAAGACATCCGGGTAGAAAAAGGCGTTGCTTGCTTCGACGCGCAGCTTGAGATCGGCGACGAAGGGGCGGCAGGGCGTACCGCGCAGATGAGCCTTGAGAGCGGCGGCGACATTCAGACTCGTGGTCACATCCGTCTCCCTGGCCCCCGCCATGGCGTAGATTTCGCCATCGATATATTCGTGCTTGAACTCGCGCCCGGCTTCGCCAGCCAGATAGTCCTGCGCACTGATGTAAGGCAGATAAACCGCTTGAGCCGTCATGACGCATTCCTCGTGAACGATTGATCCGTAAAGCAACAACTTCAGGCCATCCGCCCCGCCCTGTCAATCCCGCAACAGACGGTGAAAGCGGCGAATCAGATCACCTTCGAAAACCGCTGCGCATTCTGCCCGGCAAGATAACGGTCGAAGGTCGCACAGATATTACGGATCAACAGCCGCCCGATGGGCTGCACCTCGATACGATGACCGTCGAGCACCAGCAGACCGTCGGCGACATATTCGCGCAGGCGCTCCAGCTCCGGCGCGAAATAGGCCGCAAAATCGATGCCGTGCGCCGCGCCGAAGGCATCGCCGTCCAGCTCGAAATGGCAGATCAGATCGGTGATGAGCGCGCGACGCCGCTTGTCGTCCTCATTCACCACCAGTCCGCGCTCGATGGGCAGGCGGCCTTCGGCAAGCAGCGCATGGTAACGCTCCACATCCTTCACGTTCTGGCTGAAACAGTCGTGAACCTGACCGATGGACGACACGCCCAGGCCGATGAGGTCGCAATCGGCATGCGTGGAATACCCCTGGAAATTGCGGTGCAGGCTGCCTTCGCGCTGCGCCACGGCCAGCGGGTCATCCGGGCGGGCGAAATGGTCCATGCCGATCAGCACATAGCCCGCGCCGGTCAGGTGTTCGATGGTGTGCTGCAGGATGTCGAGCTTCTCTGCCGCACTGGGCAGGGCCTCGGTCGGGATGCGCCGCTGCGGTTTGAAGCGTTCCGGAAGATGCGCGTAATTGAAGATCGACAGGCGATCCGGCGCGGCCTCGATCACCCGGTCGAGGGTGCGTAAAAACCGCGCGCTTGTCTGATGCGGCAAGCCATAGATCAGGTCGATGCTGATGCCGTGGAACCCTTCGGCACGCGCGGCATCGAGCACGGCAAAGGTTTCCGCCTCGCTCTGAATGCGGTTGACGGCCTGCTGCACCTGCGGGTCGAAATCCTGCACCCCCAGGCTCATGCGGTTGAAGCCCAGCTCGCGCAGCACATGCACGGTACGCGCATCGGCCTCGCGCGGGTCGATCTCGATGGAGTATTCGCCACGATCATCGTGACGCAGGGCGAAATACCGCCCGGTCACCGCCATCAGCTCACGCATCTGTTCGAGCGAGAGGAAGGTCGGCGTGCCGCCGCCCCAGTGCAGCTGATCGACGCTGCGCCCCGGCGTGAACAGGCTCGCCTGCAGCTCGATTTCACGATACAGATCCGCAAGATACGGCGCGGCCTTGTTACGATCCTTGGTCACGACCTTGTTACAGGCGCAGTAATAACAGACCGTGTCGCAGAACGGGATGTGGAAATACAGCG
Source organism: Halothiobacillaceae bacterium (assembly GCA_028696185.1). Taxonomy (GTDB): domain Bacteria; phylum Pseudomonadota; class Gammaproteobacteria; order Halothiobacillales; family Halothiobacillaceae; genus JAQVHL01. The sequence goes on from JAQVHL010000053.1 coordinate 14,549, forward strand.
ACAGTGGACCGCCCGCTGCATTGCTCGCTTGCGCCTGCGCGCGGTAATCGGCCTCGCCGAACCCATCATGGAACTGTACGGCCGTGGGATAGGACGTGTAGCGCGGCCCGGCCTTGTCATGACGGCGGATCAGGTCGGCATCGAAGATCAGGGACTGTTTCATCGGCATGCGGGGCATTGAACGGGGGGCTTGAAGGATAACAGAGGGCACCGGAGAATGCAGGGCCTCGCCGGCCAAGAACCGGCTTGCCACGACCCGGATTTCCCATGCATACACTCATACACGTGCTCGACCTGTTCGGCGTCATGGTTTTCGCCCTGTCCGGCGCCCTGGTGGCCGCCCGCAAGGGCATGGACTGGATGGGCTTCTCGCTGGTGGCCATCGTCACCGGCATCGGCGGCGGCACCCTGCGTGACCTGCTGCTGGATCGCCCGGTGTACTGGCTCACGCAGTGGTACTACCTGGTGCTGTGCATCCTCACCGCGCTGGCCACATTCTATCTGGCCCGCCACCTGCACGAGCGCCTGGGCTGGCTGCTCTGGGCCGACGCCATTGGCCTTGCCGCCTTCACGGTCATCGGCAACGATGTCACCCTGAGCACCGGCGCCTCGCCGTTCATCGCCGTGGTAATGGGCGTGATGACCGCCACCTTCGGCGGGCTGATCCGCGATGTGCTCTGCGGCGAACCGCCCCTGCTGCTGCATCGCGAAGTCTATGCCACGGCCGCACTCGCCGGGGGCATCGTTTTCGTCTCAAGCCTGACCCTGGGACTGGGCGACTGGGTGGCCGCACTGGCCGCGTTCCTGGTCACGCTCATCGTGCGTGGCCTGGGCATCGTCTACCATCTGCATCTGCCCAGTTTTCCGCGCGAGGAGGAGTCCGGTGGATGAGGAACTGTCGCTGCTGCGCGCCACGCTCAAGCGCGTGGATTTTTTCTACGCCCTGAATCTGGCCCAGCTCGACGCACTGATCGGCGCCCTGCGCAAAAGCCACGCACACCGGGGCGAAATCCTTATCCATCAGGGCGATATAGGCGACCGTTTTTACATCATCGCCGAAGGCGGGGTCTCGGTGCAGGTCAAAAAACCCTTCTGGGGGCGGCGCAAGATCGCGGTGCTCAGCTCGGGAGACTTTTTCGGGGAAATGGCGCTGGTTTCCGACCAGCCGCGCAATGCCACGGTAGTCGCCGAGGAAGACACGCAGCTATACGAACTGCACAAGAAAGACTTCCGGGAAATCCTCCTGCAGAACCCGAAAATCAG
>JAQVHL010000105.1 GCA_028696185.1 Halothiobacillaceae bacterium
CGCCGGTCGAGGCCTTCCGGGGTTATCACTGGCGGCTTCCAGCGCGGCTTGATGAAGGCGGTGGGCGCATCGGCCGGCACCTTGCGCAGGTTGTCGGCGTTCATCTCGCGCAGGGCCTGCACGGCCGCCAGCACGCCTTGCGCAGCCGGGGCGGCGCGCAGTTCCAGCACCGCCAACAAGGCCGGCGTATAGCGGCGCAGGGTGGCGAAGTTCTCGCCAACCAGGTGCAGATGGTCGAAGCCCTCCGGCCGGGCCAGCAGCTCGGCCTCGCTGACGCTCTCGGTGAACTCGTCCCAGGAAATCACCGCCTCGATGGCGGCGTAGGGATCGCTGCCGCTTTCCTTGGCCTCCAGCAGGGCCTGGCCGATCTTGGAGTACAGGCGCACCTTGTCGTTGATCGCCTTGCCTTGCTTCTGGAACTGCTGCTGATGCTTGTTCTTGGCGCTGCTAAACAGCTTGACCAGGATGCGGTCGTGCAGATCGACCAGCTCATCAATCACGGTCGCCGTACTCTCCAGCACCACGGCGGCCAGGGTCGCGTAGCGCCGCTGCGGCTCGAACTTACCGAGGTCTTTGGGCGTCATCTGCCCACCCTCGCGGGCCAGCTTGAGCAGGCGGTTCTGGTGGATGTGCCGGCCCAGAGCTTCGGGCAAATCCACCAGCTGAAATGTCTTCAGCCGCTCGATGTGTTCGAGCATGTGCCGGGAGTTCGGTTTTAGTGGGGCCTGCCGCAACCAGGTCAACCAGGTGATGCTGCTGCCGGCCTCGGTGGTTGTCAAGCTACTTGTCGCGTGTGAGTGTATTCAGGCCGCCCGCCTGAGGTTGTTTTCAGCGGAGGCTATTTCCGCCGGATTTTTGTCGGGATTCAGATGCACCACGTCGATACGCGACCAGTTTCGTAGGGGGCCGGACCAGCGATGGGGCGCACGTGCGCGGGCGGCCTCGTAGACGGCCTGGCGCTGTGCCAGCAAGACGGTGTCCAGTCCCCTGTGACGCTGCTCGGGCGTGATGAAGCGAATCGCGCTATGACGGTGCTCTCGGTTGTACCAGCGCACGAATCGGGCCACCCACGCCCTGGCCTGCTGGAGGCTGGCGAAGGGTTTGCGGGGATATTGCGGACGGTACTTCAGGGTACGAAACAGCGCTTCGGAATACGGGTTGTCATCGCTGACTGCCGGTCGACTGAACGAGGGCGCCACGCCCAGCTCTCGCAGCGTGGCAAGCATGGTGGCCCCGCGCATGGGGCCGCCGTTATCGCTATGAAGCACCACCTGTCCGGGCTCAATACCCTCTCGCAGGCAGGTGTCGCGCAGTATCTGACTGGCGTGCTCGCCGTCTTCGACGTCATAGACCTGCCAGCCAACGATCATGCGACTGAAGAGGTCCAGGAACAGATACAGATAGTAGAAGCGACCTTTAATGGCCGCCGGCAGGTAGGTGATGTCCCAGCTGTAGACTTCGTTGGGCGCCTGTGCAGTGATGGCCCGCGGCTTGGGCTGAGGGCTGGGCGCGCGCTGCCGACCCCGATGCGCCAATTGCCCGACACTGCGCAGCAACCGATACATCGTCGATTCGCTGGCCACATAGTCGCCTCGGTCCGCCAGGCGCGGCACGATCTGCGAGGGCGGCAAGTGGCCGTATTCCTCGCTGTTGAGCACCGACAGTATCCGTTGACGCTCCGGCTCGCTGTAGCGGTTTGCCGGCTGCTGGATGCGTTCGGGACGTTGGTCGCCTCGGTGAGGGGTCAGTTTCCAACGCTGCACGGTACGCAGGCTTAAGCCCACGATCTGGCAGGCACGCGCTGCACGTGCCCCGGCGGCCACGGCTTCGTCAATCAAGCTCAGCAGGGTCTGGCGCTGTGCGAGCGAGGTCATTTGTCCTCGTCCTCCCACAGCGCCTGGTATTTTTTTTGCAATACCAGCAGCGCAGCGGCCTCAGACAGGGCTTTGTCTTTGCGGGACAACTCGCGTTGCAAGCTGGTCAGTTCGCCTCTGAGCTTGCGAACCTCCGCCGTGTCCGAGGCCGGCTTGGCGGGCAGGCAGAATTCCGCCTTCCAGGCCTGAAGCTGGTGGGCGAATATCCCGCGCTCACGACACCAGGCACTGAGCTCTTCGGGCGCCAGGGTGTTGGTGTCCAGCAGTGCTTGCAGCCGCTGTTCAGCGGTCCATTCCTGGGGGCGCTTCTCGCTGCCGGCTGCGCGATGTAGATGGGCCATATTGGGATTCCGTAACCAGTTCCGCACGCTATGGTACGGGACGTTCAGTTCGGCGGCCATGTCCGCAATGGTTCGATTGCCTCGGGTCAGCATCTTGCGGACCACTTCTTCCTTGAAGGCCTGCGCGTAAATCGTCTTGTTCATCGCTTCATTCAAAAACTGAGGCGACAACTAGCCTGACACGGGGGGAACCTGAGCGGTGTCTCGCTCAATGACGACAAGTTCATCGACAACCTGTTCCACCTTCTGGGCCGCCATTCCCAGCTGACGCGGCGCCTCTGCATCGAGATCACCGAGGGCGTGGCGCTGCAGAACCTCGAACGCACCCGGCAGCTCATCTCCCGGTTGCGGAAGATGGGCGCACGCATTGCGCTGGACGACTTCGGCGCCGGCTACACGTCATTCAGCTACCTCAAGCAGCTTGGCGCGGACGCCCTCAAGATCGACGGCACGCTTGTGCGCGACATGCTGGCCAGCGAAACCAACATCGCGATCGTGCGCACCATAGTAGAGCTTGCCCAGAACCTCGGCATGACCAGCATCGCCGAATGGGTGGAGGACGCGCAGACGCTGGAAGCCCTGCGCGAGATGGGTGTGGACTTCGTGCAGGGCTACGTGGTGAGCGCCGCCCTCACCCCCATGGAAATCCTCGATGCCGAAGCCTTGTCCGACCTCGTGAGCAATCCCGAGACGCTGTCGTACATCCGGCGCAATTCGCCGCCGCCCACGCTGACGCTACTGGGCTGAGGGCGCCGCCCTCGGCCCCCCTTACAGTTCGCCGTAGGAATGCAGACCTGACAGGAACATGTTGACGCCCAGGAAGGCGAAGCTGGTGATGAGCAGGCCGGTCAGCGCCCAGTAGGCGGCCATGGTTCCGCGCAGGCCCTTCATCAGCCGCATGTGCAGCCAGGCGGCATAGTTCAGCCACACGATGAGCGCCCACGTTTCCTTGGGGTCCCACTGCCAGTAAGTGCCCCAGGCGTCGGCCGCCCACAGGGCGCCGAGGATCGTGGCCACGGTGAAGAAGGCGAAGCCCACGGCGATGGCACGGTACATGATGTCGTCGAGAACCTCGAGCGAGGGCAGGCGACGGCCGATGGGCCCGCGCAGCGCGAGGATACCGCCGACGATCAACGCCCCGATGCCGAAGTAGAGCATCCATGTCGCCGAAACCTGCTTCGAGCCAAACATGAACGGCTCGGCGCAGAGGATGGCGCCCAACAGGAAGAGCGGAATGAGGCGGCGGCGGGACGTGGTTTCGCTGTGCTCCTTGACCAGGTAGGCGAAGCCCACCATCGCCGACAGGGCGAACGTGCCATAACCGATGAAGTTGGCGGGCACG
>JAQVHL010000011.1:0-34512 GCA_028696185.1 Halothiobacillaceae bacterium
AAGGGCGCCTCCGTGGGGGTGCCCTTTCTTTGGTACCTTTCTTTGGGCAAGCAAAGAAAGGTACTCGCCCGCGCGCGATGTGGGCCATTCGAAGTGCGCCGCTTAAGGCGGGCGAAACAGCGCGCAAGCCTGTCCTGAGTGGTTTCCATCAAGGACGTTCTAAGCTCCGCACCGATGCCCGCTCCAGGTGCATCACCCAAGTTTCTTGGTAGGAATAATCCTACAACGAAAGGATTCGTCCTACCTGTGTTTTCAGAGGAGCGCTAATAGTATGCGTTCTGCGCAGGATTCATTATGAACGCATGAATCCTGTGCACTGTAGGCAGCATCATGCGCGTCTTTCTTCTCGATGATTCGACGCTGATACGCGACAGCCTCAAGCGGCTGTTGGGCGAGCTGCCCGATCTGGCCGTCTGTGGCGAGGCGGGTACGCTCGAAGAGGGCGTTGCGCGCATCAAAGCCCTGCGACCGAACCTGGTCATTCTGGACATCGCGTTGCCCGATGGCAGCGGGCTAGACGTGATCGCGCGCATCAAAGCCATCGATTCCCGTATTTTAATCCTTGTTTTTTCCGATCTCGCCTATCCTCAGTACAGGCGACGTGCCCTGAAACTCGGCGCCAGCGCGATTTTCGACAAGGGCAAGGAAATTTCTTCACTTGAAACCTTTCTGCGTTCCCTGGGCGCGGAGCGTTATGGAGCCTATGCATGAGTCAACCCGTCATCAATCGCTGGCTGGCGCCGGGTGTGGCTGCGGCCGGCGTGATTTCCGGTGCAGCGATCATCACTCTGGGCGGGCTATCCCCGGTATCGATCGGCGCAGGGCTGGCGCTGGGGGCGGGAACGCTCGCCCTGGGCTGGCTGACCCACAAGGCGCTGCTTCGCAGTCATGCGTGCGGTCAGGTGCTTGGGCGTGAGCTTACCTTGGACGAACAGAAAGCCCAGTTCGAGAAATATCTCGATGACATGATTCCGCTCGGGCACGAGCTGGCACCGGTCTGGGCGCGCCAGATCGAAAGTGCGCGCACCCAGACCGAGGACGCCATCATTGCCCTGACCGGCCGTTTCGCGGGCATCGTCGAGCGACTGGAAAGCGCGGTACGTGCCTCGCAGGAGGCCAGCAGCCATGCCGGTGGCGTCGATGGCAACCTCAGTGCCGTGTTTGCCCGCTCCCAGCGCGAGCTGGGTGTCGTGGTGGCCTCGCTGCGTAGCGCCCTGACCGACAAGGCGCAGATGCTTGAGCAGGTCACGTCCTTGCAGTCCTTCACCGAAGAGTTGAAGAAAATGGCCAGCGATGTGGCGACCATCGCCAACCAGACGAACCTGCTGGCGCTCAATGCGGCCATCGAGGCCGCACGCGCCGGAGCCCATGGCCGCGGTTTTGCCGTGGTGGCCGACGAGGTGCGCAATCTTTCCGCGCTTTCCGGCGAAACCGGCAAGCGCATCGGCGAGAAGGTGGAAATCATCAACGAGGCGATCAACCGCACCTTCACGGTGGCGTCGCAGTCCACCGAGCGCGACCGTGAGGCGGTGACCGCGTCCGAGCAGCGTATCCACGATGTGCTGGATGCCTTCCGCGGAGTAACCGACCGCCTCAACGAGGCCAGCGACCGTCTGCGCGATGAAAGCCAGGGCATTCGCCTGGAAGTGGCCGAGTCGCTGGTGCAGCTTCAGTTCCAGGACCGCACCAGCCAGATTCTCTCCCATGTGCGCGACAACATCTCCGCGCTGTCCAGCTATCTGGAAGTGGCCAGCGAGCATCACCGCGCCACCGGGACCCTGGAGGCGCCGGACTTCGCCCATCTGCTGCGCGAACTTGAGCGTACCTACGCCATGGCCGAAGAGCGCAATGCCCATAGCGGAAGCGGCGCCCACCGCTCCAGCGACGACGACATCACCTTTTTCTGATACCGAACGTCCCGCACTGCGGGTCTTGATAAGGAGCACTACCCATGTCCAAGACCATCATGATCGTCGATGACTCCGCCTCGCTGCGGCAGGTTGTGGCCCTGGCCCTCAAGGGTGCGGGCTACGACGTGATCGAAGCCGCCGACGGCAAGGACGCGCTGTCCAAGCTGACCGGCCAGAAGGTTCACCTCATCATCAGTGACGTGAACATGCCGAACATGGATGGCATCACCTTTGTCAAGGAACTCAAGCAGAACCCGAGTTACAAGTTCACGCCGGTCATCATGCTGACCACCGAGTCCCAGGAAGGCAAAAAAGCCGAAGGTCAGGCCGCCGGCGCGCGCGCCTGGGTGGTCAAGCCGTTCAAGCCCGAACAGATGCTTGCGGCGGTTTCCAAGTTGATTCTGCCCTGATCGGGGCGCTTGCGGAGGGTTTGTCATGCTCAGTGTCGACACGGAAACGAAAGACGGCGTCACCCGCCTGCATCTGAAGGGCGATTTGACCATCTATTCGGCAGCGGCCTTCCGCGAAACCCTGCTGGAACTGCTGGTACCGGGGCTGACCCTGGAAATGGATTTGGGTGGCGTGAACGAGCTGGATACCGCTGGCGCGCAGCTTCTGCTCGTTGCCAAACGCGAACTGGCAGCCCGCGAAGGCCAGCTGAAGCTGCACAACCACAGTCCAGCCGTCATCGAAGTCCTGGATCTGCTCAATCTGGCGGGGCACTTCGGCGATCCGCTGCTGATCGAGGCTCACTGAGGAACCCATCATGAATCTGGACCAGGCACTCATTACCTTCATCGCGGAAAGCCGCGAACTGCTGGAAGACATGGAAGCCGCCCTGCTGCGCATGGAAGGGCAGGGCGAAGGCGACCCGGAAACGGTCAATGCCGTGTTCCGCGCCGCGCATACCATCAAGGGCTCCGCCGGCCTGTTCGGTCTGGACGCCGTGGTGGCCTTCACCCATGTCTTCGAAAACGTGCTCGATGCGCTGCGCGACGGACGTCTGGCATTTGGCGGGGAGCTTGCCGCCTTGTTCCTGGAGTGCGGCGATCACCTGCAGGGCCTGATCCTGCGCGTGGAAGCCGGTGAGCTGGACGCGCCACCGCCCCCCGTAGAAGCCGAACTGCTCAAGCGCCTGCGCGCCTTTCTTGCCGACGAAGGCAGCAAGAAGGCGGAAACTGCGCCGCCCAAAACGCAGCTTCCCCGCGAAAAGGAAGCCTCGGTGCGCCCGCTGGGTGGCAATGGGGTGCAGACCGACCACTGGCATATCTCCCTGCGTTTCTCGCCCGATGTCTTGCGCCACGGCATGGATCCGCTGTCCTTCATCCGTTATCTGGGCACGCTGGGCCAGGTGCTGCATGTGCAGACCTTGAGCGACGCACTGCCAGCGCTGACCGAAATGGACGCCGAAAGCTGCTATCTGGGCTTTGAGATCGCCTTTGCCAGCGAGGCGAGCAAGGCGGAAATCGAAGGGGTGTTCGAGTTCGTGCGCGACAGTGCCGACATTCACATCCTGCCGCCCAACAGCCAGATCGAGGAATACATCCGTCTGATCCACGAGCTGCCGGAAGACGACCTCAAGCTGGGTGAAATCCTGGTGCGCTGCGGCACCCTGACCGACAGCGAGCTGACCCGCGCGCTGGCTGACCAGCGTGCCGGTGAGGAAGCCGGCGCGGCGCGCCCGCTGGGCGAGATTCTCGTTGAATCGCAATCTGTACAGGCTCCCGTGGTGGATGCCGCGCTGGACAAACAGCAGCAGATCAAGACCCAGAAGCAGCAGGAAACCCGCTTCATCCGTGTGGATGCCGACCGTCTGGGACAGCTCATCAATCTGATCGGTGAGCTGGTCATCACCAATGCCTCGGCCCAGCTACAGGCCCAGCGTGCCGGTCTGAGCGATCTGATCGAAGCCACCTCCAGCATGGCGCGGCTGGTCGAAGAAGTGCGCGACTCCGCGCTCTCGCTGCGCATGGTGCAGATCGGTGCCACCTTCTCCAAATTCCAGCGCGTGGTCCGCGATGTCTCACGTGAACTGGGCAAGGACATCGAACTCATCATTACCGGCGGTGATACCGAGCTGGACAAGACCGTGGTCGAGCGCATCGGCGACCCGCTGACCCATCTGGTACGCAACTCAATGGATCACGGCATCGAGTCGGCCGAGGTGCGCCGTGCACGCGGCAAACCGGCCACCGGGCGCGTCATCCTGAATGCCTATCACGATTCCGGCAGCATCGTCATCGAAATCTCCGACGACGGCGGCGGGCTCAACCGTGAGCGCATCCTCAAGAAGGCCCTGGAACGCGGGTTGATCGAGCCAGGCCACAACTTAAGCGACCGCGAGATTTATCAGCTGATTTTCGAGCCGGGGTTCTCCACGGTGGATCAGGTGACCAATCTGTCCGGGCGCGGCGTGGGCATGGATGTCGTGCGGCGCAATATCAACGAGCTGCGCGGCAGCATCGAGCTTGACAGCGAAGAAGGCAAGGGCACGACCATCCGCATCCGCCTGCCGCTGACCCTGGCCATTATCGATGGCTTCCTGGTCGGCGTGGGCGCGTCGTCCTATGTCGTTCCGCTGGACATGGTCAAGGAATGCGTGGAGCTGCGTGGCGAAGACATGGCGAAGAGCACTAAGGGCTATCTGAACCTGCGTGGCGAGGTGCTGCCGCTGGTGCGTCTGCGCGAGTTGTTCGACACGCGCGAAACCGCAGGCGGGCCGCGACGTGAAAACGTGGTGGTGGTGGGCTACGGCGACATGAAGGCCGGTCTGGTGGTGGACGCCCTGCATGGCGAGTACCAGACCGTCATCAAACCCCTGGGACCGCTGTTCAGCGGGGCGCGGGGGATCGGGGGGTCCACCATTCTCGGTACCGGGGATGTGGCGCTGATTTTGGATGTTCCGCTGCTGGTGCGTGTGGCGTCTTCACACGAACCGGCACTGACGGCTTGAACGTACGATTTTTGTAGATTTTCAATTCACGACAGGCAAAACGAGGGTATAGCCATGTTCGGAAATATGCGTATTGGAGTGCGGCTCGGCCTGGGCTTCGCCGTGGTGGTGTTGCTCATGATCGGGGTGGGCATCGTTGGCTTCATGCAGATGGGCGCCTTGAACGACTCGGTCAACAAGGTGGTCTACGACCGTTGGCCCAAGACCGTGCAAGCCAACCATATAATTGATAATGTCAATATTACCGGTCGAGCTGTGCGTAACATGCTGATCCTAAATGACGAAGCTTTGCACAGCCGCGAACGCGAGCGCATAGCCACGGTCATTAAGGACACCGGTGAGACTTATGCGAAGCTGGAACAGAGCATCACATCGCCCAAGGGCCGCGAGCACCTGAACAATGTCAAAAATGCCCGGCAGAACTACCTGGAGGCGATGAAAGAACTCCTGCGTCTGATGGAAGTGGACAGGGACAAGGCACGCGATCAGTTCAATCGCGATTTCCGCCCGGCCAACAATGCGTTTATCGAGGCGGTCAACGGCCTGATCAGCTTCCAGTCACAGCTGGTAGACGAAGCGGGCAAGGAAACCGATGTGATCTACGCCAAAGGCGCCCAGATCATTGGCGCCCTGCTGCTGATCGCCGTCCTGTTCGCGGTGGGGGTCGCCTTCTGGATCACCCGCAGCATTACCCGTCCGGTGTCCGAAGCGGTCAGCGTTGCCAACCGTCTGGCGGAAGGCGATCTGACCGTGAAGGTCGAGTCCCGCACCCGTGACGAAACCGGCCTGCTGCTGCTGGCGATGGGCCAGATGGTGGAAAAGCTTACTCAGATCATTGCCGAGGTGCGTGTCGCGGCCGACGGACTGTCCAGCGCCTCCGAAGAAGTCAGCGCCACCGCGCAGAGCCTGTCCCAGGCGTCCAGCGAACAGGCGGCCTCGGTTGAGGAAACCTCCGCGACGCTGGAAGAGGCCAGCGCCTCCATCCAGCAGAACACCGAGAACGCCAAGGTCACGGAAACCATCGCCAGCAAGGCGGCGCGCGACGGCGAACAGGGCGGCGAGGCGGTCAAGGCCACCGTCACCGCGATGAAGAGCATTGCCGAAAAGATCAGCATCATCGACGACATTGCCTACCAGACCAATCTGCTGGCGCTGAACGCGGCCATCGAGGCGGCGCGCGCCGGGGAGCACGGCAAGGGCTTTGCGGTGGTTGCCGCTGAAGTGCGCAAGCTGGCGGAGCGCTCGCAGGTGGCGGCGCAGGAAATCGGCCAGGTGGCCGGCAGCTCGGTGGAGCTCGCCGAGCGCGCCGGCAAGCTGCTCGATGAGATCGTCCCCTCCATCACCCGCACGTCCGATCTGGTGCAGGAGATTTCTGCCGCCTCCGAGGAGCAATCGTCCGGTATCGGCCAGATCAATGTGGCGATGGAGCAGCTCAACCAGCTGACCCAGCAGAATGCGTCGGCGTCCGAAGAGCTGGCCGCCACCTCCGAGGAGATGAGCGGTCAGGCCGAGCAACTGCAGCAGCTGATGAGCTTCTTCCGTATCGAGAACACGGGACCGGCCAGCCGCACCGTGAATTATGGCGGTCATGGCGGCGCTTCGGTGAAGAAAAAGCCCGCTGCCGCACGTCCGTCCGGCAAACCGGTCAGCGTGAACCGCTCGCGTGACAACGCCGAGAACACCACGCTCGACGATGCCGATTTCGTCCGCTTCTGAGGAGGGGCGAGCCATGACATCCAACGCACTGACTCTCTCCGGCGCCCTGCGGCAGCCGGAGATGGAAGGGAACAATCAGTTCCTGACCTTCATGCTCGATGGTGAAACCTTCGCCATCGGCATCCTGGCGATCAAGGAAATCATCGAATACGGCAGCCTGACCACGGTGCCGCTGATGCCGGTTTTCGTGCGCGGGGTCATCAACCTGCGCGGCGCGGTGGTACCGGTGATCGACCTGTCCGCCCGCTTCGGGCGCGGGGTGACTTCCGTGAACCGTCGCAGCTGCATCGTCATCGTGGAAATCGAGGGCGAGGAGGGCTCGCATGACGTGGGCGTGGTGGTGGACGCGGTCAACGAGGTGCTGGACATCGATGCCGCACAGATCGAGCCGCCACCGAGCTTCGGCGCGGGTATCCGCTCGGAGTTCATCCGGGGCATGGGCAAGATCGACGGACAGTTCGTCATCATCCTCGACGTCAACCGCGTGCTGTCGGTCGAGGAAATGAGCCAGGTCGCCCAACTGGGTGAGAGTGCCCCGGCCGCTTTGCCTGCCGGCGCCTGAGTGTTTGCCGGGGCGGCGCCCCGGCCGCCTGACGGGATATTGAAAAAGGGCTTCCAAGCCTTTTTCGATCCGGCCCTTGCGGCAGCTGTCCACGGCACCTGTCTACAAGGGGATTGCGAACATCAAGCGCTTGATGTGCTTGATGTTCGTGCAAGCCATTCAGGGCTTGCTACACCTGTTTAACTTATGAATTGATAAAGCTTGCTTTTCAGCAGGCACGGGGGAGTCATGTCCATTCGACAGAAACTGTTGCTGACCCTGGGGGGCGTCTTCGCCCTGTTCGTCCTGGCGCTGGCAGTTTCGTACTTTGCCCTGGAAAAGAACACGCAGCGTTTCGTGGATTTTCAGGAACGGGAAATGCCGCTCTTGGGCGCGTTTCAGCGCATGTATAGCGAAGGCTTGCAGATGAGCTCAGCCCTGCGTTTTCTCATGCTTGTGCCCACGGACAGGCAAGCCAGTGAAAACATCGTCGCCTCAGGCGAGAGCTTCGAGCAGGCGCTCAAACAGGCCGAAACCTTGGCCGGCGAGGACAACGAGTTGCGCGCGGTGCTTTCGCGCCTGCGCGCGGCTCGCGAACGCCAGATTCCCCTGCATGCGGACATTGCCGAACGGGTAAAGAGCGATCAACCCGCTGCCTTTGAGCGCATGACCCGTGAAGACACCCCCCTGTGGCGCGAGATGCGTGTGGACCTGCTGGAAACGATCAAGAAACGCACCGAGGCGACCGAAGCGGTGAAGCAACAGATGCAGGCCTTCTCTGCCCGAATCGAACGCTGGGTGCTGGGGGTGAGTCTGGCAGCGCTCAGTATCGGCATCGTGCTGGCGTTTTGGCTAGCCCGCTCCATTGTGCGCCCGATCCATCAGGCCGTTGAGGTGATCGATCATCTGGCCAACGGCCATCTGAACCAGCATATCGATATTCAGGGACGTGACGAAACCGCGCATCTGTTACGCGCGATGAACCGTATGGCCGAGCGCCTCAGTCATGTGATCCGCGAGGTGCGCTCCACCGCCGATGCGCTATCCAGCGCCTCTGAGGAAGTCAGTGCCACCGCGCAGAATCTGTCGCAGGCGGCCAGCGGACAGGCCGCTTCGGTTGAGGAAACTTCCGCAACACTGGAAGAGGCCAATGCGTCCATCCAGCAGAACACGGAGAATGCCAGGGCAACGGAATCCCTCGCCAGCAAGGCGGCGCGCGACGGCGAGGAGGGCGGCGAGGCGGTCAAGGCTACGGTCACTGCGATGAAGAGCATCGCAGGAAAAATCAGCATCATCGACGACATTGCCTACCAGACCAATCTGCTGGCATTGAACGCGGCCATCGAGGCGGCGCGCGCCGGGGAGCACGGCAAGGGCTTCGCGGTGGTGGCGGACGAAGTACGCAAACTGGCGGAACGCTCGCAGGCGGCGGCGCAGGAAATCGATCAGGTGGCGAGCAGTTCCGTGGCGCTGGCTGAACACGCGGGCAAGCGCTTCGATGAAATCGTCCCGTCGATCATCCGTACCGCCGATCAGGTACAGGCGATTTCCTCTGCGTCCGAGGAGCAATCCTCCGGTATCGCCCAGATCAATGGGGCGATGGAACAGCTCAACCAGTTGACCCAGCAGAATGCTTCGGCTTCCGAAGAGCTCGCGGCCACCTCGGAGCAGATCAGCGAGCAGGCACAGCAGCTGCAGCAACTGATGAGCTTCTTTCAGATTGGCGATGTCCGTGAATCCGGCAGGCAAGAGCGACGCCCCACGGCCGATCGTGAGCAGAGGACACAGCGTCATGCAGGGATGTCGCTGGTTGAAGCGTAAGAGCGAAATCCATGACACGGTCCCTTTCACCAGCGTCTTTTCACGTCGGTTTTCCGGCCTGATTTTGGGCCGATGGATTGTATTCTCGTAAGCGAGCCAGGAGATCGAACATGCACGAAGGATTGCTGAGCCTGTCGGACAGGGAGTTTTCCCTGTTCCAGCGCCTGATTTTCGAACGTGCCGGAATCAGTATGGGGCCGGCCAAGCGGGCCTTGATTGCTGGCCGTCTGACCAAGCGCCTCAAGGCGCTGGGGCTGGGCAGCTTTGCCGATTACCACGCCTATCTGACGCAGCGCGGCAATGAGGGCGAGCTGCAGCAGGCGGTTGATCTGCTGACGACCAATGAAACCTATTTCTTCCGCGAACCCAAGCATTTTGACTTCCTGCGCGAGCAGATCCTGCCCAAGGCCAATACGACCCGTCCGTTGCGCATCTGGAGCGCGGCCTGTTCCAGCGGTGAGGAGGTCTACACCCTGGCCATGGTGCTCGCCGAACACCATGCGGGCGCCTGGGAGATTTTGGGTTCTGACATCAGTCAGCGCGTGCTCGCCCAGGCGCGCAGTGCGCATTACCCTATTGATCGCGCCGAGGATATTGCCCCTGCGCTGCTGAAGAAATACTGCCTCAAGGGCATTGGAGCGCAGCAAGGCAGCTTTCTCGTCGACAAGCCCCTGCGTTCGAAGGTACGCTTCGAATCGATCAACCTGAATGAGCCCTTGCCGCGCGTGGGTGAGTTCGATGTGATCTTCCTGCGCAATGTCATGATCTATTTCGACATGGCCACCAAGCGCGAGGTGGTGGAGCGGCTGGTGGCACAGTTGCGTCCTGGGGGATACTTCATCGTCAGTCATTCGGAAAGCCTGAATGGCGTCACCGAAATCCTGCGCGTCGTGAGTCCCTCGATTTACAGGAAGCCCTGATCATGTTGCCCCCGTCGGAAGGCAGCATCGACATCTTCCTGCAACCGGGAGAGCTGTATTTTGGGGATCGTCACACGCGCATACGTACCTTGCTGGGCTCCTGCGTGTCCATCACGCTGTGGAACCCCTGGCTGAAGATCGGCGGCATGTGCCACTTCATGCTGCCCACGCGCGGGCATGTCGGGCCGCACCTGGACGGACGCTATGGCGATGAGGCCCTGGCGCTGTTGCTGCGCGAAATCCGCGCCTCGCGCAGCCGCCCCGGCGACTATGAAGTAAAGCTTTTCGGTGGCGGAAACATGTTTCCCGAACACTGCAGCCGGCACGATAAGCTGTCCGTGCCCAAGCGCAATGTGGAATCCGCGCGGCGCATGCTCAAGGCGCACGGGCTGGTCATTCATGCCGAACATGTCGGAGGTTCGGGGCACCGGCAGTTGATTTTCGATGTGGGTAACGGTCATGTCTGGCTCAGACACCGTGCACTGGGACACGAACAGGAGCGGGATAACGCATGAACACGGCAGCGATACGGGTGCTATTGGTCGACGATTCGGCCGTGGTGCGTCAGGTTCTGACCGGACTGCTGGACAGCGACCCGGAGATCCGCGTGATTGGCGCCGCCGCCGATCCGATTTTCGCCCGCGAGAGAATGGCCAAGGAATGGCCGGATGTCATTGTCCTGGATGTGGAAATGCCCCGTATGGACGGCTTGACCTTCCTGCGCCAGATCATGGCCGAGCGGCCCACGCCGGTCGTGATCTGCTCGACGCTGACCGAGAAGGGCACCCAGACCTCCATGCAGGCACTGTCCGCCGGCGCCATCGCGGTAATCGCCAAGCCCAAACTCAATGTAAAAAATTACCTGCAGGACGCCAGTTCGGAAATCGTCTCTGCAGTCAAGGCCGCCGCACAGGCGCGCATGGGCCGCATCAATCGCGCCCCGCTTACGGCCACCGTGCCCGTTGCGGCGGCCATACCGCAGGCCCCCTTGTCTGCGTCCGCTCTCGCACGTACCACGGAACAGGTCGTGGCCATCGGCACCTCGACCGGCGGCACGCAGGCGCTGGAAGTCGTGCTGTCGGCCTTGCCCTCGGTGTGCGCGGGCATCATCATCGTTCAGCACATGCCGGAAAAATTCACCGCGGCCTTTGCCTCCCGTCTGGACAGCCTGTGCCAGATCGAGGTCAGCGAAGCGCAGAATGGCGACCGTGTACGCGCTGGGCGCGCGCTGATCGCACCGGGCGGACGGCACATGGTGTTGCGGCGCAGTGGGGCACAATATTACGTCGAGGTGCTGGACGGGCCGTTGGTCAACCGGCACCGGCCTTCGGTGGATGTGATGTTCCGCTCGGTGGCGCGTACCGCAGGCGGCAACGCGCTGGGAATCATCATGACCGGCATGGGGGACGACGGTGCGCAGGGCATTGCCGAGATGCGCCAGACCGGCGCGCTGACCCTGGCGCAGGACGAGGCAAGTTGCGTGGTTTATGGAATGCCGAAGGAAGCGGTCAAACGTGGCGGTATCGTGCGCTCGGTGAGCCTCGATGCCATTGCCGCCGAGATCGTCCAGTATGGGGCAAGCGGGGAGATGGGGCATGGTCGCTGAACACATGGAACGCGCGCTCAAGGTGCTGATCGTAGAAGACTGCGAGGATGATTACATCCTGCTCAAGGCCCATCTTGAGGAAGCAGGCTACGCATTGATCGAACAGAACGTCGCCAGCGCACGGGGCCTGGAGGAAGCGCTCAATGCGCGTGAATGGGACATCGTGCTCAGCGATCACAACATGCCCGGTTTCAGCGCCATTGCCGTGCTGGACATCGTGCGCGGGCAAGAGTCCGATCTGCCGGTCATCATCGTTTCCGGCAGCATGCCAGACGCAACGGCGGTTGAGGCCATGCGTCTCGGGGCGCGGGATTTCATCGAAAAAGGCAAGCTTTCCCGCCTGGTGCCCGCCATTGAGCGTGAGATCAGCGAACAGTGCGTTCGTCGCGATCTGCGCGCCATGGAAGCCCGCGCCCAATGGCTGATGCACTACGACGCACTGACCGGTCTGCCCAACCGCGATTACCTGTTCGGTTACCTGCGTAATCTGATCCAGCGTGCGCCGCATTTGGGTTTTGGCGTGCTGGTGCTGGACATCAACCGCTTTCGCAATGTCACGCGCAGCCTGGGGCTGCTGGCCGGCAACGAAGTGCTCAGCGTGCTGGCCGACCGGCTGCGCGAGGAGTTTGAAAGCAATGCAATGGGCTTTGTCGCGCGTCTGGTGGCGGATCGCTTCGTCATCGTCTGCCAGGGGTCGCAAGCCCAAGACAGCCTGCAGGTAGTTTTCAATCGCCTGCGTGCCTTGCTTGAGCCCCCCGTGCTGGTCGGCGGGCGCGAGCTGTTCGTGCATGTCTCGGTCGGGGCCTGCCTGTATCCTGCGCACGCGCAGAGCGCGCATCAGCTCCTGCAACTGGCCGAAACCGCCCTGTATTGCGCCAAGGAAGAAGGGCCAGGACGCTACCGCATCTATGATCCGGCGATGAGCGCCTCCAGTGAGGAGCGTCTGGCACTGGAAAGCGCTTTGCATCACGCCATCCGGCAGAAGGAATTCGAGCTGCATTACCAGCCGCAGATCGACCTGGGCAGTGGGAAGCTCATCGGCGCCGAAGCCTTGGTGCGCTGGAATCATCCCCAACTGGGAATGGTGTCTCCGGCGCGTTTCGTACCCCTGCTGGAAGAAACCGGGCTGATCGTGCCCGTCGGTGAATGGATTCTGCGCACTGCCTGCGAAGAAGCCCAACGCTGGCATACCGCCGGACATCGCGACCTGCGTGTGGCAGTGAATCTGTCCGCCATCCAGTTTCAGCAGGCTGAATTGGTTACGGTGGTGGCTCGGGTACTGGAAGAAACCGGTTTGCCGCCCAGTGCGCTGGAGCTGGAAATCACCGAAAACATCGCCATGCACAACGAGGAGTTCGTGATTGCCACGCTTGCTCAGATTGGTGCTTTAGGCGTGCATATCGCCATTGACGATTTCGGCTCGGGTTATTCTTCCCTGAGTTATCTCAAGCGTCTGCCGGTTCACAAGCTCAAGATCGATCAGAGTTTTGTGCGCGAACTGGAAGAAGCGGGCCGTGATGCCGCCATTGTGCTGGCCATCGTTGCATTGGGGCGCAGTCTGGAAATGCGTGTGATTGCCGAAGGCGTGGAAACCGCCGAACAGGCGAAGTTCCTGCAACAGAACGGTTGTGAAGAAGGGCAGGGCTATTATTTCGACCGTCCGCTGCCTGCCGCGCGTTTTTTTGAACGTCTGGAAAAGTAATTCAGTCAAACGGCTGTTCAAATACTGCCATCTTTGCGAACTACTTTTCTTGGGCAAGCAAGAAAATCAGCTCGACCGCTTAATACCAAGGGAGGCATGAGGCAAAAGCTTCAAAGCGGGTGGATATCGTGCCGCGTTTTGATGCAGTATATTTCGAGAAATTTCGCCCGATTTTTGATTTCATTCTTTCGAAATGCCATCAAGGATCCGCCAAGTGAGTTACCCCAAGCCCTGGAAAAGCTACCCGGAGCAACTCAATCAGTTGATAGAGCGGGGCATGCTCGTCACAGATCAGGCGCGTGCGCTGGATTACCTTGAGCGCATCGACTACTACCGCCTCAGTGGCTACTGGTTCGCGTTCCGCGAGCGCAGCGAGCCGCTATGTCTTTTGGATGAGCATGGCCGCAAGCCGCAGAAGGTGCGCGAAGAGCGTATCGCGCTCGATGCTTTCCGGGCTGGTAGCACATTCCAGAATGCGGTGGACCTGTACGTGTTCGACAAGCAGCTACGGCTGCTGGTGATAGACGCGCTGGAGCGCATCGAAGTGGCTTTGCGTGTGGACGTGTCTCATACCTTGGGGCAGCTTGACCGCTTTGCCTACCTCAAACCCGAGCTGTTCCACGATGAGTTCAGCGTCAAGCTGGACAAAGACTCAGGCGTCACACGCCACCACGAGTGGCTGAGCAAGCACGCGCAGTTGATCGGTCGATCCAGGGAAGAGTTCGTTCGGCACAATCGGGCGAAGTATGGCCTCCCATTGGCAATCTGGGTGGCCTGCGAGGTGTGGGATTTCGGCACGCTTTCGACGCTGTTCAATGGCATGCGAGAAGCGGTGCAAGATGCGATTGCCAGCCAATACGGCGTGAGCAATGGCCGGGTGTTCGCGACATGGCTGCGCAGCCTGAACTACCTGCGCAATGTTTGCGCGCACCACAGCCGTCTTTGGAATCGGAACATCGTTGACCAACCGAAGCTGCCCCCTTCTGGCGATCTGGCATGGATCAGCCCGTTTGAGACCAATACGCACGCGCGGGCTCGCTGCTTCTTGCTCTTGAAGATCACCCAGCATCTGTTGAGCGTGGTCAACCCGCGGTCGAGCTGGCCGCATCGGATGAAAGCGCATCTGCTGGCCTTCCCCGATCTGTCTCACCTCGGCCTGAACCTCGCTGGTATGGGTACCCCTGGTGGCTGGGAGGCGGTGTGGTAAGCACAGGCAGTCATAAAAAAGAACCCCTCAGCAGCTTTCCTGCCGAAGCAGAGAAGCCGAAAGGGGCCGTGTTGAGCGGAATTTTAGGCTACAGGGCATGGGTCCGTCAACGTCCGTCAACGTCCGTGGCTGCCTGAAAGCACCTGGCAAGGGCTGAAAAACGGACAGTTTGGGAGGGAAAATGTCTATTGTGCCCATCCGTATGGGCTCGCAAGGCGAATACGAGCAGAAGAACCGGGGCTACGAAACCTTGGGTGATTTCGCCGTGCACCTTGCCGAGTTCAAGCGAAGGGTGACACCTCCGTTCAGCTCGATCTCAGGTGTCAGGAAAACCATCTTTCTGCCCCCTCCCAGAGAGAGGAGGGGGATACCGGCTTTCGCCGGTAGGATGGCCTGAACTGAACCCGACCGGGCCGCAGTTCGCTTTCCGGCCTTTTGCGCTCAGGCCGTATGGCGTTTGAATACCAGACTGGCGTTGGTGCCGCCAAAGCCGAAGCTGTTGGAAAGCACGGTGTCCAGGGTAATGTCGTCGAGGGTCTGCTGGGCAATGTTCACACCCTGTGCGGCCGGGTCGAGATTCTCGATGTTGGCCGAGGCAGCGACGAAACGGTGCTGCATCATCAGCAGCGAATAAACGGCCTCGTGTACCCCCGCCGCGCCCAGAGAATGCCCGGAAAGCGACTTGGTCGAGGTGACGAGGGGCATGTCTTCGCCAAAGACGGCCTTCATTGCTTCGAGTTCGCGAATGTCACCCACTGGCGTGCTGGTGCCATGCGAATTGATGTAATCGATCTTGCCTTCAACGGTGGACAGGGCCATCTTCATGCAGCGAATGGCGCCTTCGCCCGAAGGCTGAACCATGTCGTAGCCGTCGGAGGTTGCTCCGTAGCCGATGAGTTCGCCGTAGATCTTCGCGCCGCGTGCCAGGGCATGCTCCCGCTCTTCGAGTACGACCACGCCGCCGCCGCCGGAGATGATGAAGCCATCGCGGAATTCGTCATACGGACGTGAGGCCGTGGTCGGCGTGTCGTTGTACTTGGAAGACAGCGCACCCATGGCGTCGAACATGGCGCTCTGGCTCCAGTGCAGCTCTTCGCCGCCCCCGGCAAAGACGATGTCCTGCTTGCCGAACTGGATGAGCTCATAGGCATTGCCGATGCAGTGCGCAGACGTGGCGCAGGCGGAGCTGATGGAATAATTGACGCCCTTGATGCCGAACGGCGTGGCCAGGCAGGCGGACGTGGTGGAGCCCATGGTGCGGGTGACCATGTAGGGGCCAACACGCTTGACGCCTTTTTCCCGCGCGATGTCGGCGGTAGCCACGATGTTTTCGGTGGACGACCCGCCGGAACCGACGATCAGACCGGTGCGCTCATGGGATACCTTGTCGTCACTCAGACCGGAGTCGGCGACGGCTTCGCGCATGGACAGATAGGTGTAAGCGGCCGCTTCGCCCATGAAGCGCACCAGCTTGCGGTCGATATGTTCCTGGGTGTCGATCTTGAGGGTGCCCGCGACCTGGGAACGGAAGCCACGTTCGGCATACTCGGGCACGAATTCGATCCCGGAGCGTCCGCGACGCAGGGATTCAAGTACTTGTGCCACGTTGTTGCCGAGGCTGGAAACAATGCCGATACCGGTAATGACGACGCGTCTCATGAGTCAGACTTGCCTCGCTCAGAAATTGTCGGTGGTGGTGAATAGGCCTACACGCAGATCACTTGCACTGTAGATCGGGCGACCGTCCACTTCCATGGTGGCGTCGGCGATGCCCATGACCAGTTTGCGCATGATGACCCGCTTCATGTCGATGCGGTAGGTCAGGCGGCTGGCGTTGGGAAGAACCTGGCCGGTGAACTTGACCTCGCCCACGCCCAGCGCACGACCGTGCCCCTTGCCGCCGGCCCAGCCCAGGTAGAAGCCGACCAGCTGCCACATGGCATCGAGCCCAAGGCAGCCGGGCATGACCGGGTCGCCTTCGAAATGGCAGCCAAAGAACCACAGCTCCGGCCGGATATCCATTTCGGCAATGATTTCGCCCTTGTCATAGGCCCCGCCGGTTTCGGCAATGCGCTGGATGCGGTCGAACATGAGCATCGGCGGCAGGGGCAGCTGGGCATTGCCGGCGCCAAACATTTCGCCACGCGCGCAGCGCAGCAGGTCATCGTAGGAAAAACTGGAAGCCCGGGTCATGTGTCTGATGGCCAGATAAAAGCGGGCATTCTAGCAAACTGACATGAAAAAGTAACGGCGAGCCTCCCGTTCGGCATGATTCAATCATCTTCGTCGAAACGGCGGGCAATCAGCGCGGCCAATGCCTCCAGCGCTTCCTGGGCATCCTCGCCGCTTGCTTCGATGCCAATCGAGCTGCCCTGGCCGGCGGCAAGCATCATCAGGCCCATGATGCTCTTGCCGTTGATGCGCAGGCCGTTGCGGCTCACGGTGATGTCGCTGGCGTGGCGCGCGGCAAGGGTGGCGAACTTGGCCGCCGCACGTGCATGCAGCCCGCGGCGGTTGATGATTTCGTATTCGGCCTGCCGGATCATGCTCATGCGTCGCGTACCTTGCCTTCGAGGATGCCTTCACGTCCGCCGCTCAGCACTTTTTCGGTCATTTCGTTGAGGCACAGCTCGGGGTAATTGAGCGCCCGCACCAGCATGGGCAGATTGGCACCGGAGAGCACTCGTACTTCACCCGCATCCATGAGCCGATGGGCAATATTGCTCGGTGTGGAGCCGTACATGTCGGTAAGGATGAGCACCCCATCACCGGTATCGAGCTCCTGGAGCTTGCGCCGCGCCCGCGCGAGCAGGTCCATGGGGTCATCATCCTGGTAAACCGGCAGGTGTCGGACGTTCAGGGGACAGCGGTTGAGCATGTCCGTGGCGGTTTCCAGCAACTCATGCCCGATCTGGTTGTGGCAAATCAGTAATAGTCCGACGCTCATTGAAGCTCCCTGTGTCTGACCATCAGGTCGGGATAATGCTCGCGCAGGTCGCTGGCGAGACGTTCGACCAGATACACCGAACGATGCTGTCCGCCCGTGCACCCAATGGAAAGTGTAAGGTAACTGCGTTGTTCCTGGTGAAAACGATCCACCCAGGGAGCGATCAGACCGTGCAGCTCGCGGTAGCTGCGTTCGACTTCCGGGTGGCCTTCGAGGAAGGTGCGCACCGGCTCATCCCGCCCGGTCAGGGCGCGCAGCTCATGGCTCCAGTGCGGGTTGGGCAAAAAACGCACATCGAACAGGAAATCGGTATCGAGCGGTATGCCGTGCTTGAAGCCGAAGGATTGCAGCAGCAGGGCCATCTGGCGAGGCCGCCTGCGCACGACGCGTTCGAGGATGAGGTGACGCAGCTCATGCAGATGGGTGCCGCTGGTGTCGAGAATGAGATCGGCATCGGCCAGCACGGGCAGCAGGAGCTGTTCTTCGGCGGCAATCGCTTCACGTAGCGGCGTGCCGTCCTGTGACAAGGGATGGCGGCGACGGGTTTCGCTGTAACGACGGATCAGGGTGCGGATGTCGGTTTTGAGAAAAACGCGCGTGACGTCAAGCCGCGGATGGCGTTCGCGGATTTCTCGCAGCAGATCGG
Source organism: Halothiobacillaceae bacterium (assembly GCA_028696185.1). Taxonomy (GTDB): domain Bacteria; phylum Pseudomonadota; class Gammaproteobacteria; order Halothiobacillales; family Halothiobacillaceae; genus JAQVHL01. The sequence continues at coordinate 17,970 of JAQVHL010000011.1, forward strand.
CATGCCGGGCGAGATCTTCCGCACCGCAGCGCACGTCGATGCCAACGGCCAGGCCCTGCGCTCGTTCAACGGCATCGTGGGTGAAGGTATCCACCAGGGCCGGCAGCAGGGCCAGCGGCAGATTGTCCACGCAGTAATAGCCGCTGTCTTCCAGCGTGTGCAGGGCCACCGACTTGCCCGAGCCGGACTGACCGCTGAGGATGATGAGTTTCATCGCGTGTTGCCTTCGAGGACACTACCAAGACGAGCGGACAATTCGCTGGCGCTATTATAGCCTGCGCGTTTGAGATTATGGTTGCGTACAGCGACTTCGACCATGACGGCGAGGTTGCGCCCCGGTGCAACCGGCAGGCGCAACTCGGGCACGCCCACGCCCAGGATCACGCGCTGGGTTTCGTGGCCCTCAAGGCGCGCATCCGGATCCAGCTCCAGTTGTTCCTGAGGCACCAGATGCACGATCAGGCGCAACAGTTTGCTGGTTTTTACCGCGTTGTCCCCATACATGCGCCGGATGTCGAGCACCCCCAGCCCGCGGACTTCGAGGAAGTCCTGCAGCAGGGGAGGGCAGTAGCCTTCGAGGGTATACGGATCGTCACGCGAGAACAGCGGCGCATCGTCGGCAATCAGACGGTGCCCGCGCGAGATCAGCTCCAGCGCCAGTTCGCTCTTGCCCACGCCGCTTTCGCCGGTCAGCAGCACGCCCGTACCGTGGACTTCCAGAAACACGCCGTGCACCGAAGTGCGTTCGGCAAAGATCGCTTCCAGGTAATGGGACAGACGCTGCTCGGTTTCGCTGGCGGGCAAGGCCGTACGGAAGACCGGCACCGCAAAGTGGCGGCAGATGTCCACCAGGGCTTCGGGCGGCTCGATGTCGTCGGCCAGCACCAGCAGACCGTTACCGCCGGGCAGCGCTTCGCGGAACATCTCCAGGCGCGCTTCGGGCGAGAGTGCCATCAAATGGGCATGTTCGACCTCGCCGATGATCTGCACGAATCCCGGTCGGATGGGATTGAGATAGCCCACAGGATGCGATGTGGTCATGCCCGAAGGCATGCGCAGGATACAGGGGCTGTCGGGCAGACACACCGCGCGCCAGTGCAGCGCACCCCGCAGGGCCTCGTAGAGATGGCCCGCCGTCAGCGAGGACGGCGTTTCATCCAGGAGGGGCGGTGGGATGACGGGTGTTTTCGGCATGTCAGGTCAGGCTGTCACGCCGTCACGCTCCCGACCGCAGCGACATTGACGGCCAGAAGGGCCAGAACGGCTTCGGGTGTGGGGGCTTCGCGCAGGGAGGCGCATAACGAGGGCTGGCTGAGCAGCCGGGCCAATTGGGCGAGGGTGTTGAGGTGTTCGCTGTCGGCGCCTTCGGGAACCAGCAGGGCGAATACCAGATCCACGGGTTGATGATCGAGGGCATCGAAATCCACGCCCTGCTTGAGACGCACGAAGGCGCCACGCGGGCGACTCAATCCCTCGACACGGCCATGCGGTATGGCGATGCCGCGACCGATGGCGGTGCTGCCGAGTTTTTCACGGGCGATGAGGGTTTCGAACACGCGCGTCGAGTCGAGCTGGCTGGGCGCGTCGGGTTCGATGATGAGCTGACTGATGGATTCGAGCAGTCGTTTCTTGCTCGTGCATTCGGCGTCGAGCCTGACCCGTTGCGGCGGGATGAGGGCGTCGATGATCATGCGGCTTCCCGGTAGTCGTGTGGATCGCTCAAACAGGAAGGGGAAGGGCCAAGGCCCTTCCCACGTTTCTGCCGGGTCATCCTGACCGTGCGAGGAATGGGGTATCGGTGGTCTAGGATACCCCACGTCGCGAACGGAATAACCATTCCGTATCGTTTGCGCGCCGCTTAGCGGTGGTCGGAAGTCTTTTCCTTGTGCTTGACGATCTGGCGGTCGAGCTTGTCGGCCAAGGCGTCGATAGCCGCATACATGTCTTCCTCGGTGGCTTCGGCATGGATATCGTTGCCGGAGAGGTGGATATTGGCTTCAGCCTTCTGGCGCAGCTTTTCCACGCTCAGGATGACGTGGATGTCCATGACCCGGTCGAAATGCCGCTCAAGACGGCTGATCTTGGACTCGACGTAGCCGCGCAGGGCGTCCGTGAGTTCGACGTGATGACCGGTGATGCTGATCTGCATGGTAGTTCCCCTTGTGGCCTTCAGACGAGGCGCTTTCTTTCACTGGAAGATGCAATACCCATCGCCTCGCGATACTTGGCGATGGTTCGGCGAGCGACCTGGATGCCGCGCTTTTCGAGCGTGCTGGCAATCGTGCTGTCGCTCAGAGGCTTGGCCGGGTTCTCCTCCGCCACGAGCTGCTTGATCATGGCTCGGATGGCCGTGGCCGAGCATTCGCCGCCGTCGGCTGTGCCGACGTGGCTGGAAAAGAAATACTTGAACTCGAACACACCGCGCGGCGTGTGCATGTATTTCTGGGTGGTCACGCGCGAGATGGTGGATTCGTGCAGCCCCAGCTCCTCGGCAATCTCGCGCAGCACGAGCGGCTTCATGCCCATCTCGCCCTGTTCGAGAAAGTCCTGCTGGTGAGCCACGATGGCGCGGCCTACGTTGAGCAGGGTTTCGTTGCGGCTCTGCAGGCTCTTGATGAACCAGCGCGCCTCCTGGAGATTCGCGCGCAGATAGCTGCTGTCGGCATTGCGCGAGCCGCGCTGGATCATGCTCGCGTAGAAGCTGTTGATGCGCAGGCGTGGGGCGATTTCGGGATTGAGGTCCACCCGCCACTGACCGCCGATGCGGCGCACGATGATGTCCGGGATGACATAGTCGGTACTGGATTCGGACAGCGCGGAACCGGGGCGCGGATTGAGCGACTGGATCAGACGCACGACGGTCTTGAGGGTGTCTTCGTCTATCCCCAGGCGTTTCTGGATCTGGGCATACTCGCGGTTGCCCAGGGCATCCAGGGCCTCCTCGGTCAAACGCAGGGCGATGTCGCGATAAGGCGTATCCATCGGCATCTGGCGCAGCTGGATGGAGAGCGCCTCGCTCAGGCTGCGCGCCCCTACGCCGGCGGGATCGAACTGCTGGATCAGGTGCAGTACGGCTTCGATCTCGCCAAGCTCGATATCCGGCCAATCCGCTTCCAGGGCCGGCAGCAATCCTTCGATGGGTTCGCTCAGATAGCCCGCGTCGTCGATGGATTCGACCAGGGCGGTGGCAATGTCCCGGTCACGCGGGCCCAGCGAGCTGAGCATGACCTGGGAGAGCAGGTGATCCTGCAGTGATTCGTTGCCCGTGCCGCGACTGGCGTAAAGGTCGCGGTCTTCCTGCTCGGGATCGCCCGCGCTGAAGCTGGTGCTGCCGTCGGGTTCGAAATAATCGTCCCAGCTGGCATCCAGGGGCAGATCCTCGCGCGACAAGCCCTCCTCACGCTCCATCGACAGACCTTCGCTGGACTCATCGCGCGCGGCGGGGGCTTCTTCGTCGCTGCTCTGGCCACGGTCCGCCTGACTGTCCATGGAGGGGGGAGGGGCTTCGGAGACGCCCGCCTCGGGCGCGTCGGGTTCGTCCTCGCCACCTTCGTCGAATTCAAGCAGCGGATTGCTCTCGACGGCCTGCTGAATTTCGGTCTGCAACTCCAGCGTGGAGAGCTGCAAGAGCCGGATCGACTGTTGCAGCTGCGGGGTCATGGTCAGGTGCTGACCAAAGCGGAGTTCAAGAGACGGCTTCATCGCCATGGTTCATTCGGTTCTGCAATTCGTGCACAAAATAATGACGCTTGGGTTGCATTCTACCCCAAGCGCGCCAACTGACCACGCCTGACATGGTATTTTTGGCATGATTTTTCCATCGGCAGGCGCTTTCGGGGACGCCTACATGGAAAAATGCTCCCCCAGGTACACGCGCCGCACCTGTTCGTCCTCCAGAATCGCCGTGGGGGTGCCGGAGGCGATGACCTGCCCCTCGCTGATGATGTAGGCACGCTCACAGATGCCGAGCGTCTCGCGCACGTTGTGATCGGTAATGAGCACGCCAATGCCGCGTTCGCTCAGATGACGAACGATGCGCTGAATGTCGACCACGGAGATTGGGTCGACCCCGGCGAAGGGTTCGTCCAGCAACATGAAGCGCGGATTGGCCGCCAGGGCGCGGGCGATTTCCACCCGTCGCCGCTCACCGCCGGAGAGGCTGATGCCCTGCGTGTCCGCCAGGCGATGGATATGCAGCTCTTCGAGAAGACGTTCAAGCTCACGCTCGCGACCGCTTGCATCCAGATCCGCGCGCAACTCCAGGATGGCGCGCAGATTGTCTGCGACGCTCAGCTTGCGGAAAACGGAGGCTTCCTGCGGCAGATACCCCAGCCCGCGCCGCGCCCGCTCATGGATGGGCAGGGGGGTGATCGCCTGATCGTCGATGAGAATTTCGCCCCCATCGGCCCGCACCAGGCCGACAATCATGTAGAAACTGGTCGTCTTGCCGGCGCCATTGGGGCCGAGCAGGCCGACAATCTCGCCTTGTCCCACGGACAGGCTGACATCGCGCACCACTTCGCGCCCACGGTAACGTTTGTTCAGATGACGCGCTTCCAGGCGACTGCATGCCGCACTCATGGGGTTTTGCCATCCGCCCCGGGCGTGCGTGGCTGCAGGGTGATATGCACCCGATCCTGCCCATCGCCGCGTCCGGCCTTGAGCACTTCGGCTTTCTGGTCATACTCGATACGTTCGCTGGTCATGACATCACCTGCACGGCTGACCCGCGCCTGACCGGTGAGGATCAACTCGCCACGGGCGGCGAAATAATCCACCTGCCGCGCCTCGGCCTCCAGCCACTGCCCCTTGTCGTCCATCTCACGATAGGTCACCGGTTTGCCTTCGAGCACAGCCCGGTCAAGCTGGCCCTCCTTGAGATACAAGGTAGCTTTGTCGGCGGTGGCACGCAGGCTGCCCTGCACGATGATGACCTTGCCGGTATAGACGCCGATACCGGCCTTGTAGTCCGTACTCTTGCTGTCGGCTTCCACCTCGATGGGCTGGCTGCGATCCGCCTTACCGGCCCAGGCAGCGGGCAGGGCAAGCAGCAGAAGCAGGGCAAGGGACGATACGGGGCGCTTCATGAAGTCTCCTTGGCGCGGACGGGTTGCCCCGGAGCGCTCAGTGTTTCACGGACCTTTTCCTGATCCAGTCGTTCAGCATTGAAGTCGGCAGCGAAGCCCTGCGAATCGCTGTGCCAGCGCTCGGGCTCCTCGATGCGTGTCGCGGCGTCCGAGCGGGCCTGGCGTTTTGCCGGATACAGCCATACATCGCGGCTTCGGATTTCAAGGGCGCCTGCATCGCCCAAGGCCGGACGGCGTGCATCCACCTCGCCATCCAGACGGGCCTGCTCACGGTCGGCCGAGCTCCAGCCGCTTTGCGCCTGGAGCGTCCAGGGGGCGCCGCCATCGCGAGGCCAGAGCGTGTAATGCGGCTGATCGATGCGATAGCCGCGCCCCCCGGAAAGCTCTTCGATGCGTGCGCCGCGCAGATAATGGGCCGGAGCGCCCCGCTCGTCAAAGGCGCGTATCTCGAAATCCGCAATCCAGTGCACGGGCACGCCGTCCGGCAGGGGTTTGACCGCCGTTTGCAGCGCCGTTTCGCGGTTGAGCCACAGGGCAAGAGCCGCCAGAACCAGCAGGGCGCCCCCACGGGCAAGCGGCCCCGCCTTTGCCTGAAGCCTCATGCCAGATAGCGCGCCATGACGGCGTCCAGTGCACCACGCGCTTCGAGAATCAGTTCGCACAGCTCGCGTGCCGCACCCTGCCCACCCTTGCTGGCCGCCACCCAGTGGGCGTGGCGCTTGATGAAGGCCGGCGCATCATTGACCGTCGCGGCAAGACCAGCACGGGTCAGCATGGGCAGATCCAGCACATCATCGCCCATGCAGGCAGTTTCCTCCGGTGCAATCGAAAGCGAATCGCATAGTTCCAGATAGGCGCCGAGCTTGTCCTCCCGTCCTTGATAGACATGCGTGATGCCCAGCCCCGCCATGCGGTGGCGCACGATGTCCGAGCTGCGCCCGGTGATGATGGCAATCGGCACGCCGGCTTGCTGCAAGAGTTTCATCCCGTGCCCATCGCGGGAGTGAAAGGCCTTGTATTCGCGCCCCTCATCGTCAAAGTACAGCCGACCGTCGGTCAGCACGCCATCCACATCGAAGATGACCAGCTTGATGCGCGACGCGCGTTCAAGAATATCCTGCATGGTCTTGTTTTCCTGGTTTTATTGTTCCGAGGTAGAGTGCTCAGGCCACGCCCGCGCGCAGCAGATCGTGCATGCTCAGTGCGCCTATGACCTGGCCCGCTTCATCCACCACCACCAGTGCGCTGATCGAGGCATCTTCCATCAGCTTCAGGGCTTCTGCGGCGAGAATGTCCGCCCGGCAGCTGCGCGGGTGGCGGGTCATCACAGTGGCTACGCGCGTGTCATGCAGATCGGCGTTGGCATCGAAGGCGCGGCGCAGGTCGCCATCGGTGAACACACCGAGCAATCGGCCGGTTTCGTCCAGCACGGTGGTCATACCCAGACCCTTGCGTGACATTTCCACCAGCGCCTCGCGCAGACCGGCGTCCGCCGGGACGCGCGGAACCCGCTCGCCCGCGTGCATGACATCGCGTACGCGCAACAGCAGACGGCGCCCCAGGGCACCACCGGGATGGGAGAGGGCAAAGTCCTCGGCGGTGAAACCGCGCTGTTCAAGCAGGGCCACGGCCAGTGCATCCCCCATGACCAGCGTGGCGGTGGTGCTGGCGGTGGGCGCGAGCCCCAGCGGGCAGGCTTCCTTGTTTACGCTTACATCCAGCGCCACATCGGCCTCACGCGCCAGCGTGGATTCAGGTCGGCCCGTCAGTGCGATCAGGGACACGCCCAGACGGCGCAGCACGGGCAAAAGACGCAGGATTTCCTCGGTTTCACCGGAATTGGACAGGGCCAGTACCACGTCCTGCGCGGTGACCATACCCAGATCGCCGTGACTGGCTTCGCCTGGATGCACGAAGAACGCGGGCGTGCCGGTGCTGGCAAAGGTGGCGGCAATCTTGTTGCCGATATGCCCTGATTTACCCATGCCCATGACGATCACGCGCCCCCGGCAGTCGAGCAGGCAACGGCAGGCACGCAGGAAGGTCTCGTCAATACGGGCCTTGAGGCTTTGCACGGCCTCGGCTTCGGTGTCGATGACGGCACGTGCAAGCCGTAGCAGATTGTCTTGATTCATGCCTTGGTTCCCGAAAATCCGGTCGCGATTATACCTGTGTGGAACGTCCTTGGGGGCGCACAGGGGAGGGGCGATGGCGCGACAATCCGGCACAAGTTGATAGATAAGATCATGAGAATTAATCAACAAATTGTTTTAAAAAGAATATTCCGCGTAAACAAAACATCCGGACTGGCTCGCCATACCGTGACGCGCAAACCAGGAAACGTGTAGAATGCTATGCAATTTACCCCTTGTAAGGCACGAGCCTGTTCCAACCCGATGCGCATGAACGACACCCCCGAGGTTCTCGATTTTGCTGAAGTCCCCGAGCGTCAGGCGGCGGTTTCGCGTCAGCTGAGGGCGGCTGAGCGCCTGGGCGTCGGGCCGCATTTCCGCGACACCCTGGACGACGGTAGCGCCGCTCCCTGGATGAGCGTGATTCCCGAGGGCAGTTTCTTCATGGGCTCCGGGCCGGAGGAGTACGCCCGCGAGGACTGCGAAGGACCGCGCCACGCCGTCGATTTCCCCCGGCCGTTCGCCATCGGGCGTTATGCCATCACACGCGGCGAGTATTACCGCTTTGTCGACGAGACCGGTCGTCATCGACCGCGTCGCTACGGCTGGGTCGATCCTGCGTTGCCGGTGTACAACGTCACCTTCGAGGACGCCCGCGCTTACGCCGGCTGGCTGTCGCAACGTACCGGTCAGCATTACCGCCTGCCCACCGAAGCCGAGTGGGAATACGCCGCGCGTGCGGGAACGACCACGGCCTTCGCCTATGGCGACAAGATCCATCGTGAGGAAGTCAATTGCGCGGGTGGTTTCCAGTGCACGCGCGGCCTGTGGTTCTGTGGGCTGGGCCGTCCCTTGCCGGTCGGCAATCTGCCGCCGAATGCCTGGGGTGTGCATGAGATGCATGGCAATGTTCAGGAATTCGTGCAGGACCACTGGCGCGACCGCTACTCGCCCAGCCCGCGTGATGGACGTGAAGCCTGGGTGGGCAGCCGTACCCGTTTCCGGGTGGTGCGAGGGGGCTCGTGGTTCGACAAACCCGGCGCCTGCCGCAGCGCGGCACGGGCCCGACGTCAGACCGGCGAATTTGACCTCAATCTGGGTTTTCGCCTGGTACGCGAGTTCTTGCCATGAGCCGCTGTCTGCGCCTGCGCCTGGGCGCCGAGGGTTACGATCATCCCGGCTGGGCCGGCAGCTTTTACCCCGAAGATCTGCCACGCGAGTGGTGGGCAGGGTATTACGCCGCGTTGTTTCCGGCCGTGCTGCTACCGGCACGGATGCTGGACGATCCGACGCTTGAGACCTGCCTGGCGGAGTTTTCGCCCCAGGGGCGCGTTTTTTTGCGCGCCCCGGAACCGGCCCTGCTGAGCGGTTCACACCGTGAGCGGCTGATCGTGCTGGCCCAAGGGTTTCCCGCCGTACTGGCCGGTGTGCTGGCCGTATCGCCGGCGCAGGCACAGGGCCTGCGCGCGCAGCTCGGGGAATCGATTCAGGTGCTGGGCGACACTCAGGCGCCGGTATGGCGTCCCGATGCGGACGCAGCACATGCCGGCCTGGGCTTGCTGCCGACCCCGCCGGATCTGCGCACGCTGCGCCGCTGGCTCGACTCTTTCACATCCGCTTCAGAATCCACCGATTGCACATTGATTTTAGAAGGAAATCCTCCCTCGCCGGGTGGATTGGAGCAGGGGCGGACCCTGCTTGAAGTGATGGGATGGTAAGCGGATGAGCGATGCCCTGATCGAGGTGGAAAACCTCAGTTTCCGGCGCGGGCGGCGCGTCATATTCGAAGGGCTCGATCTGATCGTGCCGCGCGGCAAGGTGACCGCGATCATGGGGCCGAGCGGCACGGGCAAGACGACGCTCTTGCGCCTGATCGGCGGCCAGTTGCGTCCGGACCGGGGGGAGGTACGAGTCGAAGGCCGGCCGGTGCACCGTCTGAGGCGCGATGAACTGTACGCTTTGCGCAAACGCATGGGGCTCCTGTTCCAGAGCGGGGCGCTGTTCACCGATCTGTCGGTGTTCGAGAATGTAGCCTTTCCGCTGCGCGAGCATACCCGCCTGCCCGAAACGATGATCCGCGATCTGGTGCTGATGAAGCTGCAGGCTGTTGGACTGCGCGGCGCGCGGGACCTGATGCCTTCGGAGCTTTCCGGCGGCATGGCCCGTCGCGTGGCCCTGGCACGCGCCATTGCGCTGGACCCGACCGTGATGCTGTACGATGAGCCCTTCACCGGGCAGGACCCGATTTCCATGGGCGTGCTGGTGCGCCTGATCCGTACCCTCAACGAGGCCCTGGGGCTGACCAGCGTGCTGGTTTCACACGATGTGGCGGAAGCCTCGCAGATTGCCGATGTCGTGCATCTGATTGCCGACGGGCGTCTGGTCGCCAGCGGCAGTGCGGAGCAGATGCGTCGCAGCGACTCCCCCTGGGTGCGTCAGTTCATGGAAGGCGAACCCGATGGGCCGGTGCCCTTTCATTATCCGGCACCCTGTCTTGAAGACGATTTCGCCGCACGGACGGGGGAGGGCGCATGAATCCCTTGCGTCGTCTGGGTCAGCTGACACTCGACGCCCTGGCGCGGCTGGGGCGCATGCTGCTGTTCCTCCTGCACCTTTTGCCAGCACTGCCCCTTGCGCTGGGGCGACCGCGTCTGATTGTCCAGCAGCTCTATTCGGTAGGCGTACTCTCACTGGTCATCGTGCTGGTCTCCGGAGGCTTTGTCGGCTTGGTGCTGGGCCTGCAGGGACACAATATCCTCTCCAACTTCAACGCCACCGAATCGCTGGGGGTGATGGTGGCGCTGTCGCTGGTGCGCGAACTGGGGCCGGTGGTCACCGCGCTCCTGTTCGCCGGGCGGGCCGGTTCCGCCCTGACGGCGGAAATCGGCCTGATGAAAGCCACCGAGCAGCTGTCGAGCATGGAAATGATGGCGGTGGACCCCATCCGTCGCGTCATCGCGCCCCGCTTCTGGGCGGCGTTCATCGCCATGCCGTTGCTGGCCGCCCTGTTCAGCATGGTGGGTATCTACGGCGGGTATTTCATTGGTGTGGTCGTGCTGGGTGTGGACGAAGCCGCCTACTGGAGCCAGCTGGTACGCCAGGTGGATTTCGATGAGGATACGGTCAACGGCATCATCAAGAGCCTGGTATTCGGTTTTGTGGCCGCCTGGATCGCCCTGTTCGAGGGCTTCGACGCGCGTCCAACCTCCGAAGGGGTCAGCCGTGCCACTACCCGCACGGTGGTGAATACCTCGCTGGCCGTTCTGGGGCTCGATTTCCTGCTGACCGCATTGATGTTCGGCAATTCATGACCTTATAACCCGGAGTTCAATTCGATCATGGATAATTCACGCGCGCTGGAACTGGCTGTCGGGGGCTTCGTGGCCGCCGGGATCGTCGCGGTGCTGGTGCTCGCATTGCAGATGAGCAATCTGACCCAGGTGCGGGTGGATGATGCCTACACGCTGACCGCCGAGTTCGATAATATCGGCGGGTTGACCGTGCGGTCGCCGGTCAAGCTCTCCGGCGTGACCATCGGGCGGGTGGACGCCATCGCCATCGACCCGAAAACCTTCCGCGCCGTGGCAAGCCTGCGCATCGACGGGCGTTACCGCAACCTGCCGCAGGATACCTTCGCCAGCATCTACACGGCCGGCCTGCTGGGCGAGCAGTTCATCGAGCTCGCACCCGGCGGGGAAGAGCGTTTCCTGGCTGACGGTGATCGTATCGCCATGACACAATCGGCCGTGGTCCTGGAAAAGATCATCTCGCAGTTTCTCTATGACAAGGCCGCGGAGTAAGGCATGAGCGTCCGTTTTTGTACCCCAATGAAGCTTTTCGTACTCGCCCCGACGCTCGCCCTGGCCCTGTTGCCCGGTGTGATGTACGCGCAAACGCTCAGCCTCCAGCAGGCCACCGAGCTTGCCCTGTCCGCCGACCCGCGCATCAAGGAACGTGAAGCTCTGGCCGACGTAGCCCAGGGGCTGATCGACGAGGCGCAGGGCCACGCGGGCTGGAAGCTGGACGCCAACGTCTTTGTCGGCGTTTCCCCCGCGCTGGAAGGTGGTCCGTTCAAGGACGGCGCCTTCAGTTGCGGCAACGGCACGCCCTGTGAGTTTCGCGACGACGCCTACAAGCTCAGTGACGGGCTCTCGCCGATGATTGGCTTCGAGGCGAAACTCATCAAGCCCCTCTATACCTTCGGCAAGATCGAGCGCTACAGCGAAGCGGCCCAGTACAACAAGCAGGTCAAGGAGGGGGATATCCAGCTCGCGCGGGGCGAGGTGTGGCTGCAGGTGCGCCGCGCCTACTATGGCTATCTGACTGCGCGCGACACCCGCTATCTGCTGGAGGATGTCCATGCCCAGGTCAACCGCGCGCTGGAGATTGCCCGGCGCGGGGTGGAGGAGGGGCAGATGCGCGTTGCCGACCAGTATGCGCTGGAATCCGGTCTGGCCCTGGTAAATCACTATCTGGCCAAGGCCCGCGCGGTGGAAAACGTGGCCCGCGACGGCCTCAAAACCCTGATCGGTCGTCCGCTGAATGCCTCGGTGGAAGTGGAACAAGCGCACATCACCCCCCTGCCGATGCCCGGCGGCGCACTGGCGGAGCTGGCCGAGCGCGCCCTGAAGCAGCGCCCTGAAATGGGACAGGTCCAGGCCGGTATGGCGGGGCTGCGCGCCTATGCCGATGCCCGGCGGGCAGAGCAGCGTCCGGACATCTACGCCGGTCTGGTCACACTGGGCGCGTATTCGCCCGGTCGTGAAACCCTCAAGAACAGCTACATCTACGATCCGTTCAATTTCGTGGCGGCCACGCCGGTGGTCGGCATCCGCTGGCAGTGGCAGGAAGGCGTTCAGAATGCGCGCATCAGCCAGGCCGAAGCCGAGCTGCGCGCTGTGACCGAAAAGCAGAATTTCGCCCGTCAGGGCATTCCGTTCCAGGTGGCCGAGGCCTATCACTATATGGTCGGCATGCATGAATCGGTCGATCAGCTCGGGCAGGGCGCGGCGGCGGCGCGGCGCTGGATGCTGGGTAATTTCCTGGACTTTGAAGCGGGGCTCATCGAGGGCGCCAAGGTCATCGACGCGTTGAAAGCGTATGCCGGCATGCAGGCGGATTACCTGTCGACGCTCAATGATTACAATATGCAGGTCAGTGTCCTGCAACACGCTATCGGGGAGTATCCATAACATGCGTCGCCTTCTGGCCGCCGGCCTGCTTGCCTCCGTCCTGACCGCCCCGCTGACTGCGGCCCATGCGGCCATCGCGCCGGATGCCCTGGTCAACCAGACCACCGAGAAGGTGCTGGTCGCGCTCAAGGACAACAAGGAGCGTCTGGGCAGCGACCCCAGCTTCGTCTACAAGCTGGTCGACGATCTGGTGCTGCCGCATTTCGACTTCGAGGCCATGAGCCGTCTGGTACTGGGCCGTTACTGGAACCAGGCCAGCGAAGCCCAGCGCAAGTCCTTTGTCGCCGCCTTCCGTACCCTGCTGGTGCGCACCTATGCCGGCTCCCTGAACCGCTATACCGATCAGCAGATCGTGTTGTTGCCCTTGCGTGAAGACGGCAAGGGGGAGGAAGTCACCGTACGCTCGGAAATCCGCCAGGGCGGAGGGCCGGCCATACCCATCGATTACCGCATGCGGCGCAGCGGGGAGCAATGGAAGGTTTTCGATGTGAGTGTCGACGGCATCAGCCTGGTCACCAATTACCGCTCCAGTTTCTCTCAGCAAATCCAGCGCAGCGGTCTGGATGCCCTGATCGCCCAGTTGGAAACCCGCAACAAGGACGCGGGTAGCCGATGAATGTTGCGCCGGACCTGAGCGGTGACGAGGCGCAGGGCTATGCCCTGAGCGGCGAGATCGTCTTCGATACCGTACAGTGCCTGATGGACGCCTTGCGTCCGCACCTGGAAAGGTCCGGTTCCGGCTCGGATTCGGGCGCGGTCCCTGTCGATCTTGCGGGCGTGACCCGCCTGGACAGCACGGCAGTGGCCCTGATGCTGCATTGGCGGCGCGAGGCGGCCGAACGTGGGCGAAAGCTCGTTCTGCGTCGCCCGCCTGCAAGTTTTAAACACATTCTTCAGGCTTGCCAACTGGACAGCCTGTTCACGGTGGTGGATGATTCCGCCCCCGGCGAGATAGTGAACACATGAATAAACTGATCATTCAGGGCGGCGTGCCGCTCGAAGGCGAAGTGCGCGCCTCCGGCGCAAAGAACGCGGTACTGCCGATCATGGCGGCCGCCCTGGCGGCTTCCGAACCCGTGGTGATCGAGAACGTCCCTCACCTGCAGGACGTGACCACGACCCTGGAGCTGCTCGGTCGCATGGGTGCGGAGCTGGTGGTCTGCGACCGCATGAGCGTCGAGGTCAACCCCAACACACTGACCAATTTCACCGCGCCCTACGACCTGGTTCGCACCATGCGTGCATCCATCCTGGTGCTCGGCCCGCTGCTGGCACGACATGGTCAGGCGGAAGTTTCCCTGCCCGGCGGTTGTGCCATCGGTTCGCGCCCGGTGGACATCCACCTGCACGGGCTGGAAGCCATGGGTGCGGACATCCGTGTCGAGGGCGGCTATATCCGCGCCCGTGCCGGCCGGCTGCGCGGCGCGCGCATCGTCATGGACATCGTCACCGTCACCGGAACGGAAAACCTGATGATTGCCGCCGCGCTTGCTGAGGGTGTCACCGTGCTGGAAAACGCGGCGCGCGAACCGGAAGTGGTCGATCTGGCCAACTTCCTGCGCTCGATGGGCGCACGCATCGAAGGAGCAGGCACCGACACCATTACCATCGACGGGGTGGAACGCCTCCATGGCACCCGCTACCGCGTGTTGCCCGACCGCATCGAAACCGGCACCTTCCTAGTTGCCGCCGCCATCACCGGCGGGCAGGTGCGCGTCAAGGACACCCAGCCGGGCTTGTTGGATGCGGTCATCCAGAAACTGCGGGAAGCCGGGGCGCGGATCGAGAGCGGTGAGGACTGGATCGAACTGGACATGCGCGGGCGTCGCCCCAAGGCCGTCGATGTGCGCACCATGCCGCACCCCGGCTTTCCGACCGACATGCAGGCGCAGTTCGTGGCCCTCAACGCCGTGGCCGAAGGCACCGGCACGGTGGTGGAGACGATTTTCGAAAACCGCTTCATGCATGTGCATGAGCTGCGGCGCATGGGAGCAGACATCCACCTGGAGGGCAATACCGCCATTGTCCAGGGGGTGGCTAAACTCTCGGGCGCCCCGATCATGGCCACCGACCTGCGTGCCTCGGCCAGCCTGATCCTGGCCGGGCTGGTCGCCGAAGGGGAGACACTGGTCGACCGCATCTACCACATCGATCGCGGCTACGAAGCCATCGAGGAAAAACTGGCACGCCTGGGCGCCCGCATCCAGCGCGTTTCCGGTTGAGGTTCACGCCATGCATGACAAGCTGACCATCGCCCTGTCCAAGGGCCGCATCTTCAAGGAAACCCTGCCGCTGCTGCGGCATGTGGGCATCGAATGCGTGGACGACCCGGAAACCAGCCGCAAGCTGATCCTCGACACCAATCTGCCCGATGTGAAGATCGTGCTGCTGCGCGCCTCCGATGTGCCGACCTATGTGCAATACGGTGCGGCGGATTTCGGTGTGGCCGGCAAGGACGTGCTCATGGAGCACGGCGGGGAAGGGCTGTATGAACTGCTGGACCTGCGTATTGCACGCTGCCGCCTGATGGTTGCCGGGCGCCCTGGCGTGCTTGACACCCGCGCCCGCCTGCGCGTGGCGACCAAATATGTCGAATCCGCCCGGCGCTATTTCGCCGAACAGGGACGCCAGGTGGAGATCATCAAGCTTTATGGCTCAATGGAGCTCGCGCCGCTCGTTGATCTGGCCGACTGCATCGTCGATGTGGTCGATACCGGAAACACCCTGCGCGCCAACGGTCTGGAGCCTCTGGAGCACATGGCCGACATCAGTTCCCGCCTGATCGTCAACCGTGCCTCGATGAAACTCAAGCATGCGCGCCTGCAGCAGATGGTCGATCGCATCGCATCCTGCGTGAACCAAGAAGGGGAGAAGGCATGAAGCTCGCCATCCGCCGCCTCGATTCGTCCGACGAAAATTTCCGCGCCGAACTGGATAAGCTGCTGGCCTGGGACAGCGCAACCGATGATGCCGTCTTCGCCACCGTCCAGGAGATCCTGGGCGAAGTTCGCGCACGAGGCGATGCCGCCGTTATCGAATACACCAACCGCTTCGACCGCATGCATGCGCTCTCCATGCGCGAACTGGAAATTCCCCGTGAACGCCTGGACGCCGCACTGGAGCGCCTGAGCGCTGAGGCGCGCGCCGCCCTGGAACAGGCGGCAGCGCGTATCCACGCCTATGCCGAACATCAAAAACTCGCCAGCTGGTCCTACGAAGAAGCCGACGGCACCCTGCTGGGCCAGCAGGTCACAGCGCTGGATCGCGTGGGACTGTACGTGCCGGGCGGCAAGGCCGCCTATCCGTCTTCGGTTTTGATGAACGCCATTCCCGCCAAGGTGGCCGGCGTGCCCGAACTCATCATGGTGGTACCCACACCCGGTGGCGAAACCAATGATCTGGTCTTTGCCGCCGCCGCCATCGCCGGCGTGGACCGCGTGTTCGCTGTGGGCGGCGCCCAGGCCGTGGCCGCGCTGGCCTACGGTACGCAAACCATCCCCCCGGTGGACAAGATCGTCGGCCCCGGCAATATCTACGTCGCCACCGCCAAACGCCTGGTATTCGGAACCGTTGGCATCGACATGGTGGCCGGCCCTTCGGAAATTCTCGTCATCTGCGACGGACAGACACCGGCAGACTGGATCGCCATGGATCTGTTCTCCCAGGCCGAACATGACGAACAGGCACAGTCCATCCTGCTCTGCCCGGATGCGGACTATCTGGAACAGGTGCAGCAGGCCATCGAGCGCCTGCTTGCCGACATGCCGCGCGCCGAAGTCATCCGTGCCTCGCTGGAAGGACGAGGCGCACTCATTCAGGTGCGTGATCTGGACGAAGCCGTGGACATTGCCAATCACATCGCACCCGAGCACCTGGAATTGTCCGTTGACGATCCGCGCGCCATGGCCGCCCGTATCCGTCATGCCGGCGCGATCTTCATGGGACGCCACACCCCGGAAGCCCTGGGGGACTACTGCGCCGGCCCCAACCATGTGCTGCCCACCTCCCGCACCGCGCGCTTCTCCTCACCGCTGGGCGTGTACGATTTCCAGAAGCGCTCCAGCCTCATCGATTGCTCGGCACAAGGTGCGTCAACGCTCGGACGCATCGCGGTAACGCTTGCCGAAGGGGA
>JAQVHL010000011.1:34612-56568 GCA_028696185.1 Halothiobacillaceae bacterium
AGCGAAGCGTATTGCGCCGAATGATTTGAGCCGATGCGCGTGACCCATCCGGCGGGTTACGCTCCGCTAACCCGCCCTACGGGGTGATCTGAATCTGAGTAATCGAATGAGCCGTTTCTGGAGTCCGCTGGTATCCCGTCTTTCGCCCTATGTGCCGGGCGAGCAGCCGAAGATCGCCAATCTCACCAAGCTGAACACCAACGAGAACCCTTACGGGCCGTCGCCGAAGGTGCTGGAGGCGATTCGCGCCGAGGTGGGTGACAACCTGCGCCTGTACCCGGACCCGGACGCCTCCGCGCTCAAGCAGGCGATTGCCGATTATCACGGTTTACAGCCCAAGCAGGTCTTCGTCGGCAATGGCTCGGACGAGGTGCTGGCCTTCATCTTCCAGGCGCTGTTCAAGCACGAGCAGCCGCTGCTGTTCCCGGATGTGACCTACAGCTTTTATCCGGTCTACTGCGGCCTGTACGAGATCGACTACCGCACCATCCCGCTGGCGGACGATTTCTCCATCCGCATCGCGGATTATGAAAAGCCAAACGACGGCATCATCTTCCCCAATCCGAACGCGCCAACCGGCCGAGCACTGGCGCTGGCGGAGATCGAGGCTTTGCTTGCGGCGAACACCGATTCCGTGGTGGTGGTGGACGAGGCCTATGTGGACTTCGGCGGCGAGAGCGCCATTCCGCTGGTCAACCGCTATCCCAACCTGCTGGTGACGCAGACGCTCTCCAAGTCCCGCTCGCTGGCCGGATTGCGGGTGGGGTTCGCGGTCGGGCATCCCGATCTGATCGAGGCGCTGATTCGCGTCAAGGACAGCTTCAATTCCTATCCGCTGGATCGTCTCGCCATCGTCGGTGCGGTGGCGTCCTTCGCGGATGAGGCCTATTTCCAGCAGACCCGCCAGGCGGTGATCGACAGCCGCGAGGCACTGGTGGCGGAAATGGCGAAGCTGGGTTTTGAGACGATTCCCTCCGCCGCCAACTTCATCTTCACCCGCCATCCCGCGCACGATGCCGCCACGATTGCGACGGGCCTGCGCGAGCATGGCGTGATCGTGCGCCACTTCAACAAGCCGCGCATTGACCAGTACCTGCGCATCACCATTGGTTCGCCGGAACAAAACGCCCGGTTGTTGAGCGCCTTGGGCGAATTTCTGCGCGTTTGACCCCCCAAAAAAAGACGAAGAAACAGGGACGTTTCGCCGGAAAAAAGGGGAGGAGGGCAGCCAGCCAGGGGCTGGGCGTAAGGATTTTTTCACGCAAAATTCAGGCAAAACAAAAACCCCGGCCTGTGTTAACAGTGCCGGGGTTTTTGTTTCGAGCCCCCGAATAATCAGGAGCTCTGTCTATGGTGCCCAGGAGAGGACTCGAACCTCCACGGTGTTACCCACTAGTACCTGAAACTAGCGCGTCTACCAATTTCGCCACCTGGGCTGAAAGTGCTGCGCATTCTAGATACGCCCGGACGCACTGTCAACACCTCCCTGAAAAAAATTTCGCTGTGTTCTACGGCAGGCTTCGATGTCAGTGCAGGCGAATCGGGGCCGCCTGGAACTAATCCATTGATTGAACAGAAAGATCCAGTGCGATTAGCCCTTTTCACCACAGAAAACGCAGCGAGCGCTGGGAAGCGCCATCTGGCCATACCGGTACGGCGGCACTGCAGGAGCGGTTTCAGCCGTAAAAACCAACCGGAACGCTGCCGGGCTCAAAGCCCGAGGCCCCAGCTTGCCCGTGGTGGCCCACGCCTCACGTGGTTAATTTGACATAATATACATTATGCGAAATCTCATAAGGGGGGCTTTCAGCGTCATGCAAAGGTTTCTGCAATCCTATCCGCTACTAATTCGGATAGAATCGTGAGTCACGTTCCCTGCGTGGAACCCTTGACTGACTTTTGGCCGGTGAACATGCCCACTCAACGCTTCAGCCTCCTGGCGTGCCTTCTGCCTCTGCTCGGTGCCTGCGCCGCTACGCCGGTCACATCGACTTCTGTGAACGGTGTCGGGCACGACGATGCTTTCCCGTCTGGACCTGCGCTGGTTTCCCGCGCGCACGAGCGGCCCTTGTCCCCGCAGATCGAGGCCCGCGTGGCGATGATCCACGATCTGCTTTTGGGCGAGCTCTCCGGTTTTGCCGGGCGCGGACGCGAAGCGGCCACCCTGTATCTGGACGTCGCCCGGCGCGCAGACGATCCGGCCATCGCCGAACGCGCGACCCAGGTGGCGCTGTTCACCAAGGACTGGGATCTGGCTCTGGCGGCCTGTGAGCGCTGGATGGCCCTGGCGCCGGACAATGTCAACGCCCTGGCCACGCTGGCCGTGCTGCGTATTCAGTCAGGGGACGATGAAGGCGCTCTGGCCGCTCTGGATGGCTGGCTGGCCAAGATGCCGGCAGACAAGCAGGCGGCCGCCTATGCCCAGCTTGGGCAATACATGAGCCAGAACAGCTCCCGCGCACGCGCCATGGCCTTCACCTCGCGACTGGTCGAACGCCATCCCCAGCGCGTGGATGCCTGGACTTTGCGCGCTCGTCTGGCGATTCATTACAAATCGGCCCAGGAATTTCGCGACAGCATGGACGCCGTGCTGGAACGCCAGCCCAAGCGTCGCGATCTGTATCAGCTCCAGGCCGCCGGTCTGATGGGCCTGGGTGAAACCGAAGACGCCATGCGTGCCATGCACGTGGCACTCAAACGCTTTCCCGACGACCAGAGCCTGCGTTTGACCTATGCGCGCATGTTGGTGGATGCACGCCGCCTGCCCGAGGCCAGTGAGGAATTTGAACGCCTTCTGCGCAGTCGCCCCAACGACGACGAACTGCGCCTGGCCGCCGGACTGGTGGCGCTGGAGCTGGGCGAGCTCGACCGTGCGCAGAATCGCCTGAAACCGCTGCTCAAGGATCCCTCGCGCGCCGATTTCATCCGCACCCAGCTCGGACGCATCGAGGAAAAACGCGGCCGCTTCGATCAGGCCCGTGCCTACTACCAGGCCGTTGAAGACCCCGCCCAGCGTATCGACGCCGGCATTCGTTCCGCCGCGCTGTATCGTCAGCAAAAACAAGCGGCCCAAGCGCGTGAAGCCTTGCACCAGCTGATTCCCCTGGCTCAGGATGACGGTGATCTGCAACGCCTGCTCCTGGTTGAAGTGGACTGGCTGCGCGACGATGGGCATTTCGAGGAAGCCTTTTTCCTGCTGGGGCGCGGCGTGGCCCGCTGGCCGGAAAACGACGATCTGCTCTTTTCCCGCGCCATGATGGCCGAGAAACTCGACCGCATCGACCTGCTGGAAGCCGATTTGCGCCTGCTGATCGAGCGCAACCCGGACAATCCCGAAGTGCTCAACGCCCTGGGTTACACCCTGGTTGATCGCACCGACCGCTACCAGGAAGGGCTCGATCTGATCCAGCGTGCGCTGGCCCAGGACCCCGATAACGCGGCCTATCTGGACAGCCTGGGCTGGGCGCTGTACCGCCTGGGCCGGCTGGAGGACGCCGTTGAGCCGCTGAAGGAAGCCTACCGGCGGATGCCGGACGGTGAAATTGCCGCGCATCTGGGGGAAGTGCTCTGGCAGCTGGGCCGACGCGAGGAAGCGCTGGAGCTCTGGCGCAAGGCGGAACAGGAGCAACCCGGTCATCCGGTCCTGAAGAAGACGCTTGAGCGCCTGCTGCCCTGATTCACGTTGAGTTCACCTTCTTGCTTGAGCCGATAGCCGGATAGCCGCATGCACAGCTCGCCCTTATCCCTGCCGAACCGGCTTTCCCTGCCTTTTTGGGCCGGGCTCGCCCTGCCTCTCCTGCTGGCCCTGAGCGCCGGTTGCACCACCCTCCCCCCGGCGCCCCCATCAGATGCGCTTGCACAGGCACAGTGGGAGGCGCACCGTGACCGCCTCTCCCGGCTCAATGACTGGACGCTGCGAGGCCGTGCCGCCTACACCACCCCCACGGAAGGCGGCAGTCTGTCGCTGTTCTGGCAGCACCAGGGCACACAAACCCGCCTGGTTCTGACCAGCGCCCTGGGACAGGGCGGCGCCGAGCTGTTAATTGATCCACTGGGCGCCTCCCTGCGCGACAGCGAAGGGCGCGAATACAGTGCGGAATCCGCCGATACCCTGCTTCAGCGTCTTACCGGCCTGCCCGTGCCGGTCAGCGCGCTTTCCCGGTGGATCATCGGCCTGCCGGAAGATGACGCCAGCCCGACCCGTCTGGATGCGCAGGGACGATTGCGCCAACTTGAAAGCGACGGATGGCTGGTGCAATACCGCGAATACGTTGAGGTGAACGACCACGTTCTGCCCCGTCGCCTGACGGTTGAACGGGAAGACCTGCAACTGCGACTGGTCATCGACGCATGGACCCTACCCTGAACACACCCGACAGCCTCGACCTGCCCGCCCCCGCCAAGCTCAATCTGATGCTGCGCATTGTCGGCCGGCGACAGGATGGCTACCACCGGCTGCAGACGGTTTTCCAGCTGCTCGATGTAGGCGACCGCCTGCGTCTGACCCGTCGGACGGATGGCCGCATCCGCCGTATCCGGGGCGCCCCAGGGGTTGCCGAGCACGAGGATCTGGTGGTGCGAGCCGCCCATTGCCTGCAAGAGCGCACGGCCTGTCCCTCAGGTTGCGATATAACAGTGGACAAGCGCCTGCCCATGGGTGGCGGTCTGGGCGGAGGCAGCTCGGATGCGGCCACCACCCTGCTGGGCCTCAATCGCCTGTGGGAACTGGGATTGACGCTCGATGAACTCGCGGAGATTGGCCTGTCTCTGGGGGCCGACGTGCCGGTCTTCGTGCGCGGGCGCAGCGCCTGGGGCGAAGGCATCGGCGAGTGCCTGACGCCCCTCACCCTCCCCCCCGCCTGGTATGTTGTCCTCTGCCCCCAGGTGCATGTCGCCACGGCGGAACTTTTTGCCCACCCGGGATTGACACGCGATGCCGCGCCCATCACAATGCGCGCCTTCTTTGAGGGCCTGCGTGACAACGTCTTCCAGCCCCTCGTCGCCGCGAGCTATCCGCCCGTGGCCGAGGCGCTGGGTTGGTTGTCCCGCTCCGGCGAAGCCCGCCTTACGGGTACCGGCGCCTGCCTGTTTGCCGCTTTCGAAAGCGAAGCGACGGCACGGCAGGTGCTGGATCGCCGGCCCGTCGGGCTTGAGGGTTTCGTGGCGCGTGGAGTGAATCTCTCCCCGCTGCATGAAGCGCTCGGGCTTGGCATCGAGGTCAACTCAAAGTAAAATCCGATTCCCGTTTCTACTGGGCCGTCGCCAAGCGGTAAGGCACTGGATTTTGATTCCAGCATACCTAGGTTCGAATCCTAGCGGCCCAGCCAAATTCAGCATCGAGACTATGTCCTTTTCCAGGTCGTTGATGGTTTTCGCGGGCAACGCGAACCCGGCCCTCGCCGAACGTGTCGCGGAGAACCTCGACACCCAGCTGGGCAAGGCCACGGTCAGCCGCTTCAGCGACGGCGAGGTTTTCGTCGAAATCCTTGAGAATGTGCGTGGACGCGATGTTTTCATCGTTCAGCCCACCTGCAATCCCACCAACGACAACCTGATGGAACTGATGGTGATGACCGACGCCCTGCGGCGCGCATCCGCCTATCGCATCACCGCCGTCATCCCCTATTACGGTTACTCCCGTCAGGATCGCCGCGTACGCTCCGCTCGCGTACCCATCAGCGCCAAGGTCGTCGCCAACATGCTGCAAAGCGTCGGCGTGGACCGCGTGCTCACCATCGACCTGCATGCCGACCAGATCCAGGGCTTCTTCGACATCCCGGTGGATAACGTCTATGCCTCGCCCATCCTCCTGGGTGACATCTGGCGCCAGAAATACCCCAACCTGATGGTCGTCTCGCCCGATGTGGGCGGCGTGGTGCGTGCCCGCGCCATCGCCAAACGCCTTGACGACGCCGATCTTGCCATCATCGACAAGCGCCGTCCGCGCGCCAATGTCTCCCAGGTCATGCACATCATCGGTGAAGTGGCCGGCAAGAGCTGCATCCTGGTCGACGACATGGTCGATACCGCCGGCACCCTGTGCAAGGCCGCCGAAGCCCTGAAACAGCACGGCGCCCATCGCGTGGTAGCCTACAGCACCCATCCCGTGCTCTCCGGCCGTGCCGTGGACAACATCAACGCCTCGGTTCTTGACGAGCTGGTGGTCACCGACACCATCCCCCTCACCCCGCAAGCCGCCGAATGCGAACGCATCCGCGTGCTCTCCGTGGCGGGAATGCTGGCGGAAACCATCCGTCGCATCCATACCGACGAGTCTGTCAGCTCGCTCTACATGGATTAAAAATTCGTCGGAACGATCTTAAGTCGTTCCGGCCCCTCCCCTTCTGGTCGCGGAAGGGGGTGCCCCGCCGCAAGGTGGGTTTTTACTTTGATCTGGAGATTACACATGAGTGTTTCGTTCGAACTGAACGCACAACGCCGCGATGACCTGGGGAAAGGTGCGAGCCGCCGCCTGCGTCGCGACGGTATGGTACCGGCCATCGTTTATGGTGGCGACGAGGCCCCGCTGTCCGTCACCCTGGAACTGCGCGAGCTGAACAAGAACCTCGAAAGCGAGGCGTTCTACTCCCATATCCTCGATCTGAAAATCGACGGCGCCGTACAGAAAGTCATCCTGCGTGACCTGCACCGCCATCCGTTCAAGCCGATCATCCTGCACGCCGACCTGCAGCGCGTGGACCCAAGCCATGCCATCCGCATGCGCGTCCCCCTGCACTTCCTCAACGAAGACACCTGCGTGGGCGTCAAGACGTCCGGCGGTGTAGTCAGCCACCTCATTACCGAGGTGGAAGTGTCCTGCTCCCCCAATGTGCTGCCGGAATTCATCGCCGTCGATCTCGCCCAGGTCGAGCTGGGCACCATCCTGCACCTGTCCGACCTGAAGCTGCCCGAAGGCGTCAGCCTGGTCGAACTGGCTCATGGTGAAGGCCATGACCAGGGCGTCGTCTCCGTACACGCACCGCACGGCGGTGTTCAGGCCGAAGCCTGAGTTAGCGGAAGGGACGTGGCGTGCGTCTGATCGTCGGCCTGGGTAATCCAGGCGAGCGTTATGAGGACACACGCCACAACGTCGGCTTCTGGCTACTTGAAGCACTGGCGCGCCAGAAAGGCGCGCTTTTTCGTCTTGAGCCCCGCTTTCATGGCGAAGCCCTGCGCGTGAGCCTGCACGGCCAGGAAATCTGGCTGCTCAAACCCGGCACCTACATGAACCGCAGCGGACAGGCGGTTGCCGCCCTCGCGCGTTTCTACAAAATCACGCCCGACGAAACGCTCGTCGTACACGACGATCTGGACCTCCCACCCGGCCATATCCGCTTCAAAAAAGGCGGAGGACATGGGGGGCACAACGGTCTGAAAGACATACAGGCCCATCTGGGCACCCCCGAATACCATCGTTTGCGCATCGGCATCGGCCACCCCGGCGTGCGTGAACAAGTCGCCGACTACGTCCTGCATGCCCCTGGACGTCTCGATCGCCAACGCATCGACCAGGCGCTCGACGAGTGCGCGGCCACCCTCCCCCTCATTCTCGAAGGCGAACTGGCGCGCGCCACGCAACGCCTGCACAGCCACAAACCCAGCGAGTAACAGCACCATGGGATTCAAATGCGGTATCGTCGGCTTGCCCAACGTCGGCAAGTCCACCCTCTTCAACGCGCTCACCAAGGCCGGCATCCAGGCCGCCAACTACCCGTTCTGCACCATCGAGCCCAATGTCGGCGTCGTCGCCGTACCCGACCCGCGCCTGGACAAGCTCGCCGAGATCGTCAAACCTGAACGCGTTCTCCCCGCCACCATGGAATTCGTCGACATTGCGGGCCTGGTCGCCGGCGCCTCCAAAGGTGAAGGGCTGGGTAACCAGTTCCTTGCCAACATCCGCGAAACCGACGCCATCGCCCAGGTCGTGCGCTGCTTCGAGAACGACGACATCATCCACGTCGCCGGCCGGGTCGATCCGCTCGCCGACATCGAGATCATCAACACCGAACTCGTCCTTGCCGACCTCGACACCGTCACCCGCAACCTTGACCGCGCCACCAAGGCCGCCAAGACCGGCAACAAGGAAGCGCTCGCCCGCAAGGACGTACTGGAAAAAGTCGCCGCCGGCCTCGATGCCGTCCGTCCAGCGCGCGCCCTGGGCCTGAGCGATGACGAAAAACTCGTCATCCGCGACCTGCACCTGCTCACCATCAAGCCGATCATGTACATCGCCAACGTCGCCGAGGACGGATTCCAGAACAATCCCCACCTCGACGCCGTACGCCGGCACGCCGAAACCGAAGGCGCACTCGTCGTCCCCGTCTGCGCCGCCATCGAAGCCGACATCATCGAACTGGACGAGGCCGACCGCGACGAATTCCTGCGTGAACTGGGCCTGGACGAACCCGGCCTGAACCGCGTCATCCGCGCCGGCTACCAGCTGCTTGGCCTGCAGACCTACTTCACCGCCGGCGTCAAGGAAGTCCGCGCCTGGACCATCCACAAAGGCGACACCGCCCCCAAGGCCGCCGCCGTCATCCATACCGATTTCGAAAAAGGCTTCATCCGCGCCCAGACCATCGCCTATGACGATTTCATCCAGTACAAAGGCGAAGCGGGCGCCAAGGAAGCCGGCAAGATGCGCGCCGAAGGCAAGGAATACATCGTCAAGGACGGCGATGTGCTGAACTTCCTGTTCAACGTGTGAGCTTTTTTTCAGGGCTTCCGTAGACCTTCCTGGAAAATTGATAAAAAACTCTTATAAATCAAAGCGATCTAGTTAAAGTCATAAACCAAGAAAATCCAGGACCGATTCCGGTGTTCCAAAAAAAACCGCAGCCCTTACGGTAACTGCGGTTTTTTCATTTTTTTGAGCCTGTTGCTGGCTATCCATCGTGCCAGTACGTGCTCATTTGAGCGGATTACTGGGCTTCGGCTTTACCGGCTTCGACGGCCGCTTCGGCTTCCTCGGCCTCGACACTTGCCTCAGCGTCTTCGGCTTGCTCTACTTCCTCTACATATACTTCGGCGGCCTCGCCGCCCATCAGCAGGGGCATGAGCTGGAGCATCAGCGCTTCGGCCGGTTGATCGTTGATCGTGGCATTGCCCTGCTTGAGTTCCAAACGCGCCATCAGGTTGCTCTTATCGCTTTTGAGCCAGCCTTCGTTTTTCAGAGCCGCAAGCATTTCGCCGGACATGGCGGTTGCCTGGGCTTTCGCGTCGATTTCCTCGGCAGCAGCCCCCATCATCTCCTGCATGCTTTCGAGCTGCTCGACCAATACGCCTTGCAGCACTTCGCTGAGCAGCGCTTCGGGCAGCTGCAGGGCCAGATGGGCTTGTACGGCAGGCAGACGCTCGGCCAGGGCGGCCTTGGCAGGCGCGGCGCTTGCGTCATAGCGTGCGCGGCCCTCCATCCGAACTTCGCCTTGCGGTGTGCGGAAGGCAAGCTCGGTCAGTTCGAACTCAGGCGATGAGGGCAGGAATTCCTCCAGTGACTGCGCAAGCCGCTGGATCTGGCGTGCCTGTGCTTCTTCCTCGTCGTTCGCGGGCGGCTCCATCGCGCTCTGCAGGCGGGTTTGCATACGCTCATAGGCCGCCACATCCAGGCGATCCACTCGCCAGTTCAGGCGCAGGTCGTCGAATCGCTGGTCATCGGCTTCAAAATGGTCCATGCGCAAGCGGGCATCGACACCGAACAAGGGCCCCTCCCGCCGTGCGCTGGAGTTCAGACTCAGGCCACTGAGTTGGATGTTCCCGTCCTCCCCCTTGACGGTGAGGCGCCGCAAAACCACTTCTCCCGTCCCGGTGGAACCGATCTGGGCATCGGCTTTCAGATCGCCGGAGAGGACGAGGCTCTCCATTTCCAGTGCGGTTGCCGCATCGGTCAGTGCCACACGCGGGGCTTCGATGTGCAGGGAGAGGACATCGGCCTGCGGTGAATTTGCATAACCGGTGATGCCGCCCCATTCCAGCCGGCTGGACGGATCCTCAAGCATCGGGGTATTGAAGGACGGGGACTCGATGCGGCTTTCCTGGTGCCCGTCAAGGAAGAGCGTGGTGACGATGCGCAAAGGGGCCTGCTCGCCGAAATAATGGCGCACGAGGGCGCGGTCTTCCTCGGTGATTTCCAGCGTGGTTTCGATGCGCGCCCAGGACAGATCCGTCCCCAGCCCCTGATGGACGACATGTCGCAGGGGTAGATCAACGGTTTGATCGAGGTCCAGGTGCATTTTCAGCGTGGAGACCGCGGTGGATTCCCACCAGCCGCGCTGGAAGCTTCCACCTTTCCAGGCAAAGCCCTGATCCATCATCGGAATACGCCGTTCCGGTTGGGCGAAAAATTCCTCGATCTGTCCTGCGGCGAGATACGGCGTCGCCATATAACCCGCGCCGGCAATTCCGGCGGTAATTGCCAGTCCGGCGATGAGCGTTTTCATGGTCCTTATACCTTCGGTTTTTATCCATCAATGCGCGTGGCGCGGTGAGCATCATCGCCCAGACGCCTGCGCCCCACAAGCCGGACGCCGCGCATGCAGCAGGATATTGCGTGGCGTGAGTGTGCGTGGGCAGAACGCCATCAGTTGCACGTCATAGCCGGCCTCTTCCAGAAATACGGCCATATCGAGTACCAGCCATACCTCAATGGCGCGGCGAAACGCGGCACGGGGCAGTTCCAGCGCCCGGAGCGTGCTCAGGCGCCGGGCGCCCTGGCGCTCGCGCCTTTCGCACTCGCGCTCCCCTTCGCGGGTCTTGCCCTGCCCCGCCCAGCGCGCGAGTACAGCCGGCGCCACGCTGCGCAGATAGGCGGGAAAATCCGTTGCCCGGGCCGCATGCGGGCTTTCCACGGGTAAAGCGATGCCCACCTCCTGGCACCATTGCTGCGCGGCAAGCCGCCACACGGCACGGCGCTGGGTTTCACGCCGCTCATAGCCGGTGGCCGTTACGGTTTCCAGCAGGGGCAGACGCAGCGCGTCCCGGTCAAGTTCAAGACGGGCGTGTTCACGCGCCAGGGCGGAAAGCGGGCGGTAATGGCGCTCCTGGGTGCGGTTGTAGCAACAGGGGGCCAGGGCCAGTTCCGTAACGCCTTCCTCCACAGCAAGGCGCAGAAGCCGGGTGTGCAGATCGCCGCAGGCATGCAGGGCAAGAACGGCGGCGCTGCCGCGCAAGGGGGCGCGGACTGCCTCGTCCATGACATTCAGGGCCTGAAAACGCAGGGGCAGCGCGCCGGCCAATCGCTGTCCTTCGGTACACAGGGCTTCGTCCCGCTCAAGGCAAAGATGCGCGCGTCCGTCACGGGCGCTCAGCCAGCGCGCCAGATGCCCTTTGCCCGCGCACCAGTCGATGATCGCCGTCTTTTCGGGCGCGGCATGGTGGGCGAAGCCTGTAGGCAATGCGCTTTCGAAATGACGGATTTGCTCCAGCTTGCGCCCGCCGACATGCGCAGCAGCATGCGCCTGCCGGGGTAAAAGCGCGGAATCGGTGTCAGGAAGGGCCACGAGTGCCGCCAGTTCGTCGAGTACGGGCAGGTGGCGGCGAAGGAAAATCCGGCATGCCTGCGCATCCTCGTGCAGCGCCTGCACCCGCGCGGCCGGCAAGGCGCGCAGGGCTTCGGCAAGCGGCGCAAACCCGGCTTCCCAGGGAAGCGGTTTGCCCTTGCTGAGCCAGGCATGGGGCGAGCTCCGCCAGAGGCTTTCGTACGCGGCAAGATGGGCATCCAGACGCGCGAAGCGCTCGGCGTGACTCAGGGGCCTTGGGTTCTCAGCCGCGTCGGGCTTCAAGTTCTTCCCAGCGTGCATAGGCCTGGCCCAGGGACTCGCTGACCGCGTTGAGCCGTTCCAGCGTGATTTTCACCGCCTCCGGCCGGCCCTGGTAGAAATCCGCCGAAGCGGTGAGCGCCGTCAACTCGGCCTGTTCCTGTTCCAGGGTTTCGATACGCGCGGGAAGCTCGTCGAGCTCGCGCTGTTCCTTGAAGCCCAGTTTGCGCGGGGCGGTCGGAGTGGCTGCAGGAGCGGGAGGGGGCGTGACGCTGGCCGCTTTAGGTACGGATGACGCCGTGGGCGCGGCGCTCGCACGCTGGCGCAGCCAGTCACTGTAACCGCCGACGTACTCGTTGACCTGCCCTTCGCCTTCAAACACGAGGACGCTGGTCACGGTGTTGTCGATGAATTCGCGGTCGTGGCTGACGATCAGCAAGGTGCCGGTGTAGCCCAGCACCACTTCTTCCAGTACTTCCAGCGCTTCCAGGTCCAGGTCGTTGGTCGGCTCGTCCAGCACCAGCAGGTTGGCCGGCTGCATGAATAGCTTGGCCAGCATCAGGCGGTTGCGCTCGCCCCCCGAGAGGGCGGAAACCTTGCTGCGCGCACGGTCCGGTGTGAACAGGAAATCGCGCAGATAGGAAATCGCATGACGCTTTTCGCCGTTGATCTCCAGCATGTCGTTGCCGCCGTCGAGGTTTTCGATGGCGGTACGCTCGGGATCGAGCGCGGAACGATGCTGGTCGAAAAACGCCACTGAAAGCTGCGTACCGCGTTCGACCGTGCCGGCATCGGGCGCGATTTCGCCCAGAAGCAGCTTGAGCAGGGTGCTCTTGCCGGCGCCGTTCGGCCCGATCAGGCCGATGCGGTCGCCGCGTTGAACGCGCAGATTGAAGTCGCGCAGGAGGGCCTTGCCGCCCAGGCTCAAGTCGACATGCTCAGCCTCGAAGACCCGCTTGCCGCTCACCTGCCCGGCATCCAGGCTCATGCTGGCACGCCCCTGACGATCCACCCGCGCACTGCGCTCCTCGCGCAGCGCTTTCAGTCGCCGCACCCGGCCTTCGTTGCGCGTGCGGCGTGCTTCGATGCCCTGGCGTATCCACACTTCCTCGATGGCCAGCTTCTTGTCGAAGTCCGCATTGGCGAGCGACTCGGCGTGCTCGCGCTCTTCCTTGCGCCGCAGGTAATTGGCGTAATCGCCGGGCCAGGAGCTGAGCTGGCCGCGATCCAGCTCCAGAATGCGCGTGGCCAGCGCCTGCAGGAAGGCGCGGTCATGGGTGATGAACAGCAGCGCGCCACGAAAATCGCGCAGGAAATCCTGCAGCCAGGCAATGCCTTCGATATCCAGATGGTTGGTCGGCTCATCCAGCAGCAGGATGTCCGGTTCGCTGACCAGGGCGCGGCCCAGCGCAGCCCGCCGCCGCCAGCCGCCGGAAAGGTCGGCCACCGGGCGTTCGCCGGGCAGGCCCAGGCGCTGCATCACCGCCTGCACACGCTGGTCGGCACGCCAGCCATCACGAGCCTCGATGCGCTGCTGCAGGGTTTCGAATTCACGCATCATGGCCTCGTCGGCATCGGCCAGATGTTCGATAAGCGCGTGGTAACGGGCCAGGTCCGCCCCCAGTTCGCCCAGCCCTTCGCTGACGTATTCGCGCACCGTGCCGGAATAATCCAGGCGGGGGTCCTGGGCCAGGGACGCCAGACGCGCACCGGGAGACAGCCGCACGTCACCGGCATCGGCGCGCTGTTCTCCGGTGACGATGCGCAGGAGTGTGGACTTGCCCTCGCCGTTGCGCCCGATCAGGCAGACCCGTTCGCCCGGTTCGATGGCGGCATTCACGCCATCGAGCAACACCCGTGTGCCGACCGAAAAATGGATGTCGTCGAGATAGAGTAGGGCCATACGGATACGTCAGTCGATGCGTTCGGCGACAAAACGGGTCAAGGCGCCCAGGCTGGAAAAAGCCTCGGCATCCAGATCGTCGTCAGCGAAGTGCACATTGAAGCGCGCTTCCAGTCCGGTCAGGACCAGTACCACACCCATCGAGTCCAGTTCGGGAAGCGCGCCCAGCAAGGGCGTCTCCGGATCGATGCTCAGCGAGGCCTCCGGCAGGTGCAGGGCCTCGCACAGCACCGCGTGCACCGCCTGGTTCAGGTCGTCGACCGGGACGGATTCAGACGATGACAGGAAGGTTCCGGCCTCGAAATCGGCCTCGGTCACGCGAGGTACTCCGCGCCACCGAAATAGGGGCGCAGGGCCAGGGGCAGACGGACCCGCCCGTCCGCCTGCTGACCGTTCTCCAGCACGGCCACCAGGGTACGGCCCACGGCAAGGCCCGAGCCGTTCAGGGTGTGCAGAAGCTCGGGCTTGCCGGTCGCCGGGTTGCGCCAGCGTGCCTGCATGCGGCGGGCCTGGAAATCACCGAAATTACTGCAGGAGGAAATCTCGCGATAGGCGCCCTGCCCCGGCAGCCAGACTTCCAGATCGTAGGTCTGGTTGGCGGAAAAGCCCATATCGCCCGCGCACAGGGCCATGACGCGATAGGGCAGCGCCAGACGGCGCAGGACTTCTTCCGCGTGAGAGGTCAGGCTTTCCAGAGCCGCGCGCGATTCGTCCGGGCGCACCAGCTGCACCAGCTCGACCTTGTCGAACTGGTGCTGACGGATCATGCCGCGCGTGTCGCGCCCGGCGGAACCGGCCTCGGAGCGGAAACAGGGCGTGTGCGCCGTGAGGCGCAAGGGCAGCTCGGCGTCTTCGAGGATGCTGTCGCGCGCCAGATTGGTAACCGGCACTTCGGCGGTGGGAATGAGGTACCACGGGCTGTCGCCGCCCAGGCGGAACAGGTCGTCCTCGAATTTGGGCAGCTGGCCGGTGCCGCGCAGGCTGTCGGCATTGACGATATACGGCACCCAGGTTTCGGTGTAGCCGTGCTCGCCGGTATGCAGGTCGAGCATGAACTGGGCAAGCGCGCGATGCAGGCGGGCCAGCGGCCCTTTCAGTACCACGAAACGCGAGCCGGTGAGCTTGCTTGCACTTTCAAAGTCCATCCAGCCGTTCATCTCGCCCAGCGCGACATGATCGCGCGGCTCGAAATCAAAGGACGGCGTGTCCCCCCAGCGGCGCAGTTCGACGTTGCCGGTTTCATCCGCGCCATCCGGCACGCTCTCGTGCGGCAGGTTGGGCAGGGTGAGCAGCAGCTGGTCCAGGCGAGCCTGAATCTCGTGCAGGCGCAGCTTGGCGGCATCCAGGCGTTCGCCCAGCGAGCCGATTTCGGCCATCAGCGGTTCAATGGCCTCGCCCCGCGCCTTGGCCTGCCCAATGGCCTTGGAGCGCGTGTTGCGCTCGGCCTGCAGTTGCTCGGTTTCGACCTGTATGGCCTTGCGTTCGGCTTCCAGGGCCTCGAAGGCGGCGGTGTCCAGCGTGAAGCCGCGCCGCGCCAGCGCAGCGGCGACCTCGGCCAGGTTCTGTCGAAGCAGTCGGGGATCGAGCATGGGGTGTGTTTTCCGTCGTCCGTCGTTCGGATCAGAGGTATTTGACTTCGAGGATTTCGTAAGTACGGGTGCCGCTGGGTGCCTCCACCTGCACTTCGTCGCCTTCGGACTTGCCGACCAGGGCTCGGGCAATCGGCGAGTGCACGGAGAGGCGGTTTTCGCGGATATCGGCCTCGTCGTCGCCCACGATGCGGTACGTCAGTTCGTTGTCGTTGTCCAGATCCATGACGACCACGGTGCAGCCGAAAATGACCTTGCCGTTGTTGGGCAGCTTGGTCACGTCGATGACCTGGGCATTGGCGAGCTTGTGCTCGATTTCCTTGATGCGGCCCTCGATGAACCCCTGCTCTTCACGAGCGGCATGGTATTCCGCGTTTTCCTTCAGGTCGCCATGAGCGCGCGCTTCGGCAATGGCCTGGATGACGCGCGGACGTTCAACGTTGCGCAGGCGCTTGAGCTCCTCTTCCAGGCGCGCGGCGCCCTCGGCGGTGATGGGGAATCGGTTCATGCCTGAAACTCCATGTGCAAATCCTGCAAGCGGTGGACGCTGCCCGCGTCCTGCAGGTATTTCAGGGCCAGACACGTCGCCTCGGCGCCAGCCATCGTCGTGAAATACGCAATCTTGTGATGCAGGGCTTCACGACGGATCTGGAATGAATCGGCCAGGGCCTGGCGATTACTGGCCGTGGTGTTGATGATGAGGTCGATTTCGCCGTTCTTTATCATGTCGACGATGTTCGGCCGGCCTTCGATGACCTTGTTCACCTGCGCGCAGGCAATGCCGGCCTCCTCCAGCGCACGAGCCGTGCCGCGCGTACCGACGAGTTCGAAGCCACGCTCGCCAAGTTCACGGGCTACCTTGATCGCTTCGGCGTAATCTTCTTTGCGCACGCTGATGAAGGCCCGGCCGGACATCGGCAGACGCACACCCGCGCCTTCCTGGGCCTTGGCGAAGGCCTCACCGAACGAGGCACCCGCGCCCATGACTTCGCCGGTGGACTTCATCTCGGGGCCCAGCACCGGGTCGACGCCCGCGAACTTGATGAACGGGAAGACCGCTTCCTTGACCGAGTAATAGCTCGGTACGCGCTCGTCGAGCGCGTTCTGCGCAGCAAGGCTCTGCCCGACCATGCAGCGCGCGGCAATCTTGGCCAGCGGACGGCCGATGGCCTTGGAGACAAAGGGCACGGTACGCGAGGCACGCGGGTTGACTTCAAGAACGTAGACCTCGTTGCCCTTGACCGCGAACTGGGTATTCATCAGGCCCACGACCTTGAGTTCCAGCGCCATGCGGCGCACCTGCTCGCGCAGCTGATCCAGGATCTCCGCGCTGACCGTGTATGGCGGCAGCGAACAGGCGGAATCGCCGGAGTGCACGCCCGCCTGTTCGATATGCTCCATGATGCCGCCGATCAGTACGTCCTTGCCGTCGCAGATGGCGTCCACGTCCATTTCGGTGGCGTCGTCCAGGAAGCGGTCGAGCAGTACGGGCGAATCATTGGAGACCTTGACCGCCTCGCGCATGTAACGGCGGAGGTCTTCCTCGCCGTGAACCACTTCCATGGCGCGGCCGCCCAGCACGTAGGACGGACGGACGACCAGCGGGTAGCCGATCTGGGCGGCCAGATTGACGGCTTCCTCGGGAGAACGCGCAGTACGGTTCGGCGGCTGGCGCAGGGCCAGCTTCTCGATCATTTTCTGGAAACGCTCACGATCTTCGGCAAGATCGATGGAATCCGGCGAGGTGCCAATGATTGGCGCACCGGCTTTTTCCAGGTCGCGCGCCAGCTTGAGCGGTGTCTGACCGCCGTATTGAACGATCACACCTTTGGGCTGTTCGACGTGGATGATTTCCAGGACGTCTTCGAGCGTCAGCGGTTCGAAGTACAGGCGGTCGGAGGTGTCGTAATCGGTGGAGACGGTTTCCGGGTTGCAGTTGACCATGATGGTTTCATAGCCGTCATCGCGCAGGGCGAAGGCGGCATGCACGCAGCAATAGTCAAATTCGATGCCCTGGCCGATACGGTTCGGCCCGCCGCCCAGGATCATGATCTTGTCGCGGCCGGTCGGCGCGGCTTCGCACTCCTCCTCGTAGGTGGAGTACAGATAGGCCGTCTGGGTGGCGAACTCGGCAGCACAGGTATCCACGCGCTTGTACACCGGACGCACGCCCAGGACATGGCGATGACTGCGCACGCATTTTTCGGTCTCGTCCATCAGGCGGGCGATACGGCGATCGGAAAAGCCCATGCGCTTGAGGCGGCGCATCTCGGCGGCATCCAGGCTTTCCAGGGCGCGCTTGCGCAGGGACTGTTCGGTATCGACAATTTCCTTGATCTGCACCAGGAACCAGGGGTCGATGGCCGACAGTTCGTGCACCTCCTCCAGGCTGTAACCGGCACGGAAGGCATCGGCGACGTACCACAGGCGGTCGGCGCCTGGCAGGCGCAGCTCGCGGGTCAGACGGGCGCGGATTTCATCGCTGGACAAACCGGATTCCAGCACCTCGTTGAGCCCGTCGACACCGGTTTCCAGACCGCGCAGGGCTTTCTGCAGCGATTCCTGGAAGGTACGCCCCATGGCCATGACCTCGCCCACCGATTTCATCTGGGTGGTGAGGCGGTCGTTGGCCTGCGGGAATTTTTCGAAGGTGAAACGCGGCACCTTGGTGACCACGTAGTCGATAGTCGGCTCGAACGAAGCCGGAGTCGCGCCACCGGTGATGTCGTTGCGCAACTCGTCCAGCGTGTAACCGACGGCCAGCTTGGCCGCCACCTTGGCAATCGGGAACCCGGTAGCCTTGGAGGCCAGCGCAGAGGAGCGCGAGACGCGCGGGTTCATTTCGATGACGATCATGCGCCCGTTGGCCGGGTTGATCGCGAACTGCACATTGGAACCGCCGGTTTCCACGCCGATCTTGCGCAGCACGGCAATCGAGGCATTGCGCAGAATCTGGTATTCCTTGTCGGTCAGCGTCTGTGCCGGAGCCACGGTGATGGAGTCACCGGTATGTACGCCCATCGGGTCAAGGTTTTCGATGGAGCAGACGATGATGCAGTTGTCCGCCCGGTCGCGCACGACCTCCATCTCGTATTCTTTCCAGCCCAGCACCGATTCCTCGATCAGGAGTTCGCGGGTCGGGGACAGGTCAAGACCGCGACGCACGATTTCTTCGTATTCTTCGCGGTTGTAGGCGATGCCGCCGCCGGTGCCGCCCAGAGTGAAGGACGGGCGGATGATGACCGGGTAGCCGATCTGCGGCTGAACCTGGATGGCTTCTTCCAGACTGTGCACGATAAAAGACTTGGGCGTGGACAGGCCGATGTCCTTCATCGCCTCACGGAAACGCTCGCGGTCTTCGGCCATGTCGATGGCGTCTTCCTTCGCACCGATCAGTTCCACGCCGTATTTTTCCAGCACGCCTTCACGCGCCAGATCCAGGGCGCAGTTGAGCGCGGTCTGACCGCCCATGGTCGGCAGGAGGGCGTCGGGACGCTCCTTCTCGATGATGCGCGCCACCGACTGCCAGTTGATGGGTTCGATGTAGGTCGCATCGGCCATTTCCGGGTCAGTCATGATGGTCGCCGGGTTGGAGTTGACCAGGATGACCCGGTAGCCCTCCTCCTTCAGCGCCTTGCACGCCTGGGCGCCGGAATAGTCGAACTCGCAGGCCTGACCAATGATGATGGGGCCGGCGCCGATGATGAGGATGCTCTGTATGTCGGTACGTTTTGGCATGGCGGATATCGTATGGTTGCGGCGCGGTCGATGGCCGTAACGCAAGCGCCGGGCGCTTGCGCCGGGTACTCAGCGATGGGCGGGCGTCTGGCCGTCCATCAGGGCGACGAACTCGTCGAACAAGGGAGCCACATCGTGCGGCCCCGGACTGGCTTCGGGATGCCCCTGGAAACTGAACGCAGGGCAATCGGTGCGACGAATGCCCTGCAGGGTGCCGTCGAACAGCGAACGATGGGTGGCCACCAGCGTGTCCGGCAGCGTTTCTTCATCGACGGCGAAGCCGTGGTTCTGGCTGCTGATCATTACCCGGCCGCTGGCGATGTCCTGCACCGGGTGATTGGCGCCGTGATGGCCGAACTTCATCTTGACCGTGCGAGCACCGCTGGCCAGGCCGAGCAACTGATGCCCCAGGCAGATGCCGAAGGTCGGAATGCCGCTGCCCAGCACCTCACGGATGGCTTCGATGGCGTATCCACAGGCGGCCGGATCGCCCGGGCCGTTGGAGAGGAAAATGCCATCGGGATTCATGGCCAGCACGTCGGCGGCCGGCGTGCGTGCCGGAACCACGGTGACATGGCAACCGCGATCGACCAGCATGCGCAGGATATTGTGCTTGACACCGTAATCCCAGGCCACGACACGATGCTTGAGGTCACTACGTGGTTCGGGCAGGCCCTCTTCAAGGGTCCAGCTGCCGCGTGTCCACTCGTAGGCTGTGCCGGTGGTGACTTCGACGGCCAGATCCATGCCATTGAGTCCGGCAAAGGCACGTGCGGCGGCCAGGGCTTCGGCTTCGTCCAGGTTCTCGCCGGCCATGATGCAGCCATTCTGCGCGCCTTTTTCGCGCAAAAGGCGGGTCAGCTTGCGGGTATCGATGTCGGCAATCGCCACCACGCCATGCCGGCGCAGGTAGGCATCCAGGGATTCGCTGGCCTGCCAGTTGCTGTGCAGGCGCGGCAGGTCGCGGATGACCAGCCCGGCGGCATGCAGGGCAGTGGATTCCCAATCGGCAGCATTGGCGCCCACATTACCGATGTGCGGATAGGTCAGCGTGACAATCTGGCGGCGGTAGGAGGGATCGGTGAGGATCTCCTGATAGCCGGTCATGGCGGTGTTGAACACCACCTCACCGACGGTCTTACCGAACGCGCCAATCGAGACGCCCCGAAAAACCGTGCCGTCTTCCAGCGCGAGCAGGGCCGTGTGACTCAAGCGTGCCTCCGTCATTGAATCTGTCCGGGATGTTGGCATCCCGTTTAATGCTTTTGTTTTCGCGCTCCGAACGGTCCACCGCGGCTTTTTGCGCCCCCAGGGCGGCGCAAGTTTCGGGCACACGCGTACCCGGACCGGATGCAATCCGGCGGGAGACTTCGGGCGTCGGAATCCGGGCAATTCTAGCCGACAGGCATGAAACTGTCACGCCCGCCCCGGCGAGCGGTGCGCGGGAAGGCCGCCTGCCGGTGTTTTTTTGGACTTCACCGGAAAAACGGGCCGCTTTCGCCTCCAAAAAAATGTCTGCAAAACGAAGGGTTGTTGGACTCTGTAGCGTCCAGTGAGGGATAAGTCCCCCTTGGAGGTGCCATGGATGGCCCTTTCACCCGGTCTCCACGACCCCGTCCATGGCGCCTCCAAGGGGGGGAATCCTTCGTCCGGCGCAGAATTGTTGGACGAGCGTGGACGTAGGGAAAGGCCCCCTTGGGACCGCCATGGACTGACCTGTGGAAGCCGGGTAAATGGGCCATGGATGGCCCATTTAGCTCCGCCGCGACAGGATGTCGCGTCGGAGCGGCCCGGCTGAAGCAGGTCAGGCCAGGGCTTGCCCGAAGGGCGGTTCCGTGGGGGTGTGTTCTTTTGGTTACTTTTCTTGCACAAGCAAGAAAAGTGACTCGCCCGCTTGCGTTGGCGCCTGTTTGAAGGGCGTAGCCTCATGGCGGGCGAAAAAGGGCTTCGACGGTTATTGAAAACGGCTTTAACCGGCGCCTGAACGACTTGATCTTTCGCAAGCGGACAGGCTGAAAAATCAAGGATATGTTTTCAAAAACCGCTCAGGACAGGCTTGCGCACTGTTTCGCCCGCCTCAAGCGGCGCGCTTCGAACAGCCCGCATTGCGCGCGGGCGAGTACCTTTCTTTGCTTGCCCAAAGAAAGGTACCAAAGAAAAGGCACCCCCACGGAGGCGCCCTTCGGGCAAGCCATGGCCGGGGCCGCTCCGACCGGGCCGTCCCGACGCGACATCCTGTCGCGGCGGGACTGAAAGTGCCCTCCATGGCCCTTTCACCCGGTCTCCACAACCCCGTCCATGGCGCCTCCAAGGGGGACCTGGGAATCCTTCGTCCGGCGCTGAATTGTTGGACAAGCGTGGGCGGTGGGAAGGGCCCCCTTGGGACCGCCGTGGACTGACCTGTGGAAGCCGGGTAAATGGGCCAGGGATGGCCCATTTAGCTCCGCCGCGACAGGATGTCGCGTCGGAGCGGCCCGGCTGGAGCAGGTCAGGCCAGGGCTTGCCCGAAGGGCGGTCCCGTGGGGGTGTGTTCTTTTGGTCACTTTTCTTGCACAAGCAAGAAAAGTGACTCGCCCGCTTGCGTTGGCGCCTGTTTGAAAGGCCAAACCTCATGGCGGGCGAAAAAGGGCTGCAACGGTTCCTGAAAGCGGCTTTAACCGGCGCCTGAACGACTTGATCTTTCGCAAGCGGACAGGCTGAAAAATCCAAGGATGCGTTATTCAGAAACCGGTCAGGACAGGCTTGCGCGCTGTTTCGCCCGCCTCAAGCGGCGCACTTCGAACGGCCCGCATTGCGCGCGGGCGAGTACCTTTCTTTGCTTGCCCAAAGAAAGGTACCAAAGAAAGGGCACCCCCACGGAGGCGCCCTTCGGGCAAGCCATGGCCGGGGCCGCTCCGACCGGGCCGTCCCGACACAACATCCTGTTGTGGCGGGACTGAAAGGGCCCTCCATGGCCCTTTCACCCGGTCTCCA
>JAQVHL010000012.1:0-19823 GCA_028696185.1 Halothiobacillaceae bacterium
CCGCAGGTTAAAGCCGCTTTCAAGAACCGTTGGAGCCCTCTTTCGCCCGCCTTGAGGCTAAGCCTTTCAAACAGGCGCCAACGCAAGCGGGCGAGTCACTTTTCTTGCTTGTGCAAGAAAAGTAACCAAAAGAACACACCCCCACGGGACCGCCCTTCGGGCAAGCCCTGGCCTGACCTGCTCCAGCCGGGCCGCTTTCGAATTCGAGCGCTGCACCCGTCAGGGCTTGGGGCATGGATGCCCCAAGGGTGCGAGAACAGGATGCGCGACATCCTGTCGCGGCGGAGCTAAATGGGCCATCCCTGGCCCATTTACCCGGCTTCCACAGGTCAGTCCATGGCGGTCCCAAGGGGGCCCTTCCCTCCGCCCACCCTTGTCCAACAAACCTTCGTTTTGTAAACACTCTCTACTCGCACTACGGTGGTTAAAACTTCATAAAACAATGAATTGTGTTTTTACGCCCCCTGTGAAACAGGGTTTTTGCCTTGTGTGGCACGTCGTTGTATTTTTTGGCAGCGAACGGTAAATTCGGAAATAACGTCCATGAGCGGAATCCTCCGATGAGCGAAGAAGTGACAGCGCCGCTTTCCTGCCGTTGCGGGCCGGAGCATAACCATAATTTTGGTCAGGGTGAGCGGAGGCGGGCCGAGGGGCGCTTATGGGGGGTGGCCTTTATCACCCTGATTGTCATGGTTGTGGAAATTCTGGCGGGGTGGCTGACGGGCTCGATGGCGTTACTCGGGGACGGGATACACATGGGGGGGCATGCTTTGGCACTGGGCTTGGCCGCTGCCGCCTATTATCTGGCGCGACGTTACGCAAGCGACCGGCGCTTGAGCTTGGGCAGCGGCAAGATCAACGATCTGGCCGCGTACACCAGCGCCCTGCTGCTGGGGGTGGCGACGGTGTGGCTGGTGGTGGAATCGGTATCGCGTCTGCTCCAGCCCGGTGAGTTGCACGCCCAGGAGGCGCTGCTGGTGGCCGTACTCGGGCTGGTGGTCAATCTGGTGTCGGCCTGGATATTGGTGGGCGCTGAAGAAGGCGGGCATCATCATGCTCACGTCCATGACCATGGACACGACCATGACCACGACCATGGACACGACCACAATCTGCGTGCCGCACTTCTTCACGTCATGGCGGATGCCGTGACTTCATTGGCGGCCATCGTGGGCTTGGCGGCGGCCTGGTTGTGGGGGTGGGTCTGGCTGGACCCTTTGATTGCGCTGGTCGCGGCAGCCCTGATTCTGCGCTGGTCGGTCGATCTACTGCGCCGGACCGGAGCGATTTTGCTGGATGCCGAGGCGCCGGAGACTCTTCGCCACAAGGTAATCGAGCGTCTGGAAGAGGTGGGGGAGACTCAGGTGACCGATTTGCATCTGTGGTCGGTTGGGCAGGGGCAATGGACGCTGGTTGCCGCCGTGCGCAGCCAGGAACCGGCGCAACCTGAAACGTATAAATCCCGGCTGTCCGATCTGAGTAATGTCCATCACCCGGTTGTGGAGGTCAGCTTTTGTATGCGCTGTCGCCACTGCGATGAGGCGGCGTGTTGATTGTGTTTGGCGTCCTACTGGCGTAACCCGTTATCCACGCGCGGAAAAAACGGGTGGCGATGGGTATCTATTCTGGGGTCGGTTTTTGCCGGGATGAAGCATGGGACGGAGACTCGGTGCGTGGGAGGATGACACCGTTCCTGATGCAGGTCGCCAGCGGCCTTTTTCTACGTGCGGTTTCTTCCTTTCAAGCCCCTGCGGCACTTCTGCCGCAGAAGCTTTCTGGCTAAGGCATCATCACGTCGGGTGATGGAAATCAATAATCAGCGTGCGTGATCTGAAACTTGCGGTGGCAGGCCGTGCACCCCGAAAGTGCATGTTGCAGGCGGTTGAGAAGCCGGGGTGTATCCTCGCCAGCGCGGGCGCTGGCCGCCAGTTCATCGAAAGCGGTGTGGACCTGAAAGCCCATTTTGCGAAACTCATCGGGTAGTCGGCGACGAAGCTCCATGGGGGGCTTGGGCCCACCCATCCCCAGTTCAGTCGAAAGCTTTGCCACTGTTTCCATGTCAGCCTTGGACAAGGCCCCTATGATGCCTTGAACTCCTTCAAGCATGCCGCGCATTTCGGCAAGCACGATCTGGCGATGGGCCTCGTTCAGAAGCAGAGGTTCGCGCTCCTGGCCCATGGCCGGAGCTGTCACGGGTAGGGTAGAGAAGGCCAGTACGGTGAGCCTTGTTCTCATGATGGTTATGCTCCGTATCGATCAGAAGAAATGTCGCGCGCCAATATACAGATACGGTCCGATAGCGGATCCGAGGATGGGATCGACGCTCTGATCGAACAGATTGTCCACGCCGGCGTAGAACTCGGTATCGGGAACGGCCTTGGGCAGCCAGCTGGCCTTGAGATTCACGAAGGTATAGGCATCCGCCATGGCCCCCTGGGTTTTGCCTTCACGCGCCAGGGTGTAGTACTGGTCGCCGGTGTGCTGCACGATGAGCTTGAATTTGTATTCCGTATTTGGGGAGTAGTCGGCCGATACGGTGAACAGCTGCCGGGGCGTGAATTCCAGGCGCTGGCCGGTTTGCTGGTTTTCCGCTTCAAGGACGGTCGCGCTGGCGTTGAGCCACAAACCGGGCATCAGGCGCAGCCCGGCGCTGGCTTCCGTACCCTGGATACGCGCCTCGCTGACGTTGCGGAAGCTGCGATAGGGCACGCCTCGGGGTGCTTCGGCCACCTGTTCGATACGGTCCTTGATCTCGTTGTGGAAGAGGGCAATGTCGTAGCGCCAGTTTTTGTCTTTCCCGCCCAGGCCGATTTCGACATTGTTGCTGGTTTCCGGCTTGAGCTCGGTTGCCGTTTTGCCCAGCGTGGCGTCGACAACTTCTGATCCCAGAAGCCGTCCACTCGGCGTGTAACGGTTGATGAAGAGCTCGCGCAGGTCGGCGGCGCGGAAGCCCTGGGCAAAGTTGGCGCGCAGGCGGGCGCGAGGGGTGAAGGTATAAATCGCCCCGGCCTTGAACGAGGTATGGGCTTCGGCATTGGAAATGTCGTCGTGGCGCAGGCCCCAGACAAAATCGAAATCCGGACGAACGGCCCATTCATGCTGGGAATAGAGGGACTGATAACGCGCGTGGCGGGTTTCTGCCGTACCGAGGGTGTTGAAGGTGGTGGCTTCGCGGTCTTCGTCGCGGTATTCGGCGCCGGCGAGTACGGTATGCGCGGCAGCAGGGCGCCAGGTGGCCGTCAGCTCATGGCTGAGCAGGGTAACGGTGGCATTCTGGCTGGTGCTGGCCGAGGCCGTTTCGCTGGAGTAACCCATGTCGCGCCAGTGCACGGCCGTGATTTCATTGATTTTCTTGTAATGGGACCGATAGCTGCGCCAGGCGAAGTCGAGCTGATCGCTGGCCTTGAAATCCAGCGTGGCTGCAAGGTCAACGCGTTCGTTATCGTCGGTCTGATGCACAGGCACGTTGAAGGCCTGCACACGGCCCTGCGGAGTGGTGTAGTTGGTCGGATGGTTCTGGCCGATGGCGTAGCCGTCCCGGGTTTCCTTGAGCAAGGCCGCTTCCAGGCCGATTTTGACGCGCTCACCGATACGCTGCGTCAGACGGCCGCCGAGCGTATAGATTTCCGCCTGATCGCGATAGCTTACGTCCTGCGGGTAACTGTCCTTGAGGTTTTTCTGCACGGCCGGAACCGGCGATTGCGAGGGGGGAATCTGTTTGCCGTTGCCGGACACGCGCAGCTGTGCGGTCTCGCGCTCGGTATAGGGCTCGTTGCGGATTGCACTCAGGTTGAGGCTGAACTCCGTTGCACCGTGTCCGCCACGCAGGTCACCGGCCAGGGTGTATTTTCCGGCGTCGCCGTGGGTATTGGCGCCACCGCTGAAGTCGAGGGTGCCTTCCAGTTTCTCGCGTGGGCGCTTGGTGATGATATTGATGACGCCGCCCAGCGAGTCCGCGCCATAGAGCACGCTCATCGGGCCTTTGACGATCTCGATGCGTTCGATGCTTGCCGCACTGATGCGATCAAGCTCGTAACTCCCGCCGACCTCGCCGGCGATACGTCGGCCATCCAGCAACCACAGGGTACCCGTACCACCCACACCGCGTATCGAGGCGGTTTCCCGGCCCGGATCGACATGCACGCCGCCGATATTCAGAAACACATCGCGCAGGGTGACGGCACCCAGTTCCTGGATCTCGGTTTCGGAGATGACCTGGACGGAAACGGTGCTGGCATCGAGCGCGCGCTCGGTCTTGGTGGCCGTGGTGACCATGACCTGGGGCAGTTCGACAGCCTCATCCGCGAGGGCTAGACCGGGTAGGCAAAGCAGGGAAATCAGGCAGGGCAGGGGGCGCAGGCGCATGAAGGGCTCCGTTGAGTCAGGTTGATTCGTGCGCGGCCTGGCGATGGCTGGGTGGCGCTAAACGAGAATGATTTTGTTTATAGCGTCATTTCGTTTTTGAATCAACGTGGGCACGGAATGCCCTGGCCCGCAAAGGCGGGCTCAGTCCAGTTCGGGGTGCGAGGAGCCCAGGACCAGACGATGCAGATAGCGGTTCATCTGAACCATTGCCGTACCGTTTTCACCCGTGAAACCGGTCAGCTCGATGTGCTCCACAATACCGCGGAACAGTACGATTTCTTCACGCTGCTCGGCAATAAACCACTGCAGCATATTGAATGTACTGAAGTCTTTTTCTTCCATGGCCGCTTCGGCAAGCGAGTGAATCTGGTGAGTCACTTTCTGTTCGTGCTGATAGGCGGCCTGCAGTACTTCAACCAGGGTGCTGAAGTCATTGCTCGGGGCCGGGACGGCCTGAATTTCCACCGAAGCGCCGGATTCGACGAGGTAGTCGATCAGCTTGTCGCGGTGCTTGATCTCTTCCGGTACATGAGCGCGGAAGAAGGCGGCGGCACCGTGCATGCCGCGATCCTCGCACCACAGTGACATCTGCAGGTAGAGCTGTGAGGCA
Organism: Halothiobacillaceae bacterium; assembly: GCA_028696185.1. Lineage (GTDB taxonomy): Bacteria > Pseudomonadota > Gammaproteobacteria > Halothiobacillales > Halothiobacillaceae > JAQVHL01. The sequence goes on from JAQVHL010000012.1 coordinate 4,976, forward strand.
TAGGTTTCGCTGGTTACCTGATTGTTCAGGCGCTCGATGATTTTCGGCTTGAGCATGGTCATGCTGTCGTTACTCCATCAAGAAAAGGTGGTGCGGGGCGGATCGCCATCCGTCCCAGAACCAGCATACACCGGTCAGGACGGGGGGGGTGTATTGCAAAGTGTGCTGGACGATCGATAATCCCGCCGCCGTCGCTTGGGCGGTTCACCGGGGTTGCCCTCATGCCCGTCATCCTGCAAACCAGTCTGCTGCTGATCGCTTCCAACGTGTTCATGACCTTCGCCTGGTATGCCCACCTCAAGAACCTCAACGACAAACCCTGGTGGATTGCCGCCCTCCTCAGCTGGGGGATTGCCTTGTTCGAATACCTGCTTCAGGTGCCGGCCAATCGCATTGGCTACACCGAGCTGTCACTGGCACAGCTGAAGATCCTGCAGGAGGTCATTACGCTGGCTGTCTTTGTTCCCTTCGCCGTGCTGTACATGCAGCAACCGGTCAAGCTGGATTACCTCTGGGCGGGCCTGTGCCTGCTGGGGGCGGTGTATTTCATCTTTCGTGGGGGATGACAGGCGGTTGAAAAGGCAGACGGTTGCACAGCGGCAGGCTACATACGTTCCACAAAAAAGGTAGTATTTACCCGGCAAACAAGAGGGGGGTGCCATGGGCCTGTTCTCGATGTTCAACGGCAAGGTAACGGCCGAGCCGAAATCCAGCGGTCCTGCCAGCGGCCTGTTTGACTGCGCGGCAGTACCGGCTTCCTTCGAATCGCTGGGCCTGGTGCCCGAGGGTGGCCTGCTGCTGGCCTTCGTGCCGCCGGAGGCGGACTTCCAGCGCGTGAGCGCCGACTGGCAGCGGCTGACCGCACCGGGCCGTACGGTGCTGGCGATTTCCTCCACCGGCGCGCTGTGCAGCCAGGCGGGTGCGTCCCCCTATTGCGACATGAAGGGGCGCCAGGGCAGCTGGCTGTGGCTGCCGGAGGCGCTGGTCGCGCGGCACGAAGTGCATGCGGTCGATCTGCATGTCAAGGACACGAAGACGGCGCGCGAGCGCGTGGCGGCGATCCGCAGCGAACTGGAGCGCGTCAATCCTTCGCTGCCGCTTTCCGCCGAGCGCGCTTTCGCGCTGGTGTTCTGCGACGGACTGTCGGCCTCGGAAGGCTTCCTGATGCAGGCTTGGTACGAGTGCGGCCGCTTCCCCTGCCTGGCAATCGGCGGCTCGGCCGGCGGCAAGCTCGATTTTTCCGGCACCTGGATCGGCACCGGCGGTTCGGTGCTGACCGGCAAGGCCGTGCTGATTTTCTGCCAGGTTGCCGAGGGCAAGTCCTTTGCGCCCTTCAAGAGCCAGGCCTTCGAGCCGACCCCGCAGAGCTGGCTGGTGGCGGAGGCCGATCCGGTGGCCCGCACCGTGACTTCGGTGTTCGGACCCGATGGCCGGCCGCAGCCGATACTCGATGCGCTGGCGGCGCACCTGCGCTGCGGTAAGGCCGAGATCGGCAAGACCCTCGAAGGCAGGACCTTCGCCGTGAAGGTCGATGACGAATATTTCATCCGCTCGGTGGCGGCGATCCAGGACGACCGTGTCGCCTTTTTCTGCGACCTGGAGTTCGGCGATCGCCTGCATCTGCTGCGGGCGACCGATTTCATTTCGACCACGCGCAACGAGTGGCAGCAGTTCGTCGCCCGCTTCGGCAAGCCGGGCGCGGTACTGCTGAACGATTGTGTGCTGCGCCGGGTCGGCAATGCCGCACGGCTCGGTGAGGCACGTTTCTTCGACGATGTGCCGGCGGCGGGCTTTTCGACCTTCGGCGAGATCCTCGGCGTGCCGATCAACCAGACGCTGTCGGCGCTGGCCTTCTTCGATCAGCGAACCGATGCGATGGCGCGCTTCCCGGTGGATTACGCCGCCTATGCCAGCCACTACGCGCAGCGCGCGCTGCGTCGCTGGGAGGCGATGAATGCCATCCAGTCGTCGGTGATGGCTCGCGTCGTCGAATACCAGCAGGCCGTGGCGCCGCTCTTGACGGCACTGCCGCAACTGGTGCAGGCGACCACGCACCAGGCCGAGACGCTCGACGTCGCCCAGCGCAGCATCCGCTCGATCAGCGATGCGGCGACGCAGACGCGCTCGGCGCAGACCCGATTGGGCGGCGAACTGGACGAACTGGAAAAGATTTCGCAAGGCATCAGCCGGATCACCGGCGGCATCGGCGCCATCGCCGATCAAACCAACCTGCTGGCGCTGAATGCGGCGATCGAGGCGGCGCGTGCCGGCGAGGCCGGGCGCGGCTTCGCGGTGGTCGCCGACGAGGTGCGCAAGCTGGCGCAAGCGGCCAAGGACCAGGCGCAGGGTACCGCGCAGAGCATCCAGGAGGCGGTCGGTACCATCGCGCGCATCCGCGCCGTGGCGAGCGAAACCGTGGCGACGACGCAGGAGATGGCCGGCAAGAGCACGTCGGCGGCCGACCAGATCGTGCAGATGAGCGAAAAAGCCAGCAAGGAGCGCGGCGACATCAGCGCCAGCCTGGCCCGGCTGGAAGAACTGGCGAAGGGCATGGACGCGATGCAGGATGCGGTGGACCAACTGACCCAGCTGCAGAAACTGGCCTCGAACTAGATAGTGTCGTCACAAGACCCGAGCCCAGATGGCGATGCCGCGGATCTGGGCGGCTGCCAGGAATAAGTCGGCATTCTCGGCGTATCGGGTGGCCATTCCACGCCAGCGCTTGAGTTGCAGAAAAGCGCTCTCGACTCGATGCCGATGGTGGTCAGCGCCGCATCATTCGTGGTGGTAAAAACCTTTCTGCGGTCGGGGCAGGCTGACGCCGTGGTGACCATCCCCGCCCCGGATGCCGCCGATGCGTGCGATTACGACGGTGCGCGTTCGCCCACGATGCCTCGTCTGGTGCAGGTGCTCACGCCTAACGGGCGTGTGCATGTCCTGATGACGTCTCTGCTCGATGCGCACGCCTACCCCGCCTTCCTATTTCGCTGCGCTCTATCACGGCCGCTGGCGTATCGAGGACGCCTTCAAACGCCGCAAGCACCGCTTGGCTCTGGAAAACACTTCCGTACAGGTTGAGGCTTAAGTTCAGGGGGGGACTCCCCCTTGGGGACATCCTGAGCAAGGCCGCTCCGACCGGGCCGTCCCGAATTCGAGCGCCGCACCCGTCAGGGCGTGGGGCATGGATGTCCCTCGGTCTCGGCAACTCCGTCCATGGCGCCTCCAAGGGGGATCTGGGAATCCTTCTTCAGGCGCTGGATTGTCCGTAAAACCTTCGTTTTGCAAACACGCCCTGGAACACAAAGGCAGGCGTGCCGGCTTGCGTCGTAATGAAGGCGATCATCCCGTTCTGAAGGGGTAAACCCGGTCGTTTGAGTCCTCAGGGGGCGGGCATCAATGCAGTCCGGCCATCAGCGTGCGTGCGCCGCTGTGTTCGGGATGCTGGGTCAACATGTGTTCCAGCAACAGGCGCGCGGCGTCGGGCAGGTCGATGTCCAGGTACAGACGCGCCAGACGCAGCTGGGCCTGGGTGTCATCGGGGAACTGCTGGATGTGGGCGTTGTAGACATCGATGGCCCCCAGGATGTCGCCGGTCAGACGCAGGATTTCGGCGTATTGCAGGTGATAGGTGGGGGAGAGGGTGGCCAGGCATTCCAGGGCAAAGCGGGCGTTGTCGTGATTCCCCTGGTTCAGGCTCAGACCGGCGACACGTACCAGTGCGTCTTCCAGAACCGGGGAGTTCGGGTTGGTGACCAGCGGGTAGTAGGCTTCGATGGCTCGTTCGTCGTCCTGGTCGATTTCGGCAAGGTAGCCGTCGACCAGATGGGCGTAGTCCGTTGCGGTATCGGCCTGGGGATGTCTGTCGATGGCCTGGCGCAGATCGTCGAGCGCCGCCCGATCCTTGCGCTGCAGCAGGGCGCGCGCGCGGACGGGGATGGCGCGCAGGTCGGAGTGATGCCGGGCGCGGCGCATGTGCGCGGTTTCCTGCTCTTCAAGTTCCGCGTGAAAAGCGCGGTCCAGGGTATCCAGGGCTGCCTGATGTTCGGGGGGCAGCGCGGCGGCTTGTTGCGGATGGCGGGTGCGCCACAGGCGGGCACGTCCGGGCATCTGTTCCTTGCGCCAGAACGCGATCAAGCGCTCGATATCGGGCTGATCGGTTTCTTCTTCCAGGCGCATTTCTATGCGCTCGATGCCCGAGGTCAGGGGCTGCAGCAGGCGTTCGGCGCCGTCGCGGAAGGCTTCGTAATACAGTTGTCCCAAGGATTGGGCTTCGTCGGCAGTCATGGCGTCGAAGTCGGTAAACGGTTTGGCGACGCGCAGCAGGTCTCGGATGCCGAATATCTTCACCAGCCGGTTCAGTTCGCGGTGCTGCCTGCGCAGGTTTTTTTCGATCCGGTCCAGACGGCGTTTGAGTGTGGGTTCGACGATCAGCCCGTCGGCGTACATGCGCGCGTTGCATTCCAGGGCCTCGATGGCCAGATCGCGAATTTTGCTGACCTGATGCTCCGTCGCGGTGAATTCACGTAGCAGGGCCTGCGCATGGGCCAGACGTGCGGGGCGCTCGATGCTGGGCAGGCGGCGCACCAGCACGGCTTCGACATCGATAGGCTGTTCTGGCAAGGGCAGGTCTTCGCTCGTGCAATGCCGGACATCCTCGATGCGTGCGGCACCGGCAGCGGCGTTATACAGGGTGGTGCCTTCCACGCGCAGCTGCCGGGCCTGGATTCCGAGGCTGCTGATGGCGCTGGCGAAATCGGGCGTGGTGTTGGCTTCCCAGCCGCCATTGGTCGTGACCTGCAGGGCGGTCAGGTCAAAGCGCGGGCCGGCGCGGTGTTCATTGCTCCCCACGGCATGGGTGTGGCCCTCGCGGGTGAAGCACAGATCCACGCCGGCGAGGATCAGGTGACGAAAGCCCATGTAATGCGCCGCGTGAATGGCAGCGTTGGTGACGGTCGGGCCGGGGGTGTTCAGGGCTTCGGCCGGATTGAGTGGGCTTTTCCAGGGCAGCAGCGCCCCCATGTACAGGTGACGGTGCGGCCATTGCGCCAGCAGGCGAGGTACGACGTGGTACTGATTGATGAACACGGTGCGCGTGTCGAACTTCAGCATGGCCTTGCTGATGTCGTAGCTCAGGTCGGTCGGGTCCACCGAAAAGATGAAATCCGGGGTCAGCTCCACCTGTTGCAGTCGGGTGGCAATGCGCGATACCGCGATCAGCACCAGACGGTCCCGGTGCTGGCGTATCCAGTCCAGTTGCTCGTCCAGCGAAGGGCCGCCGGCCAGGATGACGGCTGTGGCACCGTTGAAGGCATTTTTCAGCAGGCTGCTAGGCTGCAGGTTGTCGCAGACGTTTTCCAGCTGGCGACGGATGAAGGATTCGTTGCCCAGCTGGGTTGTGGCCTGCCAGCGTTGCTGGTTAACGGCCTCGCGCATGGTCCAGCTCAGTGCGCGATAGTCGTCGAGGTAAGCGTATTGCGCCGCCAGGCTTTCAACGATCTCTACCGCGTCGATATAAAAATAATCGAGGATTTTCAGTTTTTCGGCCGTCTGGCGCCAGTTCTCCGGCAGGGCGCAGACGATGCGCTCGTCCACCTCATCCAGCAGGCCTTCACCGGCCAGCGCGTGATAGACCTCTGGCAGCTCAATGAACAAATAGCGCGATCCGGGGGGCAGTCCGCGTTCGCGGATATGCTGGATCAGCAGACCGGAGTCGCTGCCGATCACGATATGCAGCGTGTCGGGACGAAACAGCCGTTCGCGGAACTCCGCTTCGAAGGTTGCATGCGCGCCGGTACGGTTCAACGATTCGCGGTTCACGTGGTACAGGTAACGGTCACCGAAACGGTTGGTGACGAAGCTTGCCACCACCTGGGGCACGAAGGGTTCGTCCGTGAGCGCATTGTCGTGCGTGGCCAGGGTCATGCGGGGCATCCAGTGACGAGTGGGTTCGCCGGTCATCATAGGCAAAGCCACAGGCATCGGCTAGACTCGGGCGCATCTTGATAGGACGCGAAGGATCGAAGCACGCATGTCCCGACTGGCGGTTGTCACCGGCGCCGATGGCTTTATCGGCTCGCACTTGACTGAAATGCTGCTCGCGCGCGGCTGGCGCGTGCGAGCCCTCGCACAGTACAACAGCTTCAATAGCTGGGGCTGGCTGGACGAGCTGCCGCCGCATCCCGCGCTGGAGGTGGTCAGTGGGGACGTGCGTGACGCCGCGTTCTGTCGCACGCTGGTCGCCGGCGGCGATGTGGTGTTCCATCTGGCCGCCCTGATCGCCATTCCGTACTCGTATGCCGCCCCGGAAAGCTATGTGGATACCAACGTGCGCGGCACGCTGAACATCTGCCAGGCGGCGCGCGATGCCGGGAGTCGGCGCGTCATCCACACCTCCACCAGCGAGGTCTACGGCACGGCACAGTATGTGCCCATCGATGAAACCCATCCCTTACAGCCGCAGTCGCCGTACAGCGCGTCCAAGATCGGCGCCGACGCCATGGCGATGAGCTTTCATCTGTCCTTCGGGCTGCCGCTGACCATCGCCCGGCCGTTCAATACCTATGGGCCGCGTCAGTCCGCGCGTGCGGTGATTCCGACCATCATCACCCAGATCGCCAGCGGCATGCGCGAGATCAAGCTCGGCGATGTAACGCCCACGCGCGACTTCAACTACGTCGAGGACACCTGCCGGGGCTTCATCGCCCTGGCCGACTGCGATGCGGCCATCGGCAAAACGGTCAATATCGCCTCCAATTACGAAATCTCGGTGGGCGATACCCTGAACCTCATCCGCGAACTGATGGGACAGGAAGTCCGCTTCATCACCGACGAACAGCGCCTGCGCCCCAAACATTCCGAAGTGTTCCGCCTGTGGGGCGAGAACCGCCTGCTGCGCGAGCTCACCGGTTTCACTCCCGAAACCGACCTGCGCGAGGGGCTGTCACGCACCATCGCCTGGTTCAGCGACCCGGCACGGCTGGCGCGCTACAAGGCGGGGATGTACAACGTGTGAGGGCGCCTGACCTGCCCTGCGCAGGGGTGCCTGTGGGCACACCGCCATTCACGACTGACCTGAAGGCTCCTTCCGTGATCGACGACTTCATCCGTTTCGTGCGCGACACCTTCCCCGCTGCGGACCCGGTGCCCCTGCACGCGCCCCGTTTTGACGGCAACGAAAAACGCTACGTTTGCGAAACCATCGACTCCAGCTACGTTTCCAGCGTCGGCGCCTTTGTGAACGAATTCGAAGCGCGGGTGGCCGCCTATACCGGCGCGGCGCACGCGATTGCCACCGTCAACGGCACCGCTGCCCTGCACATCGCCCTGAAGCTTGCCGGCGTTGCGCCTGGCGAGTATGTCCTCACCCAGTCCCTGAGTTTCGTCGCCACCTGCAATGCCATCCGTTATTGCGATGCCGACCCGCTGTTTGTCGATGTCTCGCCCGACACCCTGGGCCTGTGCCCGCACGCGCTGGAAGCCTTCCTCGACAGCCGCTGCACCCCCCATCCGGACGGTCCTCGTCTGCGGGACGACGGCCGGCGTATCGCCGCCTGCCTGCCCATGCACACCCTGGGACACCCGGTTCAGATCGAGGCGCTGCTTGAGGTGTGCGAGGACTGGAACCTGCCCCTGGTGGAAGACGCTGCCGAAGCCCTGGGCAGCCGTGCGGGTGGACGGCATGCCGGTACGTTCGGTCGGCTGGGCACCCTGAGCTTCAACGGCAACAAGATCATCACCACCGGCGGCGGAGGCATGATCCTCACCAAAGATGCGGCTCTTGCCGCACGTGCGCGGCATCTGACCACCACCGCCAAGCGCCCGCACCGCTGGGCCTTCGAGCATGACGAAGTCGGTTACAACTACCGCCTGCCCAATCTCAATGCCGCCCTGGGTTGCGCGCAGATGGAAAGCCTGCCGCGCTTTGTCCAGGCCAAGCGCGCGCTGGCCGGACGTTATGCCCGCTGGGCCGCCGATCACGGGCTGCGCTTTATCCACGAACCGCCCGGCACACAGGCCAATTACTGGCTCAACGCCTTGCAGCTGTCCGACCGCGCGACGCTGGAACGGTTTTTGACCGCCACCAACGACGCTGGCGTGATGACCCGCCCCCTGTGGACCCCCATGCACCGCCTGCCGATGTACGCCGACTGCCCGCGCGATGCGCTGGCCGTCACCGAGCATCTGGCCGCGACCCTGGTCAATGTGCCCAGCAGTCCGTTGCCGGTGGATCTGGAGCACGGAGCGGCAGCCGCATGAGCGCGCCACGCCGTATCTGCGTCGTGACCGGCACGCGTGCCGAGTATGGATTGCTGTACTGGCTGCTGCGCGACATCGCCGCCGATCCCGCGCTCGAATTGCAGTTGGTCGTTACCGGCATGCATCTTTCACCCGAGTTTGGCCTGACCGTACGCGACATCGAACGCGACGGTTTTGCCATCGACCAGCGGGTGGAGATGCTGTTGTCCTCGGATACCGGCGTGGGGACGGCCAAGGCGATGGGGCTGGGGCTGATCGGCTTTGCGGATGCCTGGAGCGCGCGCCGGCCGGACATCGTCGTGCTGCTCGGGGACCGTTTCGAGATGCTGGCCGCCGCCAGCGCCGCCCTTGCGCTGCGTCTGCCCATGGCGCATATCCACGGCGGTGAGCTGACCGAAGGCGCGATGGACGATGCCATCCGCCATGCCCTGAGCAAGCTGGCGCATCTGCATTTCACGGCGGCGGAAGACTATCGCCAGCGGGTCATCCGCATGGGGGAAGCCCCGGAGCGTGTCTATAATGTCGGGGCGCCGGGGCTCGATAACCTGCTGCGCCTGCCGCTGCTGGAGCGGGAGGCGCTGGCCGAGGCGCTGGGGCATGCCTTGCGCGGAATGGTCTTTCTGGTCACCTTTCACCCGGAAACCCTGAGTAAAACATCGGATGAAACGCAAGGGCTGTCCGAAGTCGATGCCCTGCTGGCCGCGCTGGATACCTTCCCCGACGCCCAGGTCGTGCTGACCCTGCCCAACGCCGACCCGGGGGGGCGCGGCATCGCCGGGCGTCTGCGCGAATGGGCCGCCGACTGGGCAAGGCGCGATCCAGGACGGGTGCAGGTTCATGCCTCGCTGGGCTCGCTGCGCTATCTATCCTTGATGCGCGCGGCGAGCGTGGTGATTGGCAATTCCTCCAGCGGGCTGCTGGAGGCCCCCAGTCTGAACGTGCCGAGCGTCAATATTGGCGCGCGTCAGCGCGGCCGTCTGCGAGCGGGGAGCGTCCTGGATTGCGCAGCGCAGGCGGAAGACATCGCGCGGGCGATCCTCCAGGCCCTGGACCCTGCCTGGCGCGCGGCGCGGCGGGGCTGGGAAAACCCGTACGGGCCGCTGGACGAGGCAGGCGCTTCGCGTCGTATTTTGCAGGTCTTGCGCACGGCCGATCTCGATGGGCTTTTGTGCAAGCGTTTTCATGATGTTGCGTGCAACAGTACACCAGGAGCGGTGGAATGAATCCCTGTTTGCTCATCGGCGAAGCCGGCGTCAATCACAACGGCGACGAAGAGCTCGCCTTCGGTCTGGTCGAAGCCGCGGCGCGCGCCGGGGTGGACGTGGTCAAGTTCCAGACCTTCAAGGCGGAACAGCTTGTCACCCCCGATGCGCCCAAGGCGGATTACCAGGTGCGCAACACCGGCGGGGGCGAGTCGCAGTTTTCGATGCTCAAACGCCTGGAGCTGCCCGAGGCATTGCACCATGCGCTCAAGGCCGAGGCCGAACGGCGCGGGCTGGAGTTTCTGTCCACGGCCTTCGATCACGAAAGCCTGCGCTTTCTGGTTGACGATCTGGGGCTGAGCCGGCTGAAACTGCCTTCCGGCGAGCTGACCAACGGCCCGTTCCTGCTCGAACATGCCCGCACGTCCTGTTCGCTCATCATCTCCACCGGCATGGCCTCGCTGGCCGAGGTCGAGAACGTCTTGGGGGTGGTGGCCTTCGGCCGGGTGGCGGGTGCGGCGGAAAAGCCCTGCCCGGCGGCGTTTGCTGCCGCCTATGCCAGCCGTGAGGGGCAGGCGGCGCTGGCGCATGGGGTGACACTTCTTCATTGCACCAGCGATTACCCGGCCCGTCCGGAGACGGTCAATCTGCGCGCGATGGACACCCTGCACGCGGCTTTCGGCCTGCCGGTGGGGTATTCCGATCATACGCTGGGACGCTCGGTTGCCCTGGCGGCGGTGGCGCGCGGTGCACGGGTGATCGAAAAGCATTTCACCCTCGATCGCCTGCTACCCGGACCGGACCATGCCGCTTCGCTGATTCCCGAAGAGCTGGCGCGGCTGGTGCGCGATGTACGCGCGATTGAGGTGGCCTTGGGCGATGGCATCAAGCGACCGCAACCGGCCGAGCTGGCCACGGCGAGGGTGGCGCGCAAGAGCTTGGTGGCGCGCGAGCCCATACGCGCCGGGGATGTATTCACCCGCGCCAATCTGGCCGTGATGCGGCCAGGGACCGGGCTTTCGCCCATGCAGTGGTGGGAGCGGCTGGGCCAGACGGCGCGGCGCGATTATGCGCTCGGGGAGGCTTTGGATGAGTAAACCGGTTGTCATCATCGGTGCCGGCGGGCATGCCCGAGTGGTCATCGACACCCTGCGTCGTCTGCAGCGGTCCATTCACGGTGTGCTCGATCCGGCCCTTGCGCCGGGAACGCTCGCGCATGGGGCGCTGGTGCTGGGCGATGATGACTGGCTTTCCGGTGCGCATATTGAAGATTTCGAACTGGTCAATGGGCTGGGGCTTCTGCCGTCGCGCCCCAGCCTGCGCATGCAGAGCTTTGTGCGTGCCAAGGCAATGGGCTTCGGGTTTGCCTCGGTGGTTCATCCTGGCGCCATTCTCGCCGACGAAGTCTGGATAGAGGAGGGGGCGCAGATCATGGCCGGCGCGGTGCTTCAGCCCGGCGTGACGGTCGGCCCCAATGCGCTCGTCAATACGCGGGTGACGCTCGATCACGATTGTCTGGTCGGTGCGCACGCGCACATCGGGCCGGGGGCGGTCCTGTGTGGGGAGGTGAAAGTCGGTGTGCGCGCCTTTGTTGGTGCCGGGGCGGTCATCATCCAGGGCGTGAGCATCGGCGCCGGCGCGCAGATTGCCGCCGGGGCAACGGTGACGCGCGACATTCCGGCTTCCGTGCGCTACATTCCCGGCCAGGACGCCAAACCCATCGAGAGCGAATGACGGGACGCAGGCCATGAACGACTGTCAGCATCTTTTTCTTACGGCGGGCGAGAGTCTGCATCGCGCGATTGAGGTCATTGACCGGGGCGCGCAGCGCATTGCCCTGGTGGTGGATGAGGGGGCGCGATTGATCGGAACGGTAACCGATGGCGATATTCGCCGTGGGTTGTTGCGTCATCTGAGCCTCGATGCGCCGGTGAGCGAGGTGATGAACCGCGCGCCGCGCAGCCTGCCCGAGCGCTATGACCGGGAAGCCGCCCTGGCCTTGCTGGGCCGCACGCAGATACTGCAGGTGCCCCTGGTCGATGCCGAAGGGCGGGTGGTCGGCCTTGAAACCCTGAGCAGCCTGCTGACCCGTCCGCGTCTGGAAAACCCGGTTTTCCTGATGGCGGGCGGCTTTGGCACCCGCCTGCGCCCGCTGACCGACGATTGCCCCAAGCCCATGCTCCCGGTGGGCGGCAAGCCGATGCTTGAACGTATCCTCGAAGACCTGATCGATTATGGCTTCTATCGTTTTTATATCTCCGTGCATTACCTGCGCGAGAAGATCATCGATCACTTTGGCGACGGCAGCCGCTGGGGCGTAAGCATCCAGTACATTCATGAGGATACCCCGCTGGGCACGGCCGGGGCGCTCGGTCTGCTACCCAAGGAAGCGGTACAGCGGCCGATCATCGTGGTTAATGGCGACATCATGACCCGCGTGAATTACGAAGCCTTGCTGCAGGACCACGACCGCCACACCCCGGCGGCCACAGTCTGCGTGCGGCAGTACGATTTCCAGGTGCCTTACGGCGTCATCAGCTACGAGGATCAGCGCATTCTCGATATCGTCGAGAAGCCGGTGCATCGTTTCTTCGTCAGTGCTGGCATCTATGTGCTGGCTCCCCAGCTGGTGCATGGCATGGCCGCGCAGACCCGCGTGGACATGCCCGATCTGCTCAAGTCGGAAATCGCCCTGGGACACGCCGTGCGCATGTTCCCGGTGCATGAATACTGGCTGGACATCGGCCGCATGCACGATTTCGAACAGGCTCAGCGCGCGGTCGGGGCATGAGCGGGCCGCGCGTGCTGGCGCTGATCCTTGCCCGGGCTGGAAGCAAGGGGCTGCCGGGCAAGAACATCCGTCCGCTGGCCGGCAAGCCCCTGATTGCCTGGAGCATCGAGCAGGCGCAGGCGGCGCGGGGCGTGGACGAGGTGCTGGTCAGCTCCGACGGTGAGGACATCCTCGCCATTGCCCGGGAATGGGGGGCTTCCACGCTGCGCCGCCCGCAGGCGCTGGCCAGCGATGAAGCGCGTTCTATCGACGCTATCTTGCATGTTCTTGAGCAGCGTTCCAGCGTGGAGTACCTGATTCTGCTGCAACCCACTTCGCCCTTGCGCGAGGTCGGTGACATCGAGACGGCGCTGCAGCGCTGCCTGACCGGTGCGCCGTCTTGTGTGGGGGTGCGCGCGGTTGAGGAATCCCCCTGGTGGATGTATACCGTCGATGCGCAAAACCGCATGCAGCCGCTGATTCCCGCGTCCGGGCGCCCGCAGCGGCGGCAGGATTTGCCCCCCGTCTATCTGCTCAATGGCGCGGTCTATGTGGCGCAGGTCGATGTGTTGCGGCGCTGGCAGGGTTTTCTCGGCGAGGGTGCCGTCGCGCATGTCATGCCCGCCGAACGCTCTGTAGACATCGATACGGCAGAGGATTTCCAGCATGCCGAACACCTGATTAACCAAATGCACATTGCAGGGTTGCGGAATATCTCCTACCCTTCATGAGGCAGGCTGCCCTGCGCAGTCCCCCGTTACGAGTCACAAGAACCGCCATGGCCAATCCCTACGCCGCACAATACGCCAGCATCGATCTCCACGCGCGCATCGAGGACGCCTCGCCGCACCGCTTGATCCAGATGCTCATGGAAGGTGCCCAGCAGCGTCTGGCCCAGGCGCATGGTGCGATCGAGCGTGGCGATCCCGTGGTCAAGGGCGAGCAGATCGGCCGGGCCATCGCCATCATCGGCGGGCTGCAAGGTTCCCTCGACATCGAACGCGGGGGCGAGCTGGCCGCCAATCTCGACGAGCTCTACAGTTACATGCAGCGACGTTTGCTGGAAGCCAACCGCGACAGCAGCATCGCCGCGATCGAGGAAGTGGCGAACCTGCTTCGCGAAGTGAAAACCGCCTGGGATGCCATCCCGGTCGATTATCACCACATCCAGCCTCCAACTCCCTGAATCCCGATCATCACCAGGAGTGAGCCATGAGTCAGACCGACAGCATCGAAAACATCAAGGACGCGGGTAGCCAGATCCTGCAGGACGACCTCACCAATGCCTCGCCCTATGAGCTGGTGCAGACCCTGCTGGAAAGTGCCCAGGCGCGTTTGGACATCGCCCGTGACGCCATGTCGGCCGGCGACAACACCACCAAGGGTGAGCGCATCAGTGAGGTCATCGTTCTGGTTGGCCTGCTGCAGGGCTCGCTCGACATGAAAAGCGGCACCGATCTGGCCGAAAAACTCGATACCCTCTACACCCACATGCAGCAGCGCCTGCTGGAATCCAGCGCCAACAACGACGTGGCGGTGCTCGATCAGGTTCGCGAACTGCTGAGCAAGATCAAGGACGCCTGGGACGGCATTCCGGAAGATGCCCGCACTTAAGAAAAAGCCATGACGGGCGGTTGAAAAACGCTTTTCTACCGCCTGTCGACAGGATATGGAAAAAGGGCTTTCTGCCCTTTTTCCACATGGCGGATTACGCCTTTCAAGTCCTTGCGGTATCCCTGCTGCGAGGTTTACCGTACGGCGGATTTCAAGAGCGTAGCGGTGGGCTATCGCCAGCTTCGCGTTCATATCCGCAACGACCTTTCGAACACAAAGCCCATGGCGGTGGCATTATGTTTGTGCAAACCGCCATGGCGTGCTTTACAACTTGTTTTAACAAGGGTGTTGAAAAGCGCTATTCAATCCCCTGTTAACAATGAAGGATAGCCCGATGCCTGTCGAGACACGCATCCGTTTGAACACCCATCTGGAATTCGTCCATGCCCGCTCGCCGTATTACCGCGAGCACTGGCAATCCTGCTGGGGGCGCTCTACCCCTTCGCTTCAGGCCTTGCCGCCCACAGATCATCTTACCTACTGGCGTGCCAACACGGTGGAGGACAACCGGGTCCTGACCGGCGCGCAGGAAGGCGGTGTGGTATTCAAAAGCGGCGGGACAACCGGCGCGCCCAAGTTTTCCTTCTACAGCAACGAAGACTGGCGGAATTTCTGCCGTGTTTTCGGCAACGGCATGCGGCGCGGCGGCCTGCAGGCAGGGGAGCGGGTCGGTAATATCTTTTATGGCGGACAATTGTATGCCTCGCTGCTGTTCATCGGTCGCTGCATCGAGGAGGCCGGCGTGGGGGTGAATTACCCGCTTTCCGGCAGCGCGCCGACCGAAGACATCCTCGCCGCCCTGCAGCTTTTTTCCATCGATACCCTGGCAGGACTGCCCAGTACGCTGATGAACCTGCTTCCGGGGCTGGGTGCCTGCAAACCGGAGCGTCTGGCCCTGCGCCGTTTCATTTATGGCGGCGAGGCGATGTTTCCCGACCAGATTGCTGCCTTGCATCGCGTGCTGCCCGAATGCCGGGTGCAGTCGATTGGCATCGCCGGGGTGGAT
>JAQVHL010000012.1:19923-55693 GCA_028696185.1 Halothiobacillaceae bacterium
CTGCGCTGCTTGAAGCGCTTTATGTAGAGCGGCCGATGTTCCGCGAGGAAGCCGAGAAGGGCTTCATCCACCCCCTGCGAGTGGAGTGGGTGAGCGTCGAAGGGATGCACAGCAACCCGCGCACCGGCAAGACACCGCGCGTTCTGGACCGGCGTCACGCGACATGAGCCTGCCTGCGTCCAGCGGCCGTCATGCGCGCCGGTCCGAGGAAGCGCGATTGGTGGTGCCCGCACGCGTGGGCTCCATCGGTCTGGTGCAACATCTTGCGCGCTGGTTTGCCCAAGCGGCGGGTTTCCCGCCCGAGCGGCGCTATCGCGTTGAGCTGAGCGTCGAGGAGCTCATCACCACCTTGCTGGTCTATGCCTTTGATGGCGGCGTGGAGGAGGGGGATCTGATTGTCGATATGCATATCGACGCGGCGGCCCTGCATCTGGTTGTCACCAGTCATGGCCTGCCCTTCGACCTGTCCATGGTGCCAGACTTCGATCCTGCCTTGGCCGGCGTGGCCGAGGACACGATCGAAGCCGCCGGTCTGTCGGCCTTTCTGCTAAAGCATGCTGTCGATCGGTACCGGCTGGTCAATGCCGGCAAGGAAGGCTATCGCGTTGAACTGGAGTGGTTTCTTCCGCACCGGCATGTCACCGAAATCGACGATGCCGGCGAGTATATCGGTACGGAGCTTGTCCCTCCTCCTGTCGATATCTTGCGCGCCATGGACGAGAACGAAGCCTTGCAACTGGCACGGCTACTCTATCGCAGCTATGGCTACAGCTACGTCAACGAGGATTTCTATTACCCCGAACGGATTCGTGCCCGCCTGGGCGACGGGCGTCTGCGCTCCTGGGTGGCGGTGACCGGGGAAGGGCGGCTGGTCGGACATGTGGCGCTGATGCGTGGCCGTGCGGACGATCCGGCTGTCGAATGGGGTGTTGCCGCCGTCGATCCGCTCTGGCGTGGCGGCGGACTGCTCAAACGCCTGCTGGCGGCCGCCCTGGATGACGTACAGGTGCGCGAAGCCCAGGTCGTATTTGCTCACGCAGTCACCACCCATCCGTACACCCAGCGCGCTTGCCTGGACTTTGGCTTCAGCGTTACCGCGCTCCTACTCGGGTTCGCGCCTGCCCTGCAGTTTCGCCAGATCAGCGATGCCTCGGTACGGCGCGAAAGCACATTCATCGCCCTGCGCGCCTGTCGGCCTTTACCGGTGCAAGTGGTTTATCTTCCCGCGCGGCATGCCGCGACCTTGCATCGTCTGGCTCAAGCCGCCGGGATGATACTCACCGAAGCGGGCTCCCGACCTCTGGCGCCGGTTACCGGGCTGACCCGCTTTGCCTCACAGATTATCAGCGCACTCAATGTCGCCACGCTCGATATCCAGAGCATCGGCGCGGATCATGTCGAGGCGCTGTCGCGCGAATGCCGACGCCTCTGCCGCGAACGGGTGGATGTGATCTACCTGAGCGTGGATCTGGCCGACCCGCAGGCCCCGACGCTGATCGAGGCAGCAGAAAGCGAAGGCTTCTTTCTGGCCGGCTTTACCCCCTGGATGCCCAAGCCCCATTCGCTGACCCTGCAATACCTGAATAATCTGGAGATTGATTTTGCATCGCTGCAGAGCGCCGGTGAGCTCGCCCAATGGCTCAAGCAGCGTGTCATGGATGAATGGTGCCGGGTGGAGCAGGGGTGAAGAGCAAAAAAACCCCGGATGAGACCGGGGTGAAAAGCTTTGAGGAGAACTCGCTTGTCAAGCGACGTTCGGTATTTCATTAAGCAAACGGTGGGCCATTAGTCAAATCATTGAAATGTAATGATTTTGACTGGGGCTGGCGGGCGGGGTTCGGGCCATATGCCTTGAGGGCTGGGGCATATGACGCGGATGGATCGTCGACAGGGCATGCTATGATGCGCGCTTTCCATCGTTACTGACTCGCGCCGCATGAACCGCCGCACCTTGCTTGTTACTTCCGCCCTGCCTTATGCCAACGGCCCGATTCATCTCGGGCACATGGTCGAATACATCCAGACCGACATCTGGGTGCGCTTCCAGAAGCTGCGCGGGCATGACTGCCGTTATGTCTGCGCCGACGATACCCACGGCACGCCGATCATGCTGCGCGCCCAGCAGGAAGGCATCGCGCCGGAAGCACTCATCGCTCGCATCGGCGAGGAACATCGTGCGGATTTTGCCGGCTTTCACATCGGCTTCGATCACTATCACAGCACGCACAGCGAAGAAAACCGCGAAGCGGCCGAGATGATCTACACCCGCCTGCGCGATGGCGGTTACATCAGCACCCGCACCATCACCCAGGCGTATGACCCGGTGAAGGAAATGTTCCTGCCCGACCGCTTCATCAAGGGCAGCTGCCCGAAGTGTGGCGCGGACGACCAGTACGGCGACAACTGCGAGAAATGCGGCGCCACCTACGCGCCCACCGAGCTGAAAAACCCGCGTTCGGTCGTCTCCGGGGCCACGCCCGTCGAGCGCGAGTCGGTGCATTACTTCTTCCGTCTGCCCGCCTTCGAGCAGGCCCTGCGTGACTGGATGGCCGAAGGCGGCGTACAGGCGGAAATGCGCCACAAGCTGGACGAATGGTTCGAAGGCGGCTTGCAGGAGTGGGACATCTCCCGCGATGCCCCCTACTGGGGCTTCGAGATTCCCGACGCACCGGGCAAGTATTTCTATGTCTGGCTCGATGCCCCGATCGGGTACATCGGCAGCTTCAAGGCGCTGGCGCGGCGCGAGCACCTGGACTTCGACCGCTACTGGGCGCCGGGTTCGGACGTGGAGCTTGTGCATTTCATCGGCAAGGACATCGCTTATTTCCATACCCTGTTCTGGCCCGCCATGCTGATCGGTGCTGGCCTGCGTGCGCCCACCGCCGTGCATTGCCACGGCTTTTTGACCATCAACGGCGAAAAAATGAGCAAGTCGCGCGGTACCTTCATCCGTGCACGCACCCTGCTTGAACACGTCAACCCCGAAGCGCTGCGCTATTACTTCGCCGCCAAGCTCGGCCCCGGCGTTGACGACATCGACCTGAGCCTGGACGATTTCCGCCTGCGTGTGAACAGCGATCTGGTCGGCAAGGTTGTCAACATCGCCAGCCGCTGTGCCGGTTTCATCGTCAAGCGTTTCGACGGGCGACTGGCCGACAGCCTCGACGAGCCCAGCCTGTATGCCGACGCGGTAGCTGCCGGCCTGCGCATTGCCGAACACTATGAGGCGCGTGAATACAACCAGGCCATGCGCGAGATCATGGCCATCGCCGACCGTGCCAACCAGTACATCGACGAGAAAAAACCCTGGGCGCTGGCCAAGGAAACCGGGCGCGAGGCCGAGGTGCAGTCCATCTGCACGATGGGGCTGAACCTGTTCCGCGTGCTGATGAGTTACCTGAAGCCCGTCCTGCCGGACATGGCCGGGCGCGCGGAAACCTTCCTGGGCGCGGGGCCGCTTGCGTGGAACAGCCCGGAGCTGCCGCTGCTGGGCTGCCGTATCAATGCCTTCGAGCCCTTGATGACCCGTGTCGAGGAAGCCCAGCTTGCCGCCATGATGGAGGCTGCCGCCGAAGATGCCCGCGCCCATGCCGTACTGACCGGCACCCAAGCCCCCGAGAAGACGCCCGAAAATACTGCCATGACGAGCCCCATCGTGACCGAAACTGCCACTGCAATTCCTGCCGAATCCTCCACACCGGGCCCGCTTCAGGCCGACCCGCTGCGTCCGGAGATCAGCATCGAGGACTTCGCCAAGCTGGACCTGCGCATCGCGCGGATCGTTGAGGCCCAGCATGTCGAAGGCGCCGACAAGCTGCTGCAGCTGACCCTGGACATCGGCGGAGAAAAGCGCAATGTCTTTGCCGGCATCAAGTCCGCTTACGCCCCGGAAGACCTGGTGGGCCGCCTGACCGTCATGGTCGCCAATCTCGCGCCGCGCAAGATGAAATTCGGCCTTTCCGAAGGCATGGTGCTCGCCGCCGGTCCCGGCGGCAAAGACCTGTTCATTCTGAACCCCGATACCGGCGCCGCGCCGGGCATGCGGGTGAAGTGAGCCCGGCGGGCGGCATGTCATCCGGGCGCGGCTCCGCCTACGACCTGGACCGCCTCAACGAACCGCAGCGCGCAGCTGTTCGTCATCTGGACGGGCCGCTTCTGGTGCTGGCTGGCGCGGGGAGCGGCAAGACCCGCGTCATCACCCACAAGATCGCCTATCTCGTGCGCGAATGCGGCTATGCGCCGCGCAATGTCTGGGCCGTCACCTTCACCAACAAAGCCGCCCGCGAAATGGCCGAACGTGTCGGTCAGCTCCTGGCGGGACGCGACAGCCGTGGTTTGCACATCTCCACCTTCCATACCCTGGGGCTGGAAATCCTCAAGCGCGAGCATGCCGAACTGGGACTGCGCGGGGGATTCACCCTGCTCGATGCCCAGGATCAGCTGGAGCTGATCCGTGCCCTGGCGGAAAAGGAAGGTGGCGGCAACGCGGTGGAAGCCGATGCGCTACGTCATCGCATCTCCCTGTGGAAAAACGACTTTCTGCTGCCCAACGCGGCCGCAAGCCAGTCCGAGGACGAAGAGCAGCTGTTTGCCGCGCGCGTCTACGCACGCTACCAGCGCCAGCTGCAAGCCTGCAATGCCGTCGATTTCGACGACCTCATCATGCGTCCGGTGGAGTTGCTGCGCGATAACGCAAAAGTGCGCGAACGCTGGCAGAACCGCGTGCGCCACCTGCTGGTGGACGAATATCAGGACACCAATACCGCGCAATACGAACTGGTTCGCCAGCTCATCGGCATCGAGGCCCGGCTCACCGCC
Source organism: Halothiobacillaceae bacterium (assembly GCA_028696185.1). Classification (GTDB taxonomy): domain Bacteria; phylum Pseudomonadota; class Gammaproteobacteria; order Halothiobacillales; family Halothiobacillaceae; genus JAQVHL01. The sequence goes on from JAQVHL010000012.1 coordinate 24,742, forward strand.
GTGGGCGACGATCACCAATCCGTCTATGCCTGGCGCGGCGCGCGTCCGGAGAACTTAGGCCGGCTCAAGGACGATCTGCCGCGCCTGACCCTCATCAAGCTCGAACAGAATTACCGTTCGGTCAATTCCGTCCTGAAGGCGGCCAACCATCTCATCAGCCACAATCGCGCGCGTTTTGAAAAAAACCTGTGGAGTGTGCTGGGCCCCGGCGAGCCGCTGCGTGTCATCGCCTGCGCAACGCCCGAGGAGGAAGCGGGGCGCATCGCCAGCGAGATCATCCATCATCGTTTTCGCGAGCGGACGCGCTACAGCGACTATGCCGTGCTGTTTCGCGGCAACCACCAGGCGCGCCTGATCGAGGAAGCCCTGCGTCAGCTCAACATCCCCTACACCCTGAGCGGCGGCCAGTCTTTTTTCGAGCGTGCGGAAATCAAGGATGTCATGGCCTATCTGCGCCTGCTTGCCAACCCGGACGACGACACGGCCTTCCTGCGCGTCGTCAACACGCCGCGTCGGGAAATCGGCCCCGGAACACTGGAAAAGCTGGGCGACCACGCCCATGAACGTGGCGTCAGCCTGTTGCGCGCCGCCTCCGAATTTGCCCTGGCCAGCCGACTCTCCGAGCGTGCCCATCAGCGCCTGACCCGCTTCGCCGACTGGATTGCCGCACAGGGGCGCCGTGCCGATCAGGACGGCGCAGCACCTGACGAGCTCCTGCGCGGCCTCCTGCGTGAAGTCGGCTACGAAAGCTGGCTCAGCGAATCCAGTCCCAATGCCAAGGCGGCCCAGCGCCGCTGGAAAAACGTCGAGGATTGGCTGGACTGGCTGGGCCGCCTGCGCGAGCAGGGCTACAGCCGCCTTTCCGAAATGGCCTCACGCATGAGCCTGATGGGCATTCTGGAGCGCCAGGAAGATGAGCAGGAGCGCGATGCCGTGGCCCTCATGACCCTGCATGCCGCCAAGGGGCTGGAGTTCCCCCATGTCTTTATCGTGGGGCTGGAAGAAGAGCTGCTGCCCCATCGTGAAAGCAGCGACCCCGAGCGCCTTGAAGAGGAGCGCCGCCTGTTTTATGTCGGCATCACCCGCGCCCGGCAGACGCTCACCCTCACTCTGGCCAAGCGTCGGCGGCGTTACGGTGAAACGGTGCTCTGCGAGCCCAGCCGCTTCCTGGAGGAACTGCCCGCCGAATTACTGCGGCGCGAAGGGTTTGATTCGACCGTCGATCCCGAAGAAAGCCGTCAGCGGGGGCGTGCCAGCCTGGAAGGGCTCAAGGCGTTTTTGCAAGACAAGACCGGCGACGCCAAAGCCCCCGGCAAGGCATGATGCGGCCGGTGCGCCTTATGGGCGTCCCGTGCGCGATACCGCTGGTGTGCGGCGGGATAGGCTCCGATAATTCCCTGCATAGCCCTACGGATTGAGCCCATCACGATGTCTCCGTCGATCGGGAAGTATTTATGCTCGACAGCTTGTTTGCGGCATGTTTTCGCGCTGGGCGTGCTTGCCGTCCTGGGGGGCGTCCTGCTTTTTTCTTTGGAAAGCGATCAGTCGCTCGCCCCCGTGCGTATCGGGGTGATCCATTCGCTCAGCGGCACCATGGCGGGCAGCGAACGCCCCCTGGTCGATGCAGTGCGCCTGGCGGTGGAGGAGGTGAATGCTTCCGGCGGAATCCAGGGGCGCCCCCTGTCGATGGTGGTGGCGGATTGCCATTCGGATGCGGCATTCTGCGCCAGTGAGGCCGAAAGACTCATTGTGCAGGAGCAGGTTTCGGCCTTGTTCGGTTGCTGGACGTCGGCCTGCCGCAAGGCCGTCAAGCCCGTGGTGGAGGCGCATCGGCATCTTCTGGTGTATCCGGTGCAGTATGAAGGGCTCGAACAGTCGCCGAATATTCTGTACACCGGATCGGTGGCCAATCAGCAGATCATTCCCGGCATCCGCTGGGCGGCGTCGCATTTTGGAGGGCGCCTGTTTCTCCTGGGGTCGGATTACATTTTCCCGCGTACGGCGAATCGCCTGATCGGTGATTTACTGGAAGCCACGGGCGGGGAGGTTCTTGCCGAGCATTATCTTCCCTTGGGCGCGCAGGATATGACGGCGGTGATCGAACAGATCAAGGCGCAAGGCCCGGATGTGCTGGTCAATACACTGAACGGTGACAGCAATGCCGCGTTGTTCATGGCCCTGGTGGCGAATGGGCTTGCGTCCTTGCCCGTGGTCTCTTTCAGCGTCTCGGAAGCGGAAATGGGCGGCTGGGGCGGAGGGCGGCTGCAGGCGCATTATGTGGTCTGGAGTTACTTTCAAACGATCAATCAACCGGCCAATCAGGCATTTGTCCGGGCCTGGCAGGCACGTTATGGCGATGCCGGGCGAATCAGCGATCCGGCCGAAGCGGCCTATGTCGGCGTCTGGTTGTGGGCGCAGGCGGCGCGGGAGGCCGGGGAAATCACACCGGCCCGCCTCGATCACGCTCTGGTGCGGCAGACGCGCAATGCACCGGGCGGGCTGGTAGCCGTGGATCGTGGCACGCGCCATGTGTGGAAAATGGCGCGCATCGGGCAGGTAGAACCGGAAGGGCGTTTCCGTGAGGTGTGGACCTCGCACAGGCCGGTGGCGCCGATGCCGTTTCCCAGCTATCGCAGCCGGGAGGACTGGTTGCGCATCAGTCGCGCGCTGGAGGCGGGGTCGTGAAGTCGCCGCGCATCGCCTGGGGGCTGTTCGGGGGGTTTTTGCTGGTGTCTGTGGTGCCCTTGGCCGTTCTGTCGCAGCTGTATCTGCGCGATTTCGAACAGCGGCTGACGCAGCAGGCTCTGCATGGGCTGGGTTCGATTGCCGACAAGAAAGTCGATCAGATCGGCGCGTATCTTTTCGAGCGTCGCCTGGATATCGAGTCACTCGCGCGTAGCCGAGACGTGCAAGGCGCCCTGGCGGCCTTGAGTCTGCCGGATGTCGAACGGCCGGCTGCGCTGCTGTCGCATCTGGACGCAGGTTTTGCTGCCTACCGTTCGGATTACCGTTACCACGATCTTCTGCTGATCGATACTCAGGGCAATGTGGTTTTTTCGCTGGCCGGAGAGGACGATCTGGGCACCAACCTCCTAAGCGGCCCGTGGCGCACGACCGGGCTTGCCCAGGGCTACAGCGATGCGCTCTCCCAGTTGGGGGTGACTTTGACGGCCTTTCAGCCCTACGCACCTTCAGGCGGTTTAGGTTCGGCTTTTCTCGTTGCGCCGGTACTCGATGCCGGGCGCATCGAAGGAGCGGTGGCCTTGCAGATCAAACTTGGCAACCTGCTGGAGGTGGCCACCGACGACACGGGGCTGGGGCAAACCGGTGAAACCGTGCTTGCCCAGGACGAGAATGAGCGTGCCCTGTACATCAATCCGCTCAAGCGGATTCCGGACGCCGCCTTTCGTTACGAGCCGGTCATCGAAACCGTGGCCCAGCCGATGCAGCTTGCGCTTTCCGGAGCGCGTGGAACGGGAGTGACCTACGACTATGCTGGCGAGGAGGTTGTAGCCGCCTGGCGCTATATCCCCGACGCCAACTGGGGCATGGTGGTCAAGATCGATACCCGCGAGGCGCTGCAGGCCGTGCAGGCGATGCGCCAGAAGTGGCTATGGGCGCTGGTTGGCCTGTTGTTGCTGGTAACGGTCATTGCCGCGGCACTGGGGCGCAGCCTGGTCACCCCTTTGGAGCGCCTGACGGCCATTAGCCGGCGAATTGCCGCCGGGGAACTCCAACTGCGGGCCATTCCCTGTGGCTGGCGCGAGCTGGGTGAGCTGGCGCAGCGTTTCAACCGCATGGCCGATGCCCTGCGCGAGGAGCGCGACACGCTGGAGCAGCGTGTTGCGGAGCGAACCGAAGCGCTGCGTCTGGCGGCCAGCGTGTTCTCCTCCGCCCGGGAGGGGGTCATGATTTGCGATGCGCAAAACCGCATCATCGAGGTCAACCCAGCCTTCAGCCAGATCACCGGTTACACGCGCGAGGAGGTCATGGGACGCGCGCCTGGCCTGTTGGCTTCGGGGCAGCATCCCCCCGAATTTTTCGCGTTCCTGTGGGAAAAGTTAAGAGAAACAGGTGCATGGCGGGGGGAGATCATCAATCGTCGCAAGAACGGTGAGCTTTATCCTGAGCAGCTGTCCATAACCATCCTGCGTAATCCGGCCGGTGAACTGACGCATTATGTCGCTGTGTTTTCGGATATCAGCTACCTGAAAGTCCATGAGGAAGAGCTCGAACGGATGGCCAACTACGATTCCCTGACCGGGCTGCCCAACCGCCGCTTGCTGGCGGATCGCATCCAGCAGGGGATTGCCCATGCCCGACGTGAGGGTCACCCCTTGGCGCTGGCAGTGCTGGATCTGGACGGCTTCAAGCCTGTCAACGACCAATACGGCCATGAGGCGGGAGACCGCGTGCTGCGCGAAATCGCCTCGCGTCTGACGACCGCCTTGCGTCATGGCGATACCGTGGCACGACTGGGCGGAGACGAGTTCGTTCTGGTCATGCTCAATATCGATACGCTTGCAGAGGTCGAGCTGATTACCACGCGCGTGCTGAATGCCATTGCCCAGCCGATGGTTTTCGATCAGGAAATCATTCATGTCTCCGCCAGTATTGGCCTGACCTTGTATCCCGATGACCCGGTCGATGCCGATACCCTGTTACGTCACGCGGATCAGGCCATGTACCTGTCCAAGCAGCAGGGCAAGAATCGTTTCCATTTCTTCGATGCCGCGCATGATCGTGAAATCCAGGCCCATCATCTGGCGCTCGAACGACTCAATGCCGCCTTGCATGACGGAGAGTTCGAGCTTTATTACCAACCCAAGGTCAATATGCAGGCCGGTACGGTCATTGGCGCCGAAGCGCTCATCCGCTGGAATCATCCGGAACAGGGGCTGCTCACGCCCGCCCGCTTCCTGCCCACGCTGAATAACACACCACTGGAAGTGGAGCTGGGATACTGGGTGATCGCCAGTGCGCTTCATCAGGCACAGCGCTGGCGCGAGCAGGGCCTGGATTTACCTGTCGGAGTGAATCTTTCCGTACACCACCTCATGCAGCCCGATTTCGTCGAACGGCTCGCGATGCTGTTGGCCGCGCATCCCGGCCTGCCGCCTGCAAGCCTGGAGCTGGAGATTCTCGAAAGCGCCGCCGTCGAGGATTGGGGACAGATCGTCGATACACTCACGCTTTGCCGCAAGCAGGGCGTCGGCTTCGCGCTGGATGACTTTGGCACCGGATATTCGTCCTTGCTGCAGCTGCGACGGCTCTCTGTGGACACCCTCAAGATCGATCAAGGGTTTGTGCGCGACATGTTGCAGGATCCGGATGACCGCGCCATCGTCGAAAGCGTCATTCGCCTGGCCGATTCGTTTCAGTGCCGCGCCGTAGCCGAAGGTGTGGAAACCCTCGAACACGCGCAAGCGCTGGTTCGGATGGGCTGTCTGCTCGGTCAGGGTTACGGCATCGCCCATCCCATGCCGGCCTGCGAAATGGCGCAATGGATCGAGTGCTGGCAAGCCGGAGCCCCCCTGAGCCCCCCCAGGGATCAGGCGAGTGAAACCATCATGTGAATATCTTCACGATTCCGGCACGGGGCTGTCATGTAAGCCGCGTAGCCTGCCTGCTCCCCGACAAAAGGAGCAGCACGATGTCTACCGGCAAGATTCTTCAGATCATCCCCGCCCAGGGCTGGTATGGCCTGTTCAGCGATGAGGACAACGGTTACGAATTCGATCCGCTGGTCTGCTTCGCGCTCGTCGAAGGCGAGGAAGGCACGACCGAAGTCCGCCCGATGAACTGGCAGGGTATTACAGTCGATTTCTGCGACGAAATGGACAACTTCATCAGCATCGAGCGCATGGACGATCTGGACGATGAAGACGCAGAAGACGCAGAAGACGAGCAGAGCGAGGAAGCGCCGTCCGCGAGCTGAAAAGCCTGCCCTATCCGGCCGGAAAACCCCTACACGGGGCTTTCCGGCCGCATACATTTTACCGATGAAAAAGCCGGCCGGATGTCGCGCTCATACACCGGTAGTAAAGTGCCGATGAGGGGCAGCGGACCTCCCGTGCCCCGCCAGTTCCCACGCCTTTTTTAGTCTTTCAGCTCGCTGACCCGGCGCTTGAGTTCCTGGGCGCGCAGGCGGTAGCCCTGCGCGGGTTCGAACTGCGGGTCGAGCGCCAGGGCTTTGTCCCACAGGTCAATGGCCTCGTCGAGTCGCTGGTTGCGGTAGTGAACGATGGCGGCTTCGTGGTAGGCAGTGACCTGTTTGCGCCTGAGTTCGCCGTACTGGCGACGTGCCGGTTCAAGCTGGGGGTCGAGTTGCAGAGCTCTACCCAGGGCTTCCATGGCGGCTTCGTCGCGCCCCTGATGCAGCAGGCTCAGTCCCAGTTCCTGTTCACGCCGTGCCTTGAGCAGTCGGTCGAAATTACCAATCCACACATCCCAGCTTCCATCGGCCGGGCGCTGTGCTTTGGCGGTTTCCAGTGCCCGGCTGGCGGAGTCGAGCCGACCGGCGATGAGGTCGGCCTCGATGCGGGTGCGCGGGTTTTCCCTTCCGCCGTTCGTGCTGGGCGGCGTGGCCGGTACGATCGGGGTTTGGGGCTTGAGAGGCGCGTCCGTCGCAGGGGCGGCCAGGCTTTCGGCTTCGGTGCTGGTGGGGCGTGCGGATGTCGGGATGCGCAGCACCTGTCCCACGTTCAGGGCTTTCGGGCGGGCGATGCCGTTGTAGCGGGCCAGCGCGACAAATTTGATCGGGTCGCCCAGGTAACGTGCCGCAAGCTCGCCCAGTGAGTCGCCGGGTTGGACGGTGTGGGTGGTATGGGCCTTGCCCAGCAGGACGACGGGGTCGGTATCCAGCTGCTGTAACAGGCTTTTGGCCGTCGGCTGGTTTGGGTTACGTTCGAGGTATCTCTGAAGGGCCGTGCGTGCGCTACGGTTCTGCCCCTCCTGCAGCTGCTTGACGATCTGTCGCAGATCAGGGCTGTCCTGCGTGGTGTCGGTGCGTTTTTCACTGGGGGCGGTTTCTGCCTTGGGGGGCTGTGCAGGCCCGGGTTCAGGTTCGCCCTCGGTGGGGTTGTTGGCGCAACCGGCCAGTCCCAGCAGCAGGGGGAGGGTGAGCAGGCTCAGGCGTCGGATCATGATCTTTTCCTCGTGTTCACACTGAAAATCCCGATGGGGGATTTCCAACTTGTTCGGTTCTGGCTTGCATCATTCATGATTCAGCTCACTCAAGGTTCAGGCGCCAGAGGAGCATCATGCCGGCCAGCGCTAGGGCGGCGGCCAGCGGCCAGAGTCGCCAGCGACGCATCGGCAGGGTGCGCAGCAGGGCGACCGAGACGTTGTCTCCATCTTCGCCGCCGCGCCGCGCGGCCAGGGCGCAGGCGTGTTCGCTGGCTTTCTGCAGATCGGGCTCGCGGAGTATCCCGATCATTTCCTGGGGGGCAATCTGCGACCAGAAACCGTCGGAGCACAGCAGGAAGCCTGTTTCGCCGCTCAGCTGCAGGCGGCCGTGCGTGGGCTGGACGGGGGTGTCCCCCCCCAGCCCGCGCAGGAGCTTGTGCTGGTCCGGGTGGGTGTACATGGCGTCCTCATCGAGCTTGCCGGCCCGTACCATGGCTTGTACGGCCGTGTGGTCTTCGGTTCGGAAAATCTGTTGTCCATCCCGGAAGGCATACAGCCGGCTGTCGCCCACATGCGCCCAGCAGGCCTGTTCCCCGTCGGTCAGCAGGGCGACCAGCGTGGAGCGGGGGGCCAGCCCCGACGCGCGGCCGCCCTCGTGTACGGCCCGGTCGGCCTGGGCAACGAATTCGGCCAGAAAGCTCGCCGGGTCGGGCGGCGCGCTGCGGCGTTTCGCCCACAGGCGCCCAGCAATCTCTATCACGGTCTGCGCCGCCAGTGCGCCGCCACTGTGTCCGCCCATGCCGTCGGCCAGCACGAGAAAATAAGCCTGCCGGTCGCGGCTTGCAAAGCAGGCCACGGCGTCTTGCTGTTCCTTGCGCCCGCCTATGACTCGCGCACATCCAGCGGGGGAGGCTTGTTCCTTCATTCCTTGCTCCGTCGTTCGCTGTCCGCCTTTTCCATCGGTCATTGCTCCCGTCGTGGGGCCTGAGCATGGTAAGGCGGTTTGGGCATTCAGGCAAAATCGGGGGCTCATGCATCACGCAGAACCTGTTATCATCATCCTTCGTGCGCCCGAGTGGTGAAACAGGTAGACACAAGGGACTTGAATGTAATTTGAGCCCTCGCGGGGTAACCTGCGAGGTGAAGCCCGTCAAATTCGGCGAACGCCCTGAAGGGCCGGTGCGATGCCGGCGCTTCGAGCCAACGCCGAGCCAAGCCCGGCAGCGCGTCGGGAAGGTGTAGAGAGCAGACGGCGGGCACCCCGGCTTGCGGGCCGGGGTGAAGGCGTGCTCCAGACCACGAACGCCGGTACATGACCAGCGGCGGCGAAAGCCGAAGTGGTACGAAAATCCCTCGACTTCGGTCGTGCCGGTTCGATCCCGGCCTCGGGCACGAATTACACAGTATTTCCGCGCCTCTGCGCGGTACGGGGAAGGAACTACCGGGATAATGACGACAGCGCCTCACTTCGGTTTGCTTCGCCTGCTGTTCGTCGGCCTGGGGTATTACCTTCTTGGGCTGCTCGGCCTGTCCATTCCTTATCTCGATTCCCATCTGACCTTGGTCTGGCCTGCGTCGGGTCTTGCGCTTGCCGCCCTGCTGCGCTGGGGCCCCGGTATGTGGCCGGGGGTGCTGCTGGGATCGCTCGCTGTCAACTTCACCATCGGTTCACCGCTTGCCATGGGTATCGGCGTTGCCGTGGGAAATACGCTCGGCCCCTATCTGGCGGCGCGTGTGCTTTTGGATATGAACTGGGATCCGCGTCTGCAACGGCGGGAGGATTTGCTGCGTTACCTCCTGGTGGGCGTGATCGGCGGCATGCTGGTGACGTCCAGCAACGGGACGCTCAATCTGATCCTGGGCGGGGAGCTGGGCTGGGATGACTGGCCGCATGCCTGGCTGGTCTGGTTCCTGGGAGATGCGGTTGGCGCGCTGATCTTTGGTCTGCCCCTGATTACCGCGACCCGCGAGGCCCTGCGCCAGGCCCTGCTCGGGCGACACGCCATCGAAACCCTGCTCCTGCTGGCCTTGATCGTCTTCATCGGTGTGCGCCTGTTCTGGGTCGAAACCGATGCCGAATTCACATTGCCGCTGATTTTCCTGCCCTTCCTGTTGTTAGGCTGGCTGGCCTTGCGGCGCGGATTGTGGGCCGGATCGCTGGCCGCCCTGCTTTTGTCCGTGCTGGCGGTTTCCGGTACCGCGCTCGGGACAGGGCCGTTCCAGAACGATTCGCTGTCTGTTGCCTTGATGATGCTGTGGTCCTATGTGGCCGTACTGACGCTGATTATCGCGTTGATTACGGCCCTGACGGGCGAGTTGGCCACCAGCGAGGAGCGCAAGCGTCTGGCGCTCGATGCAGCTGAAGATGGCGTATGGGACTGGGAGCCTCTGGCGGACCGCCTGTACTGGAACGGTCGCTGTTACGCGATGCTCGGGTATCCGGCGCGCTTCGCACTGACTCAGGCGCGCTGGCTGGAGCTTGTCTGCCCGGCGGATCGGGAGCAGGCGCTGACCTTGTTCGAGGCCATGCGTACGGCCGAAGGTGGCAGTGCCGAATTGCGCATACGCGGGGTGGACGGGCTGGGGCGCTGGGTATTGGTCCGCGGTCGGGCGGTGGGCTTTGATGCCCAGGGGCGCGCACTGCGCGTGGTGGGCACTTTCGCGGACATCGCCCAGCGCAAGAAAATCGAAGAGGAGCTGATTGAAACCGAATCCCGTTTGCGCACGCTCATTGATTCCACGCCCGATATCATCTGTTTCAAGGATGGCGCCGGGCGCTGGCTGGAGGCCAATCGCGCGGACCTGGAAATCTTCCATCTCACCGACGTGGATTATCGCGGCAAGACCGACAGCGAGTTGGCGGATTACACCCTGCCGCTGTACCGCGAGCCATTTACCCTGTGCGAGGCTTCCGATGAAATCGCCTGGCAGGCCGGGCGGGCCTCGCGTGCGGAAGAAGTGATTCCCCTGGCGGAGGGGGGCGCGCGGGTCTTCGATGTCATCAAGGTGCCGGTCTTTGACGACGATGGTTCGCGCAAGGGGCTGGTCGTGCTCGGGCGCGACATCACCGCGCTGAAGGACGCCGAGAAGCGCATCCAGCATCAGGCCTACTACGATGCGCTGACGGACCTGCCGAACCGTGTCCTGTTGCACGAGTGGGCCGAAAAAGCCTTGAATCGCGCCAGTGAAGCAGGGGGCTCGCTGGCCGTGCTGTTTCTGGACCTGGACCGCTTCAAGGAAGTGAACGATTCTCTGGGGCATGCCGAAGGCGACCGCCTGCTTGTGGAAGTGGCGCGACGTCTGGAAGCGGCGATGGGGCCAGGGCACACCCTGAGCCGTCAGGGAGGGGACGAGTTCGTGGTGCTGATCCCGTCGGGTGGGCGTGCGTGTGTGGAAGAGATCATGACGCGCATCCGCGAGGCCCTGCGGGAGCCGATTTTCGTTGCCGGGCACAGCCTGATGGCCAGTGTGTCCATCGGTGTGGCCCTTTACCCGAACGATGGCGAGAGTTTCGACGAACTGCTCAAGAATGCCGATACCGCCCTGTACCGCGCCAAGAGCGAAGGGCGTGGCATGCATGTTTTCTACGACCGCGAGATGAACCTGGAAACCTTCGAGCGTCTTCTGCTGGCCTCTGCCTTGCGTAAGGCGATTGTGGAGGGGCAGCTGGAAGCCTATTTCCAGCCCAAGCTCGATTTGCGCAATGGCCGGGTGGTCGGCGCCGAGGCGCTGGTGCGCTGGAATCACCCCGAACAGGGGGTGGTGGCGCCGGGCATGTTCATTCCGGTGGCCGAATCCAGCGCCCTGATCATTGAAATTGGCGATTGGATGCTCGATTGCGTGTTTCGCGAACTGGCTCGCTGGAGTGAGCAAGGCATCGATCCGCCCCCGGTGGCGATCAACCTGTCCGCGCGGCATTTTCGCTCCCCGGACCTGGCCGGGAGCATTGCGGCTCTGCTGGCCCGCCACGGTGTGGCGCCTTGCTTGATCGAACTGGAGCTGACCGAAGCCACCCTGCTCGAAGCCGGGACGCGCAGCCTGGATAACCTGACCGCGTTGCGCGAGCTCGGGGTGATGCTGGCCATTGATGATTTCGGCACCGGTTATTCCAGCCTGAGCTATCTCAAGCGCCTGCCGATCCGCACGCTCAAGATCGACCAGAGCTTTGTGCGTGACCTGGAGAGCGATGCCGACGACCGCGTGTTGTCGGCCACCATCGTGGCACTGGGACACAGCCTGGGCATGACTGTGGTGGCCGAAGGCGTGGAAAGCACGGCCCAGGAACGTATCCTGATCGAACAGGGCTGCGATCAGGCGCAGGGCTATTTGTACACCCACCCCTTGCCGAGCAACGCGTTCACGCAGTGGCTGCAGGCCCACCGGGTGAGCGCGGTCTGACCGCGTGTTGAAAAGCGTTTTCAAACGCGGGGTTGAATCGGAGCATCATGACTATGTCGAGCAGTACGCAGCAGGACCGCGCCGAATGGCATGCGCGTTTCGAATCCACGCCCGAGCAGGTGCGTCTTGCGGTGCAGCGTGTGCTCGTCGGGCAGAAGCAGGCGCTTGCGGACCTGTTCTACCAGCGTATGCTGGATGACCCCAATGCGCGGGTCTACCTGACGCACGACGCGGTGCATGCCCGTCTTCACAGTGCCATGCAGCGCTGGATAGAGACGCTTTTTTCCTGCGGTAACGCCGAGTCCTTTGTAGCCGCCATGGCCATGCAGCGGCACGTCGGTGATGTGCATGCGCGGGTGGATGTGCCAGTCAATATCGTGGCGCGGGGTATGCGCGTTCTCAAGGCACGCATGAGCGAGCTGGTGCTGGGGCCGGACATGGCGCCAGAGCAGGCCATTCCCGCCCTGCGTTATGTTTCCGACCTGGTCGATCTGGCTTTCGAGGTGATGAGCGCGGCGTATGTTACCGCGCACGAGCGGGTGGCGCGTGCCGACGAAGCCTATCGCATGTTTGCCTTCGGACAGAACATGTCGCTTGAGCGCGAGCGGCAGCGGGCAGCCCTCCTGGATTGGGAAAACCAGTTCTTCATCACCTTGATGGGCGGCCCGGACACGTCGCCCTTGCCCACCCTCGGTGAATCGGCTTTCGGTCTGTGGCTGTACCACAAGGCCAGTGCGGTGTTCGAAGGCAGTGCGGAGCTTCCGGCCCTGCGCGAGGGCCTGCAACGCATCGACGAGGTGCTGATTCCCCAATGCCGGGCCTGGCTTGCGGATCTGGCTCATGAAGAAATGCGCCTGCTCATCAAGCGCATCCAGAACGAATCGCGCCAGATCAAGTTCCTGCTGGCCACCCTGTTCGAGCATTTCGTTGAAATGGAAAGTGGCAAGGACGCGCTGACGCAGCTGCTCAACCGGCGCTTTCTGCCGGCTGTGCTCGCGCGCGAAGCCGAGCTATGCCGACGGCAGGGCAAGCATTTCGCGCTGCTCCTGCTCGATGTGGATCATTTCAAGTTCATCAACGATGAGTTCGGTCACGAAGCGGGTGACCGCATCCTGCAGCAAGTGGCGGGTGTCTTGCTCAACAGCGTGCGTGCGGGCGATTTCGTGTTCCGGTATGGTGGGGAGGAGTTTCTCCTGCTGCTGGTTGAGGTCGACCCGGATCGGGCCCTGGCCCTGGCAGAGAAAATTCGTAAGCGGGTGGAAAGCGAGCCCTTCCTGATCCCTAACGGTCGTAGTCATCATGTGACGGTTAGCGTGGGAGGAGCTATTTTCGATGGGCATCCGGACTACCAGCGTTTGATTAACCATGCGGATGAAGCCCTGTATCGCGCTAAATCAGGCGGGCGGAATCGCAGTGTGATGGCCGCTTAGCTTGCATCCTTCATTTTTGCCAAATCCGGACAGAAAAAGGGCTGGACGCCCTTTTTCAACATCCAGATAATCCATGACGGAATTTTTTCCTCGCAACCGGCGAGCCCAATGGCTGAATACGCGATCATTCTTGTCAGTACCGTGCTGGTCAATAACTTCGTTCTGGTGAAGTTTCTCGGGCTGTGCCCGTTCATGGGCGTGTCGAAAAAGCTCGAAACGGCCATTGGCATGTCCCTGGCCACAACCTTCGTGCTCACCCTGTCTTCCGTGCTCAGCTACCTGACCAACGATCTGCTGCTCGAACCCCTGGGCTTGGGGTATCTGCGCACCATCGCCTTCATCGTCGTCATCGCCGTGGTGGTCAATTTCACTGAAATGGTGGTCAGGAAGACCAGCCCGTTGCTGCATAACGTACTGGGCATCTACCTGCCGCTCATCACCACCAACTGCGCCGTGCTGGGGGTGGCACTGCTGAACGTGCAGACCGGGCACGGCTTTGTCGAGTCCGCCCTGTACGGCTTCGGTGCGGCGCTCGGGTTTTCACTGGTGCTGGTGCTGTTTTCCGCCTTGCGTGAGCGCCTGGCGAGTGCCGACGTGCCGGCCCCGTTCCAGGGCGTGCCCATTGGTCTGGTTACCGCAGGCTTGATGGCGCTGGCCTTCATGGGCTTCGCAGGACTGGTGAAGACCTGACGCCCATGCTGACCGCCATTCTCGTCTTTGCCGTGCTTGCCCTCGTTTTCGGTGCCCTGCTGGGGTATTCCGCGCAGAAATTCCATGTCGAGGGCGATCCGCTTGCCGACCGCATCGACGCACTCCTGCCGCAGACCCAGTGCGGCCAGTGTGGTTTTCCCGGTTGTCGCCCCTATGCCGAAGCCATCGCGCGAGGCGAGGCAGACATCAACCAGTGCCCGCCGGGCGGGCAGGCCACGGTCGATGCACTGGCCGATCTGCTGGGTGTCGAATCCAAGCCGCTCAATCCGGAAAACGGCCCGGAAAAACCGAAAATGCTGGCGGTCATCGACGAAAACCTGTGCATCGGCTGCACCCTGTGCATCCAGGCCTGCCCGGTGGATGCCATCCTGGGCGCGGCGAAGCAGATGCACACCGTCATTGCCAGCGAATGCACGGGCTGTGAGCTGTGTGTCGCGCCCTGTCCGGTGGATTGCATCGCCATGGTGCCCCTGCCGGTGAAACCGGAAACCTGGAAATGGCCCCTGCCGGACGATGTCGCGACGGGCACGGCGGCCGATCGGGGGATGCCTCAGGCGGCGAATGGGGCAGGGGAGGCGCATTGATGCTGGGCAAACTCATCCGCTATGCCCGCCGCGCGGGCGGAACGCCGACGACGCATGCCGAAGAAGCCAACAAACGCCTGACGCGGGAAGCGCCCATCCGCCCGGCGCCCTTGCCTGAGCAATTGATTCTTCCGCTGGCGATGCACATCGGTCAGCCGGCCCGAGCGCTGGTGAAACCGGGTGATCGCGTGCGCCGGGGGCAGCGCATTGCCCGTGCCGATGGATTCGTCAGTGCGCCGGTGCATGCGAGCACCTCCGGCGTGGTGCGGGCCATCGAAGCGCGACCGGTGCCGCACCCTTCGGGGCTGTCCTCGCCTTGCATTGTCATTGACGTCGATGGTCTGGACGAGCCGGCCGAGGTTCTGGAGCCGTACCCGGATTACCTTGAACGCGACCCGCTGCTGCTGCGCAACCGGGTGCGTGAGGCGGGTATCGTCGGCCTGGGCGGCGCCGTCTTCCCTTCCGCCGTCAAGCTGGCCGTGCCCGCCCACGAGCCCATTCACACCGTGATCCTCAACGGCGCCGAATGCGAGGACTACATCACCTGCGATGACCGCCTGATGCGCGAGCGCGCCCCGGAAGTCATCGAGGGCGCCTTGGTCCTGATGCACATGACCGGGGCGGGGCAGTGTCTGATCGGCGTCGAGGACAACAAACCCGAGGCCATGGACGCCCTCAATCAGGTCATCCGGCTGTTTGGCGAGACCCGGCGCATCCAGGTTCGCGCCGTACCCAGCCAGTACCCCGCCGGTGCGGAAAAGCAGCTCATCCGGACGCTGACGGGCAAGGAAATCCCCCGTGAGCGTCATGCCAGCGAAGAGGGCATCGTGGGGCAGAACGTTGCCACGGCCGCCGCCATCTGGCGTGCCGTGGTGCGTGGCGAGCCGATGATCTCGCGCGTGGTCACCCTGACCGGGCGTGGCCTGCGCGAGGCGGGCAACTGGGACGTACGGCTGGGCACGCCCACCGGTGCGCTGATCGAGCGCGTGGCCGGTGGCTATGCTCCGGATGTGGCCCGCTTGCTGATGGGCGGGCCGATGATGGGCATTGCACTGCACAGCGACGAGGTGCCTGTCGTCAAGGCCAGCAACTGTTTCCTGGCCTTGTGCGAAGACGAAGTCACGCCCACGCTCGATCCGATGCCCTGTATTCGCTGCGGTGCCTGCGCGGAAGCCTGTCCGGTACGGCTGCTGCCCCAGCAGCTGTACTGGTTCTCCCGTGGGCGTGAGTTCGACAAGGCCGAAGTGCATCATCTGTTCGATTGCATTGAATGCGGCTGCTGCGCTACCGCCTGCCCGTCGAATATTCCGCTGGTGCAGTACTTCCGCTTTGCCAAGAACGAAATCTGGGCACAGGAACGTGAGCGTCTCAAGGCGGCCCAGGCGCGCGAGCGGCATGAATTCCGTCTGGCGCGCATCGAGCGCGAAAAGCGCGAACGCGAGGACGCCATGGCACGCAAACGCGAAGCCCTCGCCGCTGCCCAGAGTGCGGCCCAGAGTGCTGCACAGAATTCGGCCCATAATTCGGACGATAACGCTGCTCCAAGCGCAGACGAGGCACGTCAGGCGGCCATTCAGGCGGCAATGGCACGGGCCAGGGCACGTAAGGAAGCGATAGCGTCTGCCGCCGCCACCCCGGTTGCGTCCACGCCTGTCGAAGAAAAGCCCGAGGCCACGGCGGCGCTGAGTGAGGAGCAGCTGGCGAAGATCCGCGAAGCCAAGGCCCGTCGCGATGCCCGCAAGGTCGGCGAGGCCGCACCAGCCTCCGCCGTCTCCGAACCCGCGCCTGTCGAAGAAAAGCCCGCGGCCACGGCGGCGCTGAACGAGGAGCAGCTGGCGAAGATCCGCGAAGCGAAGGCGCGACGTGATGCACGACGCGGCTCGCCGCCCGCTTCCTGAGAAGGACCCTTTCGAGCATGCGTTTTAAAGTCGATACATCCCCGTTTCCTGGCAGTGGCAAGAGCGTCGGCGGCCTCATGTGGCAGGTCTGCGCGGCGCTGGTGCCGGGCACCCTGGTTGCCCTTTATGTCATGGGCTGGGGCGTGCTGTTCAACGTCCTGCTGGCGGTGGCCGCCGGGCTGGCAGCCGAGGCGCTGATGCTTCTCCTGCGTGGCCGGCCGGTGCGTCCGTTCCTGAGCGATGGCAGCGTGGTGCTCACCGGCTGGCTTCTGGGCCTGTGCCTGCCTGCTCTTGCGCCCTGGTGGATTCCGGTGGTCGGCATGCTGTTCGCGGTGGTGGTGGCCAAGCAGCTTTACGGCGGGCTGGGCTATAACCTGTTCAACCCGGCCATGGTGGGCTATGTCGTCCTGCTGATTTCCTTCCCGCGCGAGATGACGCGCTGGCCTATCCCCCAGGGCGAGCTGCCGGGCTTTGGCGAATCCCTGGGGATCGTGTTCGGCGCCGCACCGCAAGCGGGTTGGGACAGCGTGACCGGGGCCACGCCGCTGGATGCGCTGCGTACCGTGCTCTCGCATGAGGGGGTGGTGCAGACGGCCCTGCAGGGCCCCGCCTTCGGCTGGCTGGGGGGGCAGGGCAGCGAATGGGTGGTGCTGGCCTTTCTGGCCGGGGGGCTGTGGCTGCTCTGGCGCGGCGTGATACGCTGGCACATCCCGGTGGCAGTGCTTACCAGCCTGCTCCTGGTTTCCGGCCTGTTCTGGCTGATTGACCCTGCGCATCATGCCTCGCCCTTGCTGCATCTGTTCGCCGGGGCGGCTGTTTTCGGCGCTTTTTTCATTGCCACCGATCCCGTGACGGCCTCGACTACCGTGCTTGGCCGGCTGGTGTTCGGCGCCGGGATAGGGCTGTTGATCTATCTGATCCGCGCCTTCGGCGGGTATCCCGATGGGGTCGCCTTCGCGGTGTTGCTGATGAATCTGGCCGTGCCGCTGATCGATTACTACACCCGGCCCAGGGTATTCGGGCATGGGCGGGACTGAGCCTATGGACTATCGTCAGATTGGCTTGACGGCAGCGCTGCTGACCTTTTTCACCGTGATCGGCATCGGCGTGGTGTCCCTGACCCACGAGAAAACCGCCGCCGACATCGCGCGCAACGAGCATCTGTCTCTCGTACAGCGTCTGAGCGCCGTGTTGCCGGTGGGGGAATACGACAACGACCCTTCGGCGGATCGTCTGAGCCTGCCGCCTGATCCGCGCCTGGGTACGCGCGCCCCGTCTACCGCCTGGCTGGCTCGCCGCGAGGGGCGGGTGGTGGCCGTGGTGCTCGCGCCGGTGGCCCGGGGGGGCTACAGTGGCGATATTCACTTGCTGGTCGGTGCGCGGCTGGACGGCACCCTGACCGGGGTGCGCGTGACCCAGCACAAGGAAACGCCGGGTTTGGGCGATCCGATCGAAGAAAGCAAATCCGACTGGATTCATCGCTTCACCGGCAAGTCGCTGGGCAACCCGGCGCCGTCGGGCTGGGCGGTGAAAAAGGACGGTGGCGCGTTTGACCAGTTTACCGGTGCGACCATCACCCCGCGTGCGGTGGTGGGCGCGGTGCGCAGTGCGCTGGAATATGTACGGGATGAATCGCCCCGTCTGATGCAGGAGAAGCCCGATGTCCGCTCCTCGCCTGACTGAGCTCGCGGCCGATGGCCTGTGGCGCAACAACCCGGCGCTGGTGCAGGTGCTGGGCCTGTGTCCCTTGCTGGCGATTTCCAATACCACGGTCAATGCCATCGGCCTGGGCATCGCCACGCTGTTTGTACTGACGGCGTCGAATGTGCTGGTTTCGCTGATCCGCCATTGGGTGCGCCCGGAAGTACGGCTGCCGGTGTTCGTGATGGTCATCGCTTCGGTGGTCACGGCGGTGGAGCTGGCGATGAATGCCTGGCTGCACGAGCTGTATCTCATCCTGGGGATTTTCATCCCGCTGATCGTCACCAACTGTATTGTGATTGCGCGCGCGGAAGGCTTTGCTTCGCGCAACCGCTTGTCTCTGGCGGCCTGGGACGGCTTCATGATGGGGATGGGCTTCGCGCTGGTGCTGGTGGCGCTGGGCGCGGTACGCGAGCTTCTGGGCAGCGGCACGGTGCTGGCGAACGCGCATCTGCTCTTCGGTGACATCGCCCGTTCATGGACGCTGACCCTCATTCCCGAGTATCGTGGTTTCCTGCTGGCCATTCTGCCGCCGGGCGCCTTCATCGCCCTGGCGTTCCTGATTGCCGCAAAGAATGCCATCGACGCGCGCCGCAAGCGGCTTGCCCGTGTCCTGCCCGTGTCCTCCCCTCTGCCCGAAGGCGCTCATTGAGGATTACCCATGCCCCGGATCGCTCCCGCCCTTGCTCTGTTCGGTCTTATCGGTACGTCCCTGCCGGTCTTCGCGCAGGGCATGCCGGCCCTTCCCGTGAACCTGATGACGGTGCAGGAGCAGCCCTGGACCTCCACGCTTGAAGCCATCGGTTTTCTCGAAGCCTGGCAGGGGGTGGATGTAAGCGCTGCCGAAGGCGGACTGGTGAAGGACATCCTGTTCGACTCCGGACGGACGGTGAAGGCCGGCGATGTGCTGGTGCGACTGGATACCAGCGTGGAGGTCGCTCAGCTGCGCGAGGCCGAAGCCCAGTTGCCTACCGAGCTGAAAAACCTCTCCCGAGCAAAAGAGATGGTCAGCAAGGGGGCGTTGCCGCAGTACAACCTGGATGAGCAGGTTTCCAAGGTCGACCAGATCAAGGAGCGCATCGCCAGCCTGCAGGCCACCATCGACCGGCGCATCATCACTGCGCCCTTCGGTGGCGCCCTGGGCCTGCGCCAGATCAACAAGGGGCAGTACCTGCAGCCGGGAACGGCCATTGTCAACTTGCAGGATCTTTCCACGATGCGCATCCGTTTTATCGTGCCGCAGCGCGATGTGCCGCGTGTGACGACCGGCCTGCCGGTCACGATCAAGGTCGATGCCTATCCCGAGCGCGAGTTCAGCGGGCGCATCACGGCGGTCGAGCCGCGTGTTGATGCTGGCAGCGGAGTCTTCCTCGCTCAGGCGGACATCCCCAATGCCGATGGATTGCTGCGTTCGGGCATGTATGCCAGCCTGTCGGTGATCCTGCCGGGAACCCAGCAGGTGCTGGTCGTGCCGTCCACGGCCATCAGTTTCAGTCTGTACGGTGATTTTCTTTATGTTGCCGTGCCGGCGAAGGAGGGCTCAGGTCAGGTGGCACAGCGCCGGGAAATCACGCTGGGTGACCGGCGCGGTGATGACGTGGTGGTGCTCTCCGGCATCAAGGCCGGCGAACAGGTCATTACCGTCGGCGGCTTCAAGCTGTCAAATGGCGCGGCCGTGCAGCCTTCCGAGGTTCCCGCACCGGCCAAGCCGGCCACGCCGCCGCGTCAGTAAGCGATTCGTCGCCCGTCTGTCGCCCCCCTGTCCGAGCCCGCGTCCACGTGAGGAATACCCATGCGTTTTACGGATATCTTCATCAAGCGGCCGGTACTGGCCATGTCGCTGTCCCTGCTTATCCTGGTGCTGGGCGCCTATTCGCTGACCAAACTCCAGCTGCGTCAGTACCCGGAAATGCAGAACACGGTGATTACCATCACCACGATGTATCCCGGTGCGTCCTCCGATCTGGTGCAGGGATTCGTCACCCAGCCCATCCAGCAGGCGGTCGCTTCGGCCAACGGCGTGGAATACATCGAATCGCAGAGTCAGACGGGGCAGAGTGTCATTACCGTCAACGTGCGTCTGAATTTCGACCCGAATGCCGCCTTGTCCGAAGTGCTCTCCAAGGTGCAGAGCGTGCGCTACCAGTTGCCGAAGGAGGTCTACGACCCGGCCATCGTCAAGTCGACCGGTGATCAGACCTCGGCCATGTATCTTGCGTTTTATTCCGACAAGCTGAGCGCGGAGCAGATTTCCGATTACCTGAACCGCGCAGTGCGCCCCAAGCTTTCCACCGTGGCCGGGGTGGCCGACCCGAAGATTCTGGGCGAGCAGGCGTTTTCCATGCGCATCTGGCTTGATCCGCGACGCATGGCAGCACTGAGCGTGACGGCGGAGGACGTGAGCAACGCGCTGTTGTCCAACAACGTGCAAGCCTCGCCCGGCACCATCCAGGGTTACTTCGATATCTACAAGATTGACGCGAAGACCGATCTGAACAAGGCGGAGGACTTCGCCGCCATCATCGTGCGGGCGCAACAGGACGCGGTGGTGCGTCTGGGCGATGTCGCTCAGGTCATCATGGAATCCAAATCACGCGATGTGCGCGTGCAGCTCTCCGGCCAGCCGGCCGTGTTCATCGGTGTGGACCTGACGCCGGATGCCAACCCGCTGACGGTGGTCGATGACCTGCGCAAGATCCTGCCGGAGGTCGAGTCCAACCTGCCCAGTGGGCTGAAGATGCAGATTGCCTACGATTCCACCGTGTTCATCCGCGCGTCCATCGACGGCGTGGTGGAGACGCTCTGGGAGGCGGTCATCATTGTCATGGTGGTGGTGACCCTGTTCCTGGGCAGCCTGCGCGCCACGGTCATTCCGCTGGTCGCCATCCCCTTGTCGCTGGTCGGTGTGGCCATCGTCATGTCGGCGCTGGGCTTCTCGCTGAACCTGCTGACCCTCCTGGCCATGGTGCTGGCGATTGGTCTGGTCGTGGACGATGCCATTGTGGTGGTGGAGAACGTGCATCGCCATATCGAGGAAGGGCGTCAGCCCATCGAAGCGGCGCTGGTCGGCATGCGCGAAATTGCCGTGCCGATCATCACCATGACCCTGACCCTCGCGGCGGTGTACACGCCGATCGCCCTGGTCTCCGGGCTCACCGGTGCGTTATTCCGTGAGTTCGCCCTGGCCCTGGCCGGGTCGGTGATTGTCTCGGGCATTATCGCACTCACCCTTTCGCCCATGATGGCTTCGCGCATTCTCAAACACCGCGAGCGTCCGGGCGCCTTCGAGCGTGGTGTTGAAATTGTGCTGGGCGGGCTCACCCGTGCCTATTCCGCCGTGCTCGGGCGCATCATCCGCTGGCGTGTGATGGTGGTTGGTTTTGCTCTCGCGGTGCTTGCGATCATCGTCTGGCTGGTGCCGAAGATCCCTTCCGAGCTTTCCCCGGTCGAGGATCAGGGCTTCCTGATGGTGATGCAGACCGGCCCCTCGAATGCCAATGCCGATTATCTGGCCCACTACGGACGCCTGGTCAGCGACATCATGCAGGGCTACCCGGAAACGGCGCTGCAGTTCACCATCGCCGGTTATCCGCAGGCCAATACCAGCTTTGGCATCGATGCGCTGAAACCCTGGGACGAGCGTAGCGCGTCGGCTTCGGAAATCTCCAACCGCCTGACCATGCAGTTGTTCAGTCTGCCGGGCCTCAAATCCGCCGCTTTTGTGCCGCCGGCCCTGCCGGGCTCGGGTAGTGGTTTTCCGGTGCAGTACGTCATCAGCACCACCGACGGCTACCCGGCACTGGCATCGATCATGGATCGCTTCGTGGCCAGCGCCGCGCAGTCCGGCGTGTTTTCCTACATCGACAGCGACCTCAAGTACGAGGCGCCGACCGTCACGGTCACGCCCAACCGCGACAAGGCCGGTGCGTATGGCGTCAGCATGCTGGCCATTGCCAATGTCCTGTCCACGCTGGTCAACAATGCCTACGTCAACCGCATGAACATCGACGGGCGCAGCTACGAGGTCATCCCGCAGGTCATGCGCATCGACCGCCTGCAGCCGGACAGCCTCAATCATTACTATGTGCGTACCACCAACGGCGTGTCCGTTCCGCTGTCCAATCTGGTCGATATTGGCGATGCGGTGGAGCCGGTGTCACGCAATCAGTTCAACCAGCTCAATTCCGCGACCTTCCAGGCCGCGCTCATGCCGGGCGTCACCCAGGGGCAGGCCCTGGCCAAGCTCGACGAAATCGCCCGTGAGGTGTTGCCGCAGGGCTACGGCACCGATCACAAGGGGGAATCGCGCCAGTATGTGCAGGAAGGCTCTTCCATTGTTCTGATTTTCGCCCTGGCCATTGTCATCATTTACCTGGTACTGGCGATGCAGTTCGAGAGCTTCCGCGACCCGCTGGTGATTCTCATCAGCGTGCCGCTGGCCACCCTGGGGGCCATCCTGCCCCTGGCGCTTGGGCATGCCACGCTCAATATCTACACGGAAATCGGCCTGGTGACCCTGATCGGTCTGATCTCCAAGCACGGGATTCTTATCTGCGAAGTGGCCAAGGAGCGGCAAATGGCCGGATACAGCCGTTTCGACGCGGTCATGGAAGCAGCGCGCCTGCGCTTGCGACCGATCCTGATGACCACCGCCGCCATGATCGCCGGTCTGATCCCCCTGCTGCACGCGAGCGGCGCGGGTTCGGAAAGCCGTCAGGCCATCGGCATGGTCATCGTCTTTGGTCTTGCCGTGGGCACGCTGTTCACGCTGTTCGTGCTGCCGACCCTCTACACCTTCCTTGCGAGCGATCACCGCGCCCGCGCCAAGCGGGAGGAGGCGATGGCGGGGTTCTGAGCCTCATCCCACCGGATGGGCGTGAACTCGACGCTTGAAACGTGTTTGTTCCGATGGGATCGGTAGATACAGGAGTCACGGATGAATCGGGAGGACAACTCCTCGCTGAAGGTTTCCGGCAGGGCGCCGCTGGGGCGTAACGAGCGCGCGTTCATTGTCTTGCTGGCCTTGCTGCAGGGCTTGTTGCTCTATCTGGCCGAATACGGGCATGCCCATGCGATCTGGCCCTTGTCCGAGCTTTACGGTCAGGTCTGCTGGTACACCCTGGTGTTGACCGTGCCCACGCTGATGATGTTTTCCCTGCAGTCGCTGGGGCAGGGGCGTTTCTGGTGGCAGTCGGTCCTGCTGATCGTGGCTTATGTCGCTCTGGCGATTTGGGCGGCGCGCAATGCCACGGGGGCGCCCGGCCTTGAGGCGCACGCCGTATTGTTCCCCTTCGGGGCCAGCCTGGGGCTGGGCAGCTTTGTGTTGCTGCCTTATCTGCAGTGGCGGATGAGCGTTGAGGATGCCGGTGGGGGATGGCCGTGGAGGGCGTCTTATCCGGCGCTCTTCGACCATGCCTGGCAGAACACGCTCGCCCTGGCTTTCGCCGGAGTGACGGTGGGCCTGGGTTGGGCGGTTCTGATCCTGTGGGGAGAACTGTTCAAGCTGATCGACATCCGCTTTTTTCACGACCTGTTTCGTGAAAAGCCCTTTGTGTATCTGGCGACCGGCCTGTTCTTCGGGCTGGGTGTGCTGATCGGGCGTACCCAGGAAAAGCCGGTACGCATCGCGCGGCAGATTCTTTTTGCACTGTTTGCCGGTGTGTTGCCGGTTCTGTCCTTCATTGCCCTGCTGTTCATCGTCGCGCTGCCTTTTACCGGTCTGGCACCTCTGTGGCGTACCGGCCACGCCACGTTCATTCTGGCCAGCCTGCTGGTTTTCCAGATCGTGTTTCTCAATGCCGTGGTGCAGGACGGGCAGGGGCCTTCGCCCTATCCGTCGCTTGTGCGGCGTATGGTGAGTGCGGCCATCCTGGTCAGCCCGCTGTATGCGGTTCTGGCCTTGTATGCCCTGGGACTGCGCATTGGTCAGTATGGATGGACACCGGAGCGTTTGTGGGGCGTGCTGGCCATTCTGGGGCTGGGGGTACATGCGTTGGGCTATGCACTGGCCATCGTGCGGCGCTGGCGCGTGGCGTTCTGGACGGGCGAGGGCGCGTGGTTGCCGGGCCTGGCGCGGGTCAATGTATGGGCTTCCCTGGGGTTGGTCGGGCTGATTTTCCTGTTCGATTCACCGGTACTGGACCCGCATCGCATCAGTATCCAGAGCCAGCTGGCGCGCTTTGAAGCGGCACCGGCCGGGGAGCGGGAGAAGGCGCTTGATCTGGCCTATCTGCGGTTTTCGGCGGGGCGGCAGGGATACGAGGCCCTGCAGGCGTTGGCGGGGATGCCCCTGGTGCAGGAGGAGAGCGAACTGACCTCGCGGGTCAGGATGATGCTTGAACGTACCGAGCGCTATCCCTCGCGGCAGGGTGCGGTTTTAACGGCGGAGCCTGCGAACTTGACTCAGGCGCAGGAGAGAATCCGTCTGGCGCCGGGGGCCGTGACACCGGAGGAGGATTTTTATGCCTTCCTGGTGACGCAAGCGAGCATGACACCGTGCCTGGCGCCCGGCAGCGACTGCCTGCTCTTGAGCCCGGATGTCGATGCAGACGGCGAGGCGGACATGCTTCTTTGCGATCTGAGCCGTGGCCATTGGGTTCGTTGCGAATTGAGCACGAGGGAGAACGGAGAATGGCGCCGGGTCGGGCAGGCCGAGTTCGCGGCGTCTTCCCGTGCAGGCGGCGATGAGCTCCGTGAAGGAAGGCTGAACCTGGAGCCTCCCAGCCGCTGGTGGCGGCTGCGTTTAGGAGCGGACGAGCCGGTGGTCGAGATCAACGAGGCGCCGCGCTGATACGAAAAGCTCAGCGCCGCTCCGTCTCCAGGGTTTCCAGCAGGCTCAGATAGCTGTGCAGGCGGCGCAGGGAAAGCTTTCCCTGTTCGGCGGCGCGGCGTACCGCGCAGCCGGGTTCGTCCCGATGCTTGCAGTTGGCGAAACGGCACTGGAGGTGGCGACGATTTGGCAGCATGCGCCATCCGGTGTCAGAACACGGTTTCGGGCTTTCTTCGGCGCGTAGTAACGGCGGTCAGCCCATGTATCCAGCGCAATGCACTTTTCCGCCGTGTTCATCTCTCCTTCTTGCGGTCGTGGTTTCGATCCCCTACGGGTGGATAAAGAATCGCATCTGCATCCGGGTGGCATCCCGCGAGGAAGGCCATCATCTCTGTGGCATCTTTCGAGAGATAGAAACGAACCATCTTCTCGTTGAACTCCTGCGCCTTGGCCGCTGGTACGCTAATAGCGTCAATGCCGTGTGACATGAGGACGCCGTTCATCATGAAACGTGACGTGCGCTTGTTGCCGTCGAAGAAAAACTGCTGCAAGGCGCCGAACAGAAAAAAGGCGGTCGCTCGCTCGAACGGCTCACATGCTTGCAGGGCTGAAACGCCTTCACTGAACACCCGGTTCAGTTCTGGTGCGCCGGGCAGCGTCGGCAGTGGGGTATAGCGCCCGTGTTCACCGAGCACCACATCCGGTGTGTAATTCTTCTCCTGACCTTCGCCACGGAACACGCCCCATTCCAGGGCTTCCTTGCGGGCGACGATGCCATTGAGTTCGATAAACACGCTTTTGGCGAGGGCGAATTGGCCGCTCTTGAGCATCACCAGCAGGCGCTTTGCGCTTTCCGCAAGGTTCAGAATTTGCTCCTGATCGGAAAGCTTCCGTCCGCCAACGGTCACGCCATCCAGCAGCGTTTTAACTTCGGGGAAGGTAAAGGGGTTGCCTTCCAGCACTGAGGCATCCCATACGAATTCAGGCAGCATCTTGTGGAGGCGGAAGCAGACCCGCTCAAGCGAGTGCGTTGGAACGGAAGTCGGCATTGCCGACCTGTCCCACCGGAATCCAAGCGCATCAAAGAGAGTCATGTCACAGCACCCAAGCAATTATTGAACACGGTTTTTCGGTATTAGAACATTGCATCCAAGCCGTGGCCATTGGGTTCGTTGCGAATTGAGCACGAGGGAAAACGGAGAATGGCGCCGGGTCGGGCAGGCCGAGTTCGCGGCGTCTTCCCGTGCAGGCGGCGATGAGCTCCGTGAAGGAAGGCTGAACCTGGAGCCTCCCAGCCGCTGGTGGCGGCTGCGTTTAGGAGCGGACGAGCCGGTGGTCGAGATCAACGAGGCGCCGCGCTGATACGAAAAGCTCAGCGCCGCTCCGTCTCCAGGGTTTCCAGCAGGCTCAGATAGCTGTGCAGGCGGCGCAGGGATAGCTTTCCCTGTTCGGCGGCGTGGCGTACCGCGCAGCCGGGTTCGTCCCGATGCTTGCAGTTGGCGAAACGGCACTGGTCGGCGTGTTCGCGGATATCGGTAAAGCCGCGAGCGAGATCGTCAGGGCTGATTTGCCAGAGGCCGAAATCGCGCACGCCGGGGGAGTCGATGAGATCGCCGCCGGCCGGCAGGTGATAGAGCGTGCTGGCACGCGTGGTGTGACGCCCTTCGCCGCTTTGGTCGGACAAGTCGCCGACGGCGGGCGCTGCCGCGGGAACCAGCTGCCGCACCAGGGAGGACTTGCCGACGCCCGACTGGCCGGCGAGCAGGCTGATATGCCCGGCCAGGCGTGCGCGCAGGGTGTCCAGGCCGTCATCCATGCTTGGGTCGGGTCTTTCTGCGAGGGCGTGGGTTTCGATACGCTCTATGCCCAGCGCGGCAAACTCGTCGAGAAGGCGGCGACAGGCTCCGGTTTCCGGCAGATCGGTCTTGTTCAGCACCAGAATGGGTGTGGCGGGCAGGGCCAGGGTGGCCACGATGTAGCGGTCGATCAGGGTCGGGTTGGGCTCCGGCCGGGGGGCAACGACAATCAGGACCTGATCGATATTGGCAGCCACGCTTTTCGGCTTGCCGTAGGGGTCGGGCCGTTGCAGGAGTGAGATACGCGGGCGAACGGCAACGATGGCGCCGTTGCCATGGGCTTCCTCGACCCACAGCACCCGGTCGCCGGTCACGACAGTGCCCAGGGTTCGGCGCGCGACACAGCGCAGGGTTTCACCGGTCTGGGCATCCTCGACCAGGAGCTCCCGCCCGTGATGGGAAATGACCTGCCCGTCGCGCCCGGCCGGTTCGCCGGCGCCGGTTTCACCGGCTTTTTTTTCAAGCAGCTCGTGCTGCCGGTCGCGGAAGCGGCGCTGATGTTGCTCGGTGTGACGGAAGCGGGCCATGGGCTCAGAGCAGGAACAGGGTGGCGAGCCCAAGGAAGATGAAGAACCCCCCGGAATCGGTGATGGCGGTGATCAGCACCGACGATCCCAGCGCGGGGTCACGGCCGAAATGGTTACGCAGCACGGGGATGGTGACCCCCATCAGGGCGGCGACCAGGAAGTTGAGCGAGACGGCGAGCATCATGACGCCCCCCAGCGGCCAGTCGCCGTACATGAGCACGGTAACCAGCGCGAGTACGCCGCCCCAGACGACACCGTTGATGGCGGCGACCTTCACTTCCTTGAAGTAGAGATTGCGGATGTCGGCGCGATTCATGCCGTGGGTGGCCAGGGCGCGAACGATCATGGTGATGGTCTGGTTGCCGATGTTGCCGCCCATGCCGGCGACGATGGGCATGAGCGCGGCGAGTGCGACGAGCTGTTCGATGGTGCCTTCGAACAGGCCGATGACGCGCGAGGCGATGATGGCGGTGACCAGATTGACGGCCAGCCAGGGGCCACGGTTTTTCACGCTGGACCAGACCGGCGCGAAGATGTCTTCTTCCTCGCGCAGACCGCCTTGGGAGAGGCGCTCGGTGTCGCTGGTTTCGCGGATGAAGTCCACCACGGCATCGATGGTGACGCGACCGACGAGTTTGTTCTGCTCGTCGATGACCGGTGCGGAGACGAGGTCATAGCGCTCGAAGGCATGGGCGGCGTCACGCGCCTTGTCTTCGGGACGGAAGCTGACTACATCGCGGGGCATGAGGTCGCTCACCACCATGGACGGGTCGGAGACGATCAGCTTCTTCAGCGGCAGGATGCCCTGGAAACGGCCTTCACGGTCAACCACGAACAGCTTGTCGGTGTGGTCGGGTAGCTCCTTGAGGCGGCGCAGGTAGCGGTAGACGGCCTCCAGCGTGGTGTCCACGCGCACGCTGACCAGATCGAAATCCATCAGGGCGCCGACCGAATCCTCCGCATAGGACATGGCGAAGCGCAGTTGTTCGCGCTCTTCCACCGGCAGGGCGCTGAACACATCCTGCATGACCTCGTCGGGCAGATCGGGAGCGAGGTCGGCCAGCTCGTCGGTGTCCAGTTGCCCGACGGCCGCGACCAGCTCATCGGAATCCATGACGCGGATGAGCGATTCGCGCACCGAGTCGGAGACCTCCAGCAGGACTTCCCCGTCGCGGTCGGACTTGACGAGATCCCACACCACCAGACGCTCGTCGAGCGGCAGGGCTTCGAGAATGTGCGCGATGTCGGCGGCGTGAAGGTTATCCAGCCGAGAGGCGAGCAGGGCGAGATTCTGCCGGTGAACGATATTTTCAACCAAAGCCTGATGCGGCTGATGGGTGCGTTGCACCAGGCCCTCGACCAGGCGGTTGCGCGCCAGCGTTTCGCGGATTTCCTGCAGCAGCCGCTGTACGTCGTTCTGTCTGGAAGCGTCATCGGCCATGGAGGGTTTCCGTTATCGTGAACATCGCGAACTAGGCGCGGCAAGGCGCGTGATTATACCGCGTCTGGCACGGTTATTTCGTGCGCTGACACACAAGAAATTGCCCGACGGGCCTGCTACCCTAGCCGACCATGACGAAACCGGAGTGATGACATGGCCCTCAATGAAGAAAACCTGGTGTGGATCGACCTGGAAATGACCGGGCTGGACCCTGACCGCGACACCATCATCGAAATCGCCACCCTGGTTACCGACAAGTATCTCAACGTGCTGGCCGAAGGGCCGGTCATCGCCATCCACCAGGCGGAGGATGTTCTTTCCGGCATGGACGAATGGAACACCCGACAGCATGGGCAATCCGGCCTCACCGCGCGGGTACGCGAAAGCCGCATCGATCTGGCCGAGGCCGAGGGCCAGACCCTTGCCTTCATGCGCGAGTGGGTGCCGGAAGGCAAATCCCCCATGTGCGGCAACAGCATCTGCCAGGATCGCCGTTTTCTGGCCCGACGCATGCCCGTTCTGGAGCGCTATTTCAGCTACCGCAACCTGGATGTGACCACGCTCAAGGAACTCGCCCGCCGCTGGTACCCGGATGTGCTCAAGGCCCTCAACAAGCCCTCCACCCATCTGGCCCTGGACGATATCCGCGCGTCGGTGGCCGAGCTCAATTACTACCGGGAAAAAATCCTGCGCTGAACCCTGCGGGAGCACCCGCCCCGGCGTGTATTTATCCTGCTGCCGTGACATGCCAGAATGCGGCTTTGCCGACACAGGTAGCGATGAGGGGGAATCATGCGCGTTCATGTCCTGCAACATGTGCCGTTCGAGGATATCGGTGGCATGGCCGATTGGCTGGCGGCACGGGGAATTCGCCCGAGCTACACGCGTTTTTACGCGCAGGAGCCCTTGCCTGAACCCACCGGTATTGACCTTCTGATCGTCATGGGCGGTCCGATGAGCGTACATGACGAGGCGCTGTATCCCTGGCTTGCCGATGAAAAAGCGTTTGTTGGCGCCGTCATGCGGCGCGGAGCGGCCGTCCTGGGGGTTTGCCTGGGCGCGCAATTGATGGCCGTCGCCCTGGGGGGCGAGGTAACGCGCAATCCGGTCAAGGAAATCGGCTGGTTTGCGGTGGAGGCGACGCCGGGGGAAGGATTCGCGCTGCCGGCCGTATTTACCGCGTTTCACTGGCATGGGGAAACCTTCAGCCTGCCACCGGGCGCCGTACGTCTGGCACGCAGCCAGGCGTGTGAAAACCAGGCGTTCCAGTACGGGCGCCGCGCCATTGGTTTGCAGTTCCACCTGGAAACCACGCCGCAAAGCGCGCGCGCTATCGTTGAAAACTGCCGCGACGAAATGCTCCCCGGCCCCTATGTGCAGGATGAAGCCGCCTTGCTGGCCGAACCTGCCGCCAGGTATGCCGACAATCAGGCGCTCATGGGGCGTTTGCTGGACTATTTGCTGGCGGCCTGAACAGAGTTCCCGACAGGCAGGAATGTTCTCTGCCGCAACAGGCTTCGCCCTGTGGTTTTTGTATCGAATTGGTTTTTCGCTTTTATCTGGCGGGGAGGGCGGCATGTCCATACGCTATAGCTGCGCGCCGAGTGCGCTGGGGATGCTGCTGGCGGCCGCCTCCGGACGAGGAATCGTCCATCTGGCGATGGGAGACGATGAGGACGTTCTGGTGCGCGCCTGCCATGCGCGTTATCCGGATGCGGTGAAGGTGACAGGCGCTGCGGATTTGACCCAAGCCCTGGACGTGCTGTGCCGTTACATCGAGCAACCCACATCGTTTGCCGGGAATCTGCCGGTGCTTGGCACACTGGATATTCAGGGCACGGCTTTCCAGAAGCGGGTATGGGCCGCCCTGCGCGAGATTCCACGCGGTGAAACGCGCAGCTATGCACAGATCGCGCGCCGTATCGGCCAGCCGTCTGCCTATCGCGCGGTTGCGGGAGCCTGCGCAGCCAATCCCCTGGCCTTGGTCATTCCCTGTCACCGGGTGATCCGTGCCGATGGCGGATTGTCCGGATTCGGCTGGGGCGTGCAACGCAAGCAGGCGCTCCTGCAGCGTGAAGGCGCGCGCATTCCGGCACTGTCTCAATAAAGCAGACGACCGCCCGTTGCATTGGAAAAAGCAATGCAATCCTTGGCGATTTCCTTCCAGTCTGCCGTCTTGCCAGTCATTGCCCGCAAGGGCTTCCGGTCGAGGCGTTGGCCTTCCAGGCGCACGCGATACCTTCCCTCGCTGGATTCATTTTTGTTCGTGCCCGATCAGCGTGTCGTCATCCTTACCGCCAGCGGGCACCCATTCAAGCACGGCGGAGAGCTGAAATTTTCACAGCCGTCCGATCCTGTGCTGTGGGCAGACCTTTGCACTCGCGCCAGCAGTAAACGAAGTCTTTCACGACGCCCAAGACGTCTGGCGATATCGATGGCATCTAGGAGATACAGCCGGATAATGATCCCGTAGAACATCGAAAGTATCGGCATGTCCTTATCTAACGTT